>DATBER010000151.1:0-15250 GCA_036558905.1 Jatrophihabitantaceae bacterium | reverse complement strand
AGGGCTACAGCCCGGAGCAGATCACCGCCCGGCACGGCGGCCCGGTCACCGACATCGTCGGGCCGTTCCGGCCGGACTGGCGCACCGCCCGTCCGCACGCGCCCTACCACAAGGGTGACGGTCACATCACCGACGACACGTTGATGACGCACGCGCTGGTCGAGGTCTACGCGAAGCGCCGCCGCTACCTCGACGCGTACGCCGTCGCGGAAGATCTGGTGCCGCTGCTGATCGACGAGACGCGGTGGGTGCCCGAGCTCGAGGCCGAGGCGCTGCTGCTCAGCCGCATCTTCCTGGCAGAGAAGTGGTTGGTGGCCCGCCTGCACTACGGGCACGTCGACCCGCGCGAGGCCGGGGTGGGCAACATCGTCAACTGCGGGGCCGCGATGTACATGGCACCGGTGGGTGTGGTGAACGCCGCTGACCCCGCGGCGGCGTACACCGAGGCGATCGACGTCGCCGGCGCCCACCAGTCCAGCTACGGACGCGAGGCGGCCGGCGTGTACGCGGCGGCCGTCGCCGCGGCGATGACGGCCGGGGCGACCGCGGCCGACGTGATCGAGGCCTGCCTCGACCTGGCCCACGACGGCACCCGGGCGGCGATCGAGGCGGTGTGTTCGGTCGGCGCGCCGGACTGGAAGTCGGCGATTCCCTTGCTGCGTAGGGCGATTGAGCCGTTCGACACGGTCGGTCCGGAGTACCGCGCGCCCGCCCTGGACGCGCGCCGGCCCAGTCGCACCAAGGCGATCGAAGAGCTGCCCGTGGCGCTTGGGCTCGTACTACTGACCGGCGGCTCCTACAGCGAGGCTGTACTAGGCGGCGTCAACTACGGTCGCGACGCCGACTCGATCGCGTCCATGGCCGGGGCGATCACCGGCGCGCTGGGTGGTGTCGACGCGGTGCCGGCCGAGTGGCGGCAAGGCGTCAGCGCGGCCAGCAAGACCGACATCGAAGCGCCCGGGCGGGTGATGGCCACCCTGGCCGTCGAACTGGCCGCGACCGACGCGGCGCAGGCCCGGGCCCGCGAGTCGGCGATGGCCCGGCTGGCCGAGCAGTGACTCTGCGGCTCACCTGGGTCCAGCCCGAGGATCTGGTCGCGCACGAGCTGGCCCAGGCACAGGCCGAGGGGGTGGACGTCGCCGACGTGGCCGCGGCCTGGACGGCGGCCGGCGGTTCGACCGTCCCGTCCACGACCGGTGCATCGGACGACCCGGCGTTGCGGGATGTCGCTCGTGGCCTGCTCGACCGGCTCGACGACCGGTCCGCGACTCATCGACGTGACCACCCGTCGGCCCACGAGCCGGACGCGTGGGACGACATCGTCGCGCAGTGGCGGCGGATCCCGACGTTGCGGCGCGCGGCCAGACCTGATCGGCTGCACGGTGCCTGGCTGGGCCGCGCGGTCGGGTGCCTGCTCGGCAAGCCGGTCGAGAAGATCCCGCGCGAAGGCGTCGAGGCGATCGCCCGAGCCACCGGCAACTGGCCCATAACCGGCTACTTCACCGAGCTGGGCCTGCCGGCCGACATCGCCGAGCAGTGGCCGTGGAACCGGCGCAGCCGGCCGACCAGCCTGGCTGAGAACATCGACGGCATGCCGGAGGACGACGACCTCAACTTCGCCATGCTGGCGTTGTCGCTAGTCGAGCAGTACGGCACCGAGCTGACGACCGAGGACGTCGCCCAGGCTTGGCTAGCCAACCTGCCGGCGGCCCGGGTGTTCACCGCGGAGCGGGCGGCGTACCGCAACCTGCTCGACGCGGTAGCCGTCGGGCGGGCGGCTGAGCGGCACAACCCGTTCCGGGAGTGGATCGGTGCCCTGATCCGTACCGATGCGTACGGCTGGACGCATCCGGGGGATCCGGCCCGGGCCGCTCGGCTCGCGTACACCGACGCGTGGCTCAGCCACCGGCGCAACGGCATCTACGGCGCGATGTTCGTGGCCGCGATGAGCGCGGCGGCCGTCGTCGCCGACGACCTCGAGACGGTGCTCGAATGCGGGCTGGCCGTCGTGCCGCCGCGCAGCCGGCTGGCTGACGCCGTGCAGCTCGGCGTCGACCTGGCCGAGTTGCCGCTCGAGCGCGCGCTGGACGAGCTGCACGAGACCTATCGCGACCTGCACTGGGTGCACGTGCTGAACAACACCGCGTTGATCGCGTACGCGCTGGTGTCGTCGGGCGGCGACCTGTCCCGGGCGATCGCCGCGGCGGTGGCCGGTGGGTGGGACACCGACTCGGCCGGTGCCACGGCCGGGGCGGTCTGCGGCGCACTGTCGGGCGCGAGCGCGCTGCCTGCACACTGGACGAAGCCGCTCCACAACCGGATCGGCAGCAGCCTGCCCGGGTTCGACGGCATCGGGTTCGACGAGCTGGCCCGGCGAACAACGGAGGCCAGCGCATGACGCGAATCGCCGTGCTGGGCAGCGCAAATATGGACCTGGTCGTCACCGTCGACCGCGCCCCGTCGCTCGGCGAGACCGTGACCGGATCCTCGTTCCGGACGATTCCCGGCGGCAAGGGAGCCAACCAGGCGCTGGCGGCCGCCCGGGCCGGTGGCGACGTGCGGTTCCTCGGCGCGGTCGGCGGCGACCCGTACGGCGAGCAGATCCGAGTACTGCTGGACGAGGCCGGCATCGACGTCTCCGGACTGGTCACCGTCGCCGAGCCGACCGGCACCGCGCACATCACCGTCGACGCCACCGGGGCGAACTCGATCATCGTCGTGCCCGGCGCGAACGGCACGGTCCACACGCTCACCGACGCGCACCGCCACGCCATCGCCGACGTCGACACCTTGCTGCTGCAGCTCGAACTGCCACTGAGCGTCGTCGTCGAGGCGACCGCATTCGCCCGCGCGCAGGGCGTCACGACGATCCTCACGCCGGCGCCCGTGCGGCCGTTGCCCGACGACCTGATCGACAACGTCGACCTGCTCGTGCCGAACGAGCACGAGGCGGCGGCGCTGGGGCGACCTCGACACGACCTGCTCACCACGCTGGGCGAGGCCGGCGCGCGGTACGACCGGCCCGGCGCGGATCCACTGACGGTGCCGGCGTTCAAGGTCTCGGCGGTCGACACCACGGCGGCCGGCGACACGTTCGTCGGGGCGTTCGCCGTGGCGCGCGATGAGTCGGCCGATCTGGCCGCGGCGTTGCGATGGGCGTCCGCGGCCGCCGCGCTGAGCGTGCAGCGCTTCGGCGCATCTGCCGCGATGCCGTGGCGCGAAGAGATCGAAGCGTTCCTCCGGGAGAACCCGCCGTGCTGAACCCCTACGTTCCCCGTCCGATCGACCGGTGGGTCGACGTGCCGCTCGACGGCGACCTCGCTGTTCTGGACGATGCCAAAATCCTTGCGCCGCCGAGGGATCCGGCGCAGTGGCCGGCCTGGCGCTCGCAGTTGCAACGCTGGCGGGACGAGGCGGCGCGTCGCATCGATTACGACGGTTCGCGGTACGACACCGAGCCCGGCGACTGCTTCGTGGTCGACCTGGCCTGGTTGTGGGACGAGCAGCTCTACGACCACGACGCGCAGCGGTTCACCGTCGAGCGCTATGTCAAGCACGGCCGGCGCGAGTTCGGCGGCTTCGACGGCGTGCTGCTGTGGCACGCCTACCCGATCCAGGGCGTCGACGCGCGCACCCAGTTCGAGTTCTACCGTGACGTGCCCGAGCTGCCCAGCGTGGTCGCCGACCTGCAGGCCCACGGGCTGCGCGTGTTCGTCGTCGTGTACCCGTGGGAGCCCTACGACGCGGCCGAGGTGGCCGATGTGGTCGAGTGGACCGGCGCCGACGGCGTCTTCATCGACAGCATCCGAGAGGGCAGCACCGAAGTCCGCAAGGCGCTCGACGAGCTGCGTCCGGGGCTGACGCTCGAGGCCGAGTCGCGAGTGCCGCTCGTACGGATGCACGACCACACCATGTCCTGGGCGCAGTGGTTCGCCGACTCACCGGTCCCGGGCGTTATGCGGGCGAAGTGGTTCGAACGCCGGCACATGCTCCACCACGTCCGCCGATGGAACCGCACGCACGTCGAGGAACTGCAGTCAGCCTGGCTGAACGGCACCGGCGTCATGGTGTGGGAGAGCGTCTTCGGCGTGTGGGTCGGCTGGAGCGCCCACGACAAGTCACTGCTGCGGGCGATGCGCGGCGTGCACCGCGATTACGCAGCCTGGCTGCGTAGCGAGCGGTGGATCCCCCTGGCCGACTACGCCGGCGGCGATGTGTACGCGTCACGGTGGGAGCACGAGGGCTGTCCACTGTGGACGATCGTCAATCGCGGCGGCGACTTCGACGGGGTGTGGCTGGAGGCTGATGACCGGCCCGGGTGGCGTTGGACGGAGCTCACGACCGGCACCGCGCTGACCGTCGAGGAGGTCGACGGCCGAGTGCGCGTCGGCGGCGCGATCGCGGCCGACGGCATCGCGGCCGTGATCGCGACGCCTACGCCGGTGCCGGCTGGCTCAGCGACTCTGGACGCCGACCCGTCGTTCCCGGCCCGGGCCGCCGCACGCGTTCCGGCTCCCCGGGCCGCCGCCGAGACGACACCCGAGGGCTTCGCGGCCGTCGAGGGTGGACGGTACGAACTGGTCGTGCACCATCGGGTGCGCGAGACCGGGCTGTACGGCGAAGCCCCGTACGTCGACGAATGGAAACCACTGCCGCCGCGGCTGCACCACCGGGGCACCCGGCACCGCACCGTCTACCTAGGACGGTTCGCGATCCAGCAGCACGAGGTCAACAACGCCGAGTACGGTGCCTTCCTGTCGGCCACCGGCTACCGGCCGGCCCGCCCGGAACGGTTCACTACGCTGGGCGATCCCGACGCGCCGGTCACCGACATCGAGTTGCCCGATGCTCGCGCGTACGCCGCCTGGCGGGGCTGGCGGCTGCCCACCGAGGACGAGTGGCAGATCGCCGGCCAGGCCGGGTTGCTGCAGCGACGCGCGCCGCTCGTGTGGAACCTGACCGAGAGCGAGCACACCGACGGCCGCACCCGGTTCGCGATCCTCAAGGGCGGCAGCGCCTTCCAGAACGTGGGCTCCGACTGGTACTTCGACGGCGGGCCGCAGCCGCCCGACGCCTCCGCAAAATACCTGCTCGCCGGGGCCGGCATCGGGCGCTCGCCCTCGATCGGTTTCCGCTGCGCCGTGGATCTCACATGAGTTCCGACCCGATCGTGCAACCCTCGGCCGCGTCAGGCGGCCCAGAGTTGCACGATCGGAAGGGGGCGCTCGACGGCATCCGCGTCATCGAGACGGCGACGCTGTTCGCCGGGCCGCTCGCCGCGACGCACCTGGGCGACTTCGGCGCCGATGTCGTCAAGATCGAGCACCCGACCCGCCCCGACGCGGCCCGCGGGCACGGGGCCAGCAAAGACGGCGTCGGCTTGTGGTGGAAGACGATCGGCCGCAACAAGCGGATGGCGACGCTCGACCTGGCCCAGCCGGACGGTCAGCGCCTCCTGCTGCGACTCGCAGAGAACGCTGACATCCTGATCGAGAACTTCCGCCCGGGCACGCTCGAGCGCTGGAACCTCGCGCCGGAGCAGCTGCACGCCGTCAACCCGAGACTCGTCATCGCGCGGGTCACCGCCTTCGGCCAGTTCGGCCCGTACGCGCATCGGCCCGGGTTCGGCTCGATCGCCGAGGCGATGAGCGGGTTCGCCGCCGTCACTGGGGAGCCCGACGGCCCGCCGACCCTGCCGCCGTTCGGGCTGGCCGACGGCATCACCGCGATCGCCACCGCATTCGCCGTGCTGGCCGCCCTGCGCGAACGGGACCGCACCGGACATGGCCAGGTCGTCGACATGGCCATCATCGAGCCCATCCTGGCGATGCTCGGCGGCCAGATCACCGCCTACGACCAGCTCGGCTTCGTCCAGCCCCGACTCGGCAACCGCTCGGCCAACAACGCGCCGCGCAACGTCTACCGCAGCCGCGACGGGCACTGGCTGGCCGTCTCGACCAGCTCGCAGAACATCGCCGAGCGGGTAGTCACGCTGGTCGGCCGGGCCGACCTGGTGGCCCAGCCCTGGTTCGCCACCGGACGGGGCCGGGCCGAGCACGCCGACGAACTCGACGCCGCCGTGGGCTCCTGGATCGGCGCGCGTGATGCCGCCCACGTAGCCCGGGCGTTCGACGAGGCCCAGGCATCGGTCGGTCCCGTGTACGACGCGCGCGGCATCGTGGCCGACCCGCAGTTCAACGCGCTCGGCACGATCACCACGGTGGACGACGATCAGCTCGGGCCGCTGCGCATGCAGAACGTGCTGTTCCGGATGTCGCAGACGCCGGGCGCCATCCGGTGGGCCGGCCGCGCGCACGGCGCCGATACCGATACCGTGCTGGCCGAACTGGGCTGCGCCGCCGACGAGATCGCCGCCCTGCGCGCCAAGGGAGTCGTCTGATGCTGACCTGGCTCTACGTGCCCGGCGACCGCCCGGACATGTACAGCAAGGCTGCCGGGTCCGGTGCGGAGATCGTGATCGTCGACCTCGAGGATGCAGTCGCGCCGGCAAACAAGGACGCCGCCCGCCGGGCGGTGTGCGAGTGGCTGCCCTACGCCGCGCCAAACTCCGTAGAGGTGCGCGTCAACGCGGTCGGCACGCCCTGGGTGGCCGACGACCTGGAGGCGCTGGGCCGGCCACCGTCGTTGACGGCCGTGCGGCTGCCCAAGGTCGAATCGGCCGACGACGTCCGGGCGGCGGCCGACCTGACGGGCGCCGCCCTGAGCTGCCTGATCGAGTCGGCGCTCGGGGTCGAGCGAGCGTTCGAGATCGCGACCGCGCATCCGCACGTGGTGGCCATCGGGCTCGGCGAGGCCGACCTGGTCAGCGATCTGGGCACGTCCGAGCTGAGCTGGCCGCGCTCGCGCATCGTCGTCGCGTCCCGGGCGGCTGGGCTGATCCCGCCGGCCATGTCGGTGTACCCGCACGTCGACGACCTCGACGGCCTGGAGACGTCGTGCCGCGAAGGCCGGGCGATGGGCTTCCGGGGCCGGGCCGCCATACATCCGCGGCAGCTGCCGGTGATCCGGGCCGCGTTCCGCCCGAGCCCGGAGGAGGTGGCCGACGCGCAGGCGCTGCTGGCCGCGTTCTCGCAGGCGGCCGACATCGGGCGGGGCGTTACCGTGCTGCCCGACGGGCGGATGGTGGACGCGGCCATGATCGGCCGCGCCCACCGCATCCTCGGCGACGCCTCACGCGGCTAGTGAACGCGCCACCGCTTCGAGGTGGTTCATCGACTCCTGCATGCCGCCCTCCATGCCGGAATTGAGGTGCGCGTCGCGGTCGTCCTTGTTCCGGTGCTGCACCAGCATCTCCAGCGTGGTGCGCCCGTCCTTCTCGGTGAACGTAATCGTGGTCTCCGCGGCCGCGTCGGGCGCGCCCTCGAACACCTCGGTCTCCACGATGCGCTCGTTCGGCACGATCTCGTGGAACTCGCCGTGGAACCCGACCTCGAAGGGCGGCTCGTCGCCGCAGTCGACGGCCATGACGTAGCGCCACGTTCCGCCGACCCGCAGGTCGACCTCGGCGCTGAGCACCTCGCCGCGGTCGCCGGCCCACCACCGTTTGATCAACTCGGGAGTCGTCCAGGCGCGGTACACGAGATGCCGCGGCGCGTCGAACTCGCGCGTGATCAGGATCTGCGTGTCGCTCGGGAGCGTCACCACTGCGCTGTTAGCGGTGATCGTCATCTTCTTGCTCCTTCAGTTCCTCGAGGACGGCGTCCAGTCGCTCGAATCGAGCCGACCACGCCTGCTCGTACGGCTTGATCCAGTCGTAGATGGGTTTGAGCGGTCGCCCGTCGATCCGGTACATCCGCTGCCTTCCCGCGTCGCGCACATCGACCAGTCCGACCTCGCGCAGCACCCGCAGGTGCTTGGACACGAGCGGCTGAGCCAGCCCGAGTGACTCCACGAGGTCGTTCACCGAGCGCTCCCCGCCGGCGAGCACGTCCAGGATCTGCCGCCGCCGGGGCTCGGCCACGGCGTTGAACGCATCCGTGGTGGTTGCCGCCCGGGCCATGATTCGATCGTATACCCATATGGATATACGTCAACCGTCGGTCGAGCAGGCCCTGGTCGATGGCCCAGCGGGTGAGCTCGACCCGGTTGTGCAGCTGCAGCTTGCGCAGCGTGGTCTGGATGTGGTTCTGCACGGTGCGGTGCGAGACGACGAGCCGCTCGGCGATCTGGCGGGCGGCCAACCCGGTCGACACCATGCGCAGGATCTCGATCTCACGCTCGGTGAGCGCGGGCGACGCCTCGTCGCGCCCGATGCGGCGATACTCGCCCAGCACGAGGGAGGTACAGGCACACGATCAGCGCGATGACCCGGAACAGTGCCGCCGCCCGCCACAGCGACAGCAGTACGCCCGTGACCCGCCCGGCGGCAGACTACGGCCTTTGCGCTACTCAGTCCTTGACTGCCAGCTCCCCGAGCTCGGACCAGCCGTCCTGCTCGATCTTGAAATTGACGATCCGCGGAGTCTCGGCCAGGTGCGGGGGCAGCGTCTCCTGGGCCGTCTTGAAGTGCTGCGACTGGACGTGCGCCGCGCCGGACTCGTCGTCGCGGAACGCCTCGACCAGTACGTACTCGTTCGGGTTGTCGAGGCTGCGCGACCAGTCGAACCACAGGCACCCGGCCTCGGCGCGAGTGGCCAGGGTGAAGTCGTGCGTGATGTCGGGCCAGCGCTCGGCGTCTTCTGGCTTCACCCGGAACTTCGCGGTTATGAAGATCACGGTCGGATGCTAGCGCCGCTGCTCGGCCGTGCCCGTCGCAATCTGCGACTCGTCGGCCGCTCGCCGGGCCGCCGTCATCCGCACCGCGGCGATGCCGAGCAGGCCGCCGGCGGTCGTGAAGATCGGCAGCAACCAGAGCGCGAACGGAACGCTGGTGCCCTCGGCGATCAGCCCGATCGCCGTCGGGCCGACCAGGAATCCCGTGTAGCCCAGCGTCGACACCGTCGCGATCGCCGGGCCGGGCGCCGTGCCGTCGGCCGCCGTGCTGAAGACGACCGGCACCATCACGGACAGGCCGATGCCGAGCAGCGCGAACCCGACCACCGCGCCGGGCAGCGAGTCGCACGCCAGGCCCACGGCCAGGCCGGCCGCGCCGATGGCGGTCAGCACGGCGATCGAACGGGCCCGTCCCAGGGTGTGCACGACCCGGTCGCCGGCCAGCCGCCCAGCGGTCATCGTCGTACTGAACGCCGCGTAGGCGAGCCCGACCTCGCCGGGATGGGCGTGCAGGTTGTCGCGCAGCAGCACGCCGCTCCAGTCGGCGACGGCCCCCTCGCTGAGCAGGGCGAACAGCCCGGCGACGCCGAGCAGGATCAGCCGCAGTTCGGGCAGGCCGCGCCGGCGGCCGGACGCGGGCGCCTCGGCGTGGTGCGGGGGATCGGGCAGGTACGCGCGTCCGGCCAGCAGCACGCCGACCAGGACGATTCCGGCCAACACGGCCTGCTGGGCCGAGATGGGGACGTCCGCGCCGGCGCAGGCGCCGCCGATCAGGGCGCCGGTGAGCGAACCGAGGCTCCAGGCGGCGTGGAACCCGGACAGGACCGGGCGCCCGTAGGCGTGCTCGACGGTGACCCCCTGGGCGTTCATCACCACGTCCAGGCCGCCGATCGCCGTGCCCCACACGAAGAGCGTCAGCCACAGAGTGGGCATGTTGTTCGCGAGGCCGGGCAGCCAGGCGAAGGCGCAGAACAGCAGGAGCGAGAAGCGGGTCAGCCGGGCGCTGCCGAACCGGGCGCTGGCCCGCCCGTAGAGCTGCATCGACAACACGGCGCCGACGGACGGCGCCAGCAGGGCCAGGCCCAGGGCGGCCGAGGACAGGTGCAGGTTGTGCTTCACCTCGGGAATGCGCGGCACCCACGAGCCGAACAGGAAGCTGTTGGCCGCGAACGTGATCGCGACGGCCGCTCGGGCCCGCTGGCGAGCGCGGGCGGGGACAGTCGTGGTCACGCTCTCACTCTGCTAGATCCCCGGGGCGGCTGGCGAGGGGGCTTTGTCCACAGATCGTGTTCGGGTCGTGCCGGGCCGTACCCGGTCCAAGTAGTCTCTGCCTGACACGGCGCGCTAAGCGCGCAACTGGGAGGATTCGTGGCATCCGGACAGGCGATCGTCGAGGGCGAGGTCCGCGAACTCGTGCGCCGCCGCGGCATCGACCCGGTCGCCGAGCCGGCCACGGTGCGCCGCCTGATCGACGAAGTCGTCACGCACTACCTGGACCGGGCCGTCACCTCGTCGCTGCCGCCGCTCGGCGACACCACGCACGTGACCCGGGCCGTGCTCGACGCCGTCGCCGGATTCGGCCCACTGCAACCGTTCCTCGACGACCCCTCGATCGAAGAGATCTGGATCAACGAACCGGGTCGGGTGTTCGTCGCCCGGCGCGGCCGGTCCGAGCTGACCACGCTCATCCTCACCGCCGAGCAGGTGGCCGAGCTGGTCGAGCGCATGCTTCGTACGTCCGGGCGGCGTATCGACCTCTCGACGCCGTTCGTCGACGCGATGCTCCCGGACGGTTCGCGGCTGCACGTCGTCATCCCGCAGATCACTCGCGAGCACATGGCCGTGAACATCCGGAAGTTCGTGCTGGGCCTGCACTCGCTGGACGAGCTGGTCGGCGTCGGGTCGATCACCGAGCAGGCGGCCCGCTTCCTCGAGGCCTGCGTGGCGGCCGGCCTGAACGTCCTCGTATCGGGCGGCACGCAGGCCGGCAAGACGACGATGCTCAACGCCCTGTGCGCGGCCATCCCGGCCCGCGAGCGGGTGGTCACCGTCGAGGAAGTGTTCGAGCTGCAGGTCGCCCTGCCCGACGTGGTCGCCATGCAGACCCGGCAGGCCAACCTCGAGGGCACCGGCGAGATCCCGTTGCGGCGGCTGGTCAAGGAGGCCTTGCGGATGCGCCCGCAGCGGCTGATCGTCGGCGAGGTGCGCCAGGAGGAATGCCTCGACCTGCTGATCGCACTCAACTCAGGCCTGCCCGGCATGTGCACGCTGCACGCCAACTCCGCCCGCGAGGCGCTCGTCAAGGTGTGCACGCTGCCGTTGCTGGCCGGCGAGAACGTGTCGGCGGCGTTCGTGGTGCCGACCGTGGCCGCCAGCGTCGACGTCGTCGCACACCTGTCGACCGACGCGGCCGGGCACCGGCGGATGCGCGAGATCGTCGCCGTCCCCGGACGCGTCGAGGGCGACATCATCGAGACCTCAGACATCTTCTCGACGCGTGACGGCCGGCTCGAGCGGGCAGAGGGCTACCCGCCTCATCCCGAACGGTTCGCGGCGGCCGGCATCGACCTGATCTCGGTGCTGCGGCCGGGCACGCATCGAATCGCGATCGGAGAGGCCTGACGTGGGCGCCCTGCTCGGGCTGATGCTCGGTTGCGGCCTGCTGCTGATCTGGCGTAGCGGTCGGCGGGCGCCGCAACGTCGCTCGGCGGTGACGTCGAACTGGCTGCTGCGACGCACCGATCTGCTGCGGCAGGCCGGTGTCGACGGCGTCGGCTCGATGCAGCTGCTCGGCGTTCAGCTGCTGTGCGCGGTGGTCGCCGGGGTGATCGTGCTGGCGATGACCTCCACCCTGGCCGTGGCCGCGTGCTTCGCCGTGTTCGCGTTCTTCGGGCCGGTCATGGTGTTGCAGCGGATGCGCCGGCGCCGGCAGGTCGCGTTGCGCGAGTTGTGGCCCGAGGCGGTCGACAACCTGGCCTCGGCCGTACGCGCGGGTATGTCGCTGCCGGAGGGCCTGTCGGCGTTGGCGTTGCGGGGACCCGAGCCGCTTCGCCCGCCGTTCGCCCGGTTCAGCGCCGCCTACCGGGCCAGCGGGCGGTTCGGCGAATGCCTCGACGCGTTGAAGGACGATCTGGCCGACCCGGTGGGCGACCGCGTCTGCGAGACGATGCGCGTCGCGCGCGAGGTCGGCGGCAGCGACCTGGGCACGGTGCTGCGCACGCTGTCCGACCTGCTGCGCTCCGACGCCCGCACCCGGGCCGAGCTCGAGACCCGGCAAGGCTGGGTGGTCAACGCCGCCCGGCTGGCCGTAGCGGCGCCGTGGATCGTGCTGTTGCTGCTCGGCACCCAGTCGACGACGCTGCACGCGTACAACTCGACGGGCGGCGTCGTCCTGCTCGTCATCGGCGCCGTGGTGTGCCTGGTCGCGTACCGGATCATGCTGCGCATCGGCAAGCTCCCCGAAGAACAGCGGGTGCTCCGATGACCGCGATCCCGGCGGTCGTGCAACTCTCGGCCGCCTCACGCGGCCGAGAGTTGCCCGATCGGGGGTGGGCGTGATGACTGCGGTCGTTCTCGGCGGGTTCCTCGGGCTGGTGTTCGCGGCCGGCGTGCTGCTCGCGGTGCGGGCCGCCCCGCCGATGCGCCCGGTCCGGTTGGCCGACCGGGTGGCGCCCTACCTCGGCGACACCCCACCGCCGTCCAAGCTGCTGGCTCGGCCGACCGCCACGTCCGCCCCGTTCGCCGTGGTGCGCCGACTGTTCGGCCCGGCGATCGGCGACGCGGTCGGCTTCCTCGACCGGGTCGTCGGCGGATCGGCCTCGGTGCGCCGGCGCCTGGGCGGACTCGGCAGCGGCGGCACGGTCGAGGAGTTCCGCGTCGAGCAGGTGGTATGGGGCGCCGTCGGGCTGGTCGGTACCGGTCTGCTCGTGGTGCTGATCGGCCTGGCCCAGGGCGGTGTCGACCCGGTGCTGGCCGGCGGCGCGGCCATCGTCGGACTGGTCGGCGGCGTGCTGGCCCGCGACTGGTACCTGACCAAGCAGGTGCAGCGCCGCGAGGCGGCCATGCTGTCCGAGTTCCCGGTGGTGGCCGACCTGCTGGCCCTGTCCGTGGTGGCCGGCGAGGCGCCGCCCGACGCCCTGCTGCGGGTCTGCCGGCTGACCGGAGGCGAGCTGGCCCGCGACCTCGACGCCGCCTTGGCCCGGGCCCGCGCCGGCACGCCGTTGACGACGGCACTGTCCGACCTGGCCGAGCGGGCGACGCTCGAGCCGTTCTCACGGTTCGTCCAGGGTCTGGTGGTCGCGATCGAGCGTGGCACTCCGCTGGCCGATGTGCTGCGGGCTCAGGCGGCCGACGTCCGCGAGGTGGGCAAGCGGGCCCTGTTGGAAGCCGGTGGGCGCAAGGAGATCTCGATGATGGTGCCGGTGGTATTTATGCTTTTGCCGGTGACTGTACTGTTCGCGCTTTTCCCGGCACTTTCAACGCTGGTGTCGCTTACTCGTTAGGGAACGGAAGGGAGGGCCCACGATGGTGCCCTTGGACATGCTGGCCGTCTGGGTGGCCAGCGCATACGCGAGGGTACGGGGACGGGATCCCGAGCGGGGCGATGTGCCCGGCTGGGTGATGGTGACCGTGATGACGGCGGGCCTCGTCGTCGTGATCTTCGCTGTGTTCCGCAACAAGATCACCGATGCGATCAGCAACGCGATCGACTCCGTCACCGGCAACACGAAGTAGTGCGCGGCCGCCTACGCGATGGCGGCGCGGCGGTGGTCGAGTTCGTCATGATCGCGGTGCTGCTGATGTTCCTGCTGTTCGGCGTGCTGCAGGTGGCCGTGTACTTCTACGTCCGCAACATCGTCCAGTCGAGCGCCGCCGCCGGGGCGCGGTACGCCGCCAACCAGGGCGTCGACTATGCACAGGGCGCCGAGCGCGCAAGAGTGCTGATCCGGCAGGGCGCGAGCGCCTCCGTCTCGAGTGGGCTGCCCTGCCGCGGCTCCGCTTCGAGCGAGGGTGGCCTTCCTGTGGCGGTGGTGCACTGCAACGGGCACATCAAGTCGATCTTCCTGCCGCTCGGCCGGGTGTTGACGATCGACGTGACGGCGCGCGCTCTCAAGGAGGGGTTGCCGTGAGCCGGGACGACGGGAACGCCGTCGTCGAGTTCATCTTCGTAGCGCTGCTCATCCTCGTGCCGATGGTCTACTTCGTGACGGCGGTCGCCTCGGTCCAACGGAGCAACCTCGGTGTCTCGCAGGCGGCCCGCGAGGCCGGCCGGGCGTTCGCGACGGGGTCGTCGACGTCGGACGGCCTGGCCCGCGCACACGAGGCGGTGCGGCTGGCCCTGGCTGACGAGGGCCTGCCCGACGACGCCGCCGTGCGCTACGTCGCCGTCGGCTCCGGGTGCCAGTCGGGGCAGATCGCGCCGGCGCTCGCGCCCGGTGCGGAGTTCGCCGTGTGCGTCATCCGGCAAACCTTGCTGCCCGGCGTGCCGACCCTGCTGGCCGGCCACGGCATCACGACGATCGGTCGCTTCGTCGTGCACCTCGACGACTATCGGGCCGGCGGGCCGTGATCGAGCGGCTGCGCGACGACCGCGGATCGGTCATCCCGCTGATCCTCGGCTGCTGGCTGCTCGTGATGCTGATCGTGGCCGGCTACGTCGCCGCGACGGACGCCTTCGCCAAGCGCGTCGACCTGCAGGACGTGTGCGACGGCGCGGCGATCGCAGCGGCCAACTCGGTCGACCTGGCCGGCGGCCGTGATGTCGGCGGCGCTCAGTCCGGCGGCTACCTGCAGTTGGACGACGTCCAGACGGCCGTCGACGCCTACATCGCCCGCGATGAGTGGCGCGGCGCGGTTCGTCTCGACGCCTCGCTCAGCGCCGACCGCACGCAGGTCTCGCTCACGTGCACCCGGCGCTCGAAGATCGCGTTCGGATGGCTGTTCGGCAAGCAGCGGGGTGTGGTGGCTCGCGTTAACTCCACGGCGCGGTCGTCTGTGCTGAC
The DNA here is from genome assembly GCA_036558905.1 of Jatrophihabitantaceae bacterium. Classification (GTDB taxonomy): domain Bacteria; phylum Actinomycetota; class Actinomycetes; order Mycobacteriales; family Jatrophihabitantaceae; genus DASXRA01. The sequence goes on along the minus strand of DATBER010000151.1, from coordinate 515 downwards.
ACCGCCCTGACCGGCTTATCCACAGATACGCCGGGACCGGGCGAAGTGCCGGGGATGTGCTTTACGCTGCCTGGTATGCGTCAGTGGAGGGTGCGACTACTCACCGTGCTCGTCGTCGGCGGCGCCGCCTCGGCAATCGTCGCCTGCACGAGTAGCGGAGGCGGCAGTGACCCCACGCTCACCCCCGGACCGCCGAGCACCACATCGACGTCAGCGCCTTCGTCCCCGTCCGGCACACCCAGCCGGACCGGCCCCGCAACGACCGGCCATAACGTTCGCCCTGGCGAGGAACCACCGACGCTGATTGCCGACGGGAAGAAGCACAACGCCACGGGCGCCCTGATCTTCGCTGGGTACTACATGCGCGCCAAGGACTGGAGTTTGGCGACGATGGACACGTATCTGCTCCAACAGATAGCGCTTCCCTCATGTCAAACCTGTAATAGGTGGAATGAGGTTGTCCAAAGATATGCCGCTGAGGGTTCCTACCTGAAAGGTGGGCGTCTGGTAATCGG
>DATBER010000150.1:0-7212 GCA_036558905.1 Jatrophihabitantaceae bacterium | reverse complement strand
TGTTACCTCGTGTTGCGTTCGAAGACCAGGCGCAGGCCCAGCAGTGTGAGATCCGGTCGGTGGTCGACGATCGTCTCCGACTCGTCAACCACCAGTGGCGCCAACCCGCCCGTCGCGATGACGGTCACCTCACCCGTGTGCGCCGTGCGGTGCAGCTCGTCGACGATGCGGCGCACCAGGCCGTCGACCTGGGCGGCGAACCCGTACAGGATGCCCGACTGCAGCGACTCGACCGTGTTCTTGCCGATCGGCGAGCGCGGCTCGACCAGCTCGACCTTGCGCAGCTGGGCGGCCCGGGCCGCCAGGGCGTCGAGCGAGATCTCGATGCCGGGCGCGAGCGCACCACCGAGGAACTCGCCCCGGGCGCTGACCACGTCGAAGTTGGTCGACGTGCCGAAGTCGACGACGATCGCCGGGCCACCGACCAGATGGTGGGCGGCCGCCGTGTTGCAGATGCGGTCGGAGCCGACCTCACGCGGGAAGTCGGTGAGCACGCTGACGCCGGTGCGCACGCCCGGCTCGACGATCATCGTCGGCACGTCGGCGTAGTAGTCGGCCAGCATCAGCCGCAACTCGCGCAGCACGGCCGGCACCGTCGAGCAGGCCGAGATGCCGGTGATCTTGAACCCGTCGAGCAGTCCTCGGAACGCCAGCGCCAGCTCGTCGGCGGTGTTGCGGGCGTCGGACTTGATCCGCCACGACCGCACCAGCTCGTTCGCCGCTGTGTCGCTGAACACGCCGAGGACGGTGTTGGTGTTGCCGATGTCGATCGTCAGAAGCATCGGTGGTCCTCGATGTCCAGGCCGATGTCCAGCGCAGGCGCGGAGTGGGTCAGCGCGCCGATCGACAGGTAATCGACGCCGGTCTCGGCCACCTCGCGGGCGTGCTCGAGGGTTAACCCGCCTGATGCCTCGAGCTTGGCCCGTCCGGCCGCGTACTCGACAACGGAGCGCATCTCGGCCGGCGCCATGTTGTCGAGCAGCACGAGCTGGGCGCCGGCATCGATCACCGCGTGCGCCTGCTCGACGGTGTCGACCTCGATCTCGAGGGTCAGGTCGGGCCGGGCGGCGCGGACGGCGTCGAACGCCTTCACCACCCCGCCGGCGGCCGCCACGTGGTTGTCCTTGACCAGGGCGGCGTCGCTCAGCGACATGCGGTGGTTCTCGCCGCCGCCGGCGCGCACCGCGTACTTCTCCAGGGCGCGCAGCCCGGCCAGCGTCTTGCGCGTGTCGCGGATGACGGCGCCGGTGCCGTCGACGGCGTCCACCCATTGCCGGGTCAGCGTGGCGATGCCGGACAGGTGGGTGAGCAGGTTCAGGGCGGTGCGCTCGGCGGTGAGCAGATCGGCCACCGGGCCGCGGACGGTGGCCAGCACCTCGCCCGGCGTCACTCGCGCGCCGTCCAGTGAGCCGAACTCGACCCGCGCCCGTCCGGAACTTACGACGTCGAACACCCAGGCCGCGATGGGCAGTCCGGCCACGACGCCCTCGGCGCGCGGCACCAGGTCCGCCTGGCCGAGCAGTCCGGCCGGCACGGTCGCTGCAGTGGTGACGTCGCCGTCGACGCCGAGGTCCTCGCTCAGCGCCCGGTCGACGACCTCGCGCACCACGTCAACCGAGAGGCCGGCCGCCTCGACCGCGTAGCGCACCGACGGATCGCTCATCACATACTCACTTTCTGGACGGGCAACGCACTCACAGCGTCACGGCCACGTTGTCGATCAACCGGGTGCGGCCCACCTTGGCCGCGATGAGCAGCCGGGCCGCGCCGCGCGCCGGCACCGGGCCGAGGTCGGCGCCGCGCAGTTCCAGATAGTCGACGTGCACGCCGGGCGAGCCGTCGAGCACGGCACGGGCGGCGTCGAGCACCGCGGTCGGTCCGCCCGGCGCGGCCGCCTGCCCGGCGAACAGCGCCTTGGACAGGGCCAGCGCCGACTGGCGATCAGCGGCCGACAGGAACACGTTGCGGCTGGACAGGGCCAGCCCGTCGGCCTCGCGCACGGTCGGGACACCAGCGATGCCCACGCCGAGCTCGAGGTCGCCGGCCATCCGGGTGATCAGGGCCAGCTGCTGGTAATCCTTCTCGCCGAAGAAGGCCATCGCCGGGCGGATCAGCCCGAGGAACTTGGCCACCACGGTGAGCACCCCGGCGAAGTGCGCGGGCCGGAACGCGCCCTCCAGCTCGGACCCCAACGGCCCGGGGTCGACGGCGACCTGGGCCGGCCCGCCCGGATAGATGTCCTCGACGGCCGGCGCCCAGACGAGGTCGACCCCAGCCTTCTCGCACATCGCGAGGTCGGCCTCCAGGGTGCGCGGGTAGACGGCCAGGTCCTCGGTCGGCCCGAACTGCATGGGGTTGACGAAGATCGTGACGATCAGCGACTCGCTGAACGCCCGCGCCTGCTCGATCAGGGCGAGGTGACCGTCGTGCAGCGCGCCCATCGTCGGCACCAGTCCGACCGGGCCGGTCAGCGCTTCGCGCGGCCCGACGAACTCGGCCCGTGAGCGAACAACCCTCACGACAGTGCCTCCCGCATGGTGTCGGCCTGCTCGGAACTCAGCCGCCCGGACGCGGCCGCGCGCTCGGCGGTGCGCCGAGCCATGGCGACGTAGGCGGCGACCGTCTCCGGGGCGTCCTCAGCCAGTGTCGCCAGGTGGCTGCGCACGGTCGCGACGTCGCCGCGCGACACCGGCCCGGTCAGCGCCGCGTCGCCCAGACGCAGCGCGTTGTCCAGCGCGGCCGATAGCAGGGGGGCGAGCAGCCGGGCCGGGTGCTCGACGCCGGCCCGGGCCAGCAGCTCGACCGCGTCGTTGACGGTCGTCACCAGGTAGTTGGCGCCCACGGTCAACGCCGCGTGGTACAGCGGGCGGGCCAGTTCCGGTACCCACACCGGCTCGGCGCCGATCTCGACCACCAGCGCCTCGGCGACCGGGCGCAGCTCGTCCGGGGCGGTAACCCCGAACCCGGCGCCGGTGAGCTTGTCGATGTCCTCCGGGCGCCCGGTGAACGTCATGACCGGATGCAGCGCCACGGGCAGCACGCCACGGGCCGCCGCCGGGTCGAGCACGCCGATGCCGACCGCTCCGGAGGTGTGCGCCGCGATCTGCCCGGACCGCCACGCGTCAGTGCTGGCCAGGCCGCTGACCAGGGCGCGCAGCTCGTCGTCGGGCACCGCGAGCAGCACGAAGTCGGCGTCGGCCACGACCTCGGGCGGCGGCTTGATCGCGACTCCTGGCAGCAGCCGTTCCACCCGGCGCACCGAGTCACGTGACACGGCGCTGACCGCGACGATCTCGTGTCCGGCGCGGGCCAGCGCGGCGCCCAGGACCGCACCCACTCGTCCGGCACTGATGACGCCGACACGCAGCCGCGCGGGTCGTACAGCGGTCAACGGCGTCCTCGCAAGGTGTGTGTACGGGCCAGTTGAGCCTACGCGGAGCGCGCGTTACGGTCCGCGATCGGATAAGTTGTCCCACCGTGACGGACGTGCAACAGCTCGTGGCTCAAAGCTCGGATGCCGCTGGCCTGCACGCGACGGCGCCCGCGCTGTTGCTCGAACTGCAGACCCAGCTCGGGATCCTGGCCGCAACCGCAACCCGCGCCACCGAACGCGGGAGACGTCCGTTCCGCCCCACCGGCGACTGGGCCGGGCGGTTGGGTGAGCTGGCCTACGGCATCTACCTGCTGGCCGACCAGACCGGCGTCGACATCAGTGCCGAGATCACCTCGGTCGCGTTGCTGCAGCAGCGCCGAGCCGAGCAGAACGCCGCCGCGGCGCAGGCCGACTGGCCGTTCACCAGCTGACTAGGCCGTGTCTGGCAATTCCCGCTCGTCGCGCAGCAGAGCATGGAATTGCCAGACACGGCCTAGTCGATACACGACGTCGAGTTCTGCGCCGCGTTCGTAGTGCCCGACGGTTGTGGCGACGACTTCGGCTTGGTCGGTGTCGTCGTCTTCTTGGTGGCGGTCGGCTTGGGCGGCGTCGCCTTGGCCTGGATGCCGTCGGTGCCCAGGATGAGCGTCACCTTGGTGACGCCGGAGGTCTGCTGGAGTACGGCGCCGGGCACGTATTGCGACAGCGTCTTGGCCTGGGCCTGCTGACCGTCGGCGTACTCGATGAGCGTCTGGTCGGTGTGCTGGTCGGTGTCGCCCACCGTAGCCAGGAAACCGGCGTTGCCCAGCGTCTTGGCGTTGTTGGTGGCGGCGAGGTTGGTGTTGGACTGGTTCAGCACCGTGACGCTGACCTGGGTCGGCAGCACCGGACGGACCGTCTGCAGCTTCTTGTCGACCGGCGCGCCGACCATCTTGTCCACGTAGGCCTTGACCGCGGCCGGGTCGACGAGCACTACGTCCGAGCCGTCCGGCGACGTGCCGAACTTCCACGGCGGCGTGCCGAAAGTGATCTGGCCGCTGGCAATCTTGGAGAACTGCTGGACGAATTGCAGGATGTCCAGCCTCGGGTCGGTGATCAGCGACTTCCTGACGGCGTTGAGCACCTTCTGCAGCTTGAACGGGTTGAGCAGCGTGCTGCTGGACGTGACCTTGTGGAAGACCGCGGACAGGAAGTACTGCTGGCGCTTGATCCGATCGATGTCGCCGAGACCGTCCGGGAACCCGTGCCGCTGGCGCACGAACGCGAGGGCCTGGGTGCCCTTCACGTTGTAGTTCCAGCCCTTCTTCAAGTTGATGCCCGAGTAGCCGTTGGGATGGCTGGGGTCACCCTCGGTGTACTTGTTCTGCGCCTCGTTCAGGCAAAGGTTCACACCGCCGATGGCCTCGCTGATCTCGTAGAAGCCGAGCAGATTCACTTGGACGTAGTGGTCGATCTGCAGTCCGGTCAGGTTGCTCAGCGTCTTGGCCGCCAGCTGGATGCCGGCGTTTTGCTTGCTCAGTAGATCCTTGACGCCCTGGGACTGGGCATCGTTGAAGCCGTCGATGTAAGCGGCGTTGATCTTGTCCTGCCCGTGGCCCGGGATGCTGACGTACGAGTCGCGCGGGAACGAGACGATCGACGCCTTCTTGCCGTCGGCCGGCACGTGCAAGATCATCATCGTGTCGGTGAGCGAGTCGGTGCGGTCCGGCGTTGTGCCGAGCGCGCGAACCTCGGCGTCGGTCGCCCCGGCGGTGCTGTCGTTGCCTAACAGCAGGATGTTCTGGGCCTTGCCGTCGATGTCCTTCTTGCCCTTGGGCAGGCTCGGCAATGCCGAGCCGTGCTGGATGCCCTGGGTGAACTGCCGGTAGGTCGCCCAGGCGATGCCGCTGCCGATCAGCGCGGCGATCGACAACATCGCGATGACGATTCGTCCGCCGATCAGCGAGCCCCGGCGTAGGTTGCTGATCGGTTTGCCGGCGACGGGCCGGCTCGACGTACGCGCGCCCTCGGCCGCCCCCAGCGCCGCGCGGCTCGAGACGACGGTGGGCGGATCGAACAGGTCGGCGCCGCGCGGGTCCTGGTACCGGCTGTTCCCGCGCGGATCCGGGTAGCGGTACTCGCGCTGGGGCTCCGGCTGGTTCGCCCGTGGCTCGCTGCGCGACGGCCCGGCCTTCTCATCGCCGTGCCTATGTCGGCCCCGAGTCGGCGCATTGGGATTGCGGCCCTGCAGGTCGCTCACCCGCAGCTGTTGCGACTTGCCCGGCTTACCGCGCCGAGGGTCCAATTCTGGTGGTAATGGGGCGCCAGCGCCGTAGTCAGCGCGTTTGTCACCCCGTGGCATCAAACCAGGATAACGGTTGTCGGAAAGCCCTCGATCCACTGCCGGGCGATCGCCGAGTGACCACCGGGATTCAGGCCGAACGCTCAGCGACCGAGCAGGCGAGCCAGGACTTCGTCGACCTCGCCGTCGGCCCGGCGGCGTCGCCCACCGACCGTCGGCGCGCCAGCCGCTCCGTTGGCCGCACCGTTCGCCGGACCGTTCGCCGCTCCGTTCGCCGTGGGGTGGACGCCGTTGCTGTAGCCGCCGTTGATCGCACCGTTCGTGTAGGCGCCGTTGCTGCCGTTACTGGGACCGCCGTTGAGACCGGCCGGGTCGTGGATAGCCCCGTTGGCCGAGCCGTTCGCGGCCGCGCCGTAGGGCGGCGCCCCGTTGGCCGAGCCGTTCGCGGCCGCGCCGTAGGGCGGCGACCCGTTAGCCGCGCCGTTCGCGGCCGCGCCGTACGGCGCCCCGTTAGCGGCGCCGTTCGCGGCCGCGCCGTACGGCGCCCCGTTGGCCGCGCCGCTCGGGGCGGTGCCGTAGGGCAGGCCGTTCGCTGCGCCGTTGCGGCCGTTACGAGGCGCGCGGCCGTAGCCGCCCGCTCCGTTGGCGGGCGATCCGTTCGAGCCGAAGCCGTTGGCCGCCGAGCCGTCGGCGCCGTTCGACGGCGACGCCGGGGGCGAGGCGTAGTGGGGGCCGCTCTCCGGCGCCGAGCGACGCCGGCCGACGTAGGGCTTGGGCGGGGCCGACCGCTCGGGCGGCTGGGCCGGCTCGACCGGGCGCTCAACCGGGCGTTCGGCCGCCGGGGGCTCAGGCGGACTGGGCCGAACCGGCGGACGCGCCGACCCGGAATGGTCGAAGTCCCAGACCAGCGGCGGCGAGCGGCGCTCGTTGGGCTCGTCCCACTCGTAGTCGAACCGCGACAGCCGCGGCAGCCCGTCCAGCGGGTCGGACGCGACGGTCGGCGTCGGTTCGGGGGTCGGCCGGGGCGCCGGGGGGCGGAGCTCGCCGAGGGACGCTCGCAGCGCCTCCAGCGGCGAGAGCGCCGGCGTGGCACTCGACAGCGGTGAGCTCGAGGAGGTGCTCGGCGCAGCCGGTGGAATCTGGGGCCGCGGCAGGATCGAGGTGCTGTAGTCGGTCGGGACCGACCGCGCGGGAGCGGGCGGCGTGGGACGCGGCACCGTGACGTCGGACACCTCGGGCTGGAACGTCGACCGCTGAGCCCCCTGACCGGGCAACCCGGTCGCGGCCGCCGGCAATACCGGACCGGGCGACGCCGCCGAACGCGGCGCAGCCGGCAGGTTGGACGGCATGCTCGGCGGGGCCGGAATCCGTGGTGCCGCCGGCGGCCCGCTCGGGGCCGGCGGCGCGGGCCGCGGTGGGTTGGGCTGCAGTACGGGGGGTGGCGGCGGGGCCGTCTGCAAGCCGGGCGGCGCCGGCGAGTGCGGCGGGGTCGGCGGCAGGGGCGGCCGCTGGGCCTGGGACGCAGCCGGCTGCGGAGTGGAACGCGGCAGCGGCGCGA
>DATBER010000149.1:0-24087 GCA_036558905.1 Jatrophihabitantaceae bacterium | reverse complement strand
TTTTGGTCACCGGGCCGGTTATATGAGACCTGGTGACCAAAACCGGATCAGGGGGCGTCGACGACGTGCATCAGCCGGCGTAGCAGTCCGGTCAGCTGATCCTGCTGCGCATCCGTCAACGTCCCGACGAGCGCGGCCTCGACGTCCAGCTGCCCGGCGATGATCCGGTCGGCCAGCGTCATGCCTTTGCGGGTCAGCGCCACGACGCTGCGCCGGCGGTCGGCCCGGTCGGAGCGGCGCACGACGTACCCGCGCCGGGCCATCGTGTCGACCCGGCTGGTCATCGCCGCGCCGGTCACGCCGAGTTCGGCGGCCAGCTCGGTCGGCCCGGCCGCGTACGGCTCGCCCCGGCGGCGCAGCGCGTAGAGGGTGGCGCACTCCCACATCTGCACGCCCATTCCTTCGAGAGCGGCCGCCTTCTGCGCAGACAGGTGCCGCGCGATCAGCTGCATCCGGGTGACGATGCCGTCGACCCGCTGGTCGACTCCCTCGATGGACGCGGCCCACTGCTCGACGAGATCGTCCACGCTGTCCTTCACGGATCGAAGTATCAACCTGCCGAAGCATCATTGTCTAATAGTTCAGGATCTAAGTACCGTTCTGCGCTATGGCACATCTTCCGGCTCAGGCCCTTGTCGATGCCACCCGCGAGTTGGCGCACGGCGGGCGTTGGACGCAGGCGCGCGCCCTGCTCGACGCCGGCGAGCCGTCCGATCCGGTCGAGGCCGGGGCGCTCGCCGGGGCCCGGGCCGAGGTCGAGGTCGAGCACGCGTTCTGGATGCGCCGGACGGCCGACCTGGCCGTGCTGGCCACCGCCGAGCACGCCGCGGCCGACGACGCCCAGCAGTGGGCCGCACGGTTCGCCCGGCTGCGGGCGGCCTACGCCGAGCAGCTGCACGCCCGGTTCGCCGGCCGGCCGCACACTCGGTTCGCCGGCCAGTCGCTGATCGGGGTGGACGACCTGGCCGCGACGGCCGCCGAGCTGGCGAGCGGCGCCCCGGACGGGACCACCCGGGCCTACGTCACCTTCTACCGTGGCCTGATCGCCGACGTGCTGCTCGGCGACCCGACCGCGGGCGCGCGTCACTACCAGGACGCGGCCGGCACGTCGGACGAGTACGTCCGTTCGTACGCGCTGCGGCACCTGGGCGGGGTGGCTGACGACGCCGGCCGGCGCGACGAGGCGCTGGCCCACTGGCGGGAGTCGACGCGATTGCGCCAGCGGGCCGGCTTCGTGCCGGGCGCGCTGGCCCAGCTGCAGCTGTACCCGGGCGAGACGACTACGGCGCAGCTCGTGAACGACTGGGCCGAGGCGCTCGGCGTGCGGGCCTTGATTGCGGAAGCCACCGAGCCGGAAGTGGCCCGCGATCCGGTCTGACCGACCGGCCAAGATCGAGGCATGGCATTAACGCTGACCCGCGACGACGGCCTGACCCTGTCCGACGACGCGACCCGGCTGGACCTCGACCGGATCTGTTCCTGGCTGGCCTCGTCGTACTGGGCCAGCGACCGCGATCGCGCTCAGATCGAGCGGTCGCTGGCCGGATCGCTGCCCTACGGTGTGTACGCCCCGGGTGGTGAGCAGGTCGCGCTGACCCGGGTCACCACCGACCTGGCGACGTTCGCCTGGATCGGCGACGTGATCGTGGACGAGGCGTGGCGGGGCAAGGGCATCGGCACCTGGATGATGCGCGGGGTCGTCGAGCATCTGGGCGAACTGGGCGTCCCCCGGCTCGTGCTGGCCACCCGCGACGCCCACGGCGTGTACGAGCAGGTCGGGTTCGCGCCGCTGTTGCGGCCCGACTACTACATGGAGCTCGACAACCGCCCGGCCGAGGTGAAGCGCCAGATCCACGGTTGATCCGGGCGAACCGATCACCCGACCACCGGGCCGAAAGTGGCCCGGGCGGCCCCGCGCTGCGGTTTGGCACCCTGATTGCGTGGGTTCCGACGTCGACGAGCGCCGGGGCCTCGCATATGGCATTACCGCCTACCTGCTCTGGGGACTCTTCCCGCTGTACTGGCCGCTGCTGAAGCCGGCCAGCGCGCTCGAGATCCTCGCCCACCGAATGTTGTGGTCGCTGGCGTTCGTCGCGGTGCTGCTGTGGCGGGCGCACGCCTCGGGGCAGATCCGCGCCGTCCTGGCCGACCGCCGCAAGCGCCTGCTGCTCGGAGCGGCCGCCGTGGTGATCACCGTCAACTGGGGCACCTACATCTGGGGCGTGAACACCAAGCACGTCGTCGAGACGAGCCTCGGCTACTTCATCAACCCGCTGTTCACGATCCTGCTCGGCGTGCTGCTGCTGCACGAGCGGCTGCGCCGTACGCAGTGGGTGGCCGTGGGCATCGCCTCGGTAGCGATCGTTGTGCTCACCGTCGGGTACGGCCGGCTGCCGTGGATCGCGCTGGTGCTGGCCACCTCGTTCGGGCTCTACGGCTACTTCAAGAAGCGGGCGGTCGTCGGGGCGGTCGAGTCGCTGGCGATCGAGACCGGATTCATGGCGATCCCGGCGCTGACCACGCTGGTCGTTATCCAGCTACAGGGCACGTTAGCGTTCGGTCACCACAGCGCCGGCAACACGACACTGCTCGTGCTGACCGGCGCGATCACCGCGATCCCGCTGCTGTTCTTCGGCGCGGCCACCCGGCGCCTGCCGTTGTCGGTGATGGGCCTGGTGCAGTACCTGGCGCCGGTGCTGCAGTTCATCGTCGGTGTCACGGTCGACCACGAGAGGATGCCCACGGAACGGTGGGTCGGCTTCGGCCTGGTGTGGGTGGCCCTGATCGTGCTGACCTGGGACGGGCTGCGCCGGCAGCGCCGGCCGGCACCGCTGGATCAGGCGGTGGTGGTCAGCCGAGCCACGAACGTGTAGCGATCGCCGCGGTACCAGCTGCGTACCCACTCGACCGGGGTGCCGTCGGCCTCGAAGCTGTGCCGGCCGAGCACCAGCATCGGCGCGCCGGTGTCGGTGCCGAGCAGCGCCGCTTCGCGGGGCGGCGCCGCCCGAGTCTCGATCGTCTCCTCGGCCGTCACCGGCTTGACGCCGTACGACTCGGCCAGCACGCGGTACAGCGACGACGCCCGCCGCACCGCCTTGACCAGCCCCGGGAACCGGGCCACGGACAGGTGCGAGGTCTCGACGGCCATCGGGGTCTCGTCGGCCAGCCGCAGCCGCTCGATGCGGTACACGTAGGCGCCGGGTTGCAGCCGCAGCCGAGCCGCCGCCTCGCCGGTGGCGCGCACCCGTTCGGACGACAGCAGCTGGGCGGATGCGATGAATCCGTTGGCGGCGGCCTGCTCGGTGAAGCTGGTCATCTGCAGCGGCCAGGTCATTTTCGGCTCGGCGACGTAGGTGCCCGAACCCTGCCGGCGCACCAGCCGGCCCTCGCCGACCAGCTCGCCGAGCGCCTGGCGGACCGTGGTGCGCGACGTGGCCAGCTCGACGGTCAGCTCGCGCTCGGTAGGCACGAGCGCACCCGGCTCGAGCGACTCGATCAGCTCGAGCAGGTGCCGCTTGACCAGGTAGTACTTCGGCTCGCGCGGCTCGATCCGGTCCGCTGGGGCAGTCACGATCATCCCTTCGGGTGGTACGCGGAACGATGCCAGCAGAAAATGTCTACACCATTGACATCGCCCAGACAAAACATCAACGATGTCAATTCGTCTAGTCCATTTTAGAGGAGCCGCACATGCCCGATGCGATCCGGCGCCTGACCTTGGGCTGCCTGCTCGCCGGATTCGCCGGTCAAGAGGTACCGGCCTGGCTGGCGCAGGCGCTCGCGGACGGGCTCGGTGGCGTCGTGCTGTTCGGCTCCAACATCGGCGACGGTACCGGCCTCGACCGGCTGACGGGTGAATTGGGCGCGGCAGCCGGCCGGGATGTCGTGATCGCCCTGGACGAGGAGGGCGGTGACGTCACCCGGCTGGACGCCCGCTGGGGCAGCACCAGCCCTGGCGCCGCCGCGCTGGGCACGTTGGACGATCCGGACGCCACCGAGGCGGTCTACGCGGCGATCGGCGCCCGGCTGGCCCGCGCCGGCGTGACCCTGAACCTGGCGCCGGTGGCCGATGTGAACGTCGATCCCCGCAATCCGGTCATCGACGTGCGCTCGTTCGGCGCCTCCCCCGATGTCGCCGCCCGGCAGGTCGCCGCCGCAGTCCGTGGCATCCAGCGGGCCGGCGTCGCAGCCTGCCCGAAGCACTTCCCCGGCCATGGCGCCACGGCGGCCGATTCGCACCACGAGGTCGCAACTGTGACGCGGACCCGGTCCGAGATCGAGGCCGCCGAGCTGGTGCCGTTCCGGGCCGGCATCGCAGCCGGCGCTCGCGCGCTGATGACCGGCCACCTGCTCGTGCCGGCGCTCGATCCGAACGCGGTCGCTACGGTCAGCCGTCCGATCACCACCGACCTGCTGCGCGGCGAGCTCGGCTTCACCGGCACCGTCGTCACCGACGCTCTGGAGATGCGCGCGATCACCGACATCCCGGCCGCGTTCGTCCAGGCCCTGATCGCCGGCGCCGACGCCATCGAGACCGGAGCACAGGACGCCGCGCATCTCGTCGAACCGATCGTCTCGGCTGTGGCCGGCGCGGTGGCGGACGGCCGGCTGACGCTCGAGCGGCTGGAGGACGCCGCCCGACGTACAGCCGAGCTGGCCGTTTCGGGCGATCGCAGCCTCGACGTCGAGCCGGTCGACGTGGCCCGGCGCTGCCTCGAGGTGCACGGCCCGCTTCCGGCGCTGTATCGGCCACTGGTCGTCGAGTGCCGTGCACCGAACGGGATGGCCACCGGCGAGCTGCCCTGGTCGCTGGGCTCCGTCATCGCCGAACGCGAACCGGGCACCGAGACGCAGACCGTCGACGGTCCGGTCGATGGGGCCGCCATCAACGCGGCCGGGCGCACGCTGGTCGTCGTGGTACGTGACCCACACCGCCATCTGTGGCAGCGCACCGTGCTCGACGCTGCGGTGCGTCATCCTGACAGCGTGATCATCGACGCCGGTTGGCCCGCCGAAGACCTTCCACCGCTGCCGCTCGTCCGCACGCGGGGCGTGGCGCCCGGCCTGTTCGCCGCGGTCGCCGACCTGCTCGCCGCCGGGGTTCGGGCATGAGCGGCGAACGGCCCCGCCTGCACGAGCTGCCGCCCGAGCAGATCGTCGGGCTGATGTTGGACGGCGAGCAGCGCGTGGTGCCGGCGGTCCGGGCTGCGACCGCGCAGATCGTCGCGGCCGCCCGGATCATCGCCGATCGGATGCGCGACGGCGGCCGGCTGGCCTTCGTCGGGGCCGGCACCTCGGGACGCGTCGCGTTCACCGAAGCGGCCGAGCTGCCCGGCACGTTCGGGCTGCCCGACGGCCGGATCGTGGCCATCATGGCGGGCGGCGCCGACGGCACCGACTGGCACGAGGACGACACGGAGATGGCCCGCGCCGACCTGGACCGGCTCGATCCCGGCTCGGGTGACGTGCTCGTCGCGGTTGCGGCCAGCGGCACGACGCCGTACACGCTCGAGGTCGCCGAGGGTGCGACCAAACGAGGCGCTGACGTGGTGGCAGTGGTGAACACGCCGCACTCGCCATTGGCCCAACTGGCAGCCGCGGCGATCGAGGTTCCCATCGGGCCCGAGGTGTTGCGCGGGTCGACCCGTCTCACGGCGGGCTCGGCGCAGAAGGTGGCACTCAACGCGCTGACCACCACGGCGATGACGCTGCTCGGACGAGTGCACGGCGACGTCATGGTCGACGTCGTGCCGGCCAACGCCAAGCTGCGCGAGCGGGCCGCGGGCATCGCCGCCGAGATCGCCGGTACGTCGATGGACGAAGCCCGCGCCGCAATGGCCGCCTGCGACTGGAACACCCGTGCGGCCATCCTGCACCTGGTGGGCGGTCTTTCCCCGACCGAGGCGATCCGCCGGGCCGCCTCGCACAGCACGCTGCAGGCCGCACTGGACTCGGTCCGGTAACGACGGCCGCTCGCCGCTCGTCGACAGCGAAAGTTGTCTATGCCAATCTGCCACTCTACAAGATCGTCACCCTGTCCCTGCAGAAGCAGGAGTCGGGCAGGTACGCGCTGTTCCACAGCCAGGGCACGACGCCGTTCGTGGGCTGAAGAACTTCGGTGACATCCTCACCGACTCGACGTTCTGGACCGTACTGGAGCGTACGGTCATCTTCGCGGCGGTGAACGTCGTCCTCAGCCTGCTGAGCGGCCTGGGCATCGCCCTGTTGCTGAACCGGGTTTCGCGATGGGCCCGCATCGTGCTGGTCGGCGTGCTGCTGTTCGCCTGGACGATCCCGTGCTCGTCTCGGTAGCTGTCGACCAGCCCATACGCCGGCGTAGGGTGTATCGCCGTTACGCGACGTGGGCCTGGAACGCCCTCGCCATGGTGCTCGCCGCCCCCCATCTACTGAATGCTGATCACCGCGTTCAAGCGGAACTCCGACATCGCCTCGCTCACCCCGCAGTTCTGGCCGTAGCATCCGAGCTGGCGCGGGTTCAGCGAGGTGCTGCACGACCCGATCTTCCTGACCGACCTGCGCAACAGCGTGCGATTCCCATGTCGCTGCTGCTCGACGACGTGCACCTGGAGAACTCGCTGCCCGGCATCGTGATCGCGTACCTGATGTTCACCATGCCCTGCACGGTCTGGACGTTGCGCACGTTCATCGCCAACGTGCCGCGCGAACTGGACGAGGCCGCACTGGTCGACGGATGCCGCCGGTGGCAGACGTTCTACGAGATCATCCTGCCGCTGGTCGCACCCGGACTGATCGCGACGAGCGTGTACGGCTGGATCCTGGCCTGGAACGAGTTCGCGCTGGCCAACACGCTGCTGCTCACGAACGACAAGCAGACGCTGATGATCTACCTGCTCATCTTCCAGAGCAGCCCCGTGCCCGGTGCGGACTGGAGCGGCCTGATGGCGGCGGCCACCCTGACGTCGCTGCCGGTGGTGGTGCTGTTCGTGCTGTTCCAGAGCCGCATCTCGGTTGGTCTGACCGCCGGCGCCGTCAAGGGCTGACCGCGCGCTACCGTCACTTGCGTGTCGTCCACTCGCCTGCTCGTGCTCGGCTGCGTGCGGATCTTCCAGCCGGTGCACGGCTACGAGGTGCGCCGCGAGCTGATCAGCTGGAACGCCGACCAGTGGGCGCACATCAACTACGGGTCGATTTACCACGCCCTGAACCAGATGACCAAGGAGGGCTACCTCGAGGTCGTCGGCACCGAGCAGGCCGGCAGCAAGCCGGCCCGCACCACGTACCAGCTGACCCGGTTCGGCGAGGAGGAATACTACCGGCTGCTGCGCGATCAGGCCTGGCAGGCGCCCGGCCTCATCGATCCGTTCGCGGTCGTGCTGTCGTTCATCACCGACCTGCCGCAGGACGAAGCGGTGCGCGTCCTGCGGCATCGCGCCCAGAACGCCCGGGCCATGGCCGAGAACCTGCGCGCGATGGCCGACAAGTTCGAGGTCTCCGAGACCCCGTCGGACGGCAAACCGTGGACGGTGGTCGAGCAGCTGGAGATGCACGCCGGACAGCTCGCGGCGCAGGCCGAGTGGGCCGAGCGGCTGGTCGCCCGCTACGAACGGGGCGACGTGCCGAAACACAAGCGCACGTAGCAGCTACTGCTTCGAATACGCGAATGGGCGCACCGTGATGATCACCCGATCGGGGCTGTCCGGCGGCGGGGCCGGGTTCTCCCGGCCGTAGCGCTGCGCCAGCTCGACGTAGAACGCGCCGGTCGGGTCGGGGTCGATGCCCTCGACCTTGCCGCGCACCTGCAGGTACCGGTAGGGCTGCTCCGGGTCGATGATCGACAGCGCGACATGCGGATTGTGTTCGATGTTGCGCAGCTTGGCCCGGCCGGTCGTGTGGGTGAACCTCAGCACCTCGCCGTCCCAGGCAAACCACATCGGCGTCACCGCCGGATCGCCGTCCGGGCGCACGGTGGCCAGGTCACCGAAGAGGGGGCGGACCAGCAGGTCCTCGTAACCATCGGGAATTCCGCTCATATGTTGGACAACGCCGGTGCGCCCACATCAGATTCCGCCTTGACAACGATCGTGCTCAAGTTTGAGTATCTGCTTACTCAAACTTGAGGAGGTTCGATGATCGAGACGCGTGACCTGCGCAAGACGTACCGGAGCCGCTCCGGCCCGGTCGAGGCGGTGCGCGGAGTCGATCTCGTGGTCAAGTCCGGCGAGATCTACGGACTGCTCGGCCCGAACGGCGCGGGCAAGACCACGACCATGCGCATGCTGGCCACGCTCATCCCGCCCACGTCCGGCGCGGCGACGGTGGCCGACGTCGACCTGCTGGCTCGGCCCCGCGAGGTGCGCCGGCGCATCGGCTACGTGGCCCAGGGCGGCAGCACCGATCGGGACATGCCGGCCCGTCGGGAGCTCTACCAGCAGGGCCGCTTCCACGGCCTGTCGCGCGCCGAGGCCGGGTCGCGAGCTGACGAAACGATCGGCGCGCTGCGCCTGACCGAGATCGCCGAGCGCCCGGTCAAGACGTACTCCGGCGGCCAGGCCCGGCGGCTGGATATCGCGATCGGACTGGTCCATCGGCCGACGCTGCTGTTCCTGGACGAGCCGACCACCGGGCTGGACCCGCAGAGCCGGGCCTACCTCTGGGACGAGGTCCGCAAGCTGCGCGACGACGGCACGACGATCTTCCTCACCACGCACTATCTCGACGAGGCCGACGCCCTGTGCGACCGGGTGGCGATCGTCGATCACGGCCTGGTCGTTGCCGAGGGATCGCCGGCCGCGCTCAAGCGTGACATCGCCGGCGAGTCGATCGTGATCGGCTCGGAGGTACCGCTCGGCGTGCGCGACGCGCTGGCCGGCATGTCCGGGCTGCGTGAGCTGACGCTCGGTGAGAACGAGGTGCGCGCCTACGTCGAAGACGCGGCCGGGGCCCTGCCGGCCGCACTGCGCCTGCTCGATTCGGCCGGGCAGAGCGTCACCACCGCGAGTGTCAGTCGCCCGTCACTCGACGACGTGTTCTTGCAGAAGACGGGCCGCAGCCTGCGCGAGGTGGCGGCATGAACCGTTTCCTGCGTGACACTTGGTTGGTATTCCTGCGGGCGATGGGCCAGTCTCTGCGCAACCCGGTCTGGACGTTCGTCGGGCTGGCCCAGCCGGTGTTCTTCCTGTTCTTGTTCGGCCCGCTGCTCAAGCGCATCGCGGGCGTGTCCGGGTTCGGCGACACCAACGCATACGTTGTGTTCGTGCCGGGCCTGCTGGTGCAGTTGGGCCTGTACGGCGCGGCGATGGTCGGCTTCGGCATCATCGACGAGTGGCGCAGCGGCGTCATCGAGCGGATGCGGGTGACGCCGATCAGTCGGGCCGCGTTGCTGCTGGGCCGCAGCCTGCGCGATGTCGTGACCATCACATTCCAGTCAATCGTCATGATCTTGCTGGCGATGACGCTCGGGCTGTCGGCGAGCTTCGCCGGCGCGGTCGTCACCATCGCACTGATCGCCCTGCTCGGTTTCGCGTTCTCGGCGGCGTCCTACGCGCTCGGGCTCAAGTTGCAGAGCGAGGACGCGCTGGCCCCACTCATGAACTTCGTGGTGCTGCCGGTGATGTTGCTGTCCGGGTTGCTGCTGCCGATGACACTCGCGCCCGGCTGGCTGCGCAACGTGGCCCGCGTCGACCCGTTGCGCTACACCGTCGACGCCGCCCGCTCGCTGTTCCATGACAGCATGGCGTCGACCGAGGTGCTGGAGGGGTTCCTCGTCACCGGCGGACTCGCCGTCGTCTGTGTCGCAATAGGTGTTCGGACCTTCCAACGCAGCCAGGCATGATGGCGGCATGGTCGATGCCGTAGCCCGCCTGGCCGAAGTGCGCGCGTCCAGCTCAGCCCTGCTCGCCGGTTTGGAGGCCGAGCGATGGTCCGACCCCGACGTGCGCGAACCGTCCGTGCTGCCCGGGTGGACGCGCGGACACGTCCTCACGCACATCGCCCGAAACGGCGACGCCTGCTCGCGCACGTTCGCCGGCACGCTGCGCGGCGAAATCGCGCTCCGCTATCCGGACGGCGTCGAGGGCCGGGACGCCGACATCGAGGCCGGCTCGGGCCGGGGCGCCGTCGAGCTGATCGCCGACGTCCGCGAATCCATCGACCGGCTCGACCGGCTGTGCGCCGCCCTGACCGAGGCGTCAGCCTGGAACAAGCCGGCCGACGGCGACCGTCCGGCCGGCAGTTGGCTGAACAGCCGCTGGCGAGAGGTGGAGATCCACCGGGCCGACCTGGGCGGCGCCTACCGCGCCTCGGACTGGCCGGCCGGCTTCGTCGGCTACCTGCTGCCGCGCATGGCCGCTGACGTCGACGAGCGCAGCCAGCGGCCGCTGCGCATCGAGGTGACCCGCGACGGGTCGACCACCACCGATCTGGGCGGCACGGTGTGGACGTCCGGGCGCGAGGGCGAGACGGTGAGCGGCCCGGATTGGGCGCTGCTGGCCTGGCTGGTCGGGCGACCGTCGCTGACCGAGGGCCGGCTCACCGCGCTGCCCGAACTCACGCCGTGGTCATGACGGACCCGGCGCCGGTTCGTCGGGGGTACCTGTCCGGGCGCGTGACGCGCACCATCGCGGGGATCTGATGCGGCGCCGGACGACCGTCCTGGTCACCGCCGTCCTGGCCCTGGCCGCGCTCGTCGGCTGCTCACACGCTGACCACCGTCCGGCTGCGACCAGCCCGGCGTCGCCAACAGCTCCCGGCACCGCGTCCCCGACCGCCTGGCCCAGCGCGGCCACCCATTCCGGACCGGGCGGCCCGGTGGCCGACTGGGTGGTCGCCGAGAACGCCCGCGCCGGCACGACGGCGTGGCACCTGCAGTCGCGTTCCGGGCCGGACATCGCCGGGTACGCCGGCACCACCGCCGCCACGCTGGGCGACCAGGTCGACCTACACGTCGACACGGCGGCGCGGGAATTCCACGTCGAGGCGTACCGGCTGGGCTACTACGGCGGCGCCCAGGGCCGGCTGGTGTGGCGCTCGGACGAGGTTGCCGGGCGGCGTCAACCCGGCTGCCCCCGCACGCCCGGCGTCAACCGGGTCGAGTGCCGCTGGCCGGTCAGCCTCACCGTGCCGATCACTGCCGAGTGGCTACCCGGCGCCTACCTGCTCAAGCTGGTCGCCGACCCCGGTCGACAGAGCTACGTGCCGCTCACCGTCTGGGACCCGGACAGCCACGCCGCCTACGTCGTCGACAGCAGCGTGTTCACCTGGCAGGCCTGGAACACCTACGGCGGCTACAGCATGTACGGGGGCGGCCCGCCCGGCGTCGACCCGACCTACGACGCCCGGGCCCGGGTCATGTCCTACGACCGCCCGTACGCGAACGGAGGCGGGGCCGGTGAGCTGATCGGCAACGAGCTGCCGTTGATCAGCTTCGTCGAGCAGCACGGCCTCGACGTCACCTACTGGACCGACGTGACGTTCAGCGAGCACCCGACACTGATCCGCAACCACCGGGTCTACCTGTCCCTGGGCCACGCCGAGTGCTGGTCGAACCCGGAACGGGCGGCCGCCGTCGACGGCATCAAGCACGGCGTCAACTTCGTCTTTTTCGCGGCCAGCCCGATCCTGCGTCACGTGCGCCTGCAGCGCGACGCCGCCGGGGTGGCCGACCGCGAGCTGGTCGACTACCGGGACCAGGACGCCGACCCGATCATCCACACCCACCCCGACGAGGCGACCGGCAACACCTGGGACCAGCCGCCCGCGAGCGCGCCGGCCAGCGAGATAACCGGCGACACCTACGGCGGCTACAACATCGACTTCCCGATGGTGATCGCAGATGCCTCAGCCTGGCCGTTCGCCGGCACCGGACTGCGCAACGGGCAGCGCCTGCCCCACGTGATCCAGTACGACTTCGACGGATACGACGCCGACGAGCCCAACCCGCCGGCCGTGCAGATCCTGGCTCACTCGCCGGTGTCCGGCGAGAGCATCATGCCGTGGGCCCGCTACGCCGACCTGACGTACCACACCGACCGGCACAGCCAGGCCGGCGTGCTGGCCACCGGCACCAACGACTGGATCAACGCACTCAACCCGTGCCCGCGCGGCTCCGAGCGGCCGTGCCCGGCGCCCTACATCCAGAAGATCACCGGGAACGTGTTGCGCGTGTTCGGGACCGGACCAGCCGGGCTCACGAATCCTTCGTCGGCGAATACGAGCCGCTTCCCCCAGTAGCGCGGGCCGGCACCGCCCGCACCCGCTCGCGCAGCAGGATCCACAGGGCGGCCACGCCGTCGCGCCAGGTGAGCTTCTTGCCGGCCTCACGCGAGCGGGCGCGATAGTTGATCGGCACCTCGTACGGGCGCAGGCCCCTACGCAGCAGCTTGCCGGTTATCTCGGCCTCCATGCCGAATCCGGCCGACCGCACGTCGAGATCGCGGTACAGCGCGGTCGGCATGAGCTTGAAGCAGGTCTCCAGATCGCTGATATAGCAGTTGAACAGGACATTTGCCGCAGTCGTCACCCCGCGATTGCCGAGCACGTACAGGTACGAGTAGGCGTTGTGGCTGCCGAACGTCCGGGTGCCGTACACGACCGTCGCCTCGCCGTCGAGCACCGGGCGCAGCAGCGACGGGATCTCGGCCGGCATGTACTCGAGGTCGGCGTCGCACATGATCACGTAGTCGCCGGTGGCCAGCCCGGCGGCGGTCCGGATGGCGGCGCCCTTGCCCTGGTTGTGGTGGTGCTGATGCACGCGCACCGCCGGGTCGGTGGACAAGCTCGGGTAGAGCTCGCGGGTGCCGTCCGTGCTGCCGTCGTCGACGATCACCAGCTCGACCTCACACGGGTACTCGACGCCGAGCACCTGCTTCACGGCCATCGGCAGTGTGCTCAGCTCGTTGTACACCGGCATAAGGATCGAAAGCTTCATAAACCCACCCTCCTGGGTCGATGGCGTCGACTGTGTCACTCTTAAGACGTTCCTGGTCCCAAGACGTTGCCGGATACCCGATCTGTTGCCTACCCGACTTTGGGCGGGTCCTGGCCGCCCGACTGACCGGGCTTGGTGTGGCCCGGAAACACCGACAAAATAGGTAGGTGGCCTCCTCCGAGCACTCCGAACCCCAACTCGGGGAGGTCGAGTGGCTCGATGTCGGCCCGGTCGACGGTGGCGAACCGCCGACCGGCCACCGATCGGTCTGGCGCGGCTGGTACGTGCTGGTCGGCGTAGCGATCGTCGCCGTCGTGCTGGCGCTGACGGTCGGGCGCGACTCGTCGCACAAGGCGGCGCCCCGGCCGACGCCCACTCCGTCTCACACCACTCCCACGCCGACGCCCACCCCGACCCGGTCACCGCTGCTCGATCAGACGACGAGCGCGCCGCCGGTGCAGGTGAGCAGCCTCGGCCACCCGCTGCTGGACGTGGGTTCCGGCGTCGAGGTGTTCGCCTACGGCGGCGACACCGTGCTGCGCATCCAGCTGGCCGCCGGCCGGATCACCCGCACCCGGGGCGTGCTCATGGGCGGCGGCGGCCCCGGCTTCCTCGTGCCCGGCCCGCACCAGCTGGTCCTCGGGTCCTGGGACCCCGGCTCGGGTTTCGCGGTGCCGGACGGCAGCCCGCCGCGGAACCTGCCCGGCGTGCTGGCTCGGGGCGGCTCGATACTCCCGGGCCCGGACCAGGCCCACGTGTGGGTGTCGCCCAACGACCCCAGCAATCCGCGGACCGAGCTGGTCGGGTTCGACGGGCGGCCGACCGGCGTGTCGGTTCCGGTCAGCGCGTCGATATCCGATGGTGCGGGCTACCTGGTGGTCGGGCTCACCGGCGGCATGTACGACGTCCGGCCCGGATCGACCCAGCGGATCACCTCCGGCGCGCTGCTCGCAATCGGCCCGACCCGCTGGCTGACCGAGGAGTGCGACGACCAGCACCACTGCACCCGCGATGTGATCGACCGCGCCACCGGCGAACGGCAGGTGCTCGGCCCGACGACCGACACCAACGATCCCCCCGGCGTGATCTCGGCCGACGGGCGCACGGCCGCGATCTTGAGCACGGACGCCGCGGGCCTCAAGACGACCCTGCACTTCATCGACCTGGCGACCGGCGCCGACCGGACGACCACCCTGCAGGTGAACCGCGACGCCGGCTACAGCGGCGGCGCGATGGCCTGGACCCCGGACGGTCATTGGCTGATCGCCGTCGACTCCAGCGGCCGGGTCGTGGCGATCGACTGCGCCGGCCACACGAAGGTGCTGGCGTCCGGCGATCCGGTGATGATCCAGCTGGCCCTTCGTCCCTAGTGTCCCGCGCCGGGAATTGGGCGAATAAAGTCCGGCGATCCAGGTGTGCGACGACGACAACGCCGCGAGCGTGCAGCTGGGCGCCGGAATTATCGGCTGAACTCCCGGCGCGGGGCACCAGGCCGTGTCTGGCGATTCCCGCTCGCGCGAGCGGCGTCCGAGTGCGCGAGATGTGAGGCCGAGGAGTAGGCATAGCAGCGTTATGGACGACGACGACAACGCAGCAGATCGCGTGCTCGGGCGTCGCGCAGCAGAGCATGGAATTGCCCAGGCACGGCCTAGTCGTTCGCCGTTCCCAGCGCCGCGCGGACCTCGTCGTCGCTCACCTGCCGGAAGTCGTCGTAGTGCGCGCCGACCGAGCCGAGGCGCCGGGGTACGTGGACGATCGCGACGTCGTCGGCCTCGTTCTTCAGCTGCGCCACCGACTGCCAGGACGCGACCGGCGCCGCTGCCACCACCTCGGCCGCTCGCTGCGCCGCGGCCCGGACGGCGGCCCGCATCGTCGCCCCGGTGGCCAGGCCGTCGTCGACGAGGATCGCCGTCCGTCCGGTCAGCTCGAGCGGCGCCCGGCCACGCCGGTAGGCGGCCTCCCGGCGGCGCAGCTCGGCCAGCTCGCGCCGGGTGATCACGTCGACGGTGTCCTGATCGACGTCAGGGACGCTGGCCAGCACGTCGTCGTTGAGCACCCGCACGCCGCCGGTGGCCACCGCGCCGAGCGCCAGTTCCGGGTAGCTCGGTACGCCCAGCTTGCGCACCGAGAACATGTCCAGGGGCGCGTCCAGCGCCGCGGCGACCTCGGCCGCGACCGGCAGGCCACCACGCGGCAGTCCGAGCACCACGGCATCTCGGCCGGTTGCGCGCTCGGCGAGCAGGGCGCCGAGTTCCTTCCCGGCCGCGCGGCGATCGGCGAATCTGGCCGTCGCGTCACCTCCCGGGTGTCCCCCTATGCTGGCTCGCGGTTGATCCACTGGCAATGGCGAGGAGATACCCACATGGCCCTGCGCGACAAACTCGCCCGGCGGGCGCAGCCCTACCTCGACCCGGGCGAGCGGATTCAGGCGGTGTTCCTGGCCCAGTCCGGCCTGTCGCCGTATTGGATCCTGGTGTCGGTGCTGGCCGTGGTGTTCGCCGCCGGATACGCCATCGTGGTCGTCACCGATCGCTCGGTCGTGGTGCTGCGGGCCGGGCGGATGCTGCCGACGTTCCCGAAGAAGGTCCACTCGCGGGGCCCCCGCGCGGTCTACATCAGCCAGCCGCACGGGCTGTGGGGAACGATCCGGCTCGACCGCAAGTACTGGGTGCACAGGCGCTTCCACAAGGACGTCGCCGCCGCCAACGCGATCCTGCAGCAGATGTACCCGCAGGGCGCGCCGCCGCCCGGGGCACCCCAGTACAGCCCGCCGCCCCAGTACGGTCCGCCCGTCGGCCCGGCCCCGCAGTACGGCCCGCCCCCGCAGTACGGCCCGCCCCCGCAGTACGGCCCGGCCCCGCAGTACCGTCCGCCCGCCGGCCCGGCCCCGCAGTACGGCCCGGGCCCGCAGTACGGCCCGGCCGCCGGCCCGCCCGCGCAGCAGCCTTACGGGGTTCCCCTGCCCCAGCAGCCCTACGGTGCACCGCCAGCGCAGCACTGACCCGGCGCCGGTTTTGGTCACCAGGTCTCATATAACCGGCCCGGTGACCAAAACCGGCGGGCGGTCCCCAAAACCGGGACGCGGTCCGCCCTGGCCCCGGCGCGGTCCGCCCTGGCCCCGGCGCGGTCCGCTTTGTCCCGGGGGCGATTCGCTTTAGCCGGTGCGGTCGATGACCCGGTCGATCAGCGCCTCGAAGCCGGCCCGGGCCGCGACGTCGGGCAGTTCGGCCAGCATCGCCCGGGCCGTGTCGGCGTACTCCCGAACCGTGCCGCGCGCCTCGTCGAGGGCGGGCGAGGCGCGCAGCAGGCCCAGCGCCTCGGCGTGCTCGGCATCGTCAACCAACGGGTGGGCGACGAGTGAACGCAGCCGGGCCGAGCCCGAATCCGCCGAGCGCAGTGCGTACAGCACCGGCAGGGTGGCGACGCCCTCGCGCAGATCGGTGCCCGGCGTCTTGCCCGACTCGGTCGAGTCCGAAGCGATATCGAGGATGTCGTCGGACAGCTGGAAGGCCACGCCGATGCGCTCACCGAAGCGGCGCAGGCGCTCGACCGTCGCGGAATCGACGCCGGCGAACCGGGCTCCGAACTCGGCCGCGGTCGCGATCAGCGAGCCGGTCTTCTCGGCGAGGACGCTCAGGTAGTGCTCGATCGGGTCGTCGCCCGCGCGCGGACCGACCGTCTCGCGGATCTGCCCGCTGACCAGCCGCTCGAACGTGCGCGCCTGCAGGCGGACGGCGGCCGGACCCAGATCGGCCAAGATGTCGGAGGCCCGGGCGAACAGGAAGTCGCCGGTGAGGATGGCGATCGTGTTGTCCCAGCGGGCGTTCGGCGACGGCTCGCCCCGGCGTACGCGCGCCTCGTCCATGACGTCGTCGTGGTACAGCGTGGCTAGGTGGGTGAGCTCGACGACCGCCGCCGCCGGCACGATCTCGGGGGCGGCCGGATCGCCGAAGTGGGCCGCCAGCACGGTCATCAGCGGGCGGAACCGCTTGCCGCCCGCGTCGAGCAGGTAGCGGGCGGCCTCGGCGATGAACTCGTCGTCGGAGCGCACCGCGTCGTGCAGGGCCGCCTCGACAGCGGCGAGCCCGGCCCGGACGGATTCCTCGAGCGCGGCGTCCGCGAAGTCGACCCCGATCGTGGACTGCGCCGGACTCACCCGCGAAGCTTCGCCGCGTGCGACGCGAGGTCGAGGACCGGCTGCGGGACCAGGCCGAGGAAGATCGTGCCCAGCGTGCCGAGCGTCAGCGCGAACGTGGTTGCCGGCGACGGGATGGCGATGGTCGGCGCGTTCTCCGGCGGCTCGGCGAAGTACATCAGCACGACGATGCGCAGGTAGAAGAACGCAGCCACGGCCGAGGCGACCAACGCGATGACGACCAGCGGCGCGGCGTCGTGATATCCGGCGCTGAACACGGTGAACTTGCCGACGAACCCGGCGGTCAGCGGGATGCCCGCCATCGACAGGAGGAAGATCGTCATCAGCGCGGCCACGATCGGGCTCTTGCGGGCCAGCCCCGACCACTGCGACAGGTGCGTCGCCTCGCCGTCGGCGTCGCGTACCAGGGTCACCAGACCGAATGCGCCGATGGTCGCGAAGCCGTAGGTGACCAGGTAGAACAGGGTGCTCGAGATGCCGTCCTTGGACAGCGCGATCAACCCGACCAGGATGAAGCCGGCGTGCGCGATGGCCGAATAGGCCAGGATGCGCTTGACGTCGGTCTGGGTCAGGCCGAACACGGCGCCGACCACCATGGACGCGATGGCCACCGCCCACATCATCGGCCGCCAGTCCCACTTGGTGGACGAGAAGCCGACGTAAAGCACGCGCAGGATCGCCCCGAATGCGGCGATCTTGGTGCACGAGGCCATGAACGCCGTGACCGCGGTGGGCGAGCCCTGGTACACGTCGGGCGTCCAGCTGTGGAACGGGGCGATGCCGGCCTTGAACAGCAGGCCGACGACGAGCAGCGCCAGGCCCAGGTACAGCAGCACGTCGGACTTGGTGGACGTCTGCGCGGCGGTCAGGATGGCCGGAAGGTCGACCGAGTTGGCGTAGCCGTACAGCAGGGCCAACCCGTACAGGAAGAACGCCGACGCGAACGCCCCGAGCAGGAAGTACTTCATCGAGGCTTCCTGCGACAGCAGCCGGCGCCGCCGGGCCATGCCCGCCATCAGGTACAGGGGTAGGGACAGCACCTCGAGGGCGACGAACATGAGCAGCAGGTTGTTGGCAAGCGGGAAGATCAGCATGCCGCCGACCGCGAACAGGGTCAGCGGGAAGATCTCGGTCTGCACGCGCCCGCTGCGCTGCAGTTCTCGGTCGCGCGGCGAACCGACGACGACCGCCGCCTGGGCGACGATCGGGCTACCCTCGACGGCCCGCTCGGAGATCAGCGCCACCGACATGATCGCCAGGATCAGGATCGAACCCTGGATGAACAGCCCGAACCCGTCGATGGCGACCGCGCCGCCGACCGTGGTTATCGAGGTCGAGTGCAGCGCGAACACAGCGACCAGCGCGCCGACCATGCTCACGACGGTCAGCCAGGCCTGGATGGCGAACCGCTCGGCGCGGGGGACGAACGCCTCGACGAGCACGCCCGCACAAGCCGCGAGCAGGATGATCAGGATCGGCCAGAGCGCGTGGTAGGCGATCGAGGGGACGTGGATCGACGGCGCGGTCGGGGCCGCCGCCAACAGGGCGCTCACTGTGCTGCCTCCCGCTCTTCGCGCGAGCTTTCATCGCTGCGATGAGCTGCGCATCTGCACCCCACGAAATCGCTGCGCAAAAGGCGCTCCGCGATTGCGTGGGGTCCCCGCCGTCTCGCCGAACAGGTAGCCCTGCGATGCTCGCTCATCGCACACCTCCGATGGCCGTTCCGGCCGCTGGCGGCGGATCGACCTGGTGGACGTTCTGCAGCGTGTCGCGCACCGCCGGGTTGATCACGTCGATGATCGGCTTCGGGTAGATGCCGAGGAACAGGATGATCGCGATCAACGGTCCGACCGCGAACGCCTCGCGGACGCTCAGGTCACGGAACTTGCCGACCTTCTCGCTGACCGTGCCCTGCATGGTGCGCTGGTAGAGCCACAGCACGTAGATGGCGGCCAGGATGATGCCGGTGGTGGCCAGAACCGCCAGGCCCTTGTGCCGGGTGAACGTGCCGACCAGCACGAGGAATTCGCTGACGAACGTGCTCATGCCGGGCAGTGCCAGCGCGGACAGGCCGGCCAGCAGGAACACCCCGGCGAGCACCGGCGTGACCTTGGCCGTGCCGCCGTAGTCGGCGACGTTGCGGCTCTTGCCCCGGGCGATCAGCAGGCCGACCACCAGGAACAGCACGCCGGTCGAGAAGCCGTGGTTGACCATGTACAGCACGGCTCCGGTTCCGCCCTGCGTCGTGAAGGCGAAGATGCCCAGGCCGATGAACCCGAAGTGGGCCACCGAGGTGTAGGCGACCAGCCGCTTCATGTCGCGCTGGCCGATGGCCAGGAACGCGGCGTACAGGATGCCGATGACCGACAGGATCAGGATCGTCGGCGCGAAGTAGCGCGACGCGTCGGGGAACAGCGGCAGGCAGTAGCGCAGGAAACCGAACGTGCCGACCTTGTCGAGCACGCCCACCAGCAGCGCGGCCCCGCCGGCCGGCGCCTCGGCCCCGGCGTCGGGCAGCCAGGTGTGGAACGGCACCAGCGGCGCCTTGATCGCGAACGCGATGAAGAAGCCGAGGAACAGCCACTTCTGCGTGGCGTTGTCGGGGATGGCCCCGATCAGCTCGGTGAACGAGAACGTGCCCTTGCCGGCGGTGATGTACAGGCCGATGACAGCGGCCAGCATGAGCAGCCCGCCGAGCAGCGAGTACAGGAAGAACTTCATCGCGGCGTACTGGCGGCGCGGACCGCCGAAGCTGCCGATGATGAAGTACATCGGCACCAGCATCGCCTCGAAGAACACATAGAACAGGAACACGTCGGTGGCCGTGAAGACCCCGATCATGAAGAACTCGAGCAGCAGCAACAGGCCGAAGTAGGCTCGGACGCTGCGCCGCGGCTGATTCGTCTCCTCGGCGTCGCGGCGGCTGTCGAACGAGTTCCACGACGCGAGGATGACCGTCGGCACCAGGATCACCGACATCAGCACGAGCACCAGGGCGATGCCGTCGACGCCGAAGGACAGGTGCACGCCCAGCGCCTTGATCCACGTCCAACTGCCGACGAACTGAAATCGCGGACCGTTGGTGTCGAAGTTGCAGGCGACGACGATCGTGTAGACCACGACCGCCAGCGAGAAGAACAGCGCGATCTGCTTGGCCAGCTTGGTTTCCTGCTTGGGCAGCGCGAACACCACGAGGGAGCCGAGGAGCGGCACCAGCACCAGGATGGGGAGCGCGACGTTGTGCATCAGCTGAACCTCACCGCGAGCAGGACGGCGATGACCGCGAAGGCACCGGCCAGCATCGACAGCGCATAGCTGCGGACGAAGCCGGTCTGCAGCCGGCGCAATCGCCCGGAGCCTCCGCCGAACGCGGCCGCGAGCCCGTTGACCACGCCGTCAACTCCCTTGTTGTCGAAGTACACGAGCGCTCGGGTGAGCCACAGCCCGGGCCGCTCGATCACGGCCTCGTCGACGGCATCGTCGTACAGGTGGTTGCGGGCGGCTGTGGTGAACGGCGAGACGACCACCGGGCGCACCGTCGGGACGCGCCGCATGCCGAACGCGACCCAAGCGCCGGCGATGCCCAGGGCGACAACCACCAGGGTCAGCAGGCTGAGCACCACGGGCGACACGGTGTGGGCGCCCTCCTCGACGCTCGTTCCGACCGACGGCGTCAGCCAGTGCTGTATCGCGCCGCCGAAGATCAGCAGGTAGCCGCCGATCAGCGACAGGGCGGCCAGGATGACCATCGGCACGGTCATGATCTTCGGGGACTCGTGCGGGTGCACGTCGTCCTCCCAGCGGCGTTCGCCGTGGAACGTCATGACCAGCGCCCGCGTCATGTAGAACGCGGTGAGGCCGGCACCGAGCAGGGCGGCCAGACCGAGAATCCAGCCGGACGTGCCGCCCTTGTCGAGGGCGGCTTCGATGATCTTGTCCTTGGTCCAGAACCCGGTGGCCAGTGGGAAGCCGATGATCGCGAGGAACCCGCACAGGAACACGCCGTAGGTGATCGGCATGACCTTGGCCAGGCCACCGAACCGTCTCATGTCGATGCGGTCGTTCATCGCGTGCATGACCGAACCGGCCGAGAGGAACAGCGCCGCCTTGAAGAAGCCGTGGCCGACCAGGTGCATGATGCCGATCGCGTACACGCCCGGGCCGAGGCCGACGGCCACGAACATGTACCCGATCTGGCTCACCGTCGAGTAGGCGAGCACACGCTTGAGGTCGTCCTGGCCGCAGCCACCGATACAGCCATACAGCAGGGTGATCGCGCCGACTACCACCACCGCCGTCCGGGCCGCCTGCGAGTGGTCGTAGATCGGCGCCGAGCGGGCGATCAGGTACACCCCGGCGGTCACCATCGTTGCCGCGTGGATGAGCGCCGAGACCGGGGTCGGGCCCTCCATGGCGTCGGGCAACCACGCCTGCAGCGGGAACTGGCCGGACTTGCCGCACGCGCCGAGCAGCAGCATGAACCCGAGCGCGGCCGCCACGCCCTTCGTCGCGCCGTTCATCGCGCCGAACACGCCGTCGAAAGACGTCGTGCCGAAGTAGGCGAACATCACCATGATGGCGATAGACAGGCCGACGTCGCCGACCCGGTTCATGATGAATGCCTTCTTTGCTGCCGTCGCCGCCGAGTTGCGGTTCTGGTAGTAGCCGATCAGCAGGTAGGACGCGAGACCCACGCCTTCCCAGCCGACGTACAGCGACAGGTAGTTGTTGCCCAGGACGAGCAGCAACATGGCGGCGATGAACAGGTTGAACCAGCCGAAGAAGCGGCGCCGCCCGGGATCGCCGGCCATGTAGCCGACGGCGTATATGTGGATCAGCCCGCCGACCCCGGTGATCAGCAGCACGAACACCATCGACAGCGGGTCGAGCAGGATGCCGAAGTCGACGTGGAAGGTACCTACCGGGATCCAGGTGTAGTAGTTCTTGTTGATCTCGCGGCCCGACTGGCCCTTGACCGAGAAGAACAGGATCACGGCGTAGACGAACAGGCCGACCGGCACGAGAGCGCCGAGCCAGTGGCCCCATTTGTCCGTGCGCTTGCCACCCAGCAGCAGGATCGCCGCCGACAGCGCCGGAATCGCGATCAGCAGCCAAGCGCCCGTCTGGACGCCATGAGCAGTCGTCACGTCGACGGGCTCCTAGTACTTGAGCAGGTTGGCGTCGTCCACGGACGCCGACCGCCGGGTTCGGAAGATGGACATGATGATCGCCAGGCCGATCACGACCTCGGCGGCCGCGACGATCATCACGAAGAACGCAATGACCTGGCCGTCGACCGAGCCGTTGATCCGCGAGAACGTGATAAGCGTCAGGTTCACCGCGTTGAGCATCAGTTCGACGCACATGAACACCACGATGGCGTTGCGGCGCACCAGCACGCCGACCGCGCCGATGGTGAACAACGCGGCGGACAGCACCAGGTAGTAGGTCGGGGTCATGACGACTCCTCCGATCCGGGTGGCAGCTCGCGGTGGTCGCCGGTCTCCTCGCGGACGCCGAACGTCTCGCGGTAGCCCGGCGTCGAGGCCAGCACCGACTCGTGCGACACGGATCCGTCGGGCAGCAGGGCGGGCGTGCCGATCGCGTTGCCGGAGGCGAGCACGCCGGGTCCGGGCAGTGGCTGCGGGCGGCCCGAGCGCAGCCGCTGCTGGGCCAGCGACTTCTGCGTCGGCTTGGGGCCGTCGCGCTCGATGTGCGCGAGCACCATCGCGCCGACGGCGGCCACGATCAGCAGGGCCGAGGTGAGCTCGAAGGCGAACAGGTACTTGGTGAAGATCTGCTGGGCGATCGAGTTGACGTTGCGCCCGCCGCCGTTGGCCGCGTCGAGGTTGGCCGGCACGATCCCCTTGAACGCCCGGCCGATCGTGACCCCCACGATCAGGGCGAACCCGATGCCGGACAGCGCGGCCGCCCAGCGTTGCCCGCGCAGTGTCTCGACCAGCGAGTCGGACGCATCACGGCCGATCAGCATCAGCACGAACAGGAACAAGATCATGATTGCGCCGGTGTAGACGATGATCTGCACCAGGCCGATGAACGGTCCCTGCTGGACGATGTACATCGCGCCGAGGCACATCATGGTCGCGGCCAGCGACAGGGCCGAGTGCACCGCGTTGCGGAACGACACCATGCCGATGCCGCCGGCCAGCGCGATCGGTCCCAGGATCCAGAACGAGACCGCCTCGCCCAGGGGCACCTGGCCGTTCATCAGGGGAGCGGCCACCACTGCGCTCATCCGTGGTGCCTTCCGACCTCGATGGCGTGGCCGACGATCGGCTTGCCGGCCTGGTTGGCCGCGCTCTGCGGCGCGCCCTTCGTCAGCGGCTCCTGCGTCTTCGCGACGTAGTAGTCCTTCTCGTCGTCGCCCAGCCGCATCGGGTGCGGCGGCGCCTCCATGCCGGGAAGCAGCGGCGCCATCAGCTGCTCCTTGGTGTAGATGAGCTCCTGACGGTTGTCCAGCGCCAGCTCGTACTCGTTGCTCATCGTCAGCGACCGCGTCGGGCACGCCTCGATGCACAGGCCGCAGAAGATACAGCGCAGATAGTTGATCTGATACACCTTGCCGTACCGCTCACCCGGCGAGTACCGCTCGGCCTCGGTGTTGTCGGCGCCCTCGACGTAGATCGCGTCGGCCGGGCAGGCCCAGGCGCACAGCTCGCAGCCGACGCACTTCTCCAGCCCGTCGGGGTGGCGGTTCAGCACGTGCCGGCCGTGGTAACGCGGGGCCGTCGGGTACACGTCGAACGGGTACTGCTGCGTGTACACCTTCTTGAACATCGTCGAGAAGGTCAGCCCGAAGCCCTTGGCGAAACCGACCAGGCTGCCGGCCGGCTCCGAACTGCCCGGCGCGGACGGGGCCGGCTGGTGGCCCGGCGGCCGCGCGGGCGGCGCCGCGCGGCGAGGTACTGGCTTGTCAGCCATCGTCGCTGCCCTTCTGATCGAGGATGGCGGCTGGTGCACCCGCGCGCACCAGTTTGGGGGTGTGGGGGATGGTGAGGTCGGG
>DATBER010000148.1:0-72073 GCA_036558905.1 Jatrophihabitantaceae bacterium | reverse complement strand
TGTCTGGCAATTCCCGCTCGTCGCGAGCGGCGGCCAGGTGCGCGAGATGCAAGGACGAGGAGGAGGCCATAGCAGCGCTATGGACGACGACGAGGACGCCGCAGATCGCGTGCCTGGCCGCCGCGCAGCAGAGCATGGAATCGCCAGACACGGCCTAGGACGCCTGTCGGCGCCCCGGCGTTATGAGCCGCGGTAGGTCGAGTACGAGTACGGGCTGAGCAGCAACGGAACGTGGTGCTTGGCCGCGCCATCGGTGACCCGGAACGTCACGAGCACCTCGGGGTAGAACGTCGAGCCGCCGAGGTAGGTGTCGACGTCGAAGCGCAGCCGGTAGATGCCGGGCTCGAGCTCGCCGGCGAACTCGCTCACCCGGCCGTCGCCGTCGGTCACGCTGGCCGCGAGCAGCGTGCCGTCGACCCGCTCGAGGCGCACGCCGACCCCGCGGGCCGGCCCGCCCTGCACCGCGTCGAGCACGTGCGTGGACACCGTCATGCAAACGCCTTTCCCAGTCGCAGCCGGACGATCTTGGCCAGTTCTGCACGCACCACGTTGCGCTCCACCTCGACGGGATTGGTCAACCGGGACCGTAGGGCCTCGAGCATCTCGCTCGCCGACCGCCCCGTGGCATAGATCAGGAAGACGTGGCCGAAGCGCTGCTCGTAGGCGAGGTTGCCCTCGCGCAGCGCGTTGTCGGTGTCGACGTCGGCCAGTCGGGCGCCCGCCTGCTCCTGCCGCGACCAGGCCGCGTCGCGCCCGTCGCCGCTGACCCGCTCACCGATGCGTGGATGGGCGGCCAGCGCCTCCTCGACGTCGAGCCAGTCCAGGCGGGCGATGACGCGGTCGGACGTCGCCGCCAGCGCGGCCAGCCGACCGTAGGGGCGTTCGGCGAGCAACGTGGCGATCCAGCGCTTGCTGGCACAGCACGCATAGAGTTCGGCCGCCGCGTCGGGAACGGGCGCGGCGTCGAAATCAGTGATGGTGACCGGAGCGGACACCGCGCCACGTTATCGTTCGGGCCGCCGAATATGGAGAGGGGAAGAAGCCGACGGGCCTCTTCCCCTCTCAGCGTCAGGACGTCGGGGGGGTTACGCCCTCACGCTACGAGCCAGTAGCCACAAGCTCCGGCCATCAGAGATTGTTCAAGCAACCGCCTCGCCAGCGAAAGGGACCTGGCGTGCAGCAAAATGCGCGGCAGCTAATTGCGGGGAGCAGACCCGGTCATATCCCCCCATCACGCGGCGGCGGCAGCATCCGGTCGGGCCGGAGATACGCTGCGCAAACGTGACTGAGGAGGCGACATGGCGGTAAGGGTCACCGGGCCGTCCGTCCAACGATCGGACGAGATCCTGACTGACGACGCGCTGGCGTTCGTGGCGATGCTGCACCAGCGGTTCGCGGCGACGCGCGACCGGCTGCTGGCCCGCCGGGGCTCGCCGCGGTTCGAGTTCCTGCCCGAGACGGCGCACATCCGCGACGGCGACTGGCAGGTCGCCCCGGCGCCGGCCGACCTCACCGACCGTCGCGTCGAGATCACCGGCCCGACCGAGCGCAAGATGATGATCAACGCGCTGAACTCGGGTGCCCGCGTGTGGTTGGCCGATCTCGAGGACGCCAACACTCCGCACTGGCACAACGTGGTCGAGGGGCAGATCAACCTGGCCGACGCGGTCCGCGGCGCCGCGTCGTTCACAAATCCGGACGGGCGCGTCTATCAGCTGAACGACACAGTGGCGACCACCGTCGTGCGGCCCCGAGGCTGGCACCTGCCCGAGCGGCACGTCACGATCGACGACCAACCTGCGGTCGGCGCCCTGGTCGATTTCGGGCTGCACTTCTTCCACAACGCGCGCGCTCTGATCGATAAGGGCTCGGGGCCCTACTACTACCTACCCAAGATGGAGAGTCACCTCGAGGCGCGGTTGTGGAACGACGTGTTCACTGCCGCCGAGCAGACGCTGTCCATACCGCACGGTACGGTGCGGGCCACCGTCCTGATCGAGACGATTCCGGCCGCGTTCGAGATGGACGAGATCCTCTACGAGCTGCGCGAGCACGCGTCGGGGCTGAACGCCGGTCGATGGGACTACCTGTTCAGCATCATCAAGTATTTCCGCGACGCCGGCCCCGACTACGTGCTGCCGGATCGGGCCGACGTCACGATGACGGCACCGTTCATGCGCGCCTACACGGAGCTGCTCGTGCGCACCTGCCACCGGCGCGGCGCCTTCGCGATGGGCGGCATGGCGGCGTTCATCCCGTCCCGGCGCGATCCCGAGGTCAACGAGCGCGCGCTGGCCAAGGTCCGCGAGGACAAGCTGCGGGAGGCCGGCGACGGCTTCGACGGATCCTGGGTGGCCCACCCGGACCTGGTGCCCGTCTGCCAGGAGGTGTTCGACGCCGTGCTCGGCGATCGGCCCAACCAGGTCGGCAAGCGGCGCGAGGACGTCACGCCCGACGCGCCGGCGCTGATCGACCTGCACGGCGTCGGCGGCTCGGTGACCGGCGCCGGGCTGCGCACCAACATCAGCGTCGGCGTGCGCTACCTGCAGTCGTGGCTGGCCGGCAACGGCGCCGCGGCGATCGACAACCTCATGGAGGATGCGGCCACCGCCGAGATCTCTCGCTCGCAGATCTGGCAATGGGTGCACGGCAACGTCAAGCTGTCCGACACCGGCGAGACGGTCACGGCCGAACTGGTACGGGCCATCCTCGACGAGCTGGCCTTCACCGGTGACGCCCGGGACCTGTTCGAGCGCGTCGCCCTCGCCGACGACTTCGCACCCTTCCTGACTCTGCCGGCCTACGAGCTCATCGACTGACGGGCCGTGAGGGGTTCCGTTCCATGATCAACAGTAGATCTTGGTCGCTGGAGCGGCCATCTATTGCTGTTGATCATGAGAATGCGGGCGGCGCGCGGACCGGGCCGTGAGCGGTTCGTGAACGTTGGCGTGAGAAGCCCGCGCGGACGCCGACGCGACCCTAGGCGGCGGCGTCTGATGGAGAGGTGGTTGTTGCCAACTTCGTCATCGCGATGCTGATCGCCGGCTTGCTGGCGTTCGCGATCCAGAGCCTGCTGCGCCAAGACCGCTGAGTCAGACGCCGGCGAAGGCGCTGGCCCGCAGCGTGTCGACGGCGGCCCCCAGCTCGGCGACGCGCGCCATGTCGGCGATCAGTCCGCAGCGGGCCAGCCAGTTGGCCAGCATCCGGTGCCCTCCCTGGGTCAGCACCGACTCGGGGTGGAACTGCACGCCGTCGATCGGCAGCTCGGTGTGCCGCATCGCCATCACCACGCCGGAGGCCGTCCGCCCGTTGACCACGATCTCGGTCGGCAGGGCCGACTCCGCGACCGCCAGCGAGTGATAGCGCGTGGCCGTGAACGGCTGCGGCATCCCGTCGAGCACGCCGGTGCCGTCGTGGTGCACCTCGCTGGTCTTGCCGTGCAGCAGCTCGGGCGCGCGCACGATCGGCGAGCCGAACACCGCGCCGATGGCCTGGTGGCCCAGGCACACCCCGAACAGCGGCAGCCGGCGCTCGGCGCAGGCCATCACCATGGCCATGCTGTTGCCGGCGTCCTGCGGGGTACCTGGTCCGGGCGAGATCAGCACGCCCTGCACGTCGAGTGAGTCGAGGTCTCGGGGTGACACGGCGTCGTTGCGCCGGACCTCGGTCCTGGCGCCCAGCTGGGCCAGATACTGGGCGAGGTTGTAGACGAAGCTGTCGTAGTTGTCGATGACGAGAATCCTGGTCATTGGTTCACCGTCACCTTGTTGATCGGCAACTTGGGCTCGAGCCACGGGAAGATCACGAACAGGAGCAGCGCGCTGACCGCCGCGACCAGCAGCGCGACCTGCAGGATCTTCCAGGAGAGCGCGCCGGGCAGATGCCGCCAGATCCATACGTACATCAGATCGTCCCTCCGGCGAGTTCCTTCGGCAGGGCGCTGCCGTTACGCGCGACCTGTCGCGACAAGGTGCCGTGCAGGATCATGCGCTGGGTGGCCGTGAACTTCGGGTGGCAGGTGGTCAGCGTGATCATCTTCTCGGTGGGCGTCTGGCCGGGGTGGTCGGCAACCGCGGAGATCACGTCGGTGTCGCTGGGACTGACGATCTCGCGGCCCGGGATGCCGTCGGTGCCCGTGTCGTTCAGGTCGCCGGTCTGCACGTTGCCCTTGACCGTGTAGACGTACCAGGTGTTCTTCGTCTCGATGACGATGGCGTCACCCGGACGCAGGTGGTCGAGGTTCAGGAACGGCTCACCCTTACCGACGCGGTGCCCCGCGACCGCGAAGTTGCCGACCTGACCGGGGAGCGCGGTGTGGACGTAGTGGCCGGGGCCCTTCTCCAGGTCGGCGTCGTTGGTGCCCTCGACGATGGTGAAGTGGTAGTCGGTGCCCAGCCGCGGGATGTAGATGTTGGCGATGCCGGTCCCGGTCGGGATGGTGCCCTGCTTGCTACCGGGCAAATTCAGTGATCCGCCGACGACCAGCGGGTCGTCGCCGTTGGCCCACTCCTTCTCCAGGGCGCTGTGCACCTTGTGCTGCTTCTCCTGCGCGAAGATGTTGGTGACCCACAGCTCGTAGACCACGAACAGCAGCACGACCACGCCGAGCGTGATCAGCGTCTGGCCGGTACCCCGCAGCCCGAGGCGCACCTTGTCCGCCCGGGACATGGCGCTGTCGGGCCGGGCGTGCCGCCCGCCCGTACGTACCGCGCCGTCTTCCTGGTCGTCGGGCGGTTCCTGGTCGTCGATCGTCATCCCTCACCCTGATCACCTTGGCGCGCGACCCGCCGCGTGCGCCCTTATCTAACAACTTTCGCGTATGTCTGGCTCACCGGGCCGTCATAGGCCGGTAGCTGGATGGAGTCTTCGGTCTCGACCGTGTAGCCGAGCCCGTAGTAGCTGGCGGCCTGCTTGAACAGTGTGACGCCCGGAGCGTGATCAAGCGAGTTTTGCATCAACTGTGCCGGTCCGACCGCCTGTACCCGAAACGGCGGGGAGAATACCCGCCCGTTCAGCAGCAGCGTGTTGCCCACACAGCGCACCGCACTAGTCGAGATGATCCGCTGCCCGGCAACGGTCATCGCCTCGGCGCCGCCGGCCCACAACGCGTTGACCACCGACTGCAGGTCGGACTGGTGCACCACGAGCTGGTTGAGGTCGATGCTCGGGTCGTCGGGCACGTCGTGGGCGTCGTCGAGCACGACGAGCAGCCCGGGCCCGTGCACGGAGGTCAGCCCGGCCGGGCCGCGCAGCGGCTTGCCCCGCGCCTGCGTGGCGGCCACCGCCGAGTTGTCCTGGCCGGCCTGGTCGGTGGCGGCGGAGACATCGCGCTGCAGGGCGGCCAGCCGGGCCGATCCGTCGGCCACCTTCTGCTCGGCCGCCCGCACCAGGCCGGCCAGGTTCGCCGACTCGGGAGAGCGCAGCTCCGTTCCCCGCGACACCCGGGCACTGGTGGCGAACAGGACGCCGGCCGCGACGCACACCACCGGGACCAGCCAGCGCCAGCCGGTCGGGCGGGTCGTCGCCCTCCGAGCCGCCGTGCGGGCCAGGTCGCGCAGCTGTTCGGGCATCCGGGCCAGCAGGCCGTCCCACCAGCGTGGTTGCCGCACCCCGAACAGCCTTCCTTACCGTGATTGCACCCGAACCGTGCGCCGTCTTCAGTCCGCCGACTACGCTAGCCGCACGTCGCCGTCTCCGCGCGGCGTACCCAGCAGTCGCGACGAGCGCTCGCGCAAGCCAGGAGTAACAGTGCCCAAGTCCAAGGTCCGGAAGAAGAACGACTACGCGCCGCGCCCGGCATCGTCGTCCTCGTCGCTGTCGTCATCATCGTCCGCCGGTCGGGGCCTAGCACCCAGCCCGAGCTGGTACCCGATCGTCATGGTGGTCGTGCTGGTCATAGGCCTGGCCTGGATCGCCGTGTACTACATCGCCGGCGACAAGGTCCCGGTCATCGAGGACATCGGCGCCTGGAACTTCGCGGTCGCGTTCGGAATCATGATGGTCGGCCTGATCATGGCGGTGCGCTGGCGCTAGCCGCCCGGGCTGGCTCAGTGCATCCACACCGTTATCCACCCCTGTGATTACACGCGTGTAGTTTAATCCCCACCTGGGGACAAGTCTGTGGACAACTCGACCCGTGCACCCGTTCTCCGGTTCGGTCCGGACCGCCGGCTCACCGCACTGTGCGCCGGCCTGGCCGTCGTGGCCATCGCCTTCGTCGTCCTGTCCGACGACGGCGCCGGGCGGGTGCTGGCCGGCCTGGGGGCGGTGCTGCTCGCCGGCTACGCGGTGACCGATCTGGCCTTCTGGCCGCGGCTGACCGTCACCGGTGACGGGGTGCGCATCCGCACGCCGACGACCCGGGCGGTGCTGCCCTGGGCGGACGTGGACGCCGTGCGGGTGGACGAGCACAGCCACCTGGGCCTGACGAGCCGCACCCTGGAGATCGACGCCGGCGCGCTGCTGGTGGTGTTCAGCCGGCGCACGCTGGGCGCCGACCCGCGCGAGGTGGCCGACCTGCTGGCGGCGTTCAGCCGATAACGGCAGTGCGCCAGGCGATCGCGATGATCAGCACGGCCAGCACGCCGACCAGCCCGGCAGCCTGGACGCGACCCGGCAGTCGGCGCTTGTCCCATGGCAGACCGGCGATGGCCGCGGTGGCCAGTCCGCCCACGATGAAGCCGCCGATGTGGCCCAGCTTGGAGACGCCGGGAACGCTGAACGTGAAGACGAAGTTCAGCACGATCGTGCCGATCAGCCACTGCGGGTTGAGCTGCAGTTCGCGGACCAGGTACAGCGCGCACGCGAACAGCCCGTAGATGGCCCCCGACGCCCCGGCAACGGCCACGTAGCGCGAGTCGAAGCAGTAGACGGCCACCGATGAGCCCAGCGCCGAGAGCAGGTACACCGACGCGAAGCGCCAAACCCCGAGCATCCGCTCGAGGAACGGCCCGACCATCAGCAGGGCCAGCATGTTGAAGAAGATGTGCAGGAGCCCGTAATGCAGGAAGGCCGCGGTGATCAGCCGCCCGTACTGGCCGTCGTGGCCGACCTTGTACGGCAGCAACACCCACTGCTGGAACAGCCGGCTGGTGTGGTTCTGGTTCCAGCCGCGCACCGAGCCCACCGCAGTGGCGATGTAGGCGGCGACGTTGAGGGCGACGAGCCCCCAGGTGACGTACGGGTAGTGGGCGCCCATCGACGCGCCGACCACGGTGCGCGGGGCCCTTTGGGTGACCCGACCCATCTTGACGTCGTCCGGGCACTGGAAACCGACCGATGCCGGTCGCATGCACTCCGGGCAGATCGGTCGGTTGCACCGAACGCAGCGGACCCCCGTCTCGCGCATCGGGTGCCGGTAACAGCGCGGCAGGGGCGCCGGTGCCGGGACACCGCTGCCGTCGCCGTGCTCTTCGTTGGGCACGGCCGCGCTGCGCGTTTCAGACATCGATAGGACTTAGCTCCCTGCTGGCTCCACGGTGACCGAGTTGATCGTGATGTCGTCGAGCGGCCGGTCGTTGCGACCGGTCTTGGCGGCGGCGATCTTGTCGACGACGGCCCGGCTGTCCGCGTCGGCGACCTCGCCGAAGATCGTGTGCTTGCGGTTCAGGTGCGGAGTGGGGCCGACCGTGATGAAGAACTGCGAGCCGTTGGTGCCCGGCCCGGCGTTGGCCATTGCGAGCAGGTACGG
Source organism: Jatrophihabitantaceae bacterium (assembly GCA_036558905.1). Lineage (GTDB taxonomy): Bacteria > Actinomycetota > Actinomycetes > Mycobacteriales > Jatrophihabitantaceae > DASXRA01. The sequence continues at coordinate 64,383 of DATBER010000148.1, read as the reverse complement.
CCGGTCGAACTGCAGCTCCGGGTGGAACTCGTCGCCGAACTCGTAGCCCGGACCGCCGAAACCCTGACCGAGCGGATCGCCGCCCTGAATCATGAAGCCGGAGATCACGCGGTGGAAGACCGTGCCGTTGTACAGCGGATCGTTCGTCTTGGCGCCGGTGCCCGGATGGGTCCACTCACGGCTGCCTTCGGCCAGCTCGACGAAGTTGCGCACCGTCTTCGGGGCGTGGTTACCGAACAGGTTGATCCGGATATCACCTACGGACGTGTGCAGCGTCACGGTCTGGGTCACGGACACGGATATGCTCCCCTGATCGTCGATGGCTTGCTCCAATCCTGCCACGCGTCCAATCTGGGCCGATGAGTCGGCCAGAAGCACCACCCCAAGATCCGAAGGTGGTTGATCGGTGAGCTCCACCAAGCAGCGTAAGCGCCGGCGCGTCCGCCGGCTCATACTTTTCCTGGCACTGGGCGGGGTCGGCTACGCAGTGCGACGGGCTCGACGCCAGCAGGCGGCGCGGATGGACGTTGCGATCCGGCCCGCGCCGGCTCGGCCGATCGTCCCGGCCGCCGCGAAGACGGTGCCGGCGCCCGCTCCGCCACCGCCGCCCGCGGCGCCCCAGTTCATGCCGCCCCGGCCGCCCGTGCCCGAACGGTCCGAGCCCCGGCCGCCGGCTCCGGCTGAACTGGCTGCTCACGATCAGCCGATCGCCGAAACGATCCCGGGCACCGACGCCGTCGAGCAGGCCGCTCCGGCCAAAAAGGCGGCAGCGAAGAAGGCACCCGCCAAGAAAGCCCCGGCCAAGAAAGCGGCAACGAAGAAAGCCCCGGCCAAGGCACCGGCGAAGGCCGCCGCCAAGAAGACCCCGGCCAAGAAGGCTGCCGCCAAAAAGGCCCCGGCCAAGAAGACGACCCCGCCGCCTCCGTCGGACGACGCCCAGCCGCGTTAGCGCGGCCGAGTTAGCGCGGCCGCCCGACAGCCACCAGCGCCGCCTGCTCGGGCAGCGAGTCGTCCAGCGGCGTGAGGGTGGCGTCGGCGCCCTGGCGGAGCAGCGCGCGGCGCAGCAACTCGTCGGCGAACCGCGGGCTCTTGGCGAGCACCGGTCCGTGCAGGTACGTGCCGAACACGTTGTCGCGCACGGCCCCCTCTGTGCGATCGCGACCGTTGTTGCCGCGGCCAGCCACCGTCGTGCCGAGCGGCCGGACCCCGGGTCCGAGCGTCGTCATGCCGCTGTGGTTCTCGTAGCCGACGAGACGGCCGAACTCGGCGGTGTCGATGTGGTTGTTGCCGATCAGCCGGGTGGGCGTGCCCTGTGTGGTCACGTCCAGCACGCTAGTGCCGGCGATGCGCACGCCGTCCTGGGTCAGGAACTCGTGGCCCAGCATCTGGTATGTGCCGCAGATGGTCAGGAACGCCACGCCGTCGTCGGCCATGGCCCGCAGTTGCGCGCCGCGCGACACGAAGTCGTGGCCGATCTCGCCTTGGGCGGCATCCTGCCCGCCGCCGCCCAGCACAATGTCGGCGTCGTTGGGTAGCGGGTCGCCGACGTTGATCGGGACGACCCGTACGTCGATGCCCCGCCACTCGCTCCGCCGGCGCAGCACGATCACGTTGCCGGTGTCGCCGTAGATGTTCATCTCACGCGGGTAGAGGTGAACGAGCGTGATCATGCCGGCTCTCCGATTCGCAGCAGGATGGCGTGCAGGGCCCACATAGCGGTGTACGTGCTGAAGACGACCACGGTGCCGTCCGAGGCGCCTGGACCTGCGGTCGGCGCCTGCGCGCCGGGGTCCACCGCGGCGACTGCCTGGCGTACCGCCTTCTCCAGGTCGGGCTCGACCTCCACCACGGAGATGTCGTCGTAGCGCAGCCGTACCGCCATGTCGGCCGCCCGGGTGCCCGACGTCGACAGCCGGGTGGCCCGACCGTGCAGCGTCGGGACGAAGTCGACGTCCCACAGCCACGACACGTCCCGCCCGTCGGCGTACTCGTCGTTGATGGCGATGACGATGGCGGCCGGGCTGGCGTGATCGAGCGTGCGCAGCGTCTGCCGGAATCCGGCCGGGTTCTTCACCAACTGCAGCGTCAGCCGCCGTCCCTCGACGTCGAACGACTGCCCCCGCCCGAACGCCGGCGACACCTTGCGCAGCCCCTCGGCCACGTCGTCCGGCGTGAACCCGAGCGTCAATGCCAGCGCCGCGGCCCCGGCGGCGTTCTGCGCGTTGTGGGCGCCCTCGGCCCGCAGCAGCAGCCTGAAATCCCGGTCGCCAATGCGCAGCACCGTCTCGGCCGAGGCCTCCGACGGCAGGGCACGCAGCTCGGCGGCCGCGTCCACAGTGGACACGAACAGCGGGCCGCCGTAGAGCTCCTCGTCGTTGGGGAACTGTGGCCGCAGCTCCGGCGCCACCCCGAAGTAGCTCACCGAAGGTCCTGAAGCGCCTGGACCGACGGTCGGCGCACCGCGTACCGCGGCCGCCTTCGTCTCGCCGGCCAGGCCGGCCACCCGGGGATCGTCGCGGTTGAGCACTACGGCGTCGGTGGTCGCCGCGGCGATCCGGCCCAGCAGCCGGGCGGTCGTGTCGATCTCGCCGAACCGGTCGAGTTGGTCACGCATGACGTTGAGCAGCAACAGTCGCTGCGGCGGCACCACCTGCGTGAAGCGCACCGCCCAGGCCTCGTCCAGCTCGAACACCGCGACGTCGTAGGGCAGCCGGCCCGACCAGCGCGAGTGCTCGACCGTAGTCGTGATGGCGCCGCGGACGAAGTTGCTGCCCGTGTCGTTGGTCAGCACCCGGTACCGCTCGGCCAGGATCGTCGCGACCATCTTCGTGGTGGTCGTCTTGCCGTTCGTGCCGGTGACCACGACGACGCCCTGCGGCAGCCGGGCCATCGCCCGGGGCAGGTAGCGGGGGAAGACCTTCTCGACGACCAGTCCGGGCAAGGCATTGCCCCGCCGGCCGATCAGGCGGAGGAACGCCAGGGTGAGCTTGCCGAGCCAGACCGCCAACACGTTCATGATGCGGGTCAGGCTACCGGCCGCGGGACGCGGCTGCGCCGACCGTAGGTCCAGGCGTCTCGGCCGGCACGGCCCAAAGAAGTGGTGCCGGCCTTCCCGTGGGTGGAAGGCCGGCACCTCCAGGCACATCAGCGGGTGCGGGGGGAGGGGGGTTCCCGCTGGCGCGCCGTCTGTGGGGGCGACTAGTTATGTCGTCGCCCGTCTGAGGGGCCGACTGGCCCCACTGGTAGCGAAGGTGACTTCGGGTCGAGATGTTTCGTGTTGCCGTGGTCGTCCGAAGGGCTGATGGTGCGCCAGACCGGCGCGCAGTAGTCCCAGACCTTGTCGCGGCCACCCGCGGCGTCGGCCAGCTTCTGGTAGGCCTTGTCGGCCGCGGCGTCGTCGCCGCGCATCCGGGCCGACACGTACGCCGTGCACAGCTGTGAGCGCACGTCGGCTGTGGTCGAGTTGGTCGACGACGAGGGCCGGGTTTGCGACTTTGACGACGACGTCGGCGGGGGCGTCGGCGTCATCGCGGACAACCCAGGCTGACCCGGCAGCGCGCCCCGTCCGGACCGCAACGCGGTGTGCGTCGACTGCGGCCTGGTCGAGGACGCGGCCGGCTTGTGCGCAGGGGCCCCGTGCGGGGCGCCGATGTGGTCGTGGGCGAGTCGCTGGATCGAGGACGGCAGCGACCCGGTATAGGCCGCGGCCGCGACGCCCCCTAAAGTCAGCGCGCCTAGCGCCGCCGCGGCCGCGACCCCGTGACCGACCCGCGGACGTACCGCAGGCCGACGCCGGCGGATTACGTGCCGGGCGTGTCTCGGTCCCGTGGTCGCCGGACGGGTCGCGGTGAACGCAGCCACCGCCCGGGCCTCTCCGGAAAGTTCGCGGGCCGACGGCGGCGCCGACGCGGCCGCCAGCAGGTCGCTCAGCGCCTGCTCGGTGGCCGACGCGCCCGGGGCGGGGCGCTGGCCGCGGAGCAGCCTCTCGGCCGTCACCTCGTCGATCGACGGGTGGCCGCCTGGCCGCTGCACGGGTCGTTTCGCCATGTCACTAGGAGAACCGTCGGCGAGCTCAAAAGCGTTACAGCTCTCCGCAGATTTTTTCAGGGACGCCGGACGACGGCGCTGCGAGGGTGCTCGGTCAGCCGGGCCGCCAGGGTGCGTAGACCGCGATGGGCGGCCACCCGGACGGCCCCAGGTCGCTTGCCTAGTAGTCGGGCGACCTCCTTGACGTCCAGCCCGGCGATGACCCGCAGCGCGATCGCCTCGGCCTGGTCGCGGGGCAGGGTGGCGATGAGGTCGAGCGCCCGGCGAGTGCTCATCCGCTCGAGCGCCAGTCCCGCCGTGTCAGGTCCCCCGGGCCGGTCGAGGTCGGCGTGGTCAGCGGTCAGCTGCACCGGCGCGCGCTCGGCCTGCCGCCACGCGTCGATGGCACGTCGCCGGGCCAGCGTGAACAGCCAGCCCCGGAACGCCGACTCGTCGCCGGCGAAGTCGCGCAGCCGGCGGGCGACGTCCACCCAAACGTCGGCCGCGACGTCCTCGCCCAGGGTCGCGTCCTTGGTCAGCACCCGAAGGTAACGAAGTAGCGCAGGGTGTACGTCTCGCCATAACTTCGCGAATGCTGTCTCGTCACCGCTGGTTGCGGCGTCGAGCACAGCTGCGAAGTCGCGACCGAGCACGCAGGCAGGCTACGCGCTCCGGAAACGCAAACGGGGCGCCCCGGTGGAAAAACCGGAGCGCCCCGCACAGCGGTGCGATTTACAGCGGACTGACGCTGGTCAGCCAGCCGGAATTCGGTGAGCCGATGCCCGTCACGTCGTCCCAGCCCCGGGCGACCTGGAGGGTCGAGTCCTGGTTGAACGTGCGGACCGTGTAGAGGATGCCGCCCGACGGGTCAACGCTGTTGGCGTAGTCCGGGCGGACGTTTCCGGCGTCCTTCGGGGTGCCCTTCACGTCGGTGAAGTTGCCCGAGCCGTCCTGCGTGTAGATCGTCGGGTTGAGCAGGCCGATACCGCCGCCGGCATTCTGCAACGTCAGGGCGGTCATGCCGGCGAACAGCGGCGCCGCGAGGCTGGTGCCGCCGATGCGGTACTCGCCGTAGCGGACGCCGTCCGGGAAGGTCTGCGTCTCGCCGACGAGCATGCCGGTGGTCGGGTCAGCGTCCAGGGCGACGTCCGGCACCGCGCGGCCGGGCGGAGCGCTGTTCGGCACGACGCCGTTCTGGTAGTCGGGCCGGTTGAACAGCGCCGAGTAGCCGCCGCCCGCGCCGTAGAGGAAGCCGTTCGAGCTCCACGACTTGCCGTCGGCCGACAGGCTGTACTTCATCGTGCCCCAGCCGGTCTCCCAGGCCAGGGATCCGTCCGCCCCGATCGCCGTCGAGGTGCCGCCCAGCGCCGTCACGTAGGGGTCCGAAGCCGGGTAGTCGACCTGCTTGAGGCCGGTGGCCGCCAGCTCGTCGCCGTTGTCGCCCGACGAGTAGACGAAGCTGATTCCCTGCAGGGCACCCTGCAGGAACACCTGCTCGTACGCGGTGATGTTGTCGACCGACTCGTTGGCCTCGACGTCGCTCCACGAGTTGGAGACGAGCTGGGCCTCGTTGTCGTCGACGACCTTGGCGAGCGTGTCGAGGAAGTCGTCGTCGAAGCAGCTGGCCGACGCGTAGTACTTGATGTTGGCCCCGCCGGCCATGGCGTGCACGGCCTCGACGTCCAGCGTCTCCTCGCCGTACCACCCCGACGGGTCGCACTGGTCCTGGCGGTTGAACTTCGCCGGCAGCGTCTGCGTGAACTGGCCCTTCGCGTAGCCGGCGTCGCCGTGGTTGTTCGCGTAGGTCTTCGCGTCCTTGGCGATGGTCGGCGCAGCGTACGCGTCGGTGATGGCCACCGTAACGCCGGTGCCGTCCAGGTCGGTGTCACCCTCGTAGGCGGCCCGGAACTGCGGACCGGTATAACCACACGGCGCGTACGGGAGCACCTTGCCCTTGAACTTGGGCAGCGGGGTCGTGAAGTCGGCCTGGTACTTGGCCTGAATCTGCCCGTAGGACAGCGAGCACGGGCGGGCGTTGACGAACCCAGCCGGCGGCGGTGCGTCCTGCTGGGAGGTGTGCGCAACCTTGTGGGCGGTGGAGTCCAGGCCCGACACGGAGAGCACGGAGCCGGCGAGGCTGCTCGGCACGGACGCCGCCCCCGAAGGAGCGATGACCGACTGACCGTCGTGCTGGTAGCGCTGGATCGAGACGCCGAACGCCTTCTGCGCGGCCGCGACGCTGCCGGTGACCGACAGGTAGCGGTGGTGCGCCTCGACGCCGGTGACGTTGAGGCCGGACGACTTCAGCCACGACGCCACGTTCTGGACGGCGGCGTCGGTGGGCCCGAACTGGGCCTGGTACTGCGCCGGCGTGAGGAAGTGACGGTAGTTGGCGCTGCCCGGCGTCGAGACCGCCTGGACGGCGGACTTCAACCCGTCGAGCCCCCCATTGGGCGCCAGGTACACGCGCAGCTGGACGGGTGCCGACTTCGCGGCTGCCCCGAGATGGTTGGCCCGGGCCAGCCAGGTCGGCTTGCTGTTCGCGACGGTGTGACGCGATGGCTGGGCGCCGGCACCGGGTGCGGCGGCCAGGCAGCCGACGGCGAGTGCTGACACCGCCACCACCGAGCTTGCTACTCGGACGGCGGTCCGTTTCTCCATGTGCATACCCCCACGTTGGTGTATGGATGCGCGTGAGCCTGCCTGATCCGGACGGTTCCTGACATCAGGGCCCGGCACGCGTGGGCGTTAACCTATGCGGCCGGTGCGAACGTCGCCAGTGCAGCAGATCGGCCACTTGTGCCAATGGCACAAGTTTCCATACATCGTCATTACATCGTCGTAGTAGTTGCGCCCACGCGAGGCGTGGCGACGGCTCTAGTTTTTGCTGAACTGGCCGGGTAGTCGCCCCGGTCCGGGCGGCCCGGCGAATGCCTGCGCAATCCGCAGCCAGGCGTCGGCGTTAGGGCCCTTGGCCATCACGGACAGGTCGTCGCGGTGACGCCGCTGGGTTGCGAGCAGACAGAAATCCAGCGCCGGACCGCTTACCCGCTCGGGCGCGTCGGCCGGCCCCCAGGTCCAGATGGCGCCGTCGGGAGCGACGAGCTCGACCCGGATCGGGACCTCGGGCGGCAGCAGTCCGTTCATCGTGAACGCGTAGCCGCGGGCCGCCACCGCGATGTGGGCGACGTGCCGCAGTCGCTGGCTGGGTTCACGGGTGATGCCCAGCGCGTCGGCTACGTCCTGGCCGTGCGCCCAGGTCTCCATGATCCGCGCGCTGGCCATCGAGGCCGCGCTCATGCCCGGACCGAACCAGGCGATGTGCGTGCCGCCGGGCAGGTGGGCGATCGCCTCGGCCAGTTGCACCAGACCGTCGCGCCATCGGGTGAGCAGCTTGGCCGGTTCTTCGCTGGCTAAATCCTGGGCACCGGCTTCGACGTAGGCGCGGGGGTCGGAGGTGGCCTGCGCGATCTCGGAGGTGAATGCCTCCTCGTCGGTCGCCGACATCAGTACGAGATGGTCGGTCCAGGCCAGGTGGGCGATCTGATGGGCGATCGTCCAGCCGACGGCCGGAGTGGGGGTGGCCCACTTCTCGGGCGGCAACGGCGCGACCAGCGCATCCAGACTCGCCGACTCCGCTCCGAGGTCGCGAACCAAGTCGCGCACGAGAGTGGCGGTCATTGTCTGATTCGACCCGTCCAGATGCGTCGCTGTCAATCAGCCGTCCGTAGTTCCCGGACGCATCGTGTAATCATAGCCATACAGTCCGCAATCGAGGCAGTCCCCTCCGGACCCTCCTCGGTTGACCCGGGCTTCGGTACCGTCGTCGCGGGTCGCGTTGATGGCTAACCTGCACAAGCAGGGCAAGGAGGTGTTGGAAATGGGAGCTCCTGCTTACGCCGACGAACCGGGTCCGACCGGAGAACGGGCCATACCGTCGGCGGGCCCCGCCGCCACGACCATCACAGATACGAGCGCGCCGTCGTGGCAGCACGATGCGGCCTGCGCCCAGGTGGGCGGCGACTGGTGGTTTCCCGAACCGCACAGCCATATCCCGGCCCCCGTTATCGACATCTGCGCCACCTGCCCGGCCCGCCGATCGTGCCTGATCTTCGCGCTGTCCACCGACGTGCTGCACGGGGTGTGGGCGGCGCTCAGCCCGGGCGAGGTATGGGCCTTGCGCCAGCGCGTACTCGCCGGCGAGCCGGTCGCCACGGTGATCCGCGAGGGTCTGCGGGTGGGCGATGCCCGCCAGCAGGACAGCTCGACCGTGTACTACCGCTCAGCGCCGTCCAATCCCGCAGCCGGCGAGGTGGCCCGACAGGCCCGCACCGTGAACGAGCGGATCATCGCCGAGGCCGTCGACGCCCTCGCCGAGATGGACGAGCTCGACGGCCCGACCGCCGCCGAGCTGGCCGACATGCAGCGCTTGTTGACCTGGCCACCGGCCGCCTGAGCGCGCAGTCCTCCGCCTTCGGGTGGAAGCCGCCGCGCGGACCCGGCCCTGGCGCGAGATCGTGCCAGCCGGGTCCGCTCGTCGGCATAGGCGACGTACTACAACGGGCTGCCCAACGAAGAGGGTGGAGACGAGGGGAATCGAACCCCTAACCCCCGCCTTGCAAAGGCGGTGCTCTGCCAATTGAGCTACGTCCCCGGGACGGATCCCGCGGGATCAGCCTACGACTGCGACCCGGCGCGCGGCGTGTCCTTGGTCGCCTCGCGCCACAGCGCCGAGCGGGCCTGCCCGGACGCGCGCTTGCGGGCCAGGGTGGCGACTCCGGCGACGGCGGCCGCCAACACGAGCAGCTTCGGCACGGAAGCACCTTTCGGATCGACCGGACGTGGTGGCCACGTCCGGATTCACGACAAGCGGTGGGCCTGGGAGGACTTGAACCTCCGGCCTCATCCTTATCAGGGATGCGCTCTAACCGTCTGAGCTACAGGCCCGCTAGGACGCGAGCAGTCAGCCTACCGGGCGCCGATTCGGCGCTCCAACCGGTATCCGGACTGGGCTACTCGCGTTCGGACAAGGTCACCTCGATGCCGCCGACCAGATCGGCGCACAGGTTGTAGACGACCGATCCGACCGTCGACAAGGCGATGAACAACACGACGTTGATGACGCCGAGGATCGCCGAACCGCCGAAGACCAGTCCCGGTGTGACCGGCTCCTTCGAGCCGTTGCCGTTGATCGTGGTGACCGCGTTGTTGATGTGGTCGATGACGCCGGCCGCCTGCAGGATTCCGTAGAGCAGACCGATCGTGATCAGCCAGACGAAGAACAGCGCCACGGACAGCACGCAGGAGAACTTGAGGACCGTCCACGGATTGATGTGGCGCAGCTGCAGCTTGGCCCGGCGCGGGCCGCGAGCCCGTTGCTGTGGCCTGGGTCGGGCTCCGGTCGGCGCGCCGACGCCTGGCGGCGGACCCATCGGCGGGGCCATGCCACCGACCGGGCCGGCGATCGGGCCGGCGATTCCCACGGTGGGCTCGCTGAAGCCGTCGCTCGGACCCATACCAGGGCGGTCGAAGGTCGGTGGGCGGTCGCCCAGCCCGTAGCCACCGTGAGGCTCGGCGAAGCTGGTCGGCGCCTCGGCGTACGCCGGCCCCTCGGGGAAGCTCGGCGGCGCCTCACCGGCCGGGGGTCCGGGGTAGGCAGCGGTGGTGTCGCCGAAGCCCTGGTCGTGCGGGCCACCCAGGGGCGGCCCGTCCGGGGCGGTGAACGAGCCACCGGCTAACGTCGGCTCGCTGAAGCCGTCGTGACCGCCGGAAGGCCCGGACTCGTTCAGCGGGACCGACGCGAACGGCCGCGGCTCGAAGCCGCCGGCCGGCCCGGTGCCCGGGACCCCGAACGCCCGGGGACGGGTCTCGTCGACGTTGTCCTCGGGCGCCCCGTTCGGACCGTGGCCCGAGCCGTTCGGCTCGTCGCCGCTGGCGGGGAAGGTCGACTCGGGCGGCGCGAACGTCTCGCGCGGGTAGCGCGGGCCGGTCATGGCGCGCCCTGCCTGGTCGTACCGCTCACTCGCTAATCACTCATTCCTGCTCGTCCGGCTCGTCGGCATTGCGGGCGATGGCGACCAGGTTCACGCCGTCGGGCAAGTTCATCAGCCGTACGCCCATCGTCTGTCGTTGTGCCCGGCGGACCTCCGCAGCCTTCGTTCGGATGACCACGCCGTCGGACGTGATCGCGTAGACCTCGTCCTCGGGCCGGACGGCGATGGCGCCGACCAGCCCACCTCGGGTGGACACGATACGCGCCGTGAGCACCCCCTTGCCGCCTCGGCCCTGCTGCGGATACTCCTCGATCTTGGTCCGCTTGGCGTATCCACCCTCGGTGGCCACCAGGATCTCGGCGTTCTCGTCACGTACGACCTCCATGGCGAGCAACTCGTCGCTACCGGCAAATCGCATGCCGATAACACCCGAAGTGGCCCGGCCCATCGGCCGCAGCGAGTCGTCGTCGGCCTTGAACCGGATCGACATGGCCCGGCGGCTGACCAGCAGCAGGTCGTCGTCGGCCGAGATCAACGCGGCGTCGATCAACTCGTCGTCCTCGCGCAGGTTGATCGCGATGACGCCGCCGGCCCGGTTGGAGTCGAAGTCGGTGAGCTTCGTCTTCTTGACCAGCCCGGTCTTCGTTGCCAGCACGAGGTACGGCGCCACCTCGTAGTTCGGGATGGCGATGACCTCGGCGATCGTCTCGTCCGGCTGGAACGCAAGCAGGTTGGCAACATGCTGCCCGCGTGCGTTGCGGTTGGCCTCGGGCAGCTCGTAGGCCTTGGTCCGGTAGACGCGGCCCTTGTTGGTGAAGAACAGGATCCAGTCGTGCGTCGAGCTGACGAAGAAGTGCTCGACGATGTCGTCGGTCTTCAGGCCCGCGCCCTGCACGCCTTTGCCGCCTCGGCGCTGGGCCCGGTACAGGTCGGTCTTGGTCCGCTTGGCGTAGCCGGTGCGGGTGATCGTGACCACGACGTCTTCCTGCGCGATCAGGTCCTCGACGCTGACGTCGCCGTCGTAGGGGACCAGCCGGGTGCGCCGCTCGTCGCCGTGCTTCTCGACGATCTCGGCCAATTCGTCGCGGACGATGGCCCGCTGCCGGCCCGGCTTGGCCAGGATGTCGTTGTAGTCGTCGATCTGCGCGGCGATCTCGTCGTGCTCGTCGATGATCCGCTGCCGTTCGAGGGCGGCCAACCGGCGCAGCTGCATGTCGAGGATGGCGGTGGCCTGGACCTCGTCGATGTCGAGCAGCTCCATCAGGCCGGTGCGGGCGGTGTCGGCCGACTCGGACGCGCGGATCAGGGCGATCACCGCGTCGAGCTGGTCCAGCGCCTTGAGCAGACCGCGCAGGATGTGGATGCGCTCCTCGGCCTTGGCCAGCAGGAACCGGGTGCGCCGGACGATGACCTCGACCTGGTGCTCGACGTAGTGCGAGACGAACTGGTCGATGCGCAGCGTGCGCGGCACACCGTCGACGATGGCCAGCATGTTGGCGCCGAAGGTCGTCTGCAGCTGGGTGTGCTTGAACAGGTTGTTCAGCACCACCTTGGCCACCGCGTCGCGCTTGAGCGTGACGACGATGCGCATGCCGATGCGGTCGGACGACTCGTCGTTGATGTCGGCGATGCCGGCGACCTTGCCGTCCTTGGCCAGCTGGGCGATGTTCTCGACGAGGTTGTCGGGGTTCACCTGGTAGGGCAGCTCGGTGGCCACCAGGATGGTGCGGCCCTTGACGTCCTCCTCGACGTTCACCACGGCGCGCATCCGGATCGAGCCGCGGCCGGTGCGGTACGCGTCCTCGATGCCGTCGCGGCCGACGATCAGCGCCTTGGTCGGGAAGTCCGGGCCGGGGATGAGCTCGATCAGCTTCTCGAGCAGCTCCTCCTGGGTGGCGTCCGGGTGCTCGAGGGCGTAGACGACCCCGGCCGCGACCTCGCGCAGGTTGTGCGGCGGGATGCGGGTGGCCATGCCGACCGCGATGCCCTCGGCGCCGTTGACCAGCAGGTTCGGGAACCGGGCCGGCAGGATCACCGGCTCCTCGGTGTTGCCGGCGTAGTTGGGGGTGAAGTCGACGGTGTCCTTGTCGATGTCGGCCAACATGTGCATGGCCAGCGGGGCCAGCCGGCACTCGGTGTACCGGTACGCCGCCGCCGGGTCGTTGCCGGGCGAGCCGAAGTTGCCCTGCGGGTCGATCATCGGGTAGCGCAGCGACCACGGCTGGGCCATCCGGACCAGGGCGTCGTAGAGGGCGGTGTCGCCGTGCGGGTGGTAGTTGCCCATCACGTCGCCGACGACGCGCCCGCACTTCACGTAGTTGCGGTCCGGCCGGAACCCGGAGTCGTACATGCCGTAGAGGATCTTGCGGTGCACCGGCTTGAGGCCGTCGCGCACATCGGGCAGAGCCCGCCCGATGATCACCGACATGGCGTAGTCGATGTAGCTGCGCTGCATCTCGGCCTGGATGTCGACCGGCTCGATGCGGTCGAAGCCAGTGGTTTCAGTCATACGGGTGCCTTTCCGGACCAGCTTCGGCAGTCTCAGATATCTCAGATGTCAAGGAAGCGCACGTCGTGTGCGTTGCGCACGATGAACGACCGCCGGGCCTCGACGTCCTCGCCCATCAGCACGCTGAACAGCTCGTCGGCCGTCGCGGCGTCGTCGAGGGTGACCAGGCGCAGGATGCGGCGGGCCGGGTCCATCGTGGTCTCCCACAGTTCCTTGGCGTTCATCTCGCCGAGGCCCTTGTACCGCTGTAGCGGATCGTCCTTGGGCAGCCGGCGGCCGGCCTCCAGCCCTGCCTTGACCAGCCCGTCCTTCTCCTTCTCGGTGTACGCGTACTCCGGGTCGGACTTCGTCCACTTGATCTTGTACAGCGGTGGGGCAGCGAGGTAGACGTGCCCGTTCTCGATCAGCGGGCGCATGAACCGGAACAGCAGGGTCAGCAGCAGCGTGGTGATGTGCTGGCCGTCGACGTCGGCATCGGCCATCAGGATGATCTTGTGATAGCGCAGCTTCGTGATGTCGAAGTCGTCGTGGATGCCGGTGCCGAGCGCGGTGATCAGTGCCTGGACCTCGGTGTTCTTCAGCACCCGGTCGATGCGCGCCTTCTCGACGTTGATGATCTTGCCACGGATCGGCAGGATCGCCTGGAACATCGAGTCGCGGCAGGACTTGGCCGAGCCGCCGGCCGAGTCACCCTCGACGATGTACAGCTCGCTCTCGGCCGGGTCGGTCGAGCGGCAGTCGGACAGCTTGCCCGGCATGCCCATCGTGTCGAGGGCATTCTTGCGAGCCAGCTTGCGAGCCGTCTGCGCCGCCTTGCGGGCACGCGCCGCCTGGGTGGCCTTGGTGACGATGACCTTGGCCTCGCCGGGGTTGCGCTCGAACCAGTCGGCCAGCCAGTCGTTGCACACCTTCTGCACGAACGACTTCGCCTCGGAGTTGCCGAGCTTGGTCTTGGTCTGACCCTCGAACTGCGGTTCGCCGAGCTTGATCGAGATGATCGCCGCCAGACCCTCGCGGATGTCGTCGCCGGTCAGGCGATCGTCCTTGGTGTCCTTGATGATCTTCTTGTCGATGCCCCACTTGTTCACCACGCTGGTGAGCGCGGTGCGGAAGCCCTCCTCGTGGGTGCCGCCCTCGTGGGTGTTGATCGTGTTCGCGAACGTGTAGACGCTCTCCGAGTACGACTCGTTCCACTGCATCGCAACCTCGACCGACATGCGGTAGCGGTTGTCGTCGGAGTACTGGTCGGAGAAGTAGATGACCGACTTGTGCATGGCGTTCTTCGTCGCGTTGAGGTGCTTGACGAAGTCGGCGATGCCGCCGGCGTAGTGGTAGGTGACCTCCTTGGGGTCACTCTTGACCTCGCCGCCCTCCTCGGAGATCACGCCGGGCCGCTCGTCGCGCAGCACGATGGTCAGCCCCTTGTTGAGGAAGGCCATTTCCTGCAGTCGGCGGCTGATCGTCTCGAACGAGTACGTCGTGGTCTCGAAGATCGTCGGGTCGGCCCAGAACGTGACCGTGGTGCCGGTGCGCCTGGTCTTGGCGCCCTTGACCAGCGGGGCAGCCGGCTTCTGCGCCTTGTACGGCTGCGACCACTCATAGCCGTCACGGGCGATCTCGACGATGAGTTGCGTCGACAGCGCGTTGACCACCGATACGCCCACGCCGTGCAGGCCGCCGGACACCGCATACGCCTTGCCGTCGAACTTTCCACCGGCGTGCAGCACCGTGAGGATGACCTCGACGGTCGGCCGCTTCTGGGTCGGGTGCATGTCGACCGGCATGCCGCGGCCGTTGTCGGCGACGCGCACCCCGCCGTCGGCGAGCAGGGTGACCTCGATGTGGTCGGCGAACCCGGCCAGGGCTTCGTCGACGGAGTTGTCGACCACCTCCCACACCAGGTGGTGCAGGCCACGCTCGGAGGTCGACCCGATGTACATGCTCGGGCGTTTGCGAACCGCTTCTAGCCCTTCGAGGACGGTGATGGAGCTGCCGGTGTAGTCCGATTTGCCATTTCTCGACGTGCTGGTCGCCACCGACGCAACTCCTTCACACCTCACCGCGTGGCCGCGGGTCGGAACGCTCTGACGCTGACATGAACAAGGGGACGAAACCCCGCCGAATTGACCCGGCGTTGCACCGACCCCATCTCGACACCTCATTCTAGTGCATGGACGGCCCTGATCGCCCGTGCGACGCGGCCTATCCGGCACACAGAGCGCCGCGTAGCCAGGGGGTCACGGGAGCCCACGTGCGATGGGGGTGCTGCGGCTCTGCGCCCGAACCAGGGACGCCGGGCTATCCGACGGCCAGCGCCGTGGCCACCCGGGCCAGGTCGGCGCGCCACACGTCGTCGGGCAACGGCGGCAGCACGTCCATCCAGAGTGGCAGGCCTGAACCGCGCAGCTGCAACAGCCCGGCCGGTCGGACGATGAACCACCAGTGCAGGTGCGCGCCGCCGTCGCCCCACCGGCAAAGGTGCACCCGGCCCACGCCGTCGACCGCCGCGATGATCGCCTGCTCGACGCGCACCATCACCGGCCCGAGCTCGGCGGCCAGCTCCGGGGTCAGCTCGTCCTGGTCGACGTGCTGACGCGGCTCGAGGAAGAAGGCGTGCACGCCGAAGGGCTTGTCCGGCGCGCGCAGTCGCCAGGTCGCCGACGTCCACAGGCAGCGCTCGTCGGGGAACCGGCACGCGTTGCAGTCGTCGGACGTGACGTCGTGCCGGGCCGGCTCGGGCAGCGTCGCGTCGTCGAAAGGCACGGTGGTGACGGGTGATTCGAAGGCAAAGATGTCGCCGAGTTGGTCGGCGCTCGGGGCCGGCAGGCGTCCGTCCACTTCGGACGCTCGGATGCCGGCCAGCACCGTGGCGGAGTAGGCGGGCAGGTCGTCGGTCATTCGCTCCTCATCCATACGTGTCGCGCGGCCCGCGTCCGCGCACCGACCACGCACCGTGCTTCCAGCTCGGACCGGTAGGCCCGCTGATGTGCAACTTGGTCACCACGTCGGGGCCCAGGTGGGCGACCAGCTTGGCCAACACGGTGCTGGACAGCAGCCGCAACTGGGTGGCCCACGCGGTGGACTCGGCCGCCAGGCGCAGTTCGCCGTCGCGCAGGCTCACCGGCTTGCACCGGCCGGCGATCTCGGGACCGACCAGGGTCGCCCAGTCGGCGAACACACGAGCCTCGGCCACCGGGCGAGTCCAGCCCCGCTCCTCGAACAGCCCGTCCGCGACCTGGCCGATCGGCTGAGGGTCACGCTCGTCCGGCCCGGCCCCGGAGTAACCACTCTTGCGTTGTGCTTCGCGACGCCGCCCACCGCGATTCGGCCGACTGGTCCGTGATATGCGCTGGGCCCCGGCAAGAGCACTCTGTGCAAGGTCTTTGCCGGTATTCAGCACTGACGGTGACGGTTCATCCACAGATTCCACGGGTTTTCCACTGTCCACTGTGGACAACTGTGTGACGTCCGTCTCCTTCTGGGTGGGCTTATCGGACACGACGTATCTCTCCGTCATGAACGTCGAATCGGGCACCGGCCAGCGGCTCGGGGACGTCTGAGGGTACCGCCGCGGTGATGATCGACTGTTCGGCCTTGCCCGCCACCAGGGCCAGCTGGTCGCGGCGGCCGACGTCCAACTCGGCGAACACGTCGTCGAGGACCAGGACCGGGTCGCCGGTCGAGCCGGAGCCCGCCGCGTCGTCGCGCAGCAACTCGTACGAGCCCAGGCGCAGCGCGAGCGCGGTCGACCACGACTCGCCGTGGCTGGCATAGCCCCGCACCGCCATGTCGCCGAGCTGCAGCCGCAACTCGTCGCGGTGCGGGCCGACCAGGTTGACCCCGCGCTCGAGCTCCTGCGGGCGCAGCCGGGCCAGCTCGGCCAGCAGCGCCGCCTCGAGCAGCTCGGCGGTGCGCTCGTCGGGGAGGCCTTCGCTGAGCGAGCTGACGTAGGTCAACCCGAGCGGCACACTGGTCGGCGCCACCTGCGCGTAGGCGGCGGCCACGTGCGGCCGCAGTGCCTCGACCAGTTCGAGCCGGGCGGCCAGCAGCTGGGCGCCGTGCTCGGCCAGGTGTCCGTCCCATACGTCGAGGGTGCGCAGGTCGCCGGTGCCGCCACCGCGGCGGGCGGCGCCGGCCGACTTCAGCAGCGTGGCCCGCTGCTTGAGCACCCGGTCGTAGTCGGCCCGCACCCCGGCCAGGCGCGGGGCGCGCTGCACGAGCAGTTCGTCCAGGAAACGCCGGCGCTCGCCCGGGTCGCCGCGCACTATGGCGAGGTCCTCGGGGGCGAACAGCACCGAGCGGAGGACACCCAGGATCTCGCGCGGCCGGGGCACGGGCGCGCCGTTGAGTCTGGCCTTGTTGGCTCGTCCGGGCGCGATCTCGACCTCGACCCGCAGCTCGCGCCCGGACGAGACGACCGCGGCCCGGGTGACGGCCCGCTCGGCGCCGATCCGCACAAGCGGCGCGTCGCTGGGGACGCGGTGGCTGCCGAGCGTGGCCAGGTAGCCGATGGCCTCGACGAGGTTCGTCTTACCCTGACCGTTCGCCCCGACGAGCACCATCGGGCCGGGTTCGAGCGCGACCTCGGCGCTGGCCCAGCTGCGGAAGTCCGCTACCGACAGGTGCCGGATGAACACGCGCTCACCGGCTCAGCGCGGCAGGCGCATCGGCATGATCAGGTAGTAGTACTCGTCGTCCGACTCGGCCGGGCGCAGCACGGTCGGCTTGTTGGCCGACGGGAACAACAGCCTGGCTGTAGATGTGTCGAGCACGCCCAGGCCGTCGAGCAGGAACGATGCGTTGAAGGCGATGGTGATCGGGTCGCCGTCGAAACGGACCTCGAGCTGCTCCTCGGCCCGCCCCTCGTCGTCGCCGCCGGCGTTGAGGCTGACCGCGTTGTCGGCGAACTCGAGCCGGACCGGCGTGCTGCGGTCGGCCAGCAGGGCGACGCGCTTGACCGCCTCGACGAACGGCGCGACCTCGACCTCGGCGGTGGACGCCCACTCGGTCGGAAGCAGGCTGCGGTAGGGCGGGAACTGCGGGTCGAGCAGCCGCGTGGTGGCCCGGCTGGCCCGGCCGCCGGTGGTGCCGGTGAACCCGATGATGCCGTCGCCGGCGCCGGCCGAGGCCGACAGCGCGATGGTCAGCTCGTCGCTGTGGGCCAGGCTCTTGGCCGCGTCGGCCAGGGTGCGCGCCGGAACGACCACCTGGGCCGATGCCTCGGTGGCGTTGGTCGGGTTCCAGCTGAGCTCGCGCACGGCCAGCCGGTACTTGTCGGTGGCGGCGAAGGTGAGCTTCTGACCGTCGATCTCGACCCGGACGCCGGTGAGCATGGGCAGCGTGTCGTCGCGACCGGCGGCGACGGCCACCTGCCCGACGGCGGACGCGAAGGTGCCGGCGTCGACGGTGCCCGCCGTGGTGGGCATCTGCGGCAACTTCGGGTAGTCCTCGACCGGCATGGTCGGCAGCGTGAACCGCGCCGAGCCGCAGGCGATGGTCAACCGCGCCCCCTCGACGGCGACGTCGACCGGGTGCGGCGGCAGAGCCCGGGAGATGTCGGCCAGCAAGCGACCGGACACGAGCGCGGTGCCCGGCGTGGACGTCGCGACCTCGACGTCGACCTGGGTGGATGCCTCGAGGTCGAAGCCGGAGACGGACAGGGTGTTGTCGGTGACGTCGAGCAGCAGGCCGGCGAGCACCGGGATGGTCGGCCGGGTGGACAGGCTCCGGGCCGCCCACGCCACTGCGTCAGCCAACGCGTCGCGTTCGACCCGGAACTTCATGGCGCCTCCATCAGTGGAATCAGTCTGTGGTCCAAGCCTCGTCCCCAGGAAGGGCTGGCTGGGTGTTCCTGTAGTTCAGCTCTTGGAAGAACAGTTTCATCTGTAGTAGTCACGGTTGTGGATTCTGGGGAGAACTACACGTCGCCCAGTAAACACGCGGGGTGTGACTGTGCACGATAGGCGTGCACGACGCTCGTCGACGGGTCGGGGTCGGTGGACGAACGAGCGATGTTCGGCACTGTCCACAGTGGCCGGTCGCTCATCCACAACACTGCCCACAGTGTGTGTATGACGTGATATCGCCGGGCGGCCGAGCGGGGTCACGCGCGAGCTCGGGACTTGATGCGGCTGGTCAGTTCGGCGACCTGGTTGAACACCGACAGCCGCTCGGCCATGAGGCCACGCACCTTGCGGTCGGCGTGCATCACCGTGGTGTGGTCGCGGCCGCCGAAGGTCTGCCCGATCTTGGGCAGCGACAGGTCGGTGAGCTCGCGGCACAGGTACATCGCGATCTGCCGGGCGTTGACGAGCACGCGGCTGCGCGAGCTGCCGGTCAGGTCGTCGATCGACACCGAGAAGTACTCGGCGATGACAGCCATGATGTGCGCCGCGGTGATCTCGGGGCTGTCCGACTCGCTGATCAGGTCCTTCAGGACGATCTCGGCCAACTGCATCTCGACGTCCTGCTTGTTGAGGCTGGCGAACGCCGTGACCCGGATGAGCGCGCCCTCGAGCTCGCGGATGTTGCTCTGGATCTTCGTCGCGATGAACTCGAGCACCTCGGGCGGCGGATTCATGCCTTCCTGCGAGGCCTTCTTGCGCAGGATGGCGATGCGCGTCTCCAGGTCGGGCACCTGCACGTCGGTGATCAGTCCCCACTCGAACCGGGTGCGCAGCCGATCCTCCAGCGTGGACAGCTGGCGCGGCGGCCGGTCGGAGCTGATGACGATCTGCTTGTTCGCGTTGTGCAGCGTGTTGAACGTGTGGAAGAACTCTTCCTGGGTGCGCTCGGCCCGTTCCAGGAACTGTATGTCGTCGATCAGCAGCAGGTCCTGGCTGCGATAGCGACCCTGGAAGGCCTGCATCTTGTCGTCGCGCAGCGAGTTGATGAAGTCGTTGGTGAACTCTTCGCTGGAGACGTAGCGCACCTTGATGCCGGGGAACAGTCGCTGCGCGTAGTGGCCGATCGCGTGGAGCAGATGCGTCTTGCCCAGTCCAGAGTCGCCGTAGACGAACAGCGGGTTATACGCCTTGGCCGGCGCCTCGGCCACCGCGACCGCGGCCGCGTGCGTGAACCGGTTGCTCGACCCGATGACGAACGTGTCGAACGTGTATTTCGGATTGAGGCGCGCCTCACGATCGCTCGGCCGGCTCGGCACCCGGTCGGCCAGCTGCGGCGTGCCGTTGCGCGATGGCGGCGTCCACTCGTCGTAGCGCGTGTCGGGCAGATCCTCGAGCGGTGACGGCGCGTCCAGGTGCGGATCGGACGCCGGCTCGGACTGCTCGTCGGTGTGCTGCACGGTGACCGCGACACGGATCTCGCGGCCCAGCTCGTCGGAAAGCGCCGTCGCGATCAGCGGCCGCAGACGGTTCTCCAAGTAGTCCTTGGCGAACTCGTTCGGGGCGGCCAGAAGCGCGGTGTCCTCCACCAGGCCGAGCGGCCGGGTCAGGCCGATCCACGCGCGGTGATGCGGACGGATGGTGTCGTCATCGAGACGGCCGATGGCACGTGCCCAGACGTCGCCGAGGTCGGTGCTGTCGTCCACTAGCCGAGTCCCATTCCCCCACTGTCGCGATGGTCTTTCGCTCTTCGTGGCCGCTAAGACCATCTCATGCACATTGGTGCGCCGCACGCCGACCGGGGGCGGATCGCGTCGACTCCACACGCTCAGTCCACAACGTCGTCCACAGACTGTGTATGGCAGACGCCGACAACGGCTGCGAGTCCCCTCTCCCACGTTCGCAACGCCGTTCGCCACGCACCGGCGAGTGGTACGGGAGCAGAAACTAACAGCGCCCATCGAGGGCCCACAACACCGCCCGGCGTGTCGTTGCGCTGCGCCACAGGGCACGCACACTATGCTGAGCGATTCGCCACAACTGCCCAGCATGCGTCGGCGCGGCACACCGCCGACCACGGGTCGGGGCGCCTCGGCGAACTCGGGGGCGGTTTGACCCGGGGCGGTCACGGTCCGTACCGTGGATCGGTCCCAGGCTGTGGACGCCGCGTCGTGCTGCCCGCACATCCGACGCCAGCCTGGTCCCGAGTTCGTACCTGACAGCAACGATCATTATGGAGCTTCACCGTGAGCAAGCGGACCTTCCAGCCGAACAACCGCCGGCGCGCCAAGACGCACGGCTTCCGCTTGCGGATGCGTACCCGGGCCGGCCGGGCAATCATCGCTGCGCGTCGCCGCAAGGGCCGCGCCAACCTCTCCGCCTGACCTGCTCGGTTGCGGTGTTACCGCCCGCTTATCGGATGCGGCGGTCTGACGATTTCACGTCGGTCCTCCGGGCTGGCGTGCGCTCGCGCCGCGGCAGCGTGGTGGTGCACCTGTCCCGGGATCTGACCGCCGGCGCTCCCCCGCAGGTCGGGCTGATCGTCGGCCGCTCGGTCGGCGGCAGCGTCGTGCGACATCGGGTGGCCCGGCGACTGCGTGGCCAGCTGGCCGGCCGCCTGACCACCCTGCCCGAGGGCAGCGGGGTGGTCGTGCGGGCCCTGCCGGATGCGGCCGAGGCGACCTCGGCCCGGCTCGGCGCCGACCTCGACGCCGCGTTCGATCGGTTGCTGCGATGAGCCGAGCCAGCCGAATTGCCGTGCGACTCATCCGTGGCTGGCAGGTGTTCGTCAGCTCGTGGCGACCACCGTCGTGCCGGTTCACCCCGTCCTGCAGCGCCTATGCGATGGAAGCGGTCGAGCGATTCGGCCTGGCGCGCGGGGGATACCTGGCCACCCGGCGGCTACTACGCTGCCACCCTTGGCATCGTGGCGGGCACGACCCGGTACCGCCACTCGTTGGCGATTCGGCGCAGCCTGCCCCATCCGTACCAGTGAGCTACTAGGAGACGCGTTCCGTGCTCGACTTCCTGTACACCGCAGTCTCCTGGGTGCTGCTGCGCTGGCACCAGCTGTTCACCGCGCTGGGCCTGAACAAGGACAGCGGCCTGAACTGGGCGCTGTCGATCGTCTTCCTGGTGATCACTGCCCGGCTGCTCATGTTCCGGTTCTTCGTCAAGCAGGTGAAGTACCAGCGGCACATGCAGAAGATGCAGCCGAAGATCCAGAAGCTGCGCGAGCAGTACAAGAACGATCGCCAGGCCATGCAGCGCGAGATGATGAAGCTGCAGCAGGAAGAGGGCTTCAACCCGCTGTCGGGCTGTCTGCCCATGCTGCTGCAGATTCCGATCTTCATCTCGCTGTTCCACGTACTGCGCCACCTGGCCAACTCGGTGCACATTCCGGTGGACTCCGGAAACCCGAAGCTCACGCTCTATTCGTTCACCGCTCAGGAGACGCACAGCGCCGCGACCGCGAAACTGTTCGGGGCGCCGTTGGCGGCGTCTTTGCGCGACGGTGCGGACAAGATCGCGCAGCTCGGTGGCGACCTGACTACCACCCGCATCGTCACCATCGTGCTAGTGCTCGTCAGCGCGGCGGCGACCTTCTTGACGCAGATCCTGGTCCGCCGCGGGCAGGCGACCGTACCGGAGGGTACGGCGGCCACCGTGCAGAAGGTCATGCTGTACTTCATCCCGCTCAGCGTGCTGTTCTCCGGCCTGATCTTCCCGCTCGGCGTGCTGCTGTACTGGTTCACCAGCAACGTGTGGACGCTCGGCCAGCAGGCCTACATCAACAAGTTCCACCCGCACGACGAGGACGAGGAAAAGGAGCCGGTCGGCGAGCTGGGCAAGACGCTCGCCCCGAAGCCGGGCCAGAAGCCGGTGCGCCCGGGTCGGACCATCAACGTCAAGCCGGCCGAGGTCGTCGACGACAAGGTCTCGGACAACAGTTCATCCAGCTCAACGCCACGGACGACGACACCGCGACCCGGTGCCCGACCCAACCGCGGCCCGAACCGGCCAGGCGGGAAACGCCCCAGTCAGGCCAAGAAGCGACGCTAGAACCGGAAAGGAAACGCCCGTGAGCGACATCGAGGTCTCCCCCGAGATCGAGCCGACCGAGTCCGATATCCAGACCGTGACGGAGTCGGGGGCCGAGACGGCGGCGGACGGCGATCTGCTGGTGCGTGAGGGAGACATCGCGGCCGATTACCTGGAGCGGTTCCTGGACATCGTCGACTACGACGGCGACATCGACCTCGACGTCGAGAACGACCGGGCCGTGGTGGCCATCATCGGTAGCGACCTGCAGCCGCTGGTCGGCCGCAACGGCGAGACGCTGGACGCGTTGCAGGAGCTCACCCGGCTGGCCGTTCAGCAGCAGACCGGTGAGCGCAGCCGGCTGATGCTCGACGTGAGCGGGCACCGGCAAGCCCGGCGGGCCGAGCTGAGCTCGCTGGCCGAGCGCACCGCCCGGGAGGTGCTCGAGTCGGGTGAGGCGGTGAAGCTGTCCCCTATGAACCCGTTCGAGCGCAAGGTGGTGCACGACGCCGTCTCGGCCATCGCCGGTGTGCGCAGCGAGTCCGAGGGTGAGGAGCCGCAGCGCCGCGTCGTCGTGCTCAGCGAGCAGTGACTGCCGTAGCGCTGCGCCGACTCGTCGCGTGACGGTCGAAGCTGGGCTGCCGGCACCACCCGCGGCAGCCGAGCAGATCTTCGGCCCGGGACTGGACCGGGCCGCGCGTTACGGCGAACTGCTGGCCTCAGCCGGGGTGGTCCGTGGGCTGATCGGCCCGCGAGAGGTACCGCGGTTATGGGATCGTCACCTGCTCAATTGCGCGGTCGTTGCGGACCTCGTGCCGGACGGCGCTCGAGTGGTGGACGTCGGGACCGGGGCCGGCCTGCCCGGGTTGGCCATGGCCTGCCGGCGGCCCGACCTGCGGATTGACCTGGTCGAGTCGCTGGCCCGCCGCGTGGCGTTCCTGACCGAGGCGGTCGAGTCATTGGGCCTGGGCGAGCGGGTTCGGGTGGTGCACGGCCGGGCGGAAGTCGCGGCGGTGCGGTCGGTCGTCGGGGACGCCGAGTGGGTGGCGGCTCGGGCGGTCGCCCCGTTGGTGCGGCTGGTGAAGTGGTGCCTTCCGTTGTTACGGGTCGGCGGAACGCTGCTGGCGATGAAGGGTGCACAGGCGGAGGCTGAAGTGGCGGCGCTCCCCCGACGGCTAGATGTGGGAGTGCGAATTGAGCGATGCGGTCGCGATGTGTTGGACACACCGGTTACCGTCGTCGCGGTTCAGCGAGATCGAACGCGTCGCGGGAGAGACTGAGGTACAACGAGTGCACGCGAGCAGCGAGGCTGGGTGATGAGCTACTCCCACCGGGACGAAGTCTCGGACCGCACGGGCCAGGTTTCACGTGAAACCGCGTCGATCGATGTTTCACGTGAAACCTGGTCGGACTCGCCAATCGCCCGTGAGGCGTTTCAAGCTCTTCGGGTGCTGAACACCCGCAAGGAGCAGTGGCCTCGCCCGCCGGTCACCCGGGTCATCACGGTGGCCAACCAGAAGGGCGGGGTGGGCAAGACAACCACCGCCGTCAACCTGGCCGCCGCGCTCGCCCTGCACGGCCTGCGGGTACTGGTGATCGATCTCGACCCACAGGGCAACG
Organism: Jatrophihabitantaceae bacterium; assembly: GCA_036558905.1. GTDB lineage: Bacteria > Actinomycetota > Actinomycetes > Mycobacteriales > Jatrophihabitantaceae > DASXRA01. Next base: position 40,351 of record DATBER010000148.1, on the reverse strand, counting down.
CGAGCACTGCCCTGGGCATCGACCACAACGTCGGCACCCGGTCGACCTACGACATCCTGCTGGATGACCAGCCGATCGCCACGGCGGTCGCTCCCGTCGAGATCGCCGAGACGCTCTTCTGCGTGCCGGCCACCCTCGACCTGGCCGGTGCCGAACTCGAGTTGTCGTCGCAGGTCGCTCGCGAGCATCGCCTGCAGCGCGCCATCGCGGCCTACCTGGCCAGCGACGCGAGCGCCGAGATGGACTACGTGTTCGTCGACTGCCCGCCCTCGCTCGGCCTGCTGACCCTGAACGCGCTCGTCGCCGCTCGCGAAGTGCTCATCCCGATCCAGTGCGAGTACTACGCGCTGGAGGGCCTGGCCCAGTTGCTCAGCACGATCGAGATGGTGCAGTCGTACCTGAACAAGACCCTGGCCGTCAGCACCGTGCTGCTCACCATGTACGACAGCCGCACCCGGCTGGCCGATCAGGTGGCCGCCGACGTGCGCAGCCACTTCGGCTCACTGGTGATCGAGTCGGTCATCCCCCGCAACGTGCGGGTGTCCGAGGCGCCCGGCTTCGGGCAGACCGTGATGACGTACGACGCCGGATCGCGCGGCGCGGTCGGCTACCTCGAGGCGGCCCGCGAATTGGCCATCCGAGGACGGTCCGGCGAGCAGCCAGGTGGCGTCCCGGCGGGCGAACCAGTCTCGACCGGCGAACCGGGTCCGACAGAGGCAGCACCGAGCGGTGAGCAGGAGGCAGGGAGTCAATGAGCAAGACGCGAGTGGGTGGGCTCGGGCGGGGGCTCGGTGCACTGATCCCGACCGCACCGGCGGCGCCTCCGGACGGCGCGAGGCCCAACGGAGCATCGGCGGTGCCCGCATCGCCGACCCCGTCGGCGGGTACGCCGGTGACGACTCCGGACGGCCCGCTGCCGGTGCCTGGAGCGACGTTCACCGAGATCGAGGTCGCGGCCGTCTCGGCCAACCCCCGTCAGCCCCGGCAGGTCTTCGACGAGGACGCGCTGGCCGAGCTGACCCACTCGATCCGCGAGTTCGGCGTGCTGCAGCCCGTGGTGGTCCGCCGGCGCGACGAGGGCTACGAGCTGGTCATGGGCGAGCGCCGCCTGCGCGCGGCCAGCCAGGCCGGCCTGGCCACCATCCCGGCCATCGTGCGGGACACCGACGACGACGCGATGCTGCGCGATGCGCTGCTCGAGAACATTCACCGGGCCGCCCTCAACCCGCTGGAGGAGGCGGCGGCCTACCAGCAGCTGCTTGAGGAGTTCGGCACCACGCACGAGGAGCTGGCCCTGCGCATCGGCCGCAGCCGTCCGCAGATCAGCAACACGATCCGGCTGCTCAACCTGCCGGTGCCCGTGCAGCGTCGGGTGGCCGCCGGCGTGCTGTCGGCCGGGCACGCCCGGGCCCTGCTCGCCGTCGAGGACCGCGACGCGCAGGAGGAACTGGCCGGACGCATAGTCGCCGAGGGACTGTCGGTGCGCGCCACCGAGGAGCTCGCCACCCTCCACGCCCACGGGCACACCGAGAAGGCGCGTACTCGCAAGGCCGCCGCTGCGCGCATGGTGGCTCCCGGCGTGACCGACCTGGCCGACAAGCTCTCCGACGTGTTCGACACCCGGGTGCGGGTCGACCTGGGACGACGCAAGGGCAAGATCACCGTCGAGTTCGCCTCGGTCGACGACCTGGAGCGCATCGTCGGCCTGATCGCCCCGCAGCTGGCCAACGGTCTCCGTCAGCCGAACGAGCCGTAGGCCACCACGTCGTCGAGGGATCGCCGGCCCCGCCGCAGCGACGGCGAGCGACGATCCGGAGCTCGGTAGCCCAGCGAGATCACGCCAATCGGCGTCAGCCGTCCCGGCACCGCGAACGCGGCCCGCAGCGCGTCCCAGTGCTCGGTCGGTATGCCGAAGAAGCACGCGCCCAGCTCGAGGTCGACCGCGCCGAGCAGCACGAGCAACGCCGCCATTCCCGTGTCGACGTCCCAGTACGGCACCGGCCAGCGGGCCTCGTCGCGGTCAGTCCAGCCCTTGTCCGGCTCGGCGTATCGGTCGAGGTAGGCCTGCTTGTCCGAGAACGGAATGATCAGCGCCGGCGCCGTCTGCATACCGGTCAGCCAGGAGTCGGGCAGCTCCCCCGGGTCGGCGGTCGCCTTCCAGAACGCATCGCATCCGGCCGGCGTGTCCAGCACGAGGAACTGCCAGCCCTGGCTGAACCCGGCCGACGGGGCGTGGGTGGCCAGTTCGAGCAGTTCGTCGATGACGGCGCGGGGAACGGGACGCGACGGATCGTAGGCGCGGACCATCCGGCGACGGCGCACCACCTCGGTGAACTCCATGGCCCCATCCAAGCGGGTTGTGCGATCGTTGCGTGCGTGGTGCAGCTGAGTCAGTCGCGCAAGCTCGAAAACGTTCTTTACGACATCCGCGGTCCGGTACTCGAAGAGGCCAAACGCCTCGAGGAGGAAGGCCGACGGATCATCAAGCTCAACATCGGCAACCCGGCTCCGTTCGGGTTCGAGGCCCCCGAAGAGATCCTGGTCGACGTCATCCGCAACCTGCCGGCGTCGCAAGGCTACTCGGACTCGCAGGGACTCCTGTCGGCCCGTACCGCGATCGTGCAGCACTACCAGCAGCGCGGTATTAGCGAGGTGACCGTCGACGATGTGTGGCTCGGCAACGGGGTCAGCGAGCTGATCACCATGTGCCTGCAGGCCATGCTCGACGACGGCGACGAGGTGCTCATCCCGGCGCCCGACTATCCACTGTGGACAGCCGCCACCAGCCTGGCCGGCGGTCGGGCCGTCCACTACCTGTGCGACGAGTCCATGGGCTGGCTGCCCGACCTGGCTGACCTCGAGGCGAAGATCTCCCCACGTACCAAGGCGATCGTCGTCATCAACCCGAACAATCCGACCGGCGCGGTATACCCCAGGGGGGTACTGGAGCAGATCGCTGAGCTGGCCCGTCGGCACCGGCTCGTGGTCATGGCCGACGAGATCTACGACAAGATCCTCTACGACGACGCGACCCACACACCGTTCAGCGCAGTGGCTCCCGACCTGTTCGTCCTCACGTTCAACGGGCTTTCCAAGGCCTACAGGCTGGCTGGATTTCGCAGCGCGTGGCTGATGGTCACCGGGCCGAAGCGGCCCGCGGCCAGCTACCTCGAGGGCATCACCATCCTGGCCAACATGAGGCTGTGTGCGAACGTACCCGCGCAGCACGCGGTGCAGACGGCGCTGGGCGGGCGGCAGAGCATCCACGACCTGGTGCTACCGGGCGGGCGGCTGCGCGAGCAGCGCGACGCGGCGATGGCCGCGCTCAAGGAGTTGCCCGGCGTCACGTGCGTGCAGCCGCGTGGCGCGCTCTACGTCTTCCCCCGCCTCGACCCGGAGCTCTACCCGATCGAGGACGACCAGCAGTTCGTGCTCCAGCTGCTGCGCGAGCAGCACGTGCTCGTCGTGCAGGGCAGCGGGTTCAACTGGCCCCGACCCGACCACCTGCGCATCGTCACCCTCCCCCGGGCCGACGACCTGACCGAGGCGATCGGCCGCATCGGCGTCTTCCTGAACGGCTATCGCCGTACCTGAAGTTCACACCGGCCGCCTACCATCGAGGATGGCGGGAGCGCACCACGAGCTTGGGAGTGGTCCGGTTGGCCCGGAGGCTGGTGAACATCACCCTCGACAATCTCGGCGACCTTCCGGTCCGGTGCCGTTCGTGCGTGTTCTGGGAGCTCGATCCGGTGGCCGGCGAGAAGGCTCGCGAGGCGGGCGGAACCGACCTGGAGAAGGAGGCCTGGATATCCGACACCCTGCTCGAATGGGGTAGCTGCGGGAAGCTGATCTACGTCGACGGCGTGCCGGCCGGCTACGTGTTGTTCGCCCCGCCGGCCTATGTGCCGCGTTCGGCGGCATTCGCCACCTCGCCGATCAGCCCGGACGCCGTGCTGCTGATGACCGCGCGGCTGCTGCCGGAGTTCGTCGGACGAGGCTTGGGCCGCGTGCTGGTGCAGGCGGTCGCCGGAGACGTTGCCCGTCGGGGGCTGAAGGCGATCGAGGCGTTCGGCACGCACGACGCCGCGACGGAGGGGAAGCCCGGCAAGGCCTGCGTGCTGCCGGCCGACTACCTGCTGGCGGTTGGCTTCAAGACGGTGCGCCCGCATCCGCACTTCCCGCGGCTGCGCCTGGACATCAAGACCACCGCGTCCTGGCGCGAGGACGTCGAGTACGCCCTGGAACGGCTGGTGTCGTCGATCTCGTCGCCGGCGCTGTCCCGGTGGTGAGCTACGAGGCGATGGCCGGGATGCGCATGACGCCGGTCGGCGGGTCCTGCGCCTTGGGAAGGTACAGCCGCTGGACGGCCACCAGCAGCCCCTCGGCCACGGTGTCGCGGAAGGCCGGGTCGACCAGCCGGGCCCGGTCGATGGGCGAGGTCAGGTAGCCGACCTCGATCCGGACGGTGGGCATGCGGGTCAGTCGCAGCAGCGCCCAGCTTTTGGGATGCACCCGGCCGTTGAGCATGCCGGTGCGGGCCACCAGTTCGCGCTGGGCCAGCTCGGCCAGCCGCTCGCCGATCGTCGAGCTCGACTCGCCGGCGCCGTAGTGGTAGCTGGCCAGGCCGTTGGCCAGCGGCGAGGCCGCGCCGTCGACGTGCAGCGAAAGCAGGGCGTCGGCACCGACCTCGTTGGCGAAGCCGGCCCGCTCCTCGTCGGTCTTGCCGTTGTGCGGCCCGCGAGTCAGCCAGGTCGTGACGCCCAGGGCGGTGAGCCGGCCCTCGAGGCGAGTGGCGAGGTCCCAGGCGATTTCGGCCTCGCAGACCCCGTCGGCCTCGACGCCCCGATCGGCTCCGCCGTGGCCCGGGTCGAGCACCAGCCGCTTGCCGAGCAGGCTGGGGCCCGACTCGGCGACGCGCATCTGCTCGCGCAGCAACTGGGGACGGCCGCCGATCACCCGCCGGGTGAGCTGGCGCAGCGCCCGCAGCGTGGCCGGCCCGCAGATGGCGTCAGGCGTCAGCCCGTAGTCGTGCTGGAAGGCCCGCAGCGCGCTCTCGGTCCGCCGCCCGAACACGCCGTCGGGCCGGACGATGTCGTAGCCCATCTCGAGCAACTGCTCCTGTAGCGAGACGACGTCGTCGCCGGCCAGCGGGTTGGTGGCGTTGTGAGCCAGCACCCGATCGCCCAGTCGCCAGCGCGCGCCGGCGAGCGCGGACCACGTCTCGCGGCCGACGATGCCGTCGACGGACAGGCCGCGTCGTTGCTGAAAGTGCCTGACTGCCAACTCAGTGGCGTCGTCATAACTCGACTCGGCAGCCTGATCGACGTTGGCGATCAGCCCGAGTCCGGCGAGAACGCGTCGCACTTCGGCGACGGCGTCCCCATTGGCGCCGCGGCGGAGTACCTGCATCAGAGCGAGAGACCTCACGAGCTAGTCGGCATTGACGGCGTACATATTGTGCCCCAGCGCGCCGCAGATACCGAATGGACCAGCACCCGCGCGTCCCCGCTGGATCGGAGCCTAACAAACATGACAAAGGCGGCCACCTGGGGTGACCGCCTTTGTCGCGAAGTCCGAATTAGATGAAGTCGGATAGTTCCTTGAGAATGGCCGCCTTCGGCCGGGCGCCGATGATCGACTTCACGACCCGGCCCTTGTCGAAGACCGACATGGTCGGAATCGACATGATCTGGTAATCGCGGGCAATGCTCGGGTTCTCGTCGATGTTCACCTTGGCGACCGTGAGCTTGTCCGGGTACTCACCGGCGATCTCGTCCAGCACCGGGGAGACCATCTTGCACGGTCCGCACCACTCGGCCCAGAAGTCGACCAGCACCGGGCCGTCGGCCTGCAGGACCTCGTCGGCGAAGGTGGCGTCGGTGACGGTCTTCGTGTTCTGACCCATGGGTTCTCCTGATTGGTTGGGATGCAGTGGTGTAACCGTGCTTGCTAGGCGCTCATTCCGTACCGGCCGTGACAGCCGCGACACCACCGGGGCCGGTGACTCCGGCCAGGTCGTGCAGGCGGCTGAGGTAGCGCTCGGCGTCCAGGGCGGCTTGGCAGCCGGTGCCGGCGGCGGTGACGGCCTGCCGGTAGATGTGATCGACCACGTCGCCGGCGGCGAACACGCCGTCCAGGTTCGTCTTGGTCCCGTCGTGGGTGAGGATGTAGCCCTCGGCGTCCAGTTCGACCTGGCCCTTGACCAGCTCGCTGCGCGGGTCGTGCCCGATCGCGATGAACAGTCCCTGCACCGGCAGGTCCCGCTCGGCCCCGGTCACGGTGTCCCGCAACCGGATTCCGTCGACGGTGCCGTTGCCGTGGATGTCGACGACCTCTGAGTTCCAGGCCCAGTCGATCTTCGGGTCGTTGAACGCCCGGTCGGCCATGATCGCACTGGCCCGCAGCGCATCGCGGCGGTGCACGAGGGTCACCGACCGAGCGAACCGGGTCAGGAAGGTGGCCTCCTCCATCGCGGTGTCGCCACCACCGACCACGGCAATGTCCTTGTCCCGGAAGAAGAAGCCGTCACAGGTGGCACACCACGACACTCCCCGCCCGGACAGCTCGTCCTCGCGGGCCAGACCCAGGCGTCGATACCCCGATCCCATCGCCAAGATCACCGTGTCCGCGGTGTACTCCGCGCCGTGGGTGCGCACCACCTTGACCGGGCCGGTCAACTCCACCTCGGTCACGTCATCAGACACGATCTCGGCGCCGAAGCGCTCGGCCTGCGCACGCATGTGCGCCATCAACTCCGGACCCATGATCCCGTCCGGAAAGCCCGGATAGTTCTCCACATCGGTGGTGTTCATCAACGCCCCACCGAACTGCGAACCCTCGAACAGCAACGGCTTCAGATCCGCCCGCGCCGTGTACAACCCAGCCGTGTACCCCGCCGGGCCCGAGCCCACGATGATGACGTTGCGGTGCTGCGTTGCCTGCGTCACTGATTGCCCTCGATCCTGCGGACGTTCTGTCCGCGAAACGATCCTAGGGTGGCCGGCATTCCCGGGCGGGGCGCGCGAGGAATCATCAGCGGCGGGCCGCCGCCCCGGCGATCTCACGGACCTCGGGTATGCGCATCCGCCAGGCCACCAGACCGAACACGGCCAGCCCGAGGATGCTGCCGCCGACCACCCCGATCAGGGCCCCGGTGCGGCCATGGCCGGCGATGTGCGTACCGACCAGCACCATGGCGAGCGCCGCGGCGCCGCCGAACACCGAGGCGATGCCCACCCGCACCATCGTGCGCACCACCCGCGAGAACCCGAGCCGGCCGAACCGGCGGGCGAGCAGGTGGTGCCCGAGCACCGCACCCACCACGTAGGACAGCGACGTCGAGACGTTCAGCGCCACGATCACCGCGTCACCGTGCAGGGTCTGGGCAGCGATCAGCACGAATACGATCTTGGCGGTCACCATGCAGATGTTGATGACCGTCGGCGTCTTGGCGTCGCGCATCGCGTAGAACACCCGCATCTGCAGCATTACCAGGGCGAACGGCAGCAGCCCGAACGCGGCCAGTGCCAGCGAGGTGCCGATCAGCCGGGCATCGTGCTGGCTCGTGCGTCCGACGAAGATCGTCAGCGTGAACGACGGCCCGAGCACCATCATCCCGACCGTGACCGGGATGAGTACCGCCGCGGAGAGCCGGGCGCCGAGCCCGAGGTGCTCGATAACTCCCTCGCGGTCGCCGCGGGCCGCCGCCCGGGACATGCGTGGCATCAGCGCGGTCAGCAGCGAGACACCGAGGATGCCGTACGGAACCTGGAACAGCAGGTCGGCGTAGGTGAAATTGGTGACGCCGTTGTGGTTGAAGCCGACCTTCACGATGATGCTGATGCCGACCTGGCTGGCGATGACGTAGCCGAGCACCCAGCCGGTCAGCGCGCCGGCTTCCCTCATGCCCCGCTCGTGGCCCTCGGCCCGGAACCGCCACTTCCACCGGAACCCGTGCCGGTGCATCACCGGCAACAGCACCAGGGCCTGGGCGGCGATGCCCAGCGTGGTGCCGACGCCGAGCACCAGGATCTGGGTGTTCGTCATGTTCGACGGCACCAGCGTCTTGGGGCCGGGCAGCAGGGCGAAGAGGCCGACTGTGGCGATGGTGATGACGTTGTTGAGCACCGGCGCCCACGCGCCCGGGCCGTATACGTTGCGGATGTTCAGGATCGCGGTGAACATCGCGCCGAGGCCGTAGAAGAAGATCTCCGGCAGCAGCAGCGTGGCGAACGTCGTGGTCAACTGCCGTTCGTCGTGGTTGTTGACGAATATCGCCGCGAGCAGAGGCGCGGCTGCCACGGCCACCACCGTGGCCGAGCCGAGCACGACCGTGGCGATGGAGAGTAAACGCTGGGTGTAGGCCTCGCCGCGGTCCTTGTCGTGCTCCTCGGCCTGCACGAGCAGCGGGATCAGGACGCTGGACAGCACGCCGCCGATCAGCAGCTCGTACACCTGGTTCGGGAATGTGTTCGCGCCGTTGTACGCGTCGCCGACCAGCCCGGTGCCGATCGCCGCCGCGAGCACGACGCTGCGCAGGAACCCGGTGATCCGGCTGGCCAGGCTGGCGATCGCCATCGTCCGGCTGGACGCGAGCAGCCCGCCACGCTCGGCCGGCTTGCTGGGCGCCTCGACCTGGGTCCGGGCCTCGGGCCGGAGCCTGCGCCGCCCGACGTAGGTGGTGCTGCTCCACCGCTCCTCGGCGTGCTGCCACTCCTCTTCCGAGGCGTGCTGCCACACCGGCATGAACACGCCCGTCATCGACGGGTCCTCCGTGAACATGCGCGGCTCGATGGTGATCAGGCCGCGGCCGTAGTGGGACGGCTCGCTCCAGTCGTCCTGGTCCGGAGGGTTCGGCGTCACCGCGTCGCTCATGGCGCGACCGTGCTCGTCGAGGCACCGGGTCCGGTCGGCGCGTCCGCTTCCACGGTGGGGGTGCTCGGCGCGGTGATAGGTGTGGTCGCCGCGTCCGGGCTGGGCGTTTCCGGCTCGGTGGCCGATCGGCGCCGGGCCCGCACCCGGCGGAACACCCGTAGCGCCAGCGCGAGCACCAGCACGCCACCGGCGATGGCGGTGATGATCACGCCGATCGCGCCGAGCGCGGTGCAGTGGATCGACAACGGAACCGGGGTGCCGAGCGGGGTGCCGTCCGGCGCGAGCAGGACGGCGTCGACCTGGAACGTGCCGGCCCGTTGGACGTGTGTCTGGAGCTTCAGCGTGTTGTGGCTGGGATTGTTGCCGGCGGCCGCCGGCAAAGTCACGATCCGCTGGTCGTCGGACCGGAACCCGCTCACCCCGTTGACGGTGGTGACGCGGACCCGCACGCGTACCTCGACCGGCAGCGTGTTGATGACCGTGATGGGCAGTGGCGCGTCGTTGGACGCGAGCGTGTAGGCGCCGCTGGACGGACGCTGGATGCGCACGCCCTGGCCTAGTGCGCTCACCTGCTGCTGCAGCCGGTCGGCGAAGTCGGCGCCGCCCCCCGGGTCGGTGCGCCAGGCCGACGACTCGACGCGCTGGATGGCCGTGGGCAACTCGCTCACGGCGGGCACCATGTCGGCGTTGGTCAGCGCGGTGGTGAACGATCGCAGGAACGCGGTGGCCGACTGGGCCGTGCTGATCGCCGACTGCGGGATCCGCTGCTCGTTGCTCGGCTCGACGAGTTGCCCGTGGTCGACGCGCGGGATGTTCTTGTCCTGGGCCGCGCCGTTCAGGGTCAGCGACGTCGACCAGGGCGACTGCGCGGTCGCGAGCAGCGCGCGGCGGGCCAGGTCCGGATTCACGTCGACGTACCGGGGCGCGGTGATCACGACGTAGTGCGACTGGTCGGGCTGCTCGGAGGCCCGCACGGCGAGCTCGGACACCAGCTGCGGCAGGGTGGACGCGCCGGCCGTGGTGGGGGTGAGCGTGCGGTCGGACCAGTTCTGGATCGCGCTGTCGGTGACTGCGGCCACGGTGCCCGGCATGCCGAACTGGGCCGGCAGCGGGGCCAGCGCACTGGGTCTGGGGGTGGTGTGGCTGGCCCCGGGCAGGGCCCGGTCGCTCAGCACAGCGACCGTGACGCCGGGGTTGCGCAGCATCTGTCGTAGCGCGTCGGCGGTGATTGCCCCGCCCGGCGGCCAGGCCACGTCGTACTGCGGCGGTTCGCCCAGCGCGCCCTGCAACTGCTGCTGCTCGTCCGGGCCGAAGCCGTTGGCCCAGCTCAGGCCCGCGTCGGTGAGTGCGTCGACATCCGGGTCGGCGTACGGCGTGAGGCTGACCTGATCGGCCGTGACGACGCTGCGCAACTCGGCCAGCCAGGCCTGGGCCGCGGCGGTCCCGGTGCCGGCCGCCTTCTTGCCGTTGGTCTCGACGGTGTAGGCCTGGCTCATCGCGGCCAGCTCGTCGATCAGCTCCGGATCGATCATCAAGGTCAGGTGGACCGCGCCCTTGACCTGCTCGACGACCGACAGGGCTCGGTAGAGACGCCCACCCAGGCTGACGGATTTGGCCAGGTCGTCATCGACGAACGTGCCGTCGATCAGGCGGTGCGGCCGGTCGATCAGCGGCCATACCCAGCTGACCTGCACCGGCTTGGGCTTGTCCTGGAACGCGGGCAGATACGTCTGTCCGAACCCGACCTGGGTGGTTCCCTCGTTCGCATCGGTGGACGCCGTCACGGTGAAGTTGATCGGATAGACGCCGGCGGTGAAGTCGGCGCTGTAGCACAGGCAGATGCCCTTGCCGTCGTTGGCGCCGCTGGTCGCGGTCTTGTACGGGTAGTGCACGGTCTGGTGCGGGCCCAGCGGTTGCGGCAGGTCGAACGACGGCAGCTGCGACAGCACGCTCGGGTCCGCGCTGGGCGCCGGGTGGGCCATCAGCTGCTCGAGTTGGCTCTGCTGGGTGTACGGCTGGTCGCGAGAAACGTCGACGTGCACCTGGAACAGCGGCTGGTCGGTGGTGTTCGTCAACGCCAGGGTGATCGTGAGTGGACTGGGCTTGTCGGTCGTCGCCGGCGCCGTCGTCGGGTTCATGTCGGCGACCACGACCCGGACGCTCTTGTCGTCGAGGGTCGGCTGGGCCCCGGCCGGGGCGGCGCCGGGCAGGACTACGCCCGCCATCAGGGCGGCGAGGACACCGGCGCCCGTTGCGCAACGGCGAAGGTTCACGCGCTCTCCGCGAGCAGCCGCCCCGCGGCGTCGACCAGGCCGCGTTCGTCGGGGTAGGCCAGCTGCTCGGTGATCTGCGCGAGCGGCACCCAGGCCACCTCGCTGACTTCGATGTCGGCGTCGGACAGTTCCCCGCCGACGGCTCGGAGCAGGAAGTGGTGCACCGTCTTGTGCACCCGGCGCCCCTCGGCGATGAACCAGAAGTCGATCGTGCCCAGGCTGGCCAGGATCTCGCCGCTGATGCCGGTTTCCTCCTGGACCTCGCGGATCGCCGCCTGCTCGGGCGTCTCACCCGGTTCGACGTGCCCCTTGGGCAGCGACCAGAGCAGCCGGCCTCGCCGGTCGACGCGCCCGATGAGCGCGCCGCGGGGTACGTCGCCGTCGAGGTCCACGACCAAGCCCCCGGCGCTCGTCTCGTCGACCCGCTTGAGCTTCGCCCGGCCGCGCCGCTTGTGCCCGGCCTGACCCTTGGTGCCCTTGACGTCCTTGGCGTCCTTACCCACGCCTTTGCCGACACCCTTGCCGCCCGAGCGCCGCGAGGACGGCGAATTGGAGCCTCGGGACATGCGCCGATGGTAGCGGCCGAACCAGCTGAAGGCGGCCTGCCGACCGTAGGCCCAGGAGTTACGGCCGATCGGTAGCGTGGCCGTCCGTGACTGCGCGTGGACCCGCCGACCTGATCGCCGTTCCCGAGGAGGCCACCCGGCTGGGGGCGGCGTTCTCGGAGTCCGGCCACGAGCTGCACCTGGTCGGCGGCACCGTCCGCGACGCCCTGATGGGCCGGGCCGACGAGGACCTGGACTTCACCACCGACGCCCGCCCGGAGGAGGTGCTGCGCATAGTCGCGCCGTTCGGGCCCACATGGACGACGGGTATCGAATTCGGCACCGTCGGTGTCCAGGTCGGCGAGCGGCAGTGCGAGATCACCACATTCCGGGCTGACCGCTACGACCGGCTCAGCCGCAAGCCCGAGGTGGCCTACGGCGACTCGCTGCTCGACGACCTGCGCCGGCGTGACTTCACCATGAACGCGATGGCCCTGTCGGTCACCGGCGACCACGCGTTCAGCGATCCGTTCGGCGGGCTGGCCGACCTGGCCCGGGGGCTGCTGCGCACCCCGTCGACCCCGGAGGAGTCTTTCGCCGACGACCCGCTGCGCATGCTGCGGGCGGCCCGGTTCGTGTCGACGCTGAAGGTGGCCGTGGCCGACGAGGTGCGTGCGGCCATGACGGCGATGGCCGGCGAGATCGAGCGCATCAGCATCGAGCGGGTGCAGGTGGAGCTGTCCAAGCTGCTGCTGGGCGCCGCTCCCCGCGACGGGCTGCAGCTGCTGGTCGACACCGGGCTGGCCGACCACGTGCTGCCCGAACTGCCCGCCCTGCGCATGGCGGCCGACGAGCACGGCCAGCACAAGGACGTCTACGCGCACACCCTGCAGGTGCTCGACCAGGCCATCGATCTGGAGGACGAGCCGGACCTGGTGCTGCGCTGGGCGGCGGTGCTCCACGACATCGGTAAGCCGGCCACCCGGCGGTTCGAGCCGGGCGGGCGGGTGACCTTCCACCACCACGAGGCGGTCGGCGCCCGGATGACGCGCACCCGGCTCAGGGCACTGCGCTACTCGAAGGAGCTGGTGGAAGCGGTCGCTCAGCTGGTGTTCTTGCACCTGCGCTTCTACGGGTACGGCCGCGGCGAGTGGACCGACTCGGCGGTGCGCCGCTACGTCGTGGACGCCGGCCCGCTGCTGCCCCGGCTGCACAAGCTCGTCCGCTCCGACTGCACGACCCGCAACAAGCGCAAGGCGGCCGCCCTGTCCGAGGCGTACGACGCCCTCGAGGCGCGTATCGAGCGGTTGCGCCAGCAGGAGGAGCTGGACGCAATCCGCCCCGACCTGGACGGCAACGAGATCATGGCCGTACTGGGCATCAAGCCCGGGCCGCTCGTCGGCCAGGCGTACAAGCACCTGCTGGCGTTGCGGATGGAGTACGGCCCGCTCGGGCACGATCGGGCCGTGGCCGAGCTGGAGAAGTGGGCGGCTGATCAGAAGTGACGCGCGGGCGAGCCGAGCCGCGCTGAGCTACGTCGGCGCGGCCGAGGCGGCCGGTTCGGGGTCGGGCTGGCGAACCCGGCCGGCCACCCGAAGGTAGGCCAGGCCGGTCAACCCGTAGACGATGCCGATCACCATGACCGAGGTCGGCGAATAGCCGCTGTCCGGCAGGAACACTGCGGTGGCCACGGCGGCGCCCACGAACGTGATGTTGAACAGGGTGTCGTAGAGCGAGAACACCCGCCCGCGGAAGTCATCGACGACGACCTGCTGCAGTTGCGTGTCGACGCAGATCTTGATGCCCTGAGCTGCGAATCCGAGAACGAACCCGGCCAGCAACAGCAGCGGCATCGTGTACGGCAGGCCCAGTCCGAGCTGGGCGACGGCCGCGACCTCCAGCAGCAGGGCCGGCCAGCGGACGAAGCCGAGCCGGCGGGTGGCGGTCGGGGTGACCAGCGCGGCCACGCCCGCCCCGATCGCCACCGTGGCCAGGATCTGCCCGATACCGGCCAGCCCGGCCCGGAAGATGCCCTCGTCGTGGAAGTAGTTGCGGTACAGCAGCAGCGCGGAGACGGTGCTGATGCCGTAACAGAACCGGTGGAACCCGATCATGATCAGGGCGTACAGGGCCGGCTTGCGCGCAGCGATGTGTTTGCCGCCGGCCACCAGGCCTCGGGCGACGTCGACGAACGTTTCGCGATGGCTGCGCTCGACGTCGTCCGGCCCGAGTTGCTCGCGGCCGAATCCGCGGGCGGTGAACGACGAGGCGAGGTAGGGCAGCGCGGCGGCGAGGGCGATCGCCGCGTACTGGGCGTCGTGCCCGCCGATCAGAGCCCGCACCCCGATGGCCATTCCGCCGCCCAGGGTGGTGGCGATCGCCCCGCAGGTGGTCGACAGCGCGTTGGCGGTCACCAACTCCTTCGGCTCGACCACGTGCGGCAACCCGGTCGAGAGCGCGGACAGGAAGAACCGGTTGACCGACACGACCACCAGCGCGCTGGCGTAGAAGGGCTGGCCGTGCACGCCGACGGCGATCTCGACGGCCACGCCGATGACGCCGATGGCCCGCACGATGTTCGACACGACGAGCACCCGCTGCCGCCACCACCGGTCGAGCAGCACCCCGGCGAACGGGCCGACGAACGAGTACGGCAGCAACACCACGGCGAAGCCGGCCGCGACATCGGCGGCGTGCGCCTGCCGCTCCGGGTTGAACAGCACCGCCCCGGCCAGCGAGGCCTGGAACACGCCGTCGCCGAACTGGCCGAGGAGCCGCACGGCGAACAGCCGTCGGAAGTCGGGACGGCGCAGCGATGCGCGCAGGTGCCCGTTGGCGTGCACGCCATTGACCGTAGTGCGCGTGGGCTACGTGTATTGGGCAAGATGGGCATGAGCGATGAGGGGAAGGGATCAGCGTGCCTGCTGAGCAGTCGAGCCCGTGTGCTTGGACGGGGCTCACCCCCGGTGCTGGCCGCCTGCTCGTGGCCAGCACCACGCTCAACGAGCCGACCTTCGCCCGCACGGTCGTCTACCTGCTCGAACACGACGGAGGCGGCACGGTGGGCGTGGTGCTCAACCGGCCGAGCCACACCCCGGTCGGGCAGGTTTTGCCGGATTGGCAGGACGTCGTCACCGAGCCGGCCGTCATTTTCGGCGGCGGGCCGGTAATGCCCGACGGCGCCCTGTGCCTGGCCCAGCTCAAGCGCCGGCACTCCGACGAGGGGCCGGGCGTGCGCCGGGTCGCCGGCAGCCTGGCCACCGTCGACCTCGACGGCGACGTCGCCGCGATCCAGGAGTCGACGAGTCGGATGCGCGTGTTCGCCGGCCATTCCGGGTGGGCGCCCGGGCAGTTGTCCGACGAGATGGAGTCCGGGTCCTGGTACGTGGTCGACGGGATGCTCGAGGACGCGTTCACGTCCCACCCGGCGACGCTGTGGCGGCGGGTGCTGCGCCGCCAGCCGATGCCGTTGCGGGCGATCTCGACGTATCCCCGCGAACTTGGCCTGAACTAGAAGTGGCCGCCCGGGGATGCCGGGCGGCCACAACGGAGAACGGCGGTCAGCGATCCACTTCGCCGTTGATGAACTTCTCCACCAGGTCGCGCGCCTTGTCGTCGAAGTACTGCACCGGCGGCGACTTCATGAAGTAGCTCGACGCCGAGAGCACCGGCCCGCCGATGCCGCGGTCCTTGGCGATCTTGGCCGCACGCAGGGCGTCGATGATGATGCCGGCCGAGTTCGGCGAGTCCCAGACCTCGAGCTTGTACTCCAGGTTCAGCGGCACGTCGCCGAAGGCCTTGCCCTCCAGCCGGACGTAGGCCCACTTGCGGTCGTCGAGCCATTCGACGTAGTCCGACGGTCCGATGTGGACGTTGCGCTTGCCCAGCTCGCGGTCGGGGATCTGCGAGGTCACGGACTGGGTCTTGCTGATCTTCTTCGACTCCAGGCGCTCGCGCTCGAGCATGTTCTTGAAGTCCATGTTGCCGCCGACGTTCAGCTGCATCGTCCGCTGCAGCTCGACGCCCCGGTCCTCGAACAGCTTGGCCAGCACGCGGTGCGTGATGGTGGCGCCGACCTGTGACTTGATGTCGTCGCCGACGATCGGGACGCCGGCGTCCTCGAACTTCTTGGCCCACTCCGGCGTCCCGGCGATGAACACCGGCAGGGCGTTGACGAAGGCCACCCCGGCGTCGATGGCGCACTGGGCGTAGAACTTGGCGGCGTCCTCGGAGCCGACCGGCAGGTAGCAGATCAGTACGTCGACCTCGGCCTCACGCAGCGCCGCGACGACGTCGACCGGCTCCTCGTCGGACTCCTCGATCGTCTCCTGGTAGTACTTGCCGAGGCCGTCGAGCGTGTGGCCCCGCTGCACGGCGACGCCCAGCGGCGGGACGTCGGCGATCTTGATGGTGTTGTTCTCGCTGGCCAGGATGGCCTCGGAGAGGTCCCGGCCGACCTTCTTGGCGTCCACGTCGAACGCGGCGACGAACTCGATGTCGCGAACGTGGTACGGGCCGAACTGCACGTGCATGAGGCCCGGCACCTTCTGCCCCGGGTCCGCGTCGCGGTAATAGTGAACGCCCTGGACGAGCGACGCCGCGCAGTTGCCGACGCCGACCATGCCGACGCGAATCTTGCCCATCAGGGCGCCTCCTTTGTGTTGGGTGACTGCTCGTTCTCGATCAATTCGGTGAGCCAACGGACTTCGCGATCCGCCGACTCGAGCCCGTGCTCCTGTAGCTGGAGGGTGTAGCGATCCAGCCGTTCGCGGGTGCGTGCCAGCGACGAGCGCATGCCCTCGCGCCGTTCTTCCACCCGGCGGCGCCGCCCCTCGAGGATGCGCAGCCGGACGTCGGAGCGGGTCTGGGCGAAGAACGCCAGCCGAGCCCCGAAGACCTCGTCGTCGAACGCGTCCGGGCCGACCTCGGCGAGCAGCTCGGCGAAGTGCTCCTTGCCCTCGGCGGTCAGCTTGTAGACACGCTTGCCGCGTCGCGATCGCGGCGGTCCGGCGACCAGCTCCGGTTCCTCCTCGGTGATCCACCCGGCTTCGGACAACCGCCGCAGCGTGGGGTAGAGCGACCCGTAGGAGAACGCCCGGAACGCCCCGAGCAGCACGGCCAGCCGCTTGCGCAGCTCGTACCCGTGCATCGGGCTCTCGTTGAGCAGCCCGAGGACTGCGATCTCGAGCATCGCGGACTCCCAGGCTATCTCGACGTGATGTATCAAGACGATACATCACCGTGAGACACCAGCAAACATACGCGTCGTATGTACGCCATGTGAACCGGCTAGGTGCGCGCTGCGTGGCGAACAGGAGAGGCCCCCGTCGGACAGGAGATCCCCCATGCCTCGGTTCACCCGCCGCTTCGTCGTGATCGCCGTGCTGGTCGCCGCGCTGATCGGTAGCGCCGTGACGGCCGCCGCCGCGTCCCGCCACTTCGGTTTCAAGGAGATCCGCGAGGGAGTGCCCAGCGCCGTCAAGCACTTCAACCTGCACAGCACCGACCTGCGAGCCGGTCAGCCGATCCCGGAGCAGTTCCGCGGCTGCAACGGTCCCGGCGTCTCGCCCGAGCTGTCCTGGTCGGGTGCGCCGGCCGGCACGCGCAGCTTCGCCGTCACGATCTTCGATGTGGACGCGCCGACCGGTAGCGGCTTCTGGCACTGGATCGCGTGGGACGTGCCGGCCGGCACCCACGAGCTGCCCACCGGCGCGGTGCTACCGGCCGGGGCGGTGAACGGCACGAACGACGGCGGCGGGCTGGGCTACACCGGGCCGTGCCCACCGGCCGGCGACATCACGCACCACTACCACTTCAGCGTGGTCGCCCTGGACGTGCCGAGCCTGGGCCTGCCGGCCAGCACGCGCGGCGCCGTCCTCGGCTTCAACGTCGGCCAGCACGCGATCGGCCTGGCGACGTTCACCGCCACCGCCCGCCAGTGACTCAGCGGTTGACGACGGCCAGCAGGTAGCCGTCGTAGCCCTTGGTGCCCACCGTCTGGATGACCGTGGCGCTCACCCGGGGCTCGGCGGCCACCGCGTCGACCAACCGGCGCACACCCTGCACGCTCGCGTCGCCGTCGGGGTCGACCACCCGGCCGCCGCGCACGACGTTGTCGACGACGATCAGCGTGCCCGGCCGGGACAACCGCACAGCGTGGGCGAAGTAGTCGGCGTTGCTGGCCTTGTCGGCGTCGATGAACGCGAAGTCGAACGGGCCGTCCAGCTGCGGCAACGTCTCGATGGCCGGGCCGACGCGCACCTCGGTCCGGTCGGCCAGCCCGGCGTTGGCCAGGTTCGCGGTGGCGACCTCCGCGTGGCGCGGGTCGACCTCGAGGCTGATCAGCTGCCCGTCGTCGGGCAGGGCGCGAGCCAGCCAGATCGTGCTGTATCCGCCGAGCGTGCCCACCTCGAGGATGCGTCGAGCGCCCACCGACCGAGCCAGCAGTTGCAGGTGCTTGCCCTGCGCGGCACTGACCTGGATGGCCGGCAGTCCGCCGGCGGCGCTGGCCTTCAGGGCGGCGTCCAGCGCCGCATCGTTCGGGGCCAGGGCGGCGTCGAAGTAGTGGTCGACTGCGGTCCACACGTCTTGGGTCACGCGTCGAACCCTACGGCTGCGCGATCGGTGCGGTGATGCAGGCGTCGGGGACGCCGAAGCCGTCGATCAGCGTGGACGCGTGTGGCCGCAGCTCGGCGCACAGCGAGTCGACCATGGCGATCACCGCCTTGCTGCGCTGCGTCGACAGCCGGCCGTGCTCGATGAACCAGGCCCGGTCGTCCTCCACGGTGGACAGCACGAACAAGTCGCACACCGCGTCGAGCAGCTCCTGGACGGACGCCGGCGCTGAGTCGATGCCGGCGACGAACGCCTCCAGCAGCAGCCGGTCGGCGTGGGCCCGGGAGGCCCGCAGCAGGTGGTCCTGGGTGGTGTTGAAGATCGCAAACGGGTCATCGCTGTCGGCCGCTCGACGCAGCCGGCGGGCCACCGTGTCGAGCAGGTGCTTCTCGCGCCACTCGAACAGCTGGACGTGCCAGGCCCGATCGCGCAGGTCCGCGTCCGGACCCGGAGCCGCGTCGAGCAGCCGCTGGATGATCCGATGTGCGGCGGTGTGTTCGACGACGATCTCGGCCGCCTGCTCGGTGACGAACCGGATGGTGCCGAGCAGATCGAGCTCGCCGAAATGCGATCGGTACGCCGTCAGCAGCTCCTTGCCGACCAGTTGGAGCAGCACCGTGTTGTCGCCCTCGAACGTGGTGAACACGTCGGTGTCGGCCTTGAGTCGCGGAAACTGGTTCTCGCTCAGATAGCCCGCGCCGCCGCACGCCTCGCGGCAGGCCTGGATCGTGGCCGTGGCGTGCCACGTTGCCGCCGCCTTGATGGCCGCGGCCCGGGTCTCGAGCGGACGGCGCCGTTCCTCGTCGGCGAAGTCGTCGTGCAACGCCCCGACCAGCTCGCCCTGGGCGAAGTGCAGCGCGTACGTGCGGGCCAGCGCCGGCAGCAACCGGCGCTGGTGGGCCAGGTAGTCGAGCAGCACGATCTCGCCGTCGCGTCCGGGCGCGGCGAACTGCCTCCGTACCTCGGCGTATCTAACGGCGATCGCGAGTGCGACCTTGGTGGCGCTGCCCGCGCCGCCGGCGACGCTCACCCGTCCCTGGATGAGCGTGCCGAGCATGGTGAAGAAGCGTCGCGCCGGATTCCCGATCGGGGTGCTGTACGTGCCGTCCGGGGCGACGTCGCCGTAGCGGTTCAGCAGGTTCTCGCGCGGGATGCGCACGCCGTCGAACCACAGCCGCCCGTTGTCGACGCCGTTGAGGCCGGCCTTCGGGCCGCAGTCCTCGACGCGCACACCCGGCGCCGGCGCGCCGTCGTCGTCACGAATCGGCACGACGAACGCGTGCACGCCCTGGCCCCGCCCGGCGGTGATCAGCTGGGCGAACACCACGGCGGCGTGACCGTCGCGGGCGGCGTTGCCGATGTAGTCCTTGCGCGCGTCGTCGTCCGGCGTCTGGATGACAAACTCGCCGTCGTCGTACGTGGCGGTGGTGCGCAGCGACGCGACGTCCGAACCGTGCCCGGTCTCGGTCATGGCGAAGCAGCCGGGCAGGGCGACCGACATGACGTCGGCCAGGTAGCGCTCGTGGTGGCGCTCGGTGCCCAGGTGCAGGATCGCCCCGCCGAACAGCCCGAACTGCACGCCGGCCTTGACCAACAAGGACAAGTCGCCGAGCGCGAGCATCTCGAACCCGGTGATCGATCCGCCCAGGTCGTCGAGCCCGCCGTACTGCTTGGGGAAGCCGAGCCGCGAAACACCGGCCTCGGCCAACATGCGCAGCCGATCGAACGTCCGGGCTCGTTGGTCATCGAGGGAGCCGAGCGAGGGCACCAGCCGCGGATCGGCCAGCATCTCGCGGGCCATCTGCCGCACGTCGGCCCACCGGCCGTCGAGATGTTCTCGCAGGGCCGTCATAGCGCTGGAAAGAGGTGCTCGGGCGCGCGGTTGTCGAGCTCGGTGCCGCCCAGCACGTACACGCCGGCCGCGCCGCCCCAGAGCAGTGCGGTCAGGTATTCGGCCAGGTGCTCGCGGCTCATCTCGTCGCGGTGGTCGATCCACCAATCGCCCGCCGCCCGCAGGAAGCCGACCGTGGCGATGCCCCACGGCGCGGCCGCCGCCGGATCACGACCGTGTTCGGTGAGATGGCCGCGCAGTCGTTGCGTGATGATCTCGCCGATCGTGCTGGTGTAGTCCTGCACGAGATCGCCGGCCGGCTGGTTGACCGCGAACCGGTACAGCTCGGGGTCCTCGTCCAGCATGACGAGAAACGCGTCCACGCCGGAGGCGATCTCGGCGCGCGGGTCGGTGACACCGTCGAGCGCGTCGACCACTCGCTGCAGCAACGTGCCGGCCGTCTGCGCGACGATCGCGCGATACAGGTCGGCCTTGTCGGCGAAGTAGCGGTAGATGACCGGCTTGCTCGTCCGGGCTGTGCGAGCGATCTGGTCCATGCCGACTCCGGCGCCGTGCTCGCGAATGGCCTGCATGGCCGCTTCGATCAGCTCGGCTCGCCGGGCGGCGCGATGCTCGGCCCAGCGCGCACTGCGGCCGTCCCTTCCCCGCGGCTTGCTCGGACTCCGGCCGGCGGCCGCGGAAATCTCGTCGAGGGCGTCGTGAACCGCTCCGACCACGTCGCTGACCGCGGCCGTCGTCCTCGCCACAGGCCGCTTCACGTTACGGACGGTACTAGATAACGTGGACAGTTGTAACAGCCGATTCTTCGAGAGGACACCCAGTGTCCATACGCCGCGCCGCCGTGGTCGGCGGCAACCGAATCCCGTTCGCTCGGGCCGACGGCCCGTACGCCCACGCCTCCAACCAGGACATGCTGACCGCCGCGCTCGACGGCCTGATCGCCCGCTTCGGCCTGCAGGGCGAGCGGCTGGGCGAGGTGGCGGCCGGCGCCGTGCTCAAGCACAGCCGTGACTTCAACCTGACTCGCGAGTCCGTGCTCGGCTCGCGCCTGGCGGCCACCACGCCGGCCTACGATGTACAGCAAGCCTGTGGAACTGGGCTGGAGACGACGCTGCTCGTCGCCAACAAGATCGCGCTCGGACAGATCGAGGCAGGCATCGCCGGCGGCGTCGACACCGTGTCCGACGCACCGATCGCGCTCAATGAGGATCTGCGCCAGGTGCTGCTCGACGTCAACCGGTCCCGGTCGGTCGGCGCGCGGATCAAGGCGCTGGGCGGGCTGCGCCCCGGGCAGCTCAAGCCGTCCATCCCGCGCAACGCCGAGCCGCGCACGGGACTGTCGATGGGAGAGCACGCGGCGATCACCGCGCAGGAATGGGACATCGCCCGCGCGGCCCAGGACGAACTGGCCGTGGCGTCGCACCGGAATCTCGCGGCGGCCTACGACCGCGGCTTCTTCAGTGACCTGATCACGCCGTTCCTCAAGCTGACCCGCGACCAGAACCTGCGTCCCGACTCGTCCTTGGAAAAACTGGCGAAGCTCAAGCCCGTTTTCGGCGACACGATGACTCCCGGCAACTCGACGCCGCTCACCGACGGCGCGTCGACGGTGCTGCTGGCCACCGACGAGTGGGCCGCCCAGCGCAGCCTGCCGGTGTGGGCCCACGTCGTCGACGGCGAGACGGCGGCGGTCGACTACGTGCACGGCGACCGGCGCGAGGACGGCCTGCTCATGGCGCCGGTGTACGCCGTACCGCGGCTGCTCGAACGCAACAAGCTCACGCTGCCGGACTTCGACTTCTACGAGATCCACGAGGCGTTCGCGTCGACCGTACTTTCGACGCTGGCCGCCTGGGAGGACGCCGACTTCTGCCGGAATCGGCTGGGGTTGGCCGAGCCGCTGGGCTCGATCGACCGGTCGCGGCTGAACGTCAACGGCTCGTCGCTCGCGACCGGGCACCCGTTCGCCGCGACGGGCGGGCGCATCGTCGCGACGCTCGCCAAGCTGCTGCACGAGAAGGGCTCGGGCCGCGGCCTCATCTCCATCTGCGCGGCCGGCGGCCAGGGCGTCGTCGCGATCTTGGAAGCCGGCTGATGCGTGTCGAGCGCGATTCGGGGATCAAGAAGATGATCATGAGGGGGTGTACGGCATGAGTGATCGATACCTGAACCTCGTCAATTCGGGACCGGGCAAGGCGGTCGCGTCCAAACTGGGCCTGCCGCGGCCGGCCGTGCTGCGCCGCTATCAGGTCGGCGCGCCCGTGCTGCCCGGCCCGGCGTTGGTGCGGGGTGCCGGCCTGGCCGGGGTGGTCAAGGGTCTGGAGGTCGACGTCAGCGAGACCGACGACGGCAACACCCGATGGGCAGCCTTGCTGTATGACGGCACGGACGTCGAGGCGATCGGCGATCTGGCCGACCTGCGCGACTTCTTCGCCGTGGCGCTCCGCCGGCTGGGCCCGTCCGGTCGGGTAGTCGTGCTCGGCCGTACCCCGTCCGGTACCGATCCCGTGGTGGACGCGACCCGGCAGGCGCTCGACGGCATCGTTCGGTCGCTGGCCAAGGAGTTGCGGGCCGGCGCGACGGCCAACCTCGTCCTGGTCGAGGGTGACGCGTCGCCGGAGTCCACGCTCCGGTTCCTGCTGTCCGGGCGGTCGGCCTATGTGGACGGGCAGGTGATCCGGGTCGGTTCCGGGGCGGCGCCGACCGACCCGCCGCGCCCGCTCGAGGGCAAGGTCGCGTTGGTCACCGGCGCGGCGCGGGGCATCGGGGCGGCCATCGCCGACGTGCTGGCCCGCGACGGCGCGAACGTCGTGGTGGCCGACCTGCCGGCCGCCGGCGAGGGGCTGGCCCAGGTGGCCAACCGCATCGGCGGCACGACGCTGCAGCTGGACATCACCCGGCCCGAGGCGCCGGCCACGCTGCTCGGCCATCTCGGCGAGCGGCACGGCGGCGTCGACATCGTCGTGCACAACGCCGGCGTCACCCGGGACAAGCTGCTGGTCAACATGAAGCCCGAGCACTGGGACTCGGTGCTGGCGGTCAACCTCGCGGCGCAGCTGCGCATCAACACGGCCCTGCTGGGCAGCGCCGTGCTGCACGACGCGGCGCGCGTCGTGTGCCTGGCGTCGACCAGTGGTATCGCCGGCAACCGGGGTCAGACCAACTACGCGGCCAGCAAGGCCGGCATCATCGGCATGGTCCGCTCCTACGCGCCGGCGTTCGCCAAGCGCGACGGCACCATCAACGCGATCGCGCCCGGGTTCATCGACACCGACATGACGCATGCCATGCCGCTGGCCACCCGCGAGGTGGCCCGTCGCATCAACAGCCTGCAGCAGGCCGGCCTGCCGGTCGACGTGGCCGAGACGGCCGCCTGGCTGGTCTCGCCCAGCGCCGGCGGTGTCAACGGACAGGTCGTGCGGGTGTGCGGGCAGAGCCTGGTCGGCGCATGAGCACGATCGAGTTGGACCGGCCGCCCAACCTGCTCGGGCTCTACGCCCGCGGGCTGGCCTCCGCCCGTCGGCACGGCGGCGACCAGCTGCCGACCACCGAGGTGGCATTGCGCGACCAGGCCATCGACGCCGACCACCTGGCCGCCTACCAGCGCGTGTGCGGGTTCCGGGTGCGCGACGAGCTGCCGCCGACGTACCTGCACGTGCTGGCGTTCCCACTGGCCGTGTCGCTCATGCTCGAGCGTGCCTTCCCGTTCCCGATCGCCGGGCTGGTGCATCTGGCCAACGTCATCGAGCAGCGTCGTCCGGTCCGGTTGGACGAGGTCGTCTCGATCAGCGTCCGGGCGGCCGACCTGCGCGCGCACGAGTCCGGACGCACCGTCGACCTGATCGCGGAAGCGACGGTCGGTGACGAGACGGTATGGCGCGAGCGCAGCACCTACCTGCGTGTCGCCAAGAAGAGCAAGAGGCCCCGACCGCGATCCCTTTCGAATCCGGCGGCCGGCCCGGTCGCCCAGATCCGGGTGCCGCGCGACATCGGTCGCCGCTACGCCGCCGTCTCGGGCGACCGCAACCCGATCCATCTGCACCCACTGACCGCCCGGGTGTTCGGCTTCCCCCGGGCGATCGCGCACGGCATGTGGCTGAAGGCCCGGGTGCTGGCCGCCGTCGAGGAGCGGCTGCCCGGGGCCTTCACCGTCGACGTCGCGTTCAAGACCCCCGTGCTGCTGCCCTCGACCGTGGCGCTGGCCGCGGCCCGCACCGACGACGGTGGCTGGCAGCTCGACGTCCGCAACGCCAACTCGGGCAAGCCGCACCTGGCCGGCTCGATCTAGGCGGCACCCGCCGCGCGCAGGTGGGCGCTCAGGAAGGCGCCGACGTCGGCGACCGCGGCCCGCGCCTCGCGGACGATGCCGGCCTGGGTGTGCGCGCTGTGCCAAAGCCCGGGCAGCTCGCGCAGCGTGACGTCGATGCCGGCGGCGCGCAACCGGTCGACGAAGCGCAGCACCTGCTCGTAGAGCAACTCGCCCGGCACCAGGTGGACCAGGGTGGGCGGTAGTCCGGAGAGGTCGGCGTACATCGGCGCGTAGCCGGGATCGTGCGGGTCGGCGTTGCCCCGATAGGCGGCCGCACTGCGCCGCCCCTGCGGCACGTTCACCACCACATCGCGCCGGCGGGTCATCGCGTCGTCATCGGGATCGGTCCAGGGCGACAGCAACGCCAGCGCCGGCGGACGTAGGCCCTGCGACATAAGGCGCAGTGCGGTCGCCACGGCCAGCCCGCCCCCGGCCGAGTCGCCGACGACGGCGGCCGGACGACCGAGATCTCGGTAGGCCGCGACCGCGTCGTCCACCGCCGCCGGATAGGGGTGTTCGGGCGCGAGCCGATAGGCCGGCACGTACACCTCGGCGCCAACCTCGCGAGCGAGGAATGCGGTCAGCGACCGGTGCGTGGCCGGCGAGCAGGTCGTGTAGCCACCCCCGTGCAGGTACAGGACCGTACGCGGACGTACGGTTGCCCCGACCGTGATCCGCTCGGTCGGCCGCCCGCCCAGCACGATGCGGCGCAGCACCGTCCCGGACGGCAGCGGCTGTGAGCGGGCCGCCGTCTCGAGCAGCCGGCGCTGTACGCCGAACGGGACGTGCGCGTCGAACGCGACCCGGTAGAACGCCGCGGCGTTGGCCAAGACCAGCTGGCGCGGCAGGTAACGCGGCCTCACCTCGGCGCCAGCCGCCTGGCGAAGCCGGCCCCGAAGCGTTGATAGGCCGAGCCGCCCACCCGGATCAGGAGGTCGAGCACCCGGGCGTCCGCGCCGACCAGCACCCGGGCCCGGCCCCGTTCGGCGCCGTCGAGGATGGTGCGCGCCGCCCGTTCGGCCGACGTCTTGGCCAGCCGCTCGTCGAAGAACACGCCGAGGGCGACGGCGTCGCGTCCCGGCACGGCCCCGGCGTTGCGGGCGATCGCGGTCTTGATGCCGCCCGGGTGCACGCACACCACGCGCACCGGATGGCCGGCCACCAGCATCTCCTGGCGCAGCGCCTCGGTGAACCCGCGCACCGCGAACTTGGCCGAGTTGTAGGCGCCCTGCGACGGCACGCTGAACAGGCCGAAGACCGACGACAGGTTCACGAGCGTGCCGTCGCCCGAGGCGATCAGGCGCGGCAAGAAAGCCTTGGTGCCGTTGACGACACCCCAGAAGTCGACGTCCATGACCCGTTCGATGTCGGCGAAGGTCATCTCGGCGATGTCGCCGGTGAACGCGATGCCGGCGTTGTTGATCACCAGCTGGACCTCGTCGAACGTGTCCGCGTACGCCAGCACGGACGCGCGATCGCTGACGTCGAGGACATCGCCGCGCACCCGGGCGCCCAGCTCCTCGGCTCGCTTCACGGTCTCGGTCAGCCCGGCATCGTCCACATCGGACAGCGCCAGCGTCGCACCCCGGCCGGCCAGGTCGTACGCGAGCGCCCGGCCGATGCCCGACCCGGCACCTGTGATCACCGCGGTCCGCCCGCTGAACCGGCTCATGCGTCCGCCTCCGCCGTGCTGTCGTAGGCCGCGTGGTCGAAGCGCCGGGTCAGCTGCCGGAACGTGAACGTGAACCCGGGCCACACCGTGGTGTTGCGCCCGCGTGCGTCGAGGTACCAGGACGCGCAGCCGCCCGTCGTCCAGATCGTGCGCTCCATGCGCTTCTGCAGGTGGGCGTTGTAGCTCTCCTGGTCCTCGCGGCGGACCTCGAGGGTCGCCAGGCCGTGCTCGTCCATAGTGCGCAAGGCGTCCATCAGGTAGTTCAGCTGCGACTCGATCATCAGCACCATCGAGTTGTGGCCCAGCGCGGTGTTCGGCCCGATGAGGAAGAACAGGTTCGGGAAGCCGGCCAGCGTCGAACCCTTGTAGGCCTGCATGCCCTCGGCCCGCCATACCTCGCCGATCGTGCGGCCGTCGGCGCCCTTGATCTTGTCGTAGGCCGGCGAATCGGTGACGTGGAAGCCGGTGGCCACGACGATGGCGTCGACCTGGCGCTCGGTGCCGTCGGCGCTGACGATCGTGTCGCCGCGGAGCTCGGCGATACCGTCGGTGACGAGGTCGACGTCGGGGCGCTCGAGCATCGGGTACCAGTCGTTCGACAACAGGATGCGCTTGCAGCCGATCTGGAAGTTCGGGGTCACCGCCCGGCGCAGCGCCGGATCTTTCACCCCGCGAGCGATGTTGCCCAGCGCCAGCTTGCGGGCCGGCGCCGTGAGCCGAGGGTTGATCGCGAAGCCGAAGACGAACGTCTCGCGGCCACAGTAGATCAGCGTGCGGGCCAGCCGCTGCAATCCCGGAATGTGCTTGTACGCAAGGGATTCCAACTTCGGGTAGGTGCGGTCGCGGCGCGGGACGATCCACGGCGCCGTCCGCTGGTAGACGTCCAGGTGCGAGACCTTCGGCGCGATCTCCGGGCCGATCTGGATGGCCGACGCCCCGGTGCCGATCAGGGCGACCCGCTGGCCGGCCAGGTCCACCTCGTGGTTCCACCGGGCCGAGTGGAAGATCTCGCCCGTGAACGTGTCGATGCCCTTGATGTCCGGCAATGCCGGTTCGCACAGCGCCCCGATCGCGCTGACGAACACCTTGGCGCTGTACTCGCCGCGCGACGTCTCGACCATCCAGCGCCGGGTGGCCGCGTCCCAGTACGCCGACAGCAGCTCGCAGTCGAACATGAACTTGTCCAGCACCCGGTACTTGGCCGCGACGCCGCGCAGGTACTGCTGGATCTCCCACCCGTCCGAGAACGAGCGCGACCAGTTCGGGTTGAGCTCGAACGAATAGGAGTACAGGTGCGAGGGCACATCGCAGGCCGCGCCCGGATAGGTGTTGTCGCGCCAGGTGCCGCCGACCTCGCTGCCCCGCTCGATCACGACGAAGTCGCGCCGGCCGGCGCGGGTCAGCTTGATGGCCGCGCCGAGTCCGGAGAATCCGCCGCCGGCGACGAGGACCTCGACATCTCTCATGCCGGCAACGGTAACCAGCTAACTGAACGCCAGTCAATAGTTTGCTGACCGTGGTTCAATAGGACGCATGGCGAAGCGGGTGCGGCTCAGCCCCGACGCGCGGCGGGCTCAGCTCATCGAGCTCGGCGTGCAGATGCTGGCCACCCGCACGCTGGAGGACCTCTCCGTCGAGGACCTCGCCGACCAGGCCGGCATCTCCCGGGGGCTGCTGTTCCACTACTTCCGGTCCAAGCAGGAGTTCCACCTCGAGGTGGTGCGCGCCTGCGCCCGCGAGCTGATCGAGCGGACCGAGCCGGATCCGGGCCTGCCGCCGCTCGACCAGCTGACGACCTCGCTCGGCGCCTACGTCGACTACGTCACCGAGAACCGCGACGTGTACGTGTCCCTCGTCCGGGGCGCGGCCAGCGGCGACGCCGACGTGCGCCAGGTGTCGCACGAGACGCGCACCGAGCTGGCCAACCGGGTGCTGAAGAACCTGGACGTGCTGGGCCTGCCGAGCGGATCCGGCACCGAGCTGGCCGTCCGCGGTTGGGTCGCGTTCTGCGAGGAAGTGGTGGTCAGCTGGCTGGGCGCCGACGAGCCGCTCCCCCGGCCCGAGTTGCTGAGCCTGCTGGCCAACGCGCTGCCCGGCGTCGTCCTCAACGTCGACCCGCAGTGGCTGCGGGACCTGTCGTGAGCGAGGTTCGCTCGGCCGACGGCAGCACCATCGGCTGGACCACGATCGGCAGCGGCCCGCCGATCCTGCTCGTGCACGGCACCGCCCTCGACCGCCGCGCCTGGAACGGCGTGCGTCGCCGGCTGGCCGATCGGTTCACCGTCCACACCATGGACCGCCGCGGTCGCGGGCTGTCCCTCGCCGAGCACCTGCCCTACGACATCGTCCGCGAAGCCGAGGACGTGGCCGCCGTCGTCGAGGCGGTCGGGCGCGACGTCTACGTGGTGGGCCACTCCTACGGCGCTCGCTGCGCGCTCGAGGCCGCCCTGATCAGCGACGCCGTCGGACGGATGTTCCTGTACGAACCGCCGATGCCGACTCCGGCGCACCGGGTCGCGCGGGCCGGCCTGCTGGATCGGCTGCGCAAGTTGGCGGCCACCGGCGACGACGACGGCGTGCTGTCGACGTTCCTGCTCGACGCGCTGCGGCTGGCGCCGGACACCGTCCCGGCCATGCGCAAGACGAAGGCGTGGTCGGCCTTGCTGGCCAACGCCCCGCTCATCTCGCGCGAGCTCGAGTGCGTGCAGCGCACCGACGTACTCGACCGGCTCGGCAAGGTCACCGTGCCGGTGCGCCTGCTCGTCGGCACCACCAGCGCCGAGTACATGCGCCCGGCCGCCGAGTCGATCGTCGCGGCGCTGCCCGACGCCGATCTGGTCGAATTGCCCGGTCAGGGCCACACTGCCAACGAGACGGCCCCGGATCAGCTGGCCGGGGCGATCCGCGATTTCGCCAGCTGACCCGAAATGGCCGGTGCCGTCCTTCGGCGCGATTACTAGGATGACCAACTATGGCGTTCACGGTGCAGCGCAACCCCGATCCGGTCAGTGCGGAGCAGCGCGCGGAGATGCTCGTCGAGCCGGGGTTCGGCAAGTACATGACCGATCACCTGGTCCGCATCGACTGGACCGCAGCGGACGGCTGGAGCGAGGGCGCGGTACTGCCCTACGGTCCGCTCAGCCTCGACCCGGCGACGGTCGTACTGCATTACGGCCAGGAGGTCTTCGAGGGCCTCAAGGCCTACCGCCAGGCCGACGGGTCGATCGCGTCGTTCCGCCCCGACGCCAACGCCGAACGATTCCAGCGTTCGGCCCGTCGCATGGGTATGCCCGAGTTGCCGACCGAGCTGTTCCTCGAGTCGCTGCGCGCATTGGTCGAGATCGACCAGGACTGGGTGCCCACCCAGGACGAGGAGTCGCTGTACCTGCGGCCGTTCATGTTCGCCACTGAGGTGGGTCTGGGCGTGCGCCCGTCCAACACAGCCACCTACCTGCTCATCGCCTCGCCGGCCGGCAACTACTTCCCGGGCGGCGTGGCGCCGGTCAAGGTGTGGCTGTCGACCGAGTACACGCGCGCCGCGCCCGGCGGTACCGGCGAGGCCAAGACCGGCGGCAACTACGCGGCCTCGCTCGTCGCCCAGGCCCAGGCTGCCCAGAAGGGCTGCGACCAGGTGGTGTGGCTCGACGCCGTCGAGCACCGCTGGGTCGAGGAGATGGGCACCAACAACATGTACTTCGTGTACGGCTCGGGGTCGTCGGCGCGCATCATGACGCCGGCCCTGACCGGCACGCTGCTGCCCGGCGTCGTCCGCGACACGCTCCTCACCATGGCCAAGGATCTCGGCTACTCGGTCGAGGAGGGCCGGATCTCCATCGACGAGTGGCGGGCCGAGACGGCCTCCGGTGGCATAACCGAAGTGTTCGGCTGTGGCACCGCCGCGGTCATCACGCCGATCGGCGAGGTGCGCAGCGCCGACGGTGAGTGGACGGTCGGCGACGGCCGACCCGGTCCGATCAGCACGCAGCTGCGCAAGGCGCTGCTCGACCTGCAGACCGGCCACGCGCCGGATCCGCACGGCTGGATGCACAAGCTGGTCTGATCGAGCACCGCCGGCCCGGCCGGATCGGTCACTCGGCCTTGCCCGACTCGACCCAGGTGCGGAACGTCTCGACCTGCTCGTCCGACCACGGCCCGTCGCACGGCATGGTCCCGTCGTCCAGCCGTTCGAGGATCGCGTCGGCGTGCTGGCTGACGTCGGCGTACTTCCACAGGTCGAGGGCGAAGCTCATCGACTGACGGTCCAGCGGGCGGAAGAGCGGCTTGATGTGGGCGGCGAAGCTGACCGTCTCGCCGGGCTCGGGCAAGGTCACGACTGGTGCCTCCTCGTTCTCGTTGCCCCGGAGGGCCGAGATGCGCGAACCGGTTTGGCGCCGACCACCCAGTCCCATCGCGGCACGGTCAGGTGCTGAGGTGGGCGCGCCCCGGCGTCGAATTGTCCACCGCGAAACCGGTCGGCAGAATTCAGCCATGGAGATCGCCGGGCACCTGGCTCAGCTCGAACGGGACGGCCGCCGCCTGGCTGACGCGACCACCGACCTGGACGCCGACATACCGCCGTGTCCGGGGTGGACGGTCCGCGACGTGGTGACGCACACCGGCGGCGTGCACCGCTGGGCCGCCTCGATCGTGCGCGACCGGCTCGACCACGACCCGACGCCGCCCGGGCAGGATCTGGACCAGCCCGGATCGCGCGATCCGGTCGAGTGGTTCCGCGAAGGGCACGCCGCTCTGGTCGACACGCTGCGATCGGCCGACCCGGACCTGCAGTGCTACACACTCCTGCCCGCCGCGTCGCCGCGCGCCTTCTGGGCCCGCCGCCAGGCGCACGAGACGGCGATCCACCGGGCCGACGTCGAGTCGGCGGCCGGGGCGATCACACCGTTCCCGGTCGAGTTCGCCGCCGACGGCATCGACGAGGTGGTCAACGACTTCGCCACCCTTCGGCGTTCGTTCCGCCACGTCGACGCGCCACGCACACTGGCCCTGCGTCCGGACGACGCCGAAGGGCTGACCGTCACGCTGGCCCCGGACGGCGTCCGCGCCAACCCCGGAGCCGACCGCGCCGACGCGACCGTCAGTGGCAGCGCGTCCGACCTGTACCTCTGGCTGTGGAATCGCCCGGCCGGCGTCGAGGTAGCCGGGGATCAGGACGTGGCCGACCTCTGGCAGCGGATCCGGGTGCGCCGGTAGTCAGCCGAAGCGCACCTGCACGGCCAGACCGCCCCCGGGGCGGGCCTGCAGCGTCAGGTCGGCCTGGTGCGCCCGGGCCACGGACGCAACGATGGCCAGCCCCAATCCGCTGCCTTCGCTGGTGACCCGGTCGACCTCGCCCCGGCGGAACGGCTCGACCAGCTCGGCGACGCGCTCCGTCTCGTAGACGGCCCCGTCGTTGCTGACGGTGAGCCGGTCGTCCGCGAGGCGCAGGGTCAGCGCGCCGCCGTCGACGTTGTGCCGGATGGCGTTGCGCACCAGGTTGGTGATCATGATCTCGAGCAGGATCGGGTCGCCTGATACCACGACCGGTCGCAGCTGCGCGTCGACGCCGATCGCCCGGGACTCGGCCTCGGCCGCGGCGTTGTCGAGCACGTCCCGGGCGATCTCGTGGACCGGCACCGGCACGCGCGGTCCGCTGGCGTGGTCGGCCTGGGCCAGGGTGATCAGCCCGTCGACCAGTTGCTCCTGCTGGTCGAGGCTGGCCAGCATCGTCGGCGTCGCGGCCAGCAGGGCCGGGCCCGGTCGTGGCTCGGACGCGGCCACCTCGACGAGCGCGCGCTGCGTCGTGATCGGGGTGCGCAACTCGTGGCTGGCGTTCGCGATGAAGTCGCGCTGCGCGGCGAACGACGCGTCCAGGCGGACCAGCATGTCGTTGACGGTCTCGGCCAGCTCGCGCATCTCGTCCGGTGGACCGCTCACCGGGATCCGCTCGTGCAGGGCATTGGCCCGGATGCGCCGCGCCGCGGCCGACACGGCGTGCACCGGACGCAGCACCCGGCCGGCCATCAGGTAGCCGAGCCCGGCCACGAGAACGAGCGCGACGCCCAGCGCGATGCCCGACTGTTCCAAGAGCTGCCGCTCAGCAACCCGGGCCGCCTCCCGCTTGACGCTCTGCTGGTACTCGGCGAGCGTCTGCCCGTTCGGCAGGCGGAGGTCCTTGGTGTCGATGAGCGCGTTCTTGGCGACGTCGCCGTTGGCCAGCGCGGCCTTCTTGCTCTCGGTCGGGAAGACGTACACGGTCGTCGGCCCGGTGCGGTGCCCGGCCAGGCGTTGGTGCACGAGCAGGTAGTCGATGGTGAGCAGCGCGCCGCCGGCCACCAGGAAGAGCAGCCCGAACAGGACGGTCAGGCGCACGCGCGCGGTCAGGAACCTCATCCGATCCGGTACCCCGCGCCGACCACGGTGTCGATGACCGACGGGGAACCGAGTTTCTGCCGAAGTCGCATGATGATCACCCGCATGCTGTTGCTGAACGGATCGGCGTTGCTGTCCCAGGCCCGTTCGAGCAGCTCCTCGGCCGAGACGACGGCGCCGTCGGCGTGCAGCAGCACGGCCAGGACCTGGAATTCCTTGGGCGAGAGGTGGATGACCCGGTCGCCTCGCATGACCAGCCGCTGCGCCCGGTCGAGCCGGACGCCGCCCCGCTCGAGCACCGGCGGGCGGGCCGGTGCCGCGCGGCGGCCCAGCGCGTGCACGCGGGCGGCCAGCTCGGCGAACGCGAACGGCTTGGCCAGGTAGTCGTCGGCACCGAGCCGTAACCCCTCGACGCGTTGGGCGATCCGCGCCGCGGCGGTGAGCATCAGGATGCGGGTGGTGCCGTCGCCGGTGCTGATCAGCTGCCGGCACACCTCGTCACCGTGCACCTTGGGCAGGTCGCGGTCCAGGACGACCACGTCGTAGCGGGTGACCGCCGCCAGCTCCAGGGCCTGGTCGCCGTCGTAGCTGACGTCCACGCTCATGTGCTCGCGGCGCAGCCCGTGCGCGATCGTGTCGGCGAGCACCCGTTCGTCCTCCACCACCAGCACTCGCACGCCACCAGTACACACGGTGCCGCCTAACTGCCGGGTAAACGCCGGCGTTGACGGCCTGGTTATCGGCACGTGATCAGGCTGTCCGGCATGCATCGACTCGTCGGCGTCGCCATTGCGCTCGCCCTGTTCGGCACCGTCGCGGCCTGCGGTAGGAGCCACCCGCGGGCCGCCCCGTCGAGCTCGTCCGTCACGTCGGCCAGCACCGTCGCCTGGGCGCGGTGCATGCGAGCGCACGGCGTCGACGTCCCCGACTCCGGATCGGGCGCCATCCAGGTGCAGGGCGGCAACGGTGTCACGCCGCAGAAGATCCGGACGGCGATGGCGGCGTGCCGGTCGTTACGCCCCTCCGGCGGCGCCGGCAGCAGCAAGCTCTCGATGACGGATCTCGTGCAACTGGCCCACTGCATGCGTCAGCACGGCATCGACATGCCCGATCCGCAGCCCAACGGCAACGGTGGATTCCGCATCGAGCTGCCGAACAACGCCCAGTCGGACCCGCGTTTCGCGGCGGCCGAGCAGGCGTGCGGCCACGGCCGCGCCCTGCCGCTGCCCGGGAAGTGAGCAGCATGCGGCGCAGGTGGTACGCAGCGGGTGCGGCCTTGCTGGTCGCCGCCGTGGGGGCCGGGTGGTCGATAGCGCGCGACCGCGACGGCTCCGCTCCGACGGCCGACCGACCGAACCTGCCCGTGGCGGCCGTCGTTCGAGGCGACCTGACCGTGACCGCGCCGGTCGACGGCAGCCTGGGGTTCGCCGACAGCTACGACCTGATCGGCTATCGGCCGGGCGTGGTGACCGCGCTGCCGCAGGCCGGTGACGTCCGCACCCGGGGGCAGCAGGTGTACGCGGTCGATCAGCGGCCGATCCCGTTGTTCTACGGCAACCTGCCGCTGTATCGGCCGTTGTCGGTCGGGGCGACCGGGGCGGACGTGCATGAGCTCGAGGCCAACCTGGTTGCCCTCGGCTACGACGACTACCTGACCGTGGACGACGACTACACCGACACGACGGCATGGGCGGTTCGCCAGTGGCAGCACGCCCTCGACGTACCCGAGACAGGGGCGGTCGCGGCGGGCGATGCGGTGGTCGCGCCGGCGGCGATCCGGGTGACGGCCACCCGCAGCACCGTCGGCCGGGCGAGCGGTGCCGGCCAGGATGTCTTGACGGCGACGAGCACGGTGCGCAACGTGCATCTGGACCTGTCCACCGACTACCAGGCGTACGTGCGAACCGGCCAGCACGTGGCCGTGGAGTTGCCGTCCGGCCGGTCACTCGTCGGCGTCGTGTCCCGGGTGGGGGCGGTGGCTACGGCGGCTCAACCACGATCGGGTGGGGATTCGGGTGGCACCGAGACGATTCCGGTCGACATCCGGCTGACCGGCGACGTCGCGTCGCTGGGCGGCCTGGACGAGGCCCCGGTGACGGTGCAGATCGTGTCGCAGCAGGCCCACGACGTGCTGTCGGTGCCCGTCGAGGCGTTGCACGTGGCATCCGGCGGCGGCTACGTCGTCTATGCGGTGGGCGCCGACGGCACGGCCCATCCGGTGCCGGTCACCACCGGGCTGTTCGCGACCGACCGGGTGCAGGTGTCCGGGGCGGGAATCACCGCCGGAACGAAGGTGCAGGTGCCCCGACTGTGACCGTGCTCGAGTTGCGGGCCGTCCGGAAGAGCTACGGCGACCTGGAGGTGCTGCACGGTGTGGACCTGCGCATCGACGCCGGCGAATTCGTCGCCGTCGTCGGGCCGTCCGGCTCGGGCAAATCCACGTTGCTGCAACTCGCGGGCACCCTGGACCGGCCCACCGCCGGGGCCACGTTCGTGGTCGGCGTCGATACCGCAGAGATGACCGACAACGAGCTGTCCGCGCTGCGGGCCGGCCACATCGGGTTCGTGTTCCAGCAGTTCTTCCTCAGCCCGACCCAGTCGGCCCTGGACAACGTCGCCAACGGGCTGCTCTACCGGGGGTTGCCCCGCCGCGCGCGTCGGGCGGCCGCGGCGGCGGCGCTCGAACGGGTCGGGCTGGCCCACCGGGGCAACCACCGTCCGAGCGAGCTGTCCGGTGGCGAGCGCCAGCGGGTCGCGCTGGCCCGCGCCGTGGTGGGTCGTCCGGCGGTACTGCTGGCCGACGAGCCGACCGGCAACCTCGACACGGCGTCCGGGCAGTCGATCATCGCGATCTTGACCGAGCTGAACGCCGCGAGCGCCACGATCGTCGTGATCACCCACGACCGGGAGATCGCGGCCCGGTTGCCGCGACAGGTCGAGATGCGCGACGGCGTCGTCGTGTCCGATACCGCGTGGGGGCTCCGATGAGCCTGGAGCGGTCGCGACTGCTCGCCGCCGACATCTTGCGTCTCGGTCTGCTGGGCCTGCGCGGCCGGCCGCTCCGGGCCGCCCTCTCGGCGACGGGCATCGCAATCGGCATCGCCGCCGTCGTGGCAGTACTCGGGATCTCGGCGTCCAGCCAGGCAGCGCTGTTGGCCCAGATCGACGCCCTCGGTACGAACCTGCTGACCGTGACGCCCGGGCAGACGCTGACCGGCGCCGCGGCCGTGCTCCCCCCGGCGGCTCCGACGATGGTCGGTGCGATCGACGGGGTTCACCGGCTCGGCTGGACGGGCGCGGTCGACGTCGCGGTTTACGCCAACCCCCACGTCCCGGCCGAGGACACCAACGGCATCACGGTCGAGGCAACCGGGCTGGACCTGCCCGGTGTCGTCGACGCACCGATCCGCTCGGGGGCCTGGCACTCCGCGGCGAGCAGCAACTTCCCGACGGTCGTTCTCGGAGCCACGGCCGCGCAGCGCCTCGGCATCGCCGGCCTGCAGAGCAGTCCCCAGATCTGGCTGGCCGGGCGGTACTGGACAGTGATCGGCATCCTCGGCCCGGTCACGCTCGCGCCGGAACTCGACGCCGCTGCGCTCGTCGGCGAGCCGGCCGCGGTCCGGTACCTCGGCTATCAACAGACGCGCACCGCTGTGTACGAGCGCTCTACCGACGCCGCCGTCAATCGGGTGCGTGCCGTGCTGGCCGGCACCGCCGACCCGGCCCACCCCGAGCAGGTGCAGGTGTCTCGCCCGTCCGACGCCCTGGTCGCCCGGGCGACCGCCAAGGCGACCTTCACCAACCTGTTCCTCGGGCTCGGTGCGGTCGCGCTGCTCGTCGGCGGCGTCGGTATCGCCAACGTCATGGTCATAAGCGTGCTGGAGCGACGAAGCGAGATCGGGCTGCGCCGCGCGATCGGCGCCAAGCGCCGGCACGTGCGGTTGCAGTTCCTGACCGAGGCACTGCTGCTGACCGGGCTGGGCGGCCTTGCCGGCGTGGCCGCCGGGGCGGGCATCACCCTCGGCTATGCGCAGCTGCGGGGCTGGACCACCACCGTCCCGGTCGGCGCGCTCGGCGGATCGCTGCTGGCCTGTCTGCTCGTCGGAACGGTCGCCGGCCTCTACCCGGCCGAGCGGGCCGCCCGCGTGTCACCCACGACCGCGCTGCACGTCGTATGACTCCCCGAGGTGGCCGACCACTGTCTCGGCGATGTCACCCAGCGCCTTGATCTGCCCCGGCGACAGCAGGTCGATGATGTGCTTGCGTACCGACTCCACATGTTGCGGAGCCGCCTTCTCGAGGGTGCGCCGGCCCTGCTCGGTGAGCACGACGACCGAGCCACGCGCGTCGGTCTCGCACTCCTCGCGACTGACCAGTCCGCGCTGCTCCATGCGGCTGATGTGGTGCGACAGCCGGCTCTGCGACCACAACATGCGGGCGGCCAGCTCGCTCAGCCGGTCGCGCTGGTCGGGGGCGTCGGCCAGGTTGGACAGGACGTCGTAGTCCGGCTCGGAGAGCCCTGAGTCGCGGGCGAGGTCGCGATTCACCTGGGCGTTGAGCAGCAGGAACATCCGCCGGTATCCGAGCCACGCTCGCATCTCTTCCTTGTTCAGCCAGCGCGTCATGGCTCCACGCTAGCAGTTACTTGACATGTCATGCAATCTGTCGTTACAGTGCATGACATGTCAAGCAAGTTGCCGCGTCGATTGATGAACCTCTATGCCGGCCTCGTCCTGTTCGGCGTCAGCATGGCACTGATGATCCGGGCTCGGCTCGGCCTCGACTCGTGGGATGTTCTGCATCAGGGCATAGCCCGGCGCAGCGGGCTGGAGTTCGGCTGGGTCGTCATCGCGGTCGGCGCGATCGTGCTGCTGCTGTGGATCCCGCTGCGGCAACGGCCCGGCGTCGGGACGGTCAGCAACGTGATCGTCGTGGGCCTGGCCGTCGACGCGGCGCTGGACGTACTTCCCACGCCGCAGGCGATGTGGCTGCGGGCCGTGTTCCTGGGCGGCGGCATCGTGGCCAACGGACTCGCGACCGGCCTGTACATCGGCGCCGGTCTCGGTCCGGGGCCGCGCGACGGGCTGATGACCGGACTGGCGGCCCGCGGCTGGTCCATCCGGGTGGCCCGCACCGGCATCGAGTTGACCGTGCTCGCAGCCGGCTGGCTGCTCGGCGGCAACGTCGGGGTCGGCACCGTGCTGTACGCGCTGGCCATCGGGCCGTTGGCCCACTACTTCATCCCGCGGTTCGCGGTTACGACGTCGGCCAGCGCCGGAAGTTCAGGTGCGAGCGGCTCGGCGTCGGGCCCCGCTGACCCTGGTACCGCGAGCCGGCCTGCGACGACCCGTACGGATGCAGCGCCGGGCTCGACAGCCGGAACAGGCACAGCTGCCCGATCTTCATGCCCGGCCAGAGCGTGATCGGCAGGTTGGCCACGTTCGACAGCTCCA
The DNA here is from genome assembly GCA_036558905.1 of Jatrophihabitantaceae bacterium. GTDB lineage: Bacteria > Actinomycetota > Actinomycetes > Mycobacteriales > Jatrophihabitantaceae > DASXRA01. The sequence continues at coordinate 2,389 of DATBER010000148.1, read as the reverse complement.
GGGTGATGTGGCCGGTGAACCCCGGATCGATGAAGCCCGCCGTCGAATGGGTCAGCAGGCCGAGCCGCCCCAGGCTCGACTTGCCCTCCAGGCGCCCGGCCAGGTCGTCGGGCAACGTGACGATCTCCAACGTCGAGCCGAGCACGAACTCGCCCGGATGCAGCACGAACGGATCGTCGCCCTTCGGCTCGACCAGCGCGGTCAGATCGTCCTGTTGCTGAGCCGGGTCGATGTGCGTGTACTGCGAGTTGTTGAAGACCCGGAAGTAGCGGTCCAGGCGCACGTCGACGCTCGACGGCTGGACCAGGTCGGCGTCCCACGGCTCGACGACGAGCCTTCGCGCGTCGACTTCCGCAAGGATGTCGCGGTCGCTGAGCAGCATGGCAGGACAGACTAGTCCGGTTGATCGGCCAGCCAACCGTTGCGCACGGCCTGCACCCCGAGTTGGAACCGGCTGTTGACGCCGGCGCGGGCTTGCAGCCGCTCGAGGTAGCGGAAGAACGTGCGCCGGCTGATGCGCAGGGTGCGGATGATCGTCTCGTCGGCAACCCCGGCCGACAGCAGGGCCAGCAGCCGTTGCTCGATCGGTTCGAGTCGGCTGCCGGCATCGCCCGACGGCATGATCGGCAGGGCCGCGCGCCAGGCCAATTCGAACAGGCCGACCAGCGCCGAGAACAGGCTGCTCGGTTGCACGATGAGCAGGCTGCGATTGATCGCCGCCTCGCCGATCGGCAGCGACACCATGGCCATCGTGTCGTCGATGATGCTCAGCTTGACCGGCACGTCGTGCAACACCCGTGCCTGTTCGCCGGCCTTCATGCACGGCAGCACGTTGCCGTCGAGATAGCCCTCCTGCTCCAGCGACGACTGCGAGTACACGACGCGGTAGCGGATGCCCTGGCTCAGGTGCTCGAGTTCGGTGTCGTTGCTCGTGCCGGTCATGTAGTAGGGCGGCGAGTCGAGACGGCGCACCTCGTGGTGGATGTTGCGCTCAGCCTGCTCGACGCGTTCGAGCATCGCCGGGCCGGTCACCACCTCGACCAGGTGATCGGTGGCCGGCGACAGCCGCGAGCGGCGGAAGTCGGTGTACGCGTTGAGGGTGGCCACCATGGCCGCGTTGATCTCGGATTCGCGCCGGGCGGTCAGCACCTTGAGCCCGGCCTCGGGCGACACCGGGGCGTAGCGATCACCGGCGGCGCTGGTGCGGCCGACCAGTCCGGCGTCGATCAACTCGGCAATCGCTTTGTGGATGGCGTCCTCAGACATGGACTGGGCCCGGGCCAGGTCGTCCACCGGAGCCGAGCCTCCGTCGAGCAACGCGCGATACACCCGCGCGGCCTCTTCATCCAGGCCGAGCAGGTTCAGATGGGCTGGAAGCTCATCTGCGTCCATCGCGCCATCACCTCCGCAACGTGAGCGGCTCGAGACCCATCTAAGTCCTCCGCCCGACGCCTTGTCGCGACGGAATCAAGGGTTGGCCGGATCTTGCCGAATGTGTCGCTGACGCCACGGTGCCACGTCCAGATGATCATCCGCCGGCCCCCCCAACGGCCTACCCAGCTGATCGCCTTGCTACGTCGGGCGCGTTCGCACGTTTGCGTAGTCAACCGTGCACGCTCGTGCCACTGGCACTTCTATGGGTCCCGCCTGATTTGGACGGGTGTACAACTTCCCTGTCACCCAGCCGCCTCTCCCCCAGGAGGCACCGGTGCGTCATTCGCGCATCGTCGCAGCCCTCGGCGCGGTCACGCAGGTCGGTCGCGTGACCGCGACCAGAGGCCCGGCTGGGACAGGTCGCTCGACGTCACGGCTCGTGCCGGTTCAGGCTGCACGGCGCGTGTCGCGACCGTCGACGACAGCGCCGTCCGGACGTCACCCGCCGGGGTGTCGTCTACCGCGCTGAGCCGAGTCGGCGGTACCCCCAGGCCGCCGCTGGGCGAGGGGTGGGTGCTTCGGCGCCCGCCCCTCATCCATGCTGATCGCCGTTCGCGCGCCAGCCTGTACGATGTCGCGAGTCCGCGGGTGTAGTTCAATGGCAGAACATCAGCTTCCCAAGCTGACAGTGCGGGTTCGATTCCCGTCACCCGCTCCATCCAGCCAGGTAATGGCAGACCCTCCCAGGCCCGCTGATCGCCTCGTACGGTCGACTACGTGAAGAACCGCACCGAGGTCCGCGAGTTCCTCGCCACCCGCCGCGCCCGGATCACTCCGGAGCAGGCCGGGCTACCGGCCTACGGTTCCCACCGGCGGGTGAAGGGACTGCGTCGCGAGGAGGTCTCGATGCTGGCCGGGGTCAGCGTCGATTACTACACCCGCCTCGAGCGCGGGAACCTCGCCGGCGCCTCCGAGTCCGTGCTGGACGCGCTGGCTCGGGCGCTGCAGCTGGACG
>DATBER010000147.1:0-25649 GCA_036558905.1 Jatrophihabitantaceae bacterium | reverse complement strand
CGGCATGGTCGGACGTCCGCCCCGACAGCGGCAGATGTGCGCGTTCGGTGAACGCGTGCGGGCCGCCGGAGTCTAGTTTCATTAGGGTCTAACCGCTGGCGCATCTTCGGGTTCGTCGGCGGACAACGCGGTCCGGCGTTGTGTCGTTGAACTTCTGCAAGGCCGTTCGCTGTGGTGGAGTCACGGGTCGATGGGGGGTGCCGTGAGGTGGCGATGCGTGGCGCTGATTGCGCCGTGTGTGGTGACGCTGGCGGCGTGCGCTGCATCGTCATCACCGCTCAGCGTGGTGGTCAGCAGCGCCGGGCTGCGGCTGGCGGGCATCCACTGGGTACTCACCCGGGTCAGCCATAACGCCAAGCCGTCGCTCGTTATCCCCGCCTCCACCGACGCCAACATCGAATTCCACCGTGACGGCACCGCCGTGGCCAATGACGGCGTGAACGGGCTGGATGCCGATTTCACCGCCACCGCCACCGCCATTACCCTGCGCAACACCAACACCCAACTCGAAGAACAGCTGGCCGGCCAACCGCAGAAAACCCAGGACGAGATCATCCGGATCAACACCGACGCCCGACACGCCGCGCTACAGGTGGCGCTGCTGATTCCCATCCTGGCCGGCCTGGCCGGGCTGGTCGTCTCGTTCCGGATGGTGCGGCTGCCGGACCCCAAGCAGTCGGGCTCCGACGAACAGGTGGTCCTGGGCTGACTCCCAAGCCGATCGCTTACCGACAATCAAGATCGAGCAGGGATCTGGTCAGCGGTTTCTGACGACCTGGGCCACGGTGAGCGTTGCGTGCTGAGTCAGCGGCACCTCGGTCCGGGACCCGATCCGACGGCGGAGTTCCTCGGTGAACTCGTGGCGGACGTCTGCGGGCCAGCTGAGCGAGGTCGCGCGGGTGTTCTCGACGGCGACGACCGCGTCAGCCGGCATGACGAGCCGCCGCTGGTGCGTCCGGTAGATCGCCGGCGCGAACAGGCGGGTCTCGGCCATGAGCTCCGCATTCGTCGGCTCCGGCGACGTGGCCCATGCGCCGCCGTCGTCGCTGCGGGCGACCCACATCTCGTGCAGTGCCGCGCCCAGCGGGTCGTCGTACTGCTCGCGAGTGGCGAGCACGGCCAGCCAGCCACCGGGCCGCAGCAGCCGGGCGGACTTGTCGAACTTGATCTCGGAGTCGACCCAGTGGAACGCCGTCCCGGAGACGATCAGGTCGAACGAGGCGTCGGCGGCGGCGAAGTCCTCGAAGGACGTGGCCAGCAACGAGACGGCCGAATCGGCGAGCCGGCGCCGGGCGGTCGCGATCATGGACGGGCCGATGTCGATGGCGGTCAGGTCGAACCCGAGACGGACCAGGCTCTGGGTGAGCTGCCCCGTGCCGCAGCCGACTTCGAGTACCCGGCTGTTCGGGCCGAGCCCGGCGGTCGACGCGACGAACTCGATCAGCTCGTCCGGGTACTGCGGCCGGGAGCTGTCGTAGAGCGTCGCGACGCCGTCGAACAGGGTCCGCCGGCGATGCCGCTTGCTGCGCTGCTGCTCGGATTCGGCGAAGGTGGGCATGACGTCGAGACCCTACGACTCACGCGCCGGCTTCGGCCAGCACCTCGGTGATCACGCGGTAATTGATCGCGGCGTACGGTCCGTTGAGGTCGCCGGCCAGGCTGATCAGCGCCTTCCACAGCGCCCACCCGCGGGCCCGCGCCCAGGCGCCGTCGTCCTGCGCGACGGCGTGCTGGAACACTGAACGGCCGGCGCCTTCGAAGAACGTCCAGGCGATGACGAGGTCGCAGGCCGGATCGCCGACACCGGACGTGCCGAAGTCGATCACGCCGGCCAGCGCGCCGTCGCGCACCAGCAGGTTGCCCTGCGCGATGTCGCCGTGGAACCACATAGGCGGTGCCTCGTACCGAGCCGCCAACGCCGCGTCCCAGACGGCCAACGCCGCCCGTCCGTCGATGCGTGAGCCCAGTGCGTCGACCGCATCTCGCGTCTCATCCGAGTAATGCGACGGCGGGGCGCCCCGGTAGAAGCTGTGTGCACCGGCCAGCGGCCCACCCGTCGGGTCGATCGCCTGCAGCGCCCGGATGAACCCGGCGATCGACTCCGCGAACGACGTCATCGAGCCGATCCGCGCAGGCGTTGCCGTCTCGCCGTCCATCCACCGGCGTACGGACCAGCGGAACGGGTAGCCCTCGCCGGGCTGTCCGAGCGCCAGCGGCGACGGGATCGGCACCGGCAGGTGGGGCGCCAGCACCGGCAGCCAGCGGTCCTCCTTGTCGACAGCCGGCGCATAGCTCTCGTGCGTGGGCAGGCGCACGGTCATGTCGTCGCCGAGCCGATAGGTGCGGTTGTCCCATCCGTCGACCTTGACCGGTCTGATCGGCAGGTCGGCCCACTGCGGGAACTGGCCGGCCACCAGGCGGTGCACCAGCACGGCGTCTATCCCGGCGCGGCCGTCGACGAAATGCGACACGTCATGGAATTCTGCGACTCACGTCAAGTAAAAAAGGGGGAGCAGATGTTCGATGTCGAGATCCGCACCGCCGAGCCGGGCACGCCTGGCATCGAACCGGGCACCGTCGTGGTGCAGCACCACCTCACGGACCGTGCGCAGATCATGATCGACACGCTCTCCGGCGGGCACCTGTTGCATCTGGCCGTCGCCGGCTGCCTGTTCAACGACATCCTGCGCGAGGCCGGCCAGCGCGGCATCACGATCACCGATCTGCGGGTCACCGCGGACGGCGGATTCGTCGGCGATCCACTGCTTTCCAGCGGAGTGCACTACGCGGTGACCATCGCCGGCGACGTACCCGAGGACGTGCTGCGGGCGCTCGTCGCCGAGTGCCAGGACGCCAGCGCCGTCGCCGGGTCGTTGCGTCGCGGCACTCCGGTCGAGGCCGGCCCGGTGCGCATACGCTGATCGCGTGGTGCCCCCGCTGGACGAGTACCGCCGCAAGCGCGATCCGAAGCGCACGCCCGAGCCCATGCCCGAGCGGGACACGACGAAACCGGGCGGCAAGTCCTTCGTGGTCCAGGAACATCACGCCACCGCGCTGCATTGGGACTTCCGTCTCGAACGCGACGGTGTGCTCGTGTCGTGGGCGGTGCCCAAGGGCATCCCGAACGACCCGAAGCGCAACCACCTGGCCGTCCACGTCGAGGACCATCCGCTCGAGTACGCCACGTTCGAGGGCGGCATCGCCCACGGCGAATACGGCGGCGGCCAGGTCACGATCTGGGATCGCGGCACCTACGAGACGCAGAAGTGGACCGACCGTGAGGTCATGGTCGTGCTCGACGGCGAGCGCACCCAGGGCCGGTTCGTGCTGTTCCAGACCGGCGGCAAGAACTGGATGATGCATCGCATGGACGCGCCGGCCCGCCCCGACTGGAAGCCCCTGCCCGAGCACGTCAAGCCGATGCTCGCGACGCTGGGCGAACTGCCCAACGACGACGGCAACTGGGCCTACGAGATGAAGTGGGACGGCGTCCGGGCCCTGGTGGCGGTCGAGGGCGGCCGGATCACGATCACGTCCCGCAACGACAACGACGTGACGGTCAGCTACCCGGAACTGCGCGGTCTGGGCGAGCAGCTCGGCACCACCGAGGTGCTGCTCGACGGCGAGATCGTCAGCTTCGACGACGCCGGCCGGCCCAGCTTCGAGCGGCTGCAGCAACGCATGCACATCTCGACCGCGGCCGCCGCCCGGCGGCTGGCCGACCGGCTCCCGGCCGTGTACCTGATCTTCGACCTGCTGCACCTGGACGGGCGCTCGCTGATGGATCTGCCCTACGCACAACGCCGGTCGCTGCTGGACACCCTGGAGCTCTCCGGACCGTCCTGGCAGACACCGCCGGTGTTCGAGGGCGACGGGGCCAGCGCGGTGAAGGCCAGCCGGCAGCAGGGGCTGGAGGGCGTGCTGGCCAAGCGACTCACGTCGCGCTACACGCCGGGGCGGCGCACCGGCGACTGGGTGAAGGTCAAGAACATCCGCATGCAGGAAGTGGTGATCGGCGGCTGGCGTCCGGGCAAGGGTCGCCGCGAGGGCATGATCGGGTCGCTGCTACTGGGCCTTCCCGGCCACGACGGGCTGAAGTACGTGGGGCAGGTCGGCACGGGGTTCACCGACGCGGCGCTGGCCCAGCTCGGCGCGCAGCTCAAACGCCTGGCCCGCAAGTCGTCGCCGTTCTCGCCGGACGTGCCGCGCGCCGACTCCCGCGATGCGCACTGGGTGTCGCCGCGGCTGGTCGGCGAGGTGGCGTTCGGCGAGTGGACCTCCGAGGACCGGCTGCGTCACCCGTCCTGGCGCGGGCTGCGTCCGGACAAGTCGCCGGACGAGGTCGTGCGCGAGTAGGTGCGGTCAGAGCGGCGGCGGCAGGTCCAGGTGGCCGTTGCGAGATGCGATCACGCCCGCCTGAAACCGCGACGTGGCGCCGACCTGCCCCATGTAATCCGCGATGTGTCGCCGGCAGGTGCGCACCGAGATGGACAGCCGGCGCGAGATGGCCTCGTCCTTCTCGCCGTCGGCCATCAGCCGCAGGATCGCCAGTCGCGTCTCGTCCACCTCCGGCTCGGTGTGATGCTGATCGAGCGCCTCCTCCAGGGTGGACGCCTCGGCCCACAGCTGCTCGAACGTCGCCACGATCCAGCCCACGATGTTGCGCTCGCGCACGATGGCGATCGACGACGAGCCGGGCTCGGCCGCGGGCGTCGGCAGGATCGCCACCTCGCGGTCGATCACGAGGCTGCGTCCCGGCACCGACGGCGCCAACCTGATCTTCGCGCCGTGTTCGGCCAGCTCGCGCAGGTAGGCGCGCGTCGCCCGGTCGCGCAGCGCGACGTGCTGGTACAGCGCCCGGGTGACGACGCCGCGGTTCAGCGAGTACAGGTTGGCCATCCGCGTCTGGGGGTCGGCCCGGCCGCCGGGACCGCGTCCGGGCGCCACCGACAGCAGCTCGCGCTGGCAGTGCTCGGCGAAGTACATGGGGATGTTCTTGCGCGCCTGCGGGTCGGTGACGACCTCGACGGTCTCGGTTCCGAGATTGCCTCGAAGCGACCGCATCCAGATGGGGGCGACCTGGCGGATGGCGGCCCGGCGCGCCTCGATGGCCACCCGCCGGGCGCTCAGCTCGAGCTCCTCGGCGCCGAGCGACGAAACCTCGGCCAGAGACGGGTTCACCGCCTTGTACTCGGCTCCGTCCTCGGTCGCGACGAGACCGATCTCAGTCAGGTTGGCCAGCGGCTTGTCGAGCTCGTCGATCGACCGGCCGAGTCGCTCGGCGATCTCCGGCAACAGCGCGCCCGGGTCTTCGAGTAGAGCTCGATAGAGCGCGATGTCGAGATCGCTGAGTTCGCCACCATCTGTCATGTCGCCCGCCGAATCGCAGTTGGTGTCAGGCAGTTAGCTGCCACTATTGTCGTCTGGAATTGCATCAACGCTCGACCGATCCTATGGGTGGCATGGCGGAGGCCAGGCCCCCTCGGACAGATTGGTTGGGACATTTGATGTCCCCAACCATGCGAAAGGGGTCATTTTGATTGCGACGCGCGCGAGGCGGCTAGCGCTGGCTGTCTTGGCGGGACTGTTCTTGGGGCTCGTCGGCGTCACGGCCGCATCGGCTGAGACGACGGCCAGTTCAGCTCCGGCGGCGTCCGTGAACGTCGACCGCGGGGCCATTACTGCGCACCCGAACGACTGGTGGTTGTAGCTCCATCCCCGGTAACTGAATAGAGACGTTGCGGTCGTAGTCCTGGCGACCGCGACAGCAGGGCACGGCCCTGTTCGCGCTTCGCGATCGGCATCGCATCCGTCGGTGATGCCGATCCGCGACCGGGAACGGAGCCGGAGGCCGCCGTGGTGGGCATCGTGGACGCTGAGATCCGCTGTCCCTAACCCCCCGGAGGATTGCGGTACGGCTCGCGAACGCGAACCATCCGCCACGGCGGCCATTGCCTCTGCCACACGAATCAGCCAGCGCCCACTCGGGTGCTGGCTGATCGTCATGTCTGGGCTACAACTCCCCGAGCGCGGTGACGGGCGACTCCACGCGGTCGGCCACGAAGCGCAGGAAACCGCCGGCCACCCCGCCGTCGCAGGCCCGGTGATCGAAGGCCAGCGTGAGCTGGGTGATCTTGCGGACGGCGAGCTGTCCGTCGACCGCCCAGGGCCGGTCGACGATGCGGCCGATGCCGAGGATGGCCACCTCGGGATGGTTGATGATCGCGGCCGAGCCGTCGACCCCGAACACCCCGTAGTTGTTCACGGTGAACGTGCCGCCGCGCAGGGAGGCCGGGGCGATCGCCCCCGAGCGGGCATCGGCGGTTTGCGCGCCGATCGCCCCGGCCAGCTGCCGGGTGGTCATCGTGTGCGCGTCGCGCACAACGGGCACGACCAACCCGTGGTCGGTCTGCGCGGCGAAGCCGAGATGCACCTCGTCGAGCAGGACGACGGCATCGTCGTCGATCCGGGCGTTCAGTTCCGGGTACTTGCGCAGACCCAGCACCGCGAAGCGGGCCACCAGGGCGAGCAAGCTCACCGGCTCGTCCGGGCGGGCGGCGTTCAGCGCGGTGCGGGCCTCGACCAGGGCGGTGGCGTCGACGTCCACCCACACCGTCGCTTCGGGGATCTCGCGCCGCGAGCGGCTGAACAGCTCGGCGGCCGCGCCCCGCAGGCCCGTGAGCGGCACCCGCTTGCTGTTCGGCGGGATGGTGGACGGAGCCGCGGCCTGCGGCGCGCCGACTGTATCCGCCTTGGCCAGCACCGCCTCGACGTCGCGGCGCAGCACGGTGCCGCGGGGGCCACTGCCGGTCAGCCGGGCGAGGTCGATGTGATGCTGGCGGGCCAGCCGGCGCACGAGGGGTGAGATGACCGGGCGGTTCCCGCCGGTGTCGCTTGCCGGTTCGGTGGCGCGCGACCGGCGGTGCCGGCGAGCCGGCTTCGACGTGCCGTAGCCGACCAGCACGGCGCCCGACTCGGTGGCCGGTGCCGCGGTCGTCACGCCCGGCTCGGCGAAGGTGCCGGCTTGGTCTGAATGCTGCACAACGGTAAGCAGGGCAAAGCCGACCGGGACGGTGTCCCCGACCTCGGCGCGCAGTTCGGCGACGACGCCGGCGAACGGCACCGGTACCTCGACGCGGGCCTTGGCCGTCTCGACCTCGACGACCGGCTGGTCGACCTTGATCGTCTCGCCGACCCCGACGAGCCACTCGACGATCGTCGCCTCGGTGAGCCCCTCGCCCAGATCGGGCAGCGCGAACTGCATCCCGCGTGAGCCCTCGGCGTCAGGCATCCGGAAACTCCACCGTGTCATCCCACTGCAGCCGTTCGATCGCGTCGAGGATGCGGTCGACGTTGGGCAGGTGGTGCTCCTCGAGCATCGGCGGCGGGTACGGGATGTCGAAGCCGGTCACCCGCGCGACCGGCGCGTGCAGGTAGTGGAAGCACTGCTCGGTGACCCGCGCCGCGACCTCGGCGCCGTAGCCGAGGAAGCCGGGCGCCTCGTGCACCACCACCGCCCGGCCGGTGCGCCGCACCGAGTCGCACACCGTCGCATCGTCGAACGGGGCCAGCGAGCGCAAGTCGATCACCTCGACGTCGACGTCCGCCTCGCCGGCCGCTTCGAGTGCGGTGGCCACCATGGGCCCGTAGGCGATGAGCGTGACGTCGGCGCCCGGACGCCGCACGACGGCCCGGTCGACCGGCGTGCCGGTGGTCAGCGGGTCGGACGACTTGGCCCAGTAGCGCCGCTTCGGCTCGAAGAAGATCACCGGGTCGGGGCAGTCGATCGCAGCCCGCAGCAGGTCGTAGGCGTCGGCCGGTGTACCGGGTGTGACAACCCTCAGCCCGGCTGTATGGACGAAGTACGCCTCGGACGAGTCGCTGTGGTGCTCGACGCCGCCGATGCCGCCGCCGTAGGGAATGCGGATCACCACCGGAAGCTCGATGCGGCCGCGGGTCCGGTTGCGCAGCTTGGCCAGGTGGCTGGTGATCTGCTCGAAGGCCGGATACGCGAACGCGTCGAACTGCATCTCGACGACCGGGCGCAGGCCGTTCATGGCCATGCCGATGGCGGTGCCGACGATGCCGGCCTCGGCCAGAGGCGTGTCGAAGACGCGGGCGTCGCCGAACCGGGCGGCCAGCCCGTCGGTGATCCGGAAGACGCCACCCAGCTTGCCGACGTCCTCGCCGAACACCAGCACGCGTTCGTCCTCCGCCAGGGCGTCGGCCAATGCCTGGTTGAGCGCCCGGGCCATGGTGATCGGCTCGGTGGCGATAGCAGTCACTGCGCCAGCTCTCCGCTGAGAGTCGCCGCCTGACGACGCAAGGCGGCGGTGGGCTCGGCGTAGACGTGCTCGAACAGCTCGGCCGGGTCGAGCTTCGGGTCGGCGTTCATCCGCTCGCGCAAGGACGATGCGGCCGCCTCGGCTTCGACGGCAACGTGGTCGCGGGCGGATGCGTCGAGCAGGCCCCGAGCGATCAGGTACCGCTCAAGGCGGTCGATCGGGTCGCGGGCCAGCCACTGCAGGACCTCGTCCTGGTCGCGGTAGCGCGAGGCGTCGTCGGCGTTGGTGTGCGCCTCGATGCGATAGGTGATCGCTTCGATCAGCGTCGGCCCCTCGCCGGCGCGGGCGGCGGCAACTGCAGACTGCACAGCGGCGTACACCATCGCCGGATCGTTGCCGTCGATCAGCATCGACGCGACGCCGTAGCCGATTCCCTTGTGGGCCAGCGACGGCGCTGCGTTCTGCTTGGCCAGCGGCACGCTGATGGCGTAGCCGTTGTTCTGCACCAGGAACACCACCGGCGCCTTCCACACCCCGGCGAAGTTCAGCGCCTCGTGGGTGTCGCCCTCGCTCGTGCCGCCGTCGCCGAGCATCACCAGGGCGACGGTGTCCTCGCCCTTCAGCCGCGCGGCGTGGCCCAGTCCGACGGCGTGCAGCGTGTTCGTCGCGAGCGGCGTGCACTGCGGCGCGACGTGGTGCACGTAGGGGTCGTAGCCGAGGTGCCAGTCGCCCCGCAGCAGGCCCAGCGTGTCGACAGGATCGACGCCGCGGGCGACGATCGCCATGCTGTCGCGGTAGGTCGGGAACAGCCAGTCCTGCGGGCGCAGCGCGGCGACCGCGCCGACCTCGCAGGCCTCCTGGCCGTGACTGGACGGGTAGACGGCCAGCCTGCCCTGCTTGGTGAGCGCGGTGGCCTGGGCGTCGAAGCGCCGCCCGAGCACCATACGGCGATAGAGATCGACCAGCACGTCATCCGGCGGCAGGTGCGCGCCGGGCGCGGCCTCGCCGGACGGGGCGATGAGCTGCAGCGGTTCGTCGCTGGGCAGCAGGTCCCGGCTGAATTGCTGGCGCGGCGTTGCGACAGTGGACATGGCCCAATTTTCGAACCGTGTGAGCCAATCTTCCAGAATCTGGGCAACAATCAAGACGGATGGCCGTCACGCGGCTAGTATCGGGCCACATGACCGGATGGACCGGCGACGGTCGCCCCGCCGATGGACGATCGGCCGCCCTCGACGACACCGACCGTCGCATCATTGCCGAACTGCGCGCCGACGGGCGGATGTCGATGCGGGCGCTCGCGGCCAAGCTGCACATCTCCCGAGCCGGCGCCTACGCCCGGGTCGAGCGGCTGCAACGCGACGGCGTCATCACCGGCTACACGGCGGTGGTCGACCCGGAGCGGTACGGGTTCGACATCTCCGCATACGTCTACCTCAAGATCAGCCAGCACTCCTGGAAGGAAGTGCGGCGGCGCATCGCGGAGATCCCCGAGGTGTGGCACGGCGCCCTGGTCTCCGGCGAGAACGACCTGGTGCTGCTCGTCCGCACGCACGACGCGGCCAGCCTGCGTGAGCTCGTGCTGAACAAGTTCCAGACGATGCCCGATGTCCTGGCCACGCAGACCGTGTTCATCCTCGACGAGATGCAGCGCGCCCTGTAGCCGTCACGCTGCCTACGTGGTGCACAGCTGGGCTGTAGTTCGGCGGCCCGCGTCCGAGGCCTGCCCGGGCTGACCCTCGAAACGTAGTAGTGGGTGGGGGCCGCGACGCCCCCACCCACCGTGCACGTGCCGGGATCAGCCGGTCGTGCCGATCTGGCCGAGGTCGACGAACGCGTTGGACGCTGCCGGCTCGGTGTAGTTGGTCACGTTGGAGCCGTGCAGCCGCAGGAACTTGCGCGACACCAGCGGGATGTAGGCGACGTCCTTGGCCAACTGCTCGGACAGGTCGCCCCACATGGCATTGCGCTGGCTGGCGTCCGCCTCGTTGTACGCGGCGTCGATGGCGGTGTTCGCCGCGTTGCTCTGATACCAGCCGTAGTCCTGACCGTTGGACGCCGTCGAGAGGTTGACCCGGCTGTCGAACAGCGGCGGGATCACCGTCGAGGCGTTCGGCCAGTCAGCACCCCAGGACGCCCACACCAGGTCGTACTTCTGCGCGTTGCTCGGGTTCTGGATCACGTCGTAGTACGTGTCCGTCAGACCCTCGAGCGACACCTTGAAGCCGGCTTTGTCCAGCGCGTCCTTCAGCGACGACGCCTGCGCGTCCGCGGTGGGCGTGCCGCCGCTGTAGGTGAAGTGGATCGGGAACGGCATCGGCACGCCGGCGTCCTGCAGCATCTGCTTGGCCTTGGCCGCGTCGCCGCCGTCCCCGACGCCGAACGCGTTGCCGAAGTCCTTGTAGCCCTGGACATCCGGCGCGATGACGGAGTTCGCCGGCTGATAGAGCGCCGGCCCACCCGACGCACTGACCCAGCCGTTGCGGTCGACCGCGACGGCCAGCGCCTCACGCACCTTCGGGTTGGTCACCTTGCGGAAGTTCGGCAGCAGGTAGTCGATGTACGGCGTGACCGGGTTGGTCATCCGGCCCTTCTGCTGGACGACCCGGGGCTGGTAGGCCGGCGGGGCCGACCGGTCGGTGATCGCGTACTTGTCCGGACCCTGGTCCTTGAGCAGCCGGTCGAAGATCGTCTCGTCGGTCAGACCCTCGACCCACACGAACTTGTCCGGCAGCGCCTGCCGGATGCCAGGCGTATCGGTCTTCGGGTCGTAGTTGGTGTTGCGGACGAACGTGCCGCCCTTGCCTTCCTGCCAGGTGCCCTGCAACTCGTAGGGGCCGCTCGAGAAGATCTGGAAGTTCGACTGCGCGGCCTTGTCCTGCGCGGCCTTGAACGGCGCGAACGCCGCCAGTGCGCCAGACACCGTGTAGTTGAAGTCGCCGACGGGTTTGCGCAGGTGGAAGGTGATCGTGTTACCGCTGCAGGCGACCGCCTTGTCGAACAGGGCTTGGCCCTTCTTCGTGTACGGGCCGTCGTACTGCGAACTGCCGTCCGGCTTCGTCGGAACATCCAGGAACTGGATGGCGTAGTTCGGGCCACCGACGATCGTGTTCACCGCGAACGTGCGCGACACCCCGTACTTGAGGTCGGCGCAGGTGATCGGCGACCCGTCCTGCCACTTCGGCCCGGACTTCAGCGTGAACGACCACGTCTTGTTGTTGTCCGTGGCCTTGCCGGTGTCGGTGGCCAGGTCCGGCACCAGCTTGTTGTCCGGCGTCAACTGCGTCAGCGTCCGGTAGAACAGCCGCGACGCATCGGCGAGGTCGCGTCCGATGTACATGCGCTGCGGATCCCAGTGCTCCACCGGACGTTTGGTCAGGTAGTAGATCGTGCCGCCGGTCTTGGCGCTCGCCGCGCCGGTATTGGCACCGGAGCCTTTCGAGCCGTCGTTCTTCTTGCTGGACGAGCAGGCGGCCGCGGTGAGCGCGAGCGCGACTCCGATTGCGCCGACCGCTACCCGTCTGTTCCGGCTGGTCATTCAATCGCCTTCCTTCTATGGCTACCACTCTGCGTGGTAACCGGCATGGCGGAACGGGATCGCCCCACGCGTGATCGCGCGCCGGCTCGACCGTCGGCGCGTACAAGCAAGCAAGGCCGATACGCTGATGCGGGCGCGCCGCCCTACACCATTCACATGGGCCTTAGCTGTGACACTAGGTCGGGGTCCAGGGCGGAGAAACCACAGCAGCCATCTCGTTACGTTCTTGGCGCCGAATGCCTACCTAGGTGCAGCCATATCGATATCGCCCGGTAAGAAATGTCCGGGGATATCCCAATGACTTCCGTTATTTCTCCGGCATTACCTCGGTGATAATCGATTTCGCTTCTTCCTGGATTCGGGCCAGGTGCTCCGGTCCGCGGAACGACTCGGCGTAGAGCTTGTACACGTCCTCGGTGCCGGACGGCCGGGCGGCGAACCAGCCGGACTCGCTCACCACCTTGAGCCCGCCGATCGGCGCGTCGTTGCCCGGTGCGGTGGTCAGCTTGGCCGTGATCGGATCGCCGGCCAGGTCGGTAGCCGTGACCTGTTCCGGCGACAGCTTGCCCAGCACCGCCTTCTGCTCGCGGGTGGCCGGTGCGTCGATGCGCGCATAGGCCGGCGTGCCGTACCGGGCGGTCAGCTCGGCGTAGCGCCGGCTCGGCGTCTGCCCCGTGACCGCCGTGATCTCCGACGCGAGCAGGGCCAGGATGATGCCGTCCTTGTCGGTGGTCCAGGCCGAACCGTCGCGGGCCAGGAACGACGCCCCGGCGCTCTCCTCGCCGCCGAAGGCGACCTCGCCGGAACGCAAGCCCGGCACGAACCACTTGAAGCCGACAGGCACCTCGTACAGCCGGCGCCCGAGGCCGGCCGCCACCCGGTCGATCATCGACGAGCTGACCAGGGTCTTGCCCACTGCGGCATCGCCCGGCCAGGACGGCCGATGCGTGTAGAGGTACTCGACCGCGACGGCCAGGTAGTGGTTCGGGTTCATCAGGCCGGCGTCGGCGGTGATGATGCCGTGCCGGTCGGCGTCGGCGTCGTTGCCGGTCGCGATGGTGAACTCGTGCTGCCGGGCGATCAGCGAGGCCATGGCGTACGGGGACGAGCAGTCCATGCGGATCTTGCCGTCCCAGTCCAGGGTCATGAACCGGAACGTCGCGTCAACCAGGGGATTCACGACGGTGAGGTCCAGGCCGTACTGGTCGGCGATCTCGGCCCAGTACGCCACCGACGCCCCGCCCAGCGGATCGGCGCCGATCCTGACGCTGCGGATCGCGTCCATGTCCACGACGGTCGGCAGCGCCGCTACGTACTCGCCGAGGAAGTCGTAACGGCCCGGCTCGGCCCGGGCGAACGGCACCCGGCGCACGCCGTCGAGCCGCACGGCCAGCAGGGCGTTGGCCCGGTCCTGGATCCACCCGGTGATCTCCGTGCCGGCCGGGCCGCCGTCGGGCGGGTTGTACTTGAAGCCGCCGTCGGACGGCGGGTTATGCGACGGCGTGACGACGACGCCGTCCGAGCCGGGGTTGGCCAGGATGGCTCGCGACACGGCTGGGGTCGGCGTGTACCCGTCGCGCGAATCGACCAGCACCGTGACGCCGTTGGCGGCGAAGACCTCCAGGGCCGACACCCGGGCCGGCTCGGACAGGGCGTGCGTGTCCGCGCCGAGGAACAGCGGACCGCTGATGCCCTGGGCGGATCGGTAGTCACAGATCGCCTGGCTGGTCGCCAGGATGTGGTCCTCGTTGAACGTCGCGGTGAGAGACGAGCCCCGGTGTCCGGACGTGCCGAACGCCACGCGCTGTTCGGGGGCGTCGGGGTCCGGATGGGTCGAGTAGTAAGCGGTGATCAGCTTGGCGACGTCGACCAGGTCGGCCGGCGTCGCGGGGGTACCGGCTCGCGGATCCGTCACGATCAGGACCGTAGCGCGAACTCCAGGGCTTCCTCGACGCCGGTGTAGAAGTCGCGCGGCTGGTGGCCGCCGACGTAGACGCGCCCGCGCGCGATCACGCACTCGGCGTCCACCCGCTCGGCCGCTGGCACGTCGCCGCCCGACCGCCAGGCCGAGGCGGGCGCCACCTCGGTGCCCGCGACGATCCAAGCCAGCCCGGCGATCCGTCCGCGCTGGTAGCCGGAACCGGATTCGTTCAGACTCTCGCGTAGCCACTTGGCCAGCGTCTCGACCAGGTCGCCGGTACGTCGCAGTGCCGGACGTGGGCGGGCGATGCCCAGCGCCCGGACTGCCGATACTGGATCGCAGCCGGTCCGATCCAGTACCTCTGCGGCGATGCAGTCGGCCCAGCGCAGCGGCGGACCCTCCCGGCCCACCTCCTGCACGTTGTCGCCGTCGTTGCGCCGCAGCGTCGCGACGTAGCTGTCCGTCGCGGCGTCATAGCCCCAGGACGAGTGCGCCTCCCACCCCGAAAGGCGCAGTCGTTCCTGGAATGCCTCTCCCGGCGGGCGAACCCGGTTCTCCGACCAGCTGGGGCGAGCCATCACGGACGAGGGGATCGCAGCTGCCCAGCGGGGTGGCGGTCCTGGCTCGCCGCCGCGACGAGCGCTTCGAGCTCGGCGTTGAGTTCGTCCAGATCGTCCAGATCGGGGACCCGGACCTGCGGGCCTTTGGCGAGCGCCAACGGGCGTGTGGCCCGATGCGCGCCCGGCTGACGAGTCAGCAGGCGCAGCCGCGCCGGCTTCCCTCCGTCGAGGTGACGTGGCTCAGACATCGTCTACTCCAACCGTGCCGTGTCGGTCGAACCGGCCAGTAACTACCGGTCATGGAGTAGACGAGACTGCGCCGCGATCGTGTCGCGGTTGTGGCGGCGGCCTCTCTAGAGGGGGTAATCGTGCACGCTGGTTACCCGGTTCAGCTCGGTAACGACTGCGTGCAGCATCGGCGGCGGGGTCGTCTGCGGCCCGGTGGCCGTCACCGTGAAGTCGCGGCCCCGGCGGCCGATGCCGGCCACTCCGCACACCGCGTGCGTCGGGGTTTCGATCACGCAGCGCCGGAAGATACCCAGGTTCGTGCCCCTGGCGCCGGTGATCCGCCAACCCGGCGGCACCGTGATATCCAGCCGGCCGATGCCGAAGTCGAACCGGAGATCGGCGTGCACGTTGACGACTCGCGTCACGATCGGCGGCGGGGGCGGGCTGCTGGGTGGGCTCGACGGTGGGCTGCTCGGCAGGCTGGACGGCGGGCTGGACGGCGGCGAGCTCGGCGGTGCGGGTGTCGGCGTGGGCCGGGGCGTCGGCGGCGCGGGGGTCGGCCTGGGAGTAGTCGGGGTGGGCGTGGGCCGCGGGGTGGTCGGAGTCGGCGTTGGTGTCGGCGGCGGGGTGGGTGTCGGCGGCGGGGTGGGTGTCGGCGGCGGCACGGCCGGCGGCTTGGGCGAGGACTTCTTCGGGCCGGGCGTGGGTGTCGCGGGCGGCGGCACCACGACGGGCGGCTGGACGGCCTGGCTGGTTGACGGCGGGGGCGGCGGCTCGGCGGCGCGCTTGTGATGGTTCTGGTTGGCGGCGACCAGCCCGGCGGTGATGCCGACGGCGGCCACTACGGCGGCGGCGCCGGCGACGACGCTCGGCCGGACGAGCCGGCGCAGCTGGCCCACCCCGGCGAAGTGCACGCCGGTCGCAGCGCCGGTGGCGTGCAGGTATCCGGCCGCGACGGCCGCCCCGCCCAGGATGACCGGAGCGACCAGTACCTTCAGGCTTTGGTTGACGTCGGCGATCTCGGCGACGACGGCCTTGCACCGCTTGCATTCCTTGAGATGGGCCTCGACGGCGGTCTGCTCGCGGTTGGACAGCGCGTTGCGCACGTACTCGCCCACCCGCAGCCGGGTCCACTCGCACTGCTCGGCGTCGGCCAGTCGCACGTGCTGCTGTAGGAACGCCTGGCGCAACCGCTCCTTGGCCCGAACGGCCCGCGACGAAACGCCGTTGGGTGTCGTGCCCATCAGCGGCGCGATCTGCGCCGGCGTCTCCTCCTCGACGATCAGGTGCCAGAGCAGGGTGCGCGAGCTGTCCGGCAGGGACGCCCAGGCCTGCCAGGCGGCGGTCTGCTCGCCCTGCTCGATGGTGATGTCGGCGGCCGAGGCGGCGGCGCCGGCCGCGGCGCCCGCAGCGCCGGGCGCGGCCTCGAGGTCGGTGTCGTCGTCGGTCAGGCTGACCCGTTGGTAGTAGCCCCGGCCGGTGTCGATGTTGACCCGGCGCAGCGTGCTGAGCAGGTACGGCCGGAACGCGCCGTCCGGGCCGCCCCCGCCGTCGAGAGCCCGCAACACCCGGTAGAAGCTCTCGCTGACCAGCTCGTCGACGTCACTGGACTTGGCGATCTGCCGGGCCAGATTGCGCGCGGCAGCCTCGTGCCGGCCCCAGAGCACGCCGTACGCGTCGCGATCGCCGGCGCGCACCGCTGCGATCAGCTCGGCGTCGCTCGGCTCGCTCGTCGCCGTCGCGCTGTGTTCGGGCTCCATCCCCAACCCCGATCTTGACAATGCACCCGGACGCTACCCCGCTTCGTGCCTAACGAACGACCGGGAGTTGCGACACGATCCGCTGGCTCGTTCGTCTCCACTGGGGACACGAGCGACGTGCCCATGTGGGCGGGCATGTCCGGATAGGGCGTGAGGTGAGAGATGGCGAGTCCGGGAGCGCTCCGGCGCACCTGGCACCAAACGAGCCTCACGTCGTCCTGGCCCGACAACGCCGAGTGGTGGACGTCGGCGGTCGACGCGCTCACCGATGCGCTGACCAGCGGGCGCGCGGATGTCCGGGCCGCAGGGGAGGCCCTGGGTCGCCAGCGGGCCGAGGCAGGTGTCTACCTGGACGAGACACGTGCCGACGTCCGACTGGCGGCCCGGGCCGCCAACCTCGACGCCGCGCCCACCGCCGAGCTGGTCGACGCCGTCACGATCGGCTGGATCAATCGCATCCTGGACGACCTGTTCGCCACCTCCTGCGTCGACACGCTCACCGAGCTGGTGCCGGTGCAGTACCTCTCCACTCGGATCGGCGAGCTGTGGGCCGAGGCCCGGCTGATCGGCCAGCCGGTGCAGGACACGCACACCCTGGTGGTGGTCAAGGCGGCCGCGGTCCGGCATCCGATCGAGCGCGAGACGCACATGATCACCATCCAGACGGCGCTGCGCTCGGCCTTCCGCGGCGGCGAGACGCTGGCCCGGATCGGCCGGACGACGGCCGGCGCCCTGGCGCTGCGCGCGGCCGAGCGGCTGCATCCGGCGCTGGCCGTGCTGCGGACCGAGCTCGGCATCGCCATGGACGAACGGCGGCTGCCGATGACCCGCTTCTGGCTGGAGTCGGTGCCCCACGACCCCGAGTCGCTGGCCGCCCTGCTGCGCGAACTAGCCCTCTGAGCCGGCCACGCCGCCGCCGTTCATCAGCACGGCCTGGATCTGCGTCACGTGCGCGACGTAGCGGCCGCTGTCGTCGGCCAGGTCGGTGCGGACCGCGATGGTCGTCCGGCCGACGTGCAGCGGCGTGGACGTCGCCGTCACCGCGCCCGAACGCACCGCTCCGGTGAAGACGGTGCTCGAAGAGATGGTCGAGGTGCGGGCGCCGTCGGGCAGGTTGAGGAAGGCGCAGACCGCCCCGGTGCTGTCGGCCAGGGTCATGATCGCGCCGCCGTGCAACATGCCGCCGGCCGTCGTCCGCTCGGCCGCCCAGCTCAGCCGGCCGACGACCTCGTCCTTGCGGGCCGCGATGAGCTCGACGCCGGCCGCCCGCGCGAAGGGCATGAAGGTCAGCATGTCGTCTGGGCTCATGCGCTGGAGTGTGCCGAATCCGGCCCGTGTGCGCATCGCGGGGTCATCGAACGTGCTTGGAGAGTCCCATCCGGCGCCCGCGGCGTCCAGCCGCCGACCGTCGGCGTTGTCGTCGTCGCCGATACAACCGCGGTATCGGCTCCTCCTCAGCCTTGCCGGATCGACGCCGGGATCGCCGCGTGCATCCGTCCGGACTCTCCAACCGCGTTCTTGGCATGATCGGGGCATGACCCTCGTCGCCGGCGTCGACTCGTCCACGCAGGCCTGCAAGGTGGTGATCCGCGACGCCGACACCGGGGCGCTGGTCCGCCAGGGACGCGCGCCGCACCCGGATGGCACGGAGGTCGATCCGGCCGCCTGGTGGACCGCCCTGCAGCAGGCGATGACCGCGGCCGGCGGGCTGGACGACGTAGCGGCTGTCGCGGTCGGCGGCCAGCAGCACGGCATGGTCTGCCTGGACGAGGCGGGTGCCGTCGTACGTCCAGCCTTGCTCTGGAACGACACTCGCTCGGCTCGGGCCGGTGCCGAGCTCGTCGCCGAGCTGGGCGGCCCGCAGGCCTGGGCCGATGCCGTCGGGTCGGTGCCCCTCGCGTCGTTCACGGTGACGAAGCTGCGCTGGCTGGCCGCGCACGAACCCGATGCCGCCGCCCGGACGGCCGCTGTCTGCCTGCCTCATGACTGGCTCAGTAGCCGGCTCGGCGCCGACTTCATCACCGACCGCAGCGACGCCAGTGGCACCGGGTACTGGTCGCCGGCCACCGGTTCGTACCGTCGCGACCTCCTGCGGCTGGCCCTGGGCCACGACGCCGAACTGCCCCGCGTGCTGGGCCCGATCGAGAAGGCCGGCGAGACGGCCGCGGGGGCGGTGATCGGCCCGGGCGCCGGCGACAACGCCGCCGCGTCGCTGGGCATCGACGCCGTTCCCGGTGACGTCATCGTCTCGATCGGGACGTCGGGCACCGTGTTCGCCACCACGGTCGCCCCCACGGCCGACCCGACCGGCACCGTCGCCGGGTTCGCCTCGGCGACCGGCGACTTCTTGCCACTGATCGCCACGCTGAACGCTGCCCGGGTGTTGGACGCCGCCGCCCGCATCCTGGGCGTCGACCACGAGCGGTTGGCCGAGCTGGCGCTGAACGCCCCGGCCGGCGCCGACGGGCTGCGCCTCGTGCCGTACTTCGAGGGCGAGCGCACGCCCGACCGCCCCGACGCCACCGCCGCCCTGCACGGGATGCAGCTGGCCAACTCGACGCCGGCCCACCTGGCCCGGGCCGCCGTCGAAGGGCTGCTGTGCGGGCTGGCCGACGGGATGGACGCGCTGGTGGCCCAGGGTGTGCGGATCGACCGGGTGGTTCTCGTCGGCGGCGGGGCCCGGTCCGATGCGGTGCGCCGTATCGCTCCGCTGATCTTCGGGCGCCCGGTCACCGTGCCCGAGCCGGGGGAGTACGTGGCCGACGGCGCCGCCCGGCAGGCCGCCTGGGTGCTGACCGGCGAGCGGCCCCGGTGGCAGCTGGGCCGGACCGAGACGTTCGAGGGCGAGCCGACTCCGGAGGTGCGCACCCGCTACGCCGAGGTGCGCGAGCTGACTGCCGCCCGCTGAGCCACCGCCGGCAGCACGAGCTGCCCGGGCAGCACCGCCTCGAGCTCGTAACCGCCGTCCACCGTATGCCGGTGCGTCAGGGTGCCGCCCAGCAGCTCGGCCCGCTCGCGCAGGCCGATCAGCCCGTGGCCGCCGCCGGGCAGGCGATCCGAGCGCTGCGGCGGATCCGGGGGGGCCGCGTTGCGGATCCGGACGACGATGGCCCCGCGCACCGGGGTCAGCTCGACGGTGACCGCCGCCCCCGTCGCGTGCTTGCGCACGTTGGTCAGCGCCTCCTGCACCGTCCGGTACGCCGCCCGCTCGGTGGGCGCCGGCCACTCGCGGGCCAGCACCTCGTCGGCGTGCAGGACGGCGCCGGTGCAGCTGTCCTGCACGAGCCGGGGCAGGTCGGCCAGCCGGGGCTGCGGGGCGACATCGCTCTGCGGGCGATCCTCGTCCCGCAGCACGGCCACCATCTCGCGCAACTCGGTCAGCGTCTTGGCCGCCAGGGTGCGCAGCGTCGCGGCCATCTCGCGCGTGTTCGGATCAGTGGCCGTCATGCGCAGCGCCCCGGCTTGCACCGCGATCAGGCTGACCTGGTGCGACACCACGTCGTGCATCTCGCGGGCCAGCCGGGTTCGTTCCTGGGCCAGGACGGTGTGGGCCAGCAGCTGGTTCTCGCGCTCGCGGCGAGCGTTCAGCTCGGCCAGCTGGCCGGCCAGCTGCTCGTACGCGCGCAGCAGCAGGCCGAGGCTGGCCGGTCCGCCGATGATCAGGACGGCGAACACGACCTTCTGCGCGACGTAGTCGGTCGGCGCCTCGTCGCCGGGCAGGGCCAGCATGCCCACGATCTGGGCCACGAGAGCCACGCCGACCACGCCACCCACCACCCGCCGGTCGCGCACCCGGTGGGCCAGGGTGAACGTCGCCACCAGCTGGGCGACCAGGGCATAGCCCCACACGATGTTGGGCAGGCTGAGCAGCATCGTGGCCAGCGGGAACCGTCGACGCACGGTCAGCGCCGCCACGGCCAGGGCCGAGACGGCGATCGCGGCGGTGTCGGCCGGCGTCGACAGCACGAGGTCGAGCGTGGCCAGGGCGATGATCATCGCCTCGCCGGCGAGCACCGCCGGGCGGACCGTCACCCCGAGCCCACCAGCCCGGCCCGATGCGCCAGCACCGCCGCCCGGACCCGGTTGGCCGCGCCGAGCTTGGTGAGGATGGTGCTGACGTATTCCTTGACGGTGCCCACCGACAGGAACAGGCGCTGGCTGATCTCCAGGTTGGACAGCCCCTCGCCGAGCAGGGCCAGCACTTCGCGTTCGCGCTCGGTCATCGTGGCGATCAGTTCGACCACCTCGGGGTCGCCGGCCGCCGCCACGTAGCCGCCGATGACGGTGCGGGTCACGACGGGCGACAGCACGCTGCCTCCGGTCGCCAGCAGGCGCACCGCGTGGATGAGCTGCTCGGGCTCGGTGTCCTTGAGCAGGAAGCCGACCGCCCCGGCCCGCAGCGCCGCCGTCACCTGATCGTCGGCGGCGAACGTCGTCAGCATTGCCACCACTGGCGGCTCGGGCAGGGCCAGGACCTGGCCGAGCACCGTGATGCCGTCCACCTCGGGCATCCGGATGTCGAGCAGCACGACGTCCGGGCGGTGCTGGGCGATCTCGTCGACCGCGCGCACGCCGTCGCAGCTGACCACGACCTCCATGTCCTCGGGCACGGCGAGGATCAGCGACAGTCCGGACCGGACCAGCGCCTCGTCGTCAACCACGGCCACCCGTAACACGCGGACCAGTCTGCAACCAGTGGCTGTGCATCGCCACAGGTCGACCGGACGGACGCGGCCGACCAACGGCTGCGCCAATCCCGACCGGCGACGGGTGGGCATCCAGACGCGGCTCCCACACGATCAATGCGGAGGATCACGATGCCACTGACAGGGAACTGGACGCTGGCGGCACTCAGCGCGTTGGCGTTAACGGCCCTGGTTGCCACGGTCCTGCTGTGGAATCGCGTCCGATCGTGGCTGCGTTGGCCCGTGCGCGGCGGCCTGATCCTGGGCTGCCAGCTCACAGGTGTCGTCCTGGTGGCCGCACTCGTGAACGACGCCGGGCAGTTCTACGGATCTTGGGGCGAGCTGTTCGGCCACGGCGCCGGCGTGAGCATCGTCCGGGCGGCACCCGCCGTGCAGGACCGCCGACTGGCCGGCGTGATCCGGCGCGAGAAGCGCGCCGGCCGGAGCCTGATCGTCACGGTGTACGTGCCCGAGGCCGGTGGCGTCCGGGCCGATCCGGCACTCGTCTACCTACCGGCCGCGTACTTCTCGCCCAGCTACGCCGGTGCGCGGTTCCCGGTGGTGGAGCTGTTCCAGGGCTTCCCGGCCTCGGCGCGCACGTGGGTCGGTGCGCTGAAGCTGCAGCAGGTGCTCGACGGCGAGATCGCGGCGCACCGGGCAGTGCCGTTCGTCGCGGTCGTCCCCACTCAGAACTACGCCGGCCACCTCCACGACGCCGAGTGCCTCAACGCCGTCGGCGGGATCCAGGCCGAGACGACGCTAATCACCAACGTGCAGAAGGTGATCGACCACACCTTCCGGGTGGATCGCACCGAGTGGGCGGCGATGGGGTACTCGACCGGCGGCTTCTGTGCCTTGAACGCCGGGATGCGCTACCCGTCGGTGTACCGGGCCGTGGTGTCGATGTCCGGCAACGTCAGCCCCTACATCGACCGCTCGACCGGCGCCGTCTTCGGGCACAGCGTGTCGGCCGAGCACGACAACGACCCGCTGTGGCGAGCCCGGCACCTGGCCGGTCCGCCGATCTCGGTGCTGCTCGCCGCTCCCCGGGGCGACCCCTCGGCCTGGCGCGATGCCCAGACGCTGGGCGCCGCGTTCCGGTCGCCGACCCGGGTGTCGATGCTGCTGCTGCCGCAGGGCGGGCACAGCTTCACGGTGTGGCGGGCGATGGAGCCGGTGGCCTTCGACTGGCTCTCGCGGCTGTTGCCGACCCCGCTCGGGCAGCCGGTGCTGGCCGAGGGCCGCGGCGTCGTGCCGTACCAGGTGCACCCGGCCGGGCCGGCCAGCAAGGTGCCGCTCCTGCAAGCCAGAGGTCACCGGGCCAAGCCGACCCGCCCCAAGTTCCAGTAGCCCTTGACGTAGAGCTGGTCGTTGGTCAGGCCCATGTCGTTCAGGCGCGGACGTAGCCCGGCCACCACCCGGCTCTCGCCCAACAGGTAGGCGTGCCCGTCGCCGGCCGGGCGCGAGAACCCGTCGAGCGCCGCGGAAAACAGCTCCGCGGTGCCCGGCGGGGTCGTCCCGCGATGCAGCCAGCGGACTTCGGCGGCCAGCTTCAGCTCATCGGTGGCGTCGCCCACCTCGACCAGCGCGTACGCCGGCGTATCGACCGCCTCGGCCAGCGCCGCGATGGCCGGGATGGCCGACTCGTCGCCCAGGAATAGATGCCAGTCGGCGGCGCGCAGCTCCAACCGTCCGCGCGGGCCGAAGAACTGCACCTCGTCGCCCGGCGCGGCGGCGGCCGCCCAGGCGGTGCCCGGACCGCCGTGGCCGTGGCGCAGCGCGTCGACGTCGAGCTCGGCCGTGTCGGCCCGGAACGTCCGGATCGTGTACCGCCGCTTGACCTTGCGACCGGTGTCGTCGGCCAGCACGAGCTCGACGTCCTGGGCCGGATTGGGCGTCGTCATGGTCGGAGCGTGCAGCGTGATCCGCCGCATCCGGGGCGTCAGGTCGACGGCGCCGACCACGGTCGCGGTGTGGAGCGGAGTTCTGCGAATCACGGCCATAGCGCCAGTCTTCCGGAAGGGCCGGACGGCTACGGTCGTTACGTAGCGGAAGGTCCTGACTAAGGAGCGAAATTTGCCCATCCAGCTGAACAAGGTCGCATACACCACTTCGGCCACCGCCAGGGGCGGCCGGGCCGGCCACGTCCGCAGCTCCGACGGGCTGGTCGACTTCGATCTGGCCCAACCCGGCACCACCCCGCAGCCGGCCGTGAATCCCGAGACGCTCTTCGCCGCCGGCTACTCCGCCTGCTTCCAGGGCGCGCTGGCCAACCGGGCCAAGACCCAGGGCATCGACACGTCCGACTCGACGGTCACCGCCAACGTCTCGTTCGGGCCGAGCGAGGACGGTGGCTTCGGGCTGGCGGTCGAGCTCGAGGTGAGCATTCCGGGCGTCGACGCGGCCAAGGCCTTGGAGCTGGTCGAGCTGGCCCACCAGTTCTGCCCCTACTCGAAGGCCACCCGCGACAACATCGAGGTCACCCTCACCGTCGTCTGACCGATCGTGCAACTCCGGGCTGCCTGAGGCGGCCGAGAGTTGCACGATCTCGTCGAGGCGCATGATGACGGTGTGGCCATCAGCGTCTTCGACCTGTTCTCCGTCGGCATCGGGCCGTCGTCGTCCCATACCGTCGGCCCGATGCGGGCAGCCCGCAGGTTCGCGGTCGGCATCGCCGACGACGGGCTGCTCGATCAGGTGACTCGGGTGCGCGCCGAGCTGTTCGGCTCGCTGGGCGCGACGGGTCACGGGCACGGCAGCGACCGAGCCGTCGTGCTGGGCCTGGAAGGCGAGCGTCCCGAGACCGTCGACACGTCGGCGATCGCTGCCCGGATCGAGGCCTGGCGCGCCGACGGCCGGGTCAACCTGCTGGGCAAGCACGAGGTCGCGCTCGTCGACGACGACCTGGTGCTGCATCGTCGGACCTCGCTGCCGTTCCATCCCAACGGCATGCGTTTCTACGCCTACTCGCCGTCCGGCGAGGTGCTGCGCGAGCGCACGTACTACTCGGTCGGCGGCGGCTTCGTGGTGGACGAGGCGGCGGCCGGGGCCGACCGGATCAAGCCCGACGACACCCCCATCGAGTACCCGTTCACCACCGGCGCGGAGCTGATGGAGCGCTGCGCCGAGTCGGGGTTGCCGATCAGCGGAGTGATGCTGGCCAACGAGCTGTCGTGGCGGCCTGAGTCCGACGTGCGCGACGGGCTGCTGCGGATCTGGTCGGTGATGCAGCAGTGCGTCCAGAACGGGTGGACCGAGGAGGGCACCCTGCCCGGCGGCCTGAAGGTCAAGCGGCGCGCCCCCGAGATGTATCAGCGGCTGTGCGACGAGCCGTACTCGACCGATCCGCTGCGCGTCATGGATTGGGTGAACCTGTTCGCCCTGGCGGTCAACGAGGAGAACGCCGGCGGCGGCCGGGTGGTCACTGCTCCGACGAACGGGGCGGCCGGGGTGCTGCCGGCGGTGCTGCACTACTACTGGCGATTCGTGCCGGGC
Source organism: Jatrophihabitantaceae bacterium (assembly GCA_036558905.1). Lineage (GTDB taxonomy): Bacteria > Actinomycetota > Actinomycetes > Mycobacteriales > Jatrophihabitantaceae > DASXRA01. Next base: position 1,177 of record DATBER010000147.1, on the reverse strand, counting down.
GCGTCCGAGGACGGCGTCGTCCGGTTCCTGCTCGCCGCCGGGGCGATCGGCGTGCTGTACAAGGAGAACGCCTCGATCTCGGGTGCCGAAGTCGGCTGTCAGGGCGAGGTTGGCTCGGCCTGCTCGATGGCAGCCGGGGCCCTGTGCGAGGTGCTCGGCGGCACGCCGGCCCAGGTCGAGAATGCCGCCGAGATCGGCATGGAGCACAACCTCGGCCTGACCTGCGACCCGGTCGGCGGCCTGGTTCAGGTGCCGTGCATCGAGCGCAACGCCATGGCCGCGGTCAAGGCCATCAATGCCGCCCGCATTGCCCTGCGCGGCGACGGCGAGCACATCGTCAGCCTGGACAAGGTCATCAAGACGATGCGCGAGACCGGCGCCGACATGAAGATCAAGTACAAGGAGACGGCCCGGGGCGGGCTGGCCGTCAACGTGATCGAGTGCTGAGCTGCAATTACGCCGGAACGGCCGCGGCCATCGGATCGGACGGCAGGTCGCTCTTGCGGATGTTGATCAGCAGGGCGGCCGCCAGCACGGCTACGACGCCGAAGATCGCCGCGGCCAGGAAGCCCATGGCCGACGAGTGCGCCTGGACGGCGTGCAGGGCCGCAACCGCGGTCGAGTCGTTCCAGGCCGCGGCCGGCGCCTTGGCCCCACCGGCTCGTTCGACGTTGAGCTGGCCGAGGTGCTGCAGCACCTGCGGCTGGTCGGCCAGCTCGCGGGCCTTCGTGGCACCGGCATTGCGCCCGCTCGTCGCGGCCACCGTGGCCAGCACCGACAGGCCGATCGAGCCGCCGACCTGCTGCCCGACGTTCAGCAGCGCCGATGCGATGCCGGCGTCGGTATCGGGCACCTTCGAGACGGCCACCGTGGTCAGCGGGACGAAGATCAGCGACATGCCGAGGCCGAGCACGATCATGCCGGGCAGCAGTTCGCCCATGTAGGTGCTGGCCGGATCGACCCGGGCGAGCCACAGCAGGGCCAGCGTCAGCAGCACGCTGCCGAGCGTTATGAGCATCTTGGGGCCGGCCTTGGGCAGCAGTTGCGCCACAACACCCGACCCGATCGCGATGACGAACGGGACCACCAGGAACACGACACCGGCCTTGAGCGCGCTGTAGTCGAGCACCTGCTGGACGAAGAAGGTGAGGAAGTAGAACATGCCGAACAGCCCGGC
>DATBER010000146.1:0-39960 GCA_036558905.1 Jatrophihabitantaceae bacterium | reverse complement strand
GTCGAGGACGCCCAATCGCTTAGGCCGTCCGCGCATCGACGTGACCCACGGCTGCACCGACAGCAAGGCGCAAAACGGTACCGCAAGGCTGATGGCGAACAGCCGGCTTGCGCCAATGACGCGGATAGCGGGGCACACACCCCAGGTGACCGCGGTCCGTTCCACCTCTCCAGGTTGTGCGCGTAGGCGTTTCGTATGTACGGCAATCTGGCGCCGGCGTCAGCCCCGCAGGTGCCTCTCGAAGAACCGGACCGCCGACGCCGCCTCGAAGCGAGGCATCTCCATGTGTTTCCCGGCGTTGACGTGCAGCGACTTCTCCGTCGACGCGAACGCGTCGAACAGGGCGAGGCCGCCCTCGCGGGGGATGTGCTCGTCGTCCCACTGCAGGTCGAACTCGATCGGGACGGTGATCCGCCGCGCAGCCTCGACCAGCGTCGCCGGCCAGAACAGGCCGAAGACCGCGGCCTGGATCAGCGGTTCCTCGGCGACGAGCGGCACACCGATCGCGGTGCCGAGGGTGATGCCCCAGTACCCGACGGGCCCGTCGCCGATCTCGGGCACGGCGAGCAGCCCCGCGAGGAGCGCGCGCCACTCGGGGACGGTGCGACGCGCGAGGTCGGCGTTGTAGCGCTCGACGATCGGCCCGATCGGCTCGCCCGCCCTCCTCGCCGCGTGCAGGACGGCGACCTCCTCGTCGTCGGACGGCGTGCGGGGCCGGGGGCCGTGGCCGTCGACGTCGATCGCGACGGCCCGGAAGCCGACGTCGGTGAGCAGCCGGGCGCGGCCCGACATCGCGGGGTGGTGCCGGTGTTGTCGGCCGCCACCGTGCCCGAGCAGGACGAGCGGGGTGCCGGCCCCGGCGTGCTCGGGGGCCCAGAGGGCGGCGGTCACGTCGCCGAGCACGAGCTCGCGCGTGGTGAGGCCGTCGGACGTGGTGTGCGAGACCAGGCGCAGGTCGGCCGGGTTCAGGTCGGTCATGGGAGTACCTCTCACAAGGAAGGACGGCACTCCCGGCGGCTACCAGGCCGCACACCCCGTGACGGAACCGGGGAGCACCCACGATTGAGCGACAAGGTTGCTCACGGGTCTCACCTCCCTGGTTCGGGTCACGGTCTCGGCCAAGATACGGCGCGGCCGCGGCGCCGACCACGGAATTTCGCACACTGCGGTTCTCGCTCGTTGCGGTCGGTGGAGGTTGAGAAGGAGCGCCGCCGGTGATCGCTGTCAGCCGTCTCGGGTCGAGTGTGACCCGCCGCAGGGCCGGCCACTTCGCCTTCAGCAGCGCGTTCGCGCGCTCAGCTGGAGCCCGTTGATCAGCCGGTTAGGAGGCTTGCCCTAGGCCCAGGTGCTCTCGGCTGCTCGCCAGGCCCCGCTGGCGGTTCCGTCCAGGAGCGGATCGATGAACGGCCGGACGACGGCGAGCGCCCCGTCGAGGGTGCCGGCCGTGTCGAGCAGGGAGCGGCGAGCCTCGGCGGCGTAGTTGGGAATCCAGAGCGCCCGGTCCGGCACGTCGAAGTGATCGGGCAGGAGAATCCCACGCCGGGCGAACTCGGATTCGAGCGCGGTTCGCTGGGCCCCTGCCTCGACCGATACGCCGGTGATGATCGCGACCAGGTCGACCAGATCGCGGTAGCGCGTCGATGGCCGGCGGCTCGTGCCGTATCGCTCGTAGGTGGCGGCGATCTTGTCGGCGATGTGATCGACGAGCGGGTAGGCGCGGTACCCGCGTTGGGTGACGTCCGGGATCACGCCTCGGGCGAGCGGCGGCACGTCCTCGGGCTGGCCGGTCATGCGAAGCGCAGTGCCGACCAGGTCGAGGTGGAAGCGGATCCAGGTGGTCTGACCGATGAGGGCGTTGACCGGAAGGCGGGTCGCGCCGGTGTTGATCGGCCGGCCGGCCGCGATCTCGAAGCTGAACCAGTCGCCGACTTCGACACCGGCGGCTCGGCGTACGTCGGCTTCGGCGTCGTCGCGGCTGGTCTGCCGGTACAGGTCGATGTCGAGGGTGCCCCGCACGCCGAGGTTGCGGGCGAGCAGGGCGGTCGCGCCCTTGACGATCCAGTGGTCGTCGAGCAGGTAGAGGCGTTCGAGCAGCCGGTCGTAGGCGACCTGCCGTTGCAGCTGGTTCGGCGTCCACGGTCCGGACTCGGCCGCGGCGTTGATCCGGTCGGTGAGCGCGCGGCGGAATGCGGCCGGCGAGGAGTAGCGGCGACGGGTCATCGGACGGCTCTGGCTTCCTGGAGCCACCGCGTCGACTCGCGCGCGTCGGCCAGATCGAGCAGCCACGCGAGCAGTTCCAGGCCGTCGCCGCGACGAAGCCCGAACCGGGCGGCCAGCGGCGCGAGCGTGTCCGCGAACGTGCTGGGGGAGTCGAAGGAGTTCCGGATGGCCTCGGCGACGATCTGGGCGACCGCCTCGGGATCTTCGCGGTCGCCGAGCAGGTCGGCGGCGATGCGCGGCGGCCGGGTGACCGGCAGGCCGTGGCGCTTGATCCACTCGCTGTCGGCCAGCGAGCGGATGTGGATCTTGACGTCCGGCCGGCGGGTCTGGCGTCGCTTCGGCCGGGTGAATTCGTGCGTGTCGGCCGGCAGGTTGCCGATGTCGTACAGCTCGGCGGCCGACCGGTGCGACACGACGCCCTGGTCGGCCCGGCGGTCCCATACCGGGGTGTCCGGTGCGAGCTGCAGCCACGCGGCGCGCAGGTCGGCGTGATCAGGGATCGGCGCACCCACGAGGTGGTAGACACCCGCGGCGACCCGTTCCAGCACCGATCCGGGCGCGGTGATCCGATCCAGGGTGGTCGACGGCGTCCCGGCGTCCACGATCTGGCGGCGGGTGATCAGTCCCCACTGCTCAGCGGCGATGTCGCTGAGTCGCTGAACGGAAACGCTGCTAGCCACTACTGCAAGATACCCCGAAATCGGGGGTAAACGCAGCACTGATGAGCAGTAGTGAACTGGGTGATCCAGGCGAGAAGCGCTGGACACCGACGCCTGACTGATCGGTCGGCGCACCTACTCCTGGTTCGCGATGGGCCGACCGGGCCGGCGCATGGGCGGACCGAAGTCGCTGCGCCTGATCGACGTCAACACCATCGCCGACAGCCTCGCCCTGCTCACCTACCGGCCGGTCCGAGCCGCAAGCTGGTGTCCGGCGCGGGACACTAGTGTCCCGCGCCGGGAATTCAGAGGATAATTCCGGCGCCCAGCTGCACGCTCGCGGCGTTGTCGTCGTCGCCGATACAACAGCGGTATCGGCTCCTCCTCCGCCTTGCGAGCGCACACCTGGATCACCGGACTTATTCGCCCAATTCCCGGCGCGGGACACTAGGGCCAGAGGACGCCGCGGGCCCCGGGAAATCCCGGGGCCCGCGGTGCGTCTCGAAGATCGCGATCAGTCCAGGTAGTCGCGCAGGACCTGCGAGCGCGACGGGTGGCGCAGCTTCGACATCGTCTTCGACTCGATCTGGCGGATGCGCTCACGAGTCACGCCGTAGACCTGGCCGATCTCGTCCAGGGTGCGGGGCTGGCCGTCGGTCAGCCCGAAGCGCAGCTTGACGACGCCGGCCTCGCGCTCGGACAGGGTCTGCAGCACCGACTGCAGCTGATCTTGCAGCAGCGTGAACGACACGGCGTCGACGGCAACTACAGCCTCGCTGTCTTCGATGAAGTCGCCCAGCTGCGAATCGCCTTCGTCACCGATCGTCTGATCCAACGAGATCGGCTCGCGGGCGTACTGCTGGATCTCCAGCACCTTGTCCGGCGTGATGTCCATTTCCTTGGCGAGCTCTTCGGGAGTCGGCTCGCGGCCGAGGTCCTGCAGCAGCTCGCGCTGGATGCGGCCCAGCTTGTTGATGACCTCGACCATGTGCACCGGGATGCGGATGGTGCGGGCCTGGTCGGCCATCGCACGGGTGATCGCCTGCCGGATCCACCAGGTGGCGTACGTCGAGAACTTGTAACCCTTGGTGTAGTCGAACTTCTCGACGGCGCGGATCAGGCCGAGGTTGCCCTCCTGGATGAGATCCAGGAACGCCATGCCACGACCCGTGTAGCGCTTGGCCAGCGAGACGACCAGACGCAGGTTGGCCTCGAGCAGGTGGTTCTTGGCCCGCTCGCCGTCACGGACGATCCAGCGCAGGTCGCGCCGCATCTGCGTGACGAGCTTCTCGGCCGCCTCGTCGGCCTGGCGCAGCCGCTCGGCCGCGTAGAGGCCGGCCTCGATGCGCTTGGCCAGGTCGACCTCTTCCTCGGCGTTGAGCAGCGCGACCTTGCCGATCTGCTTGAGGTACGCCCGCACCGAGTCGGCCGAAGCCGTCATCTCGGCGTCCTTACGCGCCTGGCGCAGCGCCTCGGACTCCTCCTCGTCGTCCCAGGTGAACTCGGCGGACTCTTCCTCGGCGTCGACCTCGGCGTCGGCGGGACCCTCGGGCTCGACCTCTTCGGCCGTGGCGGCTTCCGCCTCGGCCGGGTCGGCGCCCGGCTCGTCCTTGGTCGTCTTCTTGGCCGGTGCCTTCTTGGCGGTCGCCTTGGTGGCGGCAGCCTTCGCCGGCGCCTTGGCCTTGGCCGGCCGGGCCGGTTTGTCGGTGACGGGTGCCGTCACCTTGCGGGTGGCCGTCGCCGCGGCGACGGTGCGGGCCTGGTCGACCGACTCGCTGTCCGAACCTGGGGTAGTACTACTCGCGCCCACAAACGCCCTTTCACCTTGAAGCGCGACAAGGACCGGGTCCTTCGCGCGGGATTGTTCCGCTGACGCGGAGGGAAGAGGCGGGTCAGCTCGCCGTCTGTTTGGTCGCCTCAAACTTCGAGTCCAGTACGTGCGCAGTGACCTGGCACATATTGTAGCCACCTTCGCCAAGTCGAGCAGGCGAAGGCTTGTCGAACCCGTTCGAGAGCGGGGCGCGCCTACTCGCCGCGCCGTTCCGCGGCCGCCATGGCCGCCCCGACGATCCCGGCGTTGTTGAGCAGCTCGGCCGGCTTGACCGGAGTGCGCAGGTTCAGGTGCGGCACCCACTTGTCGGCTTCCTTGCTCACGCCGCCACCCACGACGAACAGATCGGGCGTGAACAGCTTCTCGACGTGCGACATGTACTTGTCGACGCGCTTGGCCCAGCGCTTGTACGGCATCTTCTCCCGGTCGCGGGCCGAGGCGGCCGCCCGCGTCTCGGCGTCGTGGCCGTCGAGCTCGAGGTGGCCGAGCTCGGTGTTGGGGACGAGCTTGCCGTCGACCAGCAAAGCACTGCCGATGCCGGTGCCGAATGTCAGCAGGATGACGACTCCGGAGACGTCGCATGCGGCGCCGAAGCGGGCCTCGGCGAGGCCGGCCGCGTCGGCGTCGTTCAGCACGGTCACCTCCGACCCGCCGATGGCCTGGGTGAACAAGGCGTCGATGTCGGTGCCGATCCAGCTGTGGTCGACGTTGGCCGCCGAGCGGGCCACCCCGTGCTGGATCACGGCCGGGAACGTCGCGCCGATGATGTCGCTCCAGTCGGCCTGCTCGGCCAGCTTGGCCACCACGGCGGCGACCGACTCCGGAGTGGACGGTTGCGGCGTGGCGATCCGGACCCGCTCGGTCGCCAGCTTGCCGGTGCCCGTGTGCACGACCGCACCCTTGATGCCCGAGCCGCCGATGTCGATGCCGAACACATGCTCAGGTCGATCGACCACGTCGCTCCCCAATCCCTAGATGTTTCGCGCGTACCTTATCGCCGCCCATGTGGTGCGATGGGTCGGTGACATCGTTGCCCTCGACGACCTCGCTGGTCGACCTCGCCACCCGGCTCGCCCTGGGCGCCGGTGAGCTGATCCGGACCCACCGCCACGATCACTTCGCGGTCGACACCAAGAGCACGCCGACCGACGTGGTGACCGAGGTCGACCGCGGCGTCGAGGCGTACATCCGCGACGAGCTGGGCCGGCAGCGTCCGGACGACGCCGTGCTCGGCGAGGAGGCCGGCGGCCGGTCCGGGACGAGCGGTGTGCGGTGGTTCGTCGACCCCATCGACGGCACGGTGAACTTCGTTCTGGGCCTGCCCCAGTACGCCGTCTCGATTGCGGCCGAGGTTGACGGGCGGATCGTCGCCGCGTGCGTGCACAACCCGATCTCGGGTGAGCTGTTCCATGCGACGCTCGGCGGGGGAGCCTTCGAGGGCGACCGGCCGTTGCCCGGTCCCCGCGAGGTGCCGTTGACCCGCGCGGTGGTCGGCACCGGGTTCGGCTACGACTCCGCCCGCCGGGCGCGCCAGGCGGCGGTGGCGGCCGAGCTGCTGCCGCGCATCGCCGACATCCGCCGGCTCGGCTCGGCCGCGCTCGATCTGTGCGCGGTCGCCGCCGGCCGGCTGGACGGCTACTACGAGGTCGGTCTCAACCCGTGGGACTGGTCGGCCGGCGTGTTGATCGCCGGCGAGGCCGGCTGCGTCGTGTCGGGGCTGCGCGAACGCGCGCCCGGCGGCCGGATGACAGCGGTGGCCGGGCCGAAACTCGCGTCCGAACTGTTCGCCCTGCTGGAGGAGCTCGGCGCCGACGACGTCTAGGCCGGGTCTAGCAGCTGGGGGTGGCCGAGGCGGTGGGCGTCACCGCGGCGCGGTTGGGCCGGGCCGGCAGCTGGGTGATGTGCTGGCTGTTCATGGCCGCCTTGGCCTGGGCCGGGGTGGAGAGCGTCTTGAACTTGGTGCCGAGCGACACCACGATCTGGGTGTCGGCCTCCTGGGTCGGCACCAGGGTGGCGCCGGGCAGGTACAGCGAGACGAGCGTGGCGCCCTCGGTGCTCTTGGCGCCGTAGCGGATCTCGGCCACCCCGTTGACGGTGCCGCTGCTGTCGTTGTCATAGGGGGCCATGTGGAAGCCCAGCTTGCCCATCGCCGTGGACACGGTGCGGGCCAGGTGCAGTCGATCGGTCGAGTTCAGGACCTTGACCGTGACCGAACCGGGCTGGGGCACCACCTTGCTCGTGGTGGACTGGCAGGTCTTGCTGCTCTCCGACTTCGGGTGCCCCGAGTCGGACCGGTGAATCACCCGCCACCAGACGAGCGCGGTCAGCAGCGACAGGCCGAGCAAAAAGATCAGGGCAGGCAGTGGACGCCGCGCTGACACGCGCTCCATCGAAACCTCCCCGATCGGGATTGTCGGCCTGATCCGGCACCCGACGGCACCGTCGTGCACCTCACAGAGGTGGCTGAGAGCCTATCTCTTCGCCGTCCCGGGAATGTGAAGGCGTGTCCTGTCGTTTGCCGCGTCTGCCGGCGCGGTACCGTTCCGCGGCGCCGTCCGCACAGCGGCGGACGGAGCCTTGCAGATTGGTGCGCGGCCCGGGCACAAATTCGGGGACCCGGACGTTGCACCCCGCGCTGGCAACGATGCGATTCGCAGCGGCTGAGCAGGAGCTGTGATTCGAAAAAACACGTTGCCCGCGCTGACGAGAATTCAGCGGCGAGCCGATCGAGGAGTTGAAGGCCGATGGCCACCGATTACGACGCCCCGCGACGGGGCGACGTCGACGAGCTGAGTGAGGACTCGCTCGACGAACTGAAGGCGCGCCGGGCCGAGGCGCAGTCCGGCACGATCGATATCGACGAGACAGAGCTCAACGAGTCGCTTGAGCTGCCCGGGGCGGACCTTTCGAACCTGTCCGGGGAAGAGCTCACCGTGCGGGTGCTGCCGAAGCAGGACGACGAGTTCACCTGTTCGCGCTGCTTCCTGGTTCACCACCGCAGCCGCCTCGCCCGCGAGCGCAATGGCGAGTACATCTGCCGGGACTGCGCCTGATCGCGTAGCCCCGCCAGCACCACCGCACCGGAGCGGACCGAGTCATGAGGCTCGGTCCGCTTGTGTGCTTAGGGGCGGGTTCGTCCGCCCAAGGAGCTACAGGCCGGGCGATAGGGACACTCCGCCGTCGACGACCAGGGTCTGCCCGGTGATCCAGGCGGCGTCGGGCGAGGCGAGGAACGCCACCGCGCCGGCGACGTCGTCGGGCTCGCCCAGTCGCCCGAGGGGGTAGTGGCTGGCCGCTTCGGACTCGTGCCCTTCGTACAGCGCCGCCGCGAACCGCGTCTTGACCACGGCCGGCGCGACCGCATTGACCCGGACGGTCGGCGCCAGCTCGGCCGCCAGCTGCGTCGTCAGCCCGATCAGCGCCGACTTGCTCACCCCGTAATACCCCAATCCGGGCGCCGGCCGCAGTCCGGCGATCGAGGCGATGTTGACGACTGCCCCCGGCCGGCCGTCGCCCAGCCCCGCGGCCCGCGCCTCGCGCACCCACCGCAGCGCGCTCAGGACGTTGACGTCCATGATCTTGCGGGCGGCGCTGTCGTCCAGGTCGGCCAGCGGTCCGTAGACCGGGTTGATGCCCGTGTTGTTGATCACAATGTCGAGCCGGCCGAGCGTCTCGACCGCCGCCCGCACCGCCGCAGCCTGGTGCTCGGGGTCGTCGCCGCGCCCGGCCACCGCCACCGCGTGCGGCTCGCCGCCGAGTTGTTCGACGGCGGCGGCCAGCCCGTCCGGCTTGCGGGCCGTGATGCACACCCGGGCCCCCTCGGCGACGAGCCGGTGGGCGACGGCCAGTCCGATGCCCCGGCTGGCTCCGGTAACGAGTGCGACCTGGCCGTCGAAGCGGGATCCGTGAGTCACCGCAGGGACGCTACCGAGCGGCGTCCAGCGCGGCGACCAGTCGGTCCGGATGGCGCGTGCTGACGACCCAGTACGGCGTCGGGTCGTCGGGGTCGTCCAGCCACAACTGCACACCCGGGCCGATCCACGGCCGGATCTGGACGAACGCCGCCGGGTCGCCCTCGCGGCCCACCACCCGGCGCAGCGTGTTGGGGTCGAGCGCGATCCAGCCGCTGATGTAGCGCAGCGGCAGGTGCGCGCCGCGGATGCGCACCTCGCCGTCGGCGATCTTGAGCTCGCTGCGGCCGGTGATCCAGACGATCACTGCGGCCAGCGGCAGCAGCGTCCCGAACGGGATCCAGTCGGTCAGCCGCAGCCCCGAAACATGGAACTCGGCGGCCAGCAATCCGGCGACGAACAACCCCACCGGGTACCACCACCAGGGCGTGCTCAGCCGTTCGCGGTAGAGCACGCCGGTGCGATCCGAGGGCACCGTGTGCTCCGCGTCCGTGCTCATGTGCGCAAGGGTAACGTTGCCCGCCGTGACCATCGGCGAGACCGCGGCGGGTCGGCTGCGCGTGCAGGTCCGGCGTCTCGATCCCGACGTCCCGTTGCCGTCCTACGCGATGCCGGGCGACGCCGGGGCGGACATCGTCACGACGGTCGACGTCGTGCTCTCGCCGGGCCAGCGCAGCGTGCTGCCGACCGGCCTCGCGATCGCCCTGCCCGACGGCTACGCCGCGTTCGTACATCCCCGATCGGGCATGGCCGCCCGGGTCGGCATGTCGCTGGTGAACACGCCCGGTACGGTCGACGCGGGCTACCGCGGCGAGATCAAGGTCATCGTCATCAACCACGATCAGGCGGAGCCCATCGTGCTGCGCCGGGGCGATCGCATCGCCCAGCTGGTGATCCAACGGGTCGAGTTCGCCGAGTTCGTCGACGTCGACGAACTGCCGGTCTCGGCCCGAGGCGGCGGCGGGCACGGTTCGACCGGAGGTGCCGCGTCGCTGGACGAGAGCGGCCAGTCAGCAGGAGGAGCCTGATGGCGTTGCGGCGCCGGCAGAAGCGGACCGACCAGTCGAAGATCGACGCGACGCCGCCGTGGGAGACCCGCCATCGCGACGACCCGGACGAGACCACCGGGCCCTACGACATACGCGACGAGCCCGACGACGAGCTGAGCCGCATCGACCTGGGCGCCCTGCGGGTGCCGGTGCAGGCCGGCATGGAGATGCGCCTGGACATGAACGAGGCGCAGCAGGTCGTGGCCGTGACGCTGGTCAACCGGGACGGCCAGATGCAGATCGGCGTGTTCGCCGCACCCCGCAACGAGGGCATCTGGGACGACATCCGCAAGGAGATACGCGACTCGATCGTCAGCCAGCGCGGACTGGCCCGCGACAAGGAGGGCGGCCCGTTCGGCACCGAGCTGGTCGGCACCCTCAAGGGCGACGGAGGCAACTCGCCGGTCCGCTTCCTCGGCGTCGACGGTCCGCGATGGTTCCTGCGCGGCATGCTGCTCGGCGTTGCCGCGTCCGAGGCGGCCAAGGCCCGGCCGTTCGAGCAGGCGTTCCGCAACACCGTGGTGGTGCGCGGCGGTGAGCCGCTGCCGGTGCGCGAGCCAGTGCCGCTGCAGCTGCCACGCGAGGCGGCCGAGCAGCTCGAGGCGCTGGCGCAGGGCCAGGCCGACGAAGACAGCCGTTCGTCCTGAAATTGACCTGAATCGCAGCTGCGGCGACGTCACCCCGGTGGCTTACTGTTGTGCCTGTGGGAGGTCGACTCTCGTTCCTGCACCGGCTCACGGCGGATGCCAGTGACCTGGACGCGGCCGAGCTGCAATCCGATGTGGAGCGCTGCTCGGCCAGTCCGCTGCACTCGCTGCACCGCGGTGAGGTGGCGACCGTGACGGGGCGGCTGCGCGCTGTCGTCTACACCCCGCGCGAGAACGCCCCGACGCTGCAGGCCGAGCTGTTCGACGGCTCGGCATCGATCGACCTGGTCTGGCTGGGCCGCCGCCGGGTGGCCGGCATCGAGCCGGGCCGCACGATCATCGCTCGGGGCCGGGTCGGCGACCACTACGGGCGACTGGCCATCTACAACCCCTGGTACGAGCTGAGGTTGCCGGCATGAGCGAGCCCGCGAGCAAGTCGAGCGAGTCCGCCGAGCCGACCGGCCCGGACGAGGCTGCGACCCCGCGTCCCGGCAGCCGCGAGATGTACCGCCAGCAGATGCTGAACAGCATCGGCGGCTGGTCGGGTTCGATCATCACCGCCATCCCGACCGTGGTGTTCGTCGCCGTCAACGCGGCGACCACGCTGCGGTGGTCGATCGTCGCCGCCGTCGGGTCGGCGTTCCTGCTGGCCCTCTACCGGCTGGCCCGGCGGCAGTCGGTGCAGCAGGCACTGACCGGCCTGCTCGGGGTGGTCGTCGCCTCGATCATCGCCGAGCGCACCGGGCAGGCGAAGGGCTACTTCCTGCTCGGCATCTGGAGCAGCTTCCTCTACGCGGGCGCGCTGGCCGCCACCATGGTCGTGAAGCGCCCGGCGATCGGGCTGCTGTGGGAGTTCCTCGACCCGACTCCCGAGCCCGACGACGACCGCAAGCACGTCCCCTGGCACCGCCACCGGACGCTGCTGTTCGCCTACATGTTGGCCACCGCCGGGGCCACGCTGGTGTTCCTGGCCCGCGGTGTCGTCCAGCTGGCCCTGTTCCAGCACAACGCGACCGGGTGGTTGGCCGTCGCCCGCATCGCGATGGGCTACCCGCTGTACGTGGCGGCGATCGGGTTCGCGTTCTGGGTGGTGCGCCGCGCTCGCCAGCGGATCAGCAGCCAGGCCGTCGGCGCCTCGTCGTAGCGGCGTCACGCATGGGTGCACGCAGTCCCGGACCGCTCGCGCGCCGGTTGCTCCGTGCCCCGGCGCGGTTCTACGACCTGGGCCTGGGCTGGCTGTTCGGGCGGCGCTTCGTGCGGCTCACCCACGTCGGCCGGCGCTCGGGGCGGCTTTACCAGACGATGCTCGAGGTGCTGGCGGTCCGCCCGGACGGCGAGGTCGTCGTGATCGCCGGGCTGGGCCCCTCGTCGGACTGGTTCCGCAACCTCCAGGCCCACCCGGGCGTCGAGGTGGCGCTGGCCCGGCAGCGGTTCTGCCCGGTGCACCGGACGCTGGGCGAGGACGAGGCGGTGGCGGTGGTGGCCGATTACGAGCGGCGCAACCGCTGGGTCGCTCCGGTCGTGCGCCGGGTGCTGAGCTGGCTGGTCGGCTGGCCCTACGACAGCAGCGATGCGGCCCGCCGCCAGCTGGTGCGCGAACGCCCACTGGTCGGGTTGCGCGCCGAGTAGCCCCTCAGGCGGCGCAGACCGACGAGCGGATCGCCGGCTCGGTCTCGGGCAGGGCCACGAACAGCAGCTCGTCGCCGGGCTCGAGCGGCTCCTCCGGCGTGGGCGTGATCACCCGGGCGCCCCGGACGATGGCCACCAGGGCGGCGTCGCGCGGGAGCTCCAGCTCGCGGACCGGCGACCCGGCGCACGGCGCGCCCGGCGGCAGCGTCACCTCGACGAGGTTGGCCTGGCCCTGCCGGAACGTGAACAGCCGGACGATGTCGCCGACCTCGACGGCCTCCTCGACCAGGGCGGCCAGCACCCGCGGTGTCGACACCGCGACGTCGACCCCCCAGGCCTCGGTGAACAGCCACTCGTTGGACGGGTGGTTGATGCGGGCCACGACGCGGCGCACCGAGAACTCGGTCTTGGCCAGCAGCGACACGACCAGGTTGACCTTGTCGTCGCCGGTCGCGCCGACGACCACCTCGTAGTCCTCGAGCTTGGCGTTCTGCAGGTTCTCGACCTCGCAGGCGTCGGCGAGCAGCCAGTGGGCGCCCTCGATACGGCGCGGGTCGACCTTGGTCGGGTCCTTGTCGATGAGCAGTACCTCGTGCCCGTTGTCGACCAGCTCGCGGGCGATGGAGCGGCCGACCGCGCCGGCCCCGGCGATAGCGACCTTCATGAGTGCGCTCCTTCCGGCGCCCGAGCCGCGACCTCGCGCAGTGTCTGCGCGTGCTGCTCGTCCACCAGGACGTGCAGCGCGTCGCCGTCTTGCACCATTGTGGACGCGGTCGGCAACTCGCCGACGCCGAAACGGGTCACGACGGCCACCTGACCCCCGGTCGCGGTCTCGAAGTCGCGGACCAGGCGCCCGATCCAGCCCTCGTGCGGGGTCACCCGGACCAGGGAGATCGCGCCGGACGGGTCGCGCCATACCTCGTCGGTCGAGTCGCCGAGCACCGCCTTGAGCAGCCGGCTGGCCGTCCAGGGCACGGTGGCGATCGTCGGGATACCCAGCCGTTCGTACACTTCGGCCCGTTTTGCGTCGTAGATTCGGGCGATGACCTTCTGCACGCCGAACGTCTCGCGGGCCACGCGGGCCGCGATGATGTTCGAGTTGTCGCCGTTGCTGACGGCCGCGAAGGCGTCGGCTTTTTCGATCTTGGCCGCCAACAGGGTGTCGCGGTCGAAGCCCAGGCCGGTGACGGTCGTGCCGCGGAAGGTCTCGCCCAGGCGGCGGAAGGCGGCCGGGTTCATGTCGATGACGGCAACGGTGTGGCTGCGTTGCTCGAGTTGATGGGCGAGCGAGGAACCCACACGTCCGCAGCCCATGATGACGACGTGCACGGCCGGCACATCTCCTTCCGCACGAACGTGATCGCGCAATCCCAGCGTCGCGACGCTACACAACCGCCACCGCCGGGGGCGACCAGGTCTGGGCGGGGCGCCGTATCGTGCAGCGCGTGAGCGTCGTGACCCGAGTCGCCAAGCGGCTCATAATCGGTAACCCGGTGCGGTCGGACCGGGCCGGCCACGCGCTGCTGCCCAAACGCCTGGCGCTGCCGATCTTCGCCAGTGACGCGCTGTCGAGCGTGGCGTACGCGACGCAGGAGATCCTGCTCGTGCTGACCATCGGCGGTACCGCCTTCCTATATCTCGCGCCGTGGGTCGCGCTGGCGGTGATCATCTTGATGATCGCGGTCGTGGCGTCGTACCGGCAGTTGGTGCGCGCCTATCCGACCGGCGGCGGGGACTACGAGGTGGCGACCAAGAACATCGGCCGGCCCGCCGGTGTGGTCGTCGCCAGCGCGCTGCTGGTCGACTACGTGATGACCGTTGCCGTGTCGGTGTCCTCCGGCGTCGACAACATCATCTCGGCGGCGCCGTCGCTGCACCAGTACCGGGTGGGCATGGCGATCGGGTTCGTGGTCTTGCTCGCCGCGGTGAACATGCGCGGAATCAGGGAGGCCGGCCTCACCTTCGCCACTCCCACCTACCTGTTCGCGACGGGCGTGTTCGTCATGATCGCGACCGGCCTGTTCCGGGTGATCGCCGGCGACGCCCCCGAGGCCGAGAGTGCGCACTACGGCGTGCACGTGCACTCGGGCTACGGCTCGCTCGGCTTCCTCGCGCTGTGCTTCCTGGCGCTGCGGGCGTTCTCGTCCGGCTGCACGGCGCTGACCGGCGTCGAGGCGATCGCCAACGGCGTGCCGGCGTTCAAGCCGCCCAAGGCCCGCAACGCCCAGATAACGCTGGCCATGATGGGCGCGATCGCGACCACGATGTTCGCCGGTATCACCGCGCTGGCGCTCATCTCGAAGGTGCGCATCACGGTGAACCCGTGCGACCTGTCCGGCTTCGTCGACTGCGCGCACCGGCCGCAGCGCACGGTGATCGCCCAGGTGGCCTCGGCGGTGTTCGGCGGGCCGCATTCGGTGGGCTTCTTCTACGTGCAGGCCACCACCGCGCTGATCCTGGTGCTGGCGGCCAACACCGCGTTCAACGGCTTCCCGCTGCTCGGCGCCATCCTGGCCCAGGACAAGAACCTGCCCCGGCAGCTGTACACCCGCGGCGACCGGCTGGCCTACAGCAACGGCATCGCCGCGTTGGCGGTCGTGGCCGGCCTGCTGATCTTCATCTACAAGGCCGACGTCACCCGGCTGATCCAGCTGTACATCATCGGCGTGTTCACGTCGTTCACGCTCGGCCAGACCGGCATGGTCCGGCACTGGAACCGCAACCTGCGCACCGAGCGAGATCCGGCCGAACGACAACGCATGATGCGGTCGCGTGCGATCAACGCGTTCGGCGGCAGCCTGTCCGGACTCGTGTTGGTGATCGTCATCATCACGAAGTTCACCAAGGGCGCCTACCTGGTGCTGATCGCGATGCCGATCCTGTACCTGGTCATGCGGGCGATCAACAAGCATTACACGCACGTGGGCGAGGAGCTCGAGCCCGAGGGCCGCGGGCTGATGCTGCCGGCCCGCAACCACGTCGTCGTGCTCGTGTCCAAGCTGCACAAGCCGACGCTTCGCGCCCTGGCCTACGCGAAGGCGACCCGACCCGACACGCTCACCGCCCTGACCGTCAACGTCGACGACAACGAGAGCCGGGCCCTGCTCGCCGAGTGGGAGCGACGCAACCTGCCGGTGCAGCTGACCGTGCTCGAGTCGCCGTTCCGCGAAGTGACCAACCCGGTCATCGAGTACATCCGCAACCTGCGCCGCGACCATCCCGGCGACATCGTCAGCGTGTTCATCCCCGAGTACGTGGTGGGCCACTGGTGGGAGCATCTGCTGCACAACCAGTCCGCGCTGCGGCTGAAGGGCCGGCTGCTGTTCCAGCCCGGGGTGATGGTGACCAGCGTGCCGTGGCAGCTCGCGTCCTCGCAGCTGCGCGCCGACGCCGAGCCGCCCGTCGAGGCGCCGGCCAAGCCGCCACCGGCGGCGCCGCCCGCCGCGCCGGCCGCGACCGTCGAGGAGAAGGCCAAGGCCGAGCAGCGTGCCTGACCTGATCGAGCTGCGGATCGATGGGCCGGCGCACGGCGGGCACTGCGTGGCCCGCGACCGGGACGGCCGGGTGGTGTTCGTGCGGCACGCGCTGCCCGGCGAGCTGGTGCGGGCGCAGGTAACCGACGAGTCCGGCTCGTTCGCCCGGGCCGATGCCGTCGAGGTGCTCGAACGGTCACCGGACCGGGTCGAGCCGCCCTGCCCGCACGCCGGGCCGGGTCGGTGCGGCGGCTGCGACTGGCAGCACGCCGCCGGCGCCGCCCAGCGGGCCCTGAAGGCGGCGGTGGTGCGCGAACAGTTCGCCCGCCTGGCCGGCCTCGATGTCGCGGTCACCGTCGAGGAGCTGCCCGGCGGGCTGCTCGGCTGGCGCACGCGCATCCAGTTCGCGCTGGACCGGTCCGGGCGGGTCGGGCTGCGCCGGCACCGTTCGCACGAGGTCGAGCCGGTCGAGCACTGCCCGCTGGGCGCCGGTCCGGTGGGTGACGCCCCGGCCGCCCGGCCCGGGCTGACCGGGGTGGAGGTGGTCGCCGGTGACGACGGCGCGCTGACGTTGCTCGGGCACTCGCCCGGACGCGGTCGGCCGGGGCGGGGACGCCGTCCGCCCGATCGGGTCGAGCTGCTGTCCGGGCCGGCCCGGGTGCGGCACACAGTCGCGGGGCGGGCCTTCCAGGTCGACGCGGCCGGCTTCTGGCAGGTGCACCCGCACGCCGCGTCGACGTTCGCCGCCGCGTTGCTCGACGCGCTGGGCGTCCGGCCGGGGGAGCGGGTGCTGGATCTCTACGCCGGGGCGGGGCTGTTCACCGCCGTGCTGGCCGAAGCCGTCGGGGTCACCGGAGAGGTCGTCGGCGTCGAGGTTTCGGCCGGTGCGGTGGCCGACGCCGAAGCGAATCTGGCCGACCGGCCGCAGGCCCGGATGGTGCGGGCGAAGGTCGGCCCCGAGGTGGTCAACGACGCGGACGTCGCGGTGCTCGACCCGCCGCGGTCGGGCGCCGGGCGGGATGTGATGGCTGCGATCCTGGCCCACACCCGGCGGGCGATCGGCTACGTCGCGTGCGACCCGGCGGCGCTGGCCCGCGACGTCCGGTTCGCCCTGGATGCCGGCTGGCAACTGGCGCAGCTGCGGGCGTTCGACGCGTTCCCGATGACCCATCACGTCGAGTGCGTGGCGCTGCTGTTGCGGGGGACCGACCAGTAGGCTTTGCGGCTATGAGTCGTGTCCTGCCTCGCGTCGGGTCCCCATCCGATCTGCGTGCTCTGTCCCACGACGAACTGGTGCTGCTGGCCGCCGAGATCCGCGACCTGCTGGTGCAGACCATGTCGCGAGCCAGCAGCGGGCACTTCGGCCCGAACCTCGGCGCCGTCGAGCTCACCATCGCCCTGCACCGGGTCTTCGACTCGCCGGCCGAGCCGATCTTGTTCGACGTGGGCCACCAGGCGTACGTGCACAAGATCCTGACCGGCCGGGCCGAGCGCATGTCGACGCTGCGCCAGACCGGAGGCATCTCCGGATATCCCAGCCGGGCCGAGAGCCCGCACGACTGGATCGAGAATTCGCACGCGTCCACGGCGCTGTCCTACGTCGACGGGCTGGCCAAGGCGTTCGCGGTCCGCGGCGAGCGCCGCCCGGTGGTGGCCGTCGTCGGCGACGGCGCCCTGACCGGCGGCATGTGCTGGGAGGCGCTGAACAACATCGCGGCCGCCGACCGGCCGGTCATCATCGTGATCAACGACAACGGCCGCAGCTACGACCCGACCATCGGCGGGCTGGCCGATCACCTGGCCGGACTGCGGCTGCGTCCGGGCTACGAGAAGATGCTCGGCACGATCAAGCACCGGCTGCCGCGGGTGCCCGTCGTGGGCGCGCCGATCTACGACGCGCTGCACGGCATGAAGCGCGGCGTCAAGGACCTGCTCGCCCCGCAGGGCATGTTCGAAGACCTCGGCTTGAAGTACGTCGGCCCGGTCGACGGGCACGACCTGCCCTCGCTCGAGCACGCGCTATCGCTGGCCCGCCGGTTCGACGGCCCGGTCATCGTGCACGCGGTCACCCGCAAGGGCTACGGCTACGCGCCGGCCGAGAACGACCAGGTCGACCAGATGCACCAGACCCGGGGCTTCGACCCGGTCACCGGCAAGGCGCTGCCCGCCTCCGGGCGAAAGTGGACTTCGGTGTTCTCCGACGAGCTGGTGCGCCTGGGCGGCGAGCGCGACGACATCGTGGCGGTCACCGCCGCGATGTGCGAGCCGACCGGGCTCGGCCCGTTCTCGCGGACCTACCCGGACCGGTTCTACGACGTAGGCATCGCCGAGCAGCACGCCGTCACCTCGGCGGCCGGTCTGGCCTCCGGCGGCCTGCACCCGGTGGTGGCCATCTACGCCACGTTCCTCAACCGGGCCTTCGACCAGGTCGTGATGGACGTGGCCCTGCACCGGCTGCCGGTCACGTTCGTGCTCGACCGGGCCGGCATCACCGGCGACGACGGCCCCAGCCACAACGGCATGTGGGACCTGGCGATCCTGGGCGTCGTGCCGGGGCTGCGCATCGCCGCGCCGCGCGACGAGCCGACGCTGCAGGCCGAGCTGTCCGAGGCGGTCGAGTGGGCCGAGGGGCCGACCGTGCTGCGTTTCCCGAAGACCCCGCTGGTCGACGACGTGCCGGCCGTGCGCCACGTCGACGGGGTGGACGTGCTGGCCGAGCCGCACGACGGCCCGGTCGACGTGCTGGTGGTCGCAGTCGGCGCGACCGCCACCGACGTGCTGGACGCCGCCGACGCGGTCCGCCAGGCCGGCTACACGGTGCGGGTGATCGACCCGCGCTGGGTCAAGCCGGTGTCGCCGGAGATCATCGAGCTGGCCCGGTCGGCCGGCCTGGTGGTCACGGTCGAGGACGGTGTGGTTGCCGGCGGTGTCGGCTCTCGCGTGGCCCAGTCCCTGCGGGATGCCGGCGTTGACACGCCGACACGTGAAATTGGTGTTCCGGTGATTTTTCCGGATCACGGCAAGGTCGCCGATGTTCGAGTTGCGGTGGGGCTTTCCGTCCAAGATGTCGGAAGGCGCATCGTTGAGTGGTCCGCACTCGTTCAACGAAGTGGTGACTCCTCGAGCGACGCTGATGTCGAGTCGGCATCCGAACGCCGCGCGGATGAGATCGCCGGTGATTGATCCCCCGTGACCTAGCTGGAGGCATGACGGATGCGTGTTCTCGTCGTAGAGGACGAAATGCAGTTGGCGGAGGCCGTAGCCCGCGGCCTGCGCCGCGAGGGAATGGCGGTCGACGTCGCCTTCGACGGCGACGACGGCTATCGCAAGGCGGCCATGACTCGCTATGACGTGATCGTCCTCGACCGTGACCTGCCCGGGATCTCGGGGGATGACATCTGCCGCCGGCTGTCCGACGAGGGGCTGCTGACCCGCGTCATGATGTTGACCGCCAGCGGCACCGTCGAGGACAAGGTGTCCGGGCTCGCGCTCGGCGCCGACGACTACCTGGCCAAACCGTTCGCGTTCGCCGAACTGGTCGCGCGGGTGCGGGCCCTGGGCCGGCGCACCACCCCGGCCGCCCCGCCGGTGCTCACCGCCGGCGACATCGAGCTCGACTCGGCCCGGCGCACGGTGTCGCGCGGCGGCGAGATGATCGACCTGACCCGCAAGGAGTTCGGTGTCCTCGAGACGCTGATGATGGCCCACGGCGCCGTGGTGAGCAGCGAGGAGCTGCTGGACCGGGTCTGGGACGAAAACGCCGACCCGTTCACCACCACCGTGCGGGTGACGATGATGACGCTGCGCCGCAAGCTCGGCGAGCCGCCGATCATCGACACGGTGGTCGGCTCCGGCTATCGCATCGACCCGGCGGCCTTGACCCCGGCTGCTGAGGAGGCCGGATCGCTACAGTGAGATTTCTCCGCCCGACGCTTCGCATCCGAATGGCGTTGCTGTACGGCGGATTAGTCTTGCTCGTCGGCGTGGCGTTGCTGTTCACGTCGATGGTTCTGATGGATCGCTCGATCGCCCGGCTGCCGTTCTTCGGGGTCAAAAGCCGGGTGACCATCACCGATGACACCGGTGCGAAGCAGACGCTGCCGGCCAGCCAGCTGGGCGCTCAGGCTCGCCACGACTCACGTGAGTACCTGCTGCACACCGGGCTGATCTACTTCGCGGTGATCGTGATCATCGGCGCGTCGGGCGGGTATCTGCTCGCCCGACAGGCGCTGCGGCCGATCGCCCGGGTCACCCGGACCGCCCAGCAGCTGTCGACCGAGACGCTGGATCAGCGCATCGATCTCGGCGGTCCCGACGACGAGCTGCGCGAGCTGGCCGACACGTTCGACGAGATGCTGGCCCGTCTCGATGCCGCGTTCGACGGGCAGAAACTGTTCGTGGCCAATGCCAGCCACGAGCTGCGAACACCCCTGTCCGTGATCCGGACCGAACTCGACGTCACGCTGTCCGACCCGGCGGCGTCCAGCGAGGAGCTGCGGCACATGGGCGAGGTGGCGCTGGCCGCCACCGAGCGGGCCCAGCGGCTGGTCGGCTCGCTGCTGATCCTGGCCCGGCTGCAGTCCGGGAACCGCAGCGAACTGGAGGTGCACGAGCCGGTCGATCTGGCCACGCTCGTCCCGCCGGTACTGGCCAGCGTGGCCACCGAGGCGGCCGAGCGGGGGATCTCGATCGATACCGAGGCCGGCACCGCGCACACGCTGGGCGATCCCCGGCTGCTCGAGCGGCTGATCGGCAACCTGGTCGAGAACGCCGTGCGGCACAACGTCGACGGTGGCTGGCTGCGGGTCTCCTGCGGCGAGGCGGCCGAGCGGGCCTGGCTGCACGTGGCCAACGGGGGACAGGTCATCCCGCCCGGCGACGTCGACGCGCTGTTCGAGCCGTTCCGGCGCGGGGCGGGCAAGGTGCGCACGGCCACCCGCGGCGCCGGGCTGGGCCTGTCGATCGTGCGCCTGATCGTCGAGGCCCACCACGGGCGGCTGCACGCCGCGGCCCCGCCGTTCGGGGGGCTGGCCATCCGCATCGAGCTGCCCCGGCCGAACACCGCCGCCGAGGCGCCGGCGGCCGCGCCCGAGCTACTCGCCGCGGAGCGCCTGCGCCAAGCCGGCGCCGGTGAGGTCGACCTGCCAGGGTCGCGCGCCTAGCTGCCCGAGCCGGACCCGCACGGCGTCGTCGGACGGCGGCGACGGGGGCTCCCAGGCCAGCGCGCGCACCACGTCGGAGGCCAGCAGGTTCTGGGCCAGCACGTGATACTCCTCGGCCAGCGCGGCGACCACTGCCCGGCAGCGGGCCAACCGGTCGGCGGCCTCGGGCGATCGGTCCCGCCACCGCGACGCCGGCGGCACCAGGTCGCTGTTGCCGCCGGTGATGGGCGGCAGATCGGCTTCGGGCAGTTCGCGGGCCTCGGTGATCGCGGCGAACCAGCGGGCGGTCTGCCGGCGCTGCCGCGGCCCGCCGAACACCGGCAGTGCGATCAGGTCGGCCGGCCGGCGTGGGTTGGCCCGGGCCGCGGAGATGATCGCCGAGTCGGGCAGCAACCGCCCGGCGGCGACGTCGCGTTCGGCCGCGTACCGGTCGCGGGCGTACCAGAGTGCGCGCACCGCGGCGAGCTGGCGCCGGTTGCGGATGACGTGGATGCCCGACGTGCGCCGCCACGGGTCCTCGCGCGGCGGCGGCGGGGCAGCGGTGCGGACCGCCTCGAACTCCTGGGCGGCCCACTCGGTCTTGCCGGCACTGGCCAGCTGGCTGGCCAACGCCTGGCGCAGCGCCACGAGCAGCTCGACGTCCAACGCGGCGTAGACCAGCCACTCGTGCGGCAGCGGCCGGGTGCTCCAGTCGGCGGCCGAGTAGCCCTTCTCCAGGCGCACACCGAGGTGCTGCTCGACCATCGTGCCCAGGGCCACCCGCTCGTCGCCGAGCAGCCGCCCGGCCAGCTCGGTGTCGAACAGCCGCGGCGGGCGCATGCCGACCCCGGCCAGACAGGTCAGGTCCTGGTTGGCGGCGTGCAGGATCCACTCGGCGTCGCCGAGCGCCTCGCCCAGCGGGCCCAGGTCGGGCAGCGCGATCGGATCGATCAGCGCGGTGCCGGCGCCGGCGCGGCGCAGCTGGACCAGGTAGGCGCGCTGGCTGTAGCGGTAGCCGGAGGCCCGCTCGGCGTCGACCGCCACCGGGCCCGTGCCGTTGCCGAAGGCCTCCACGGTGCGGGCGAGTTGCCCCGGCGTCGTGATCGGTTCGGGCACGCCGTCGCGGGGCTCGCGCAACACCGGGACAGCTTCGCCTTCGGCGGTGGGCCCCTCCGCGTGTTCTGGCATGGTCAGTGGCTTACCAGATCCGCTCTACTCAAGCGGACTCTTGAGAACCGTTACCCCTTCCGGCGGGACCCCGGCGGCGGTGCACAGCAGGTCGGCGAAGGCCAGCAGATGCGGGCCGAGCTCGGAGGTGCGGGCCGTCCACGAGCCCCGCAATTCCAGGGCGACGGTGGTGCGGGGCCCGTGCAGGTCACCGAACCGGGTCGACGTGGTCTGGGTGACCGTACCGCCGGCCGCGACGTAAGCCGCGCCCCGGTCGACGAGCGCCTCGGTGAGCCAGCTCCACCCGACCTCGGGCAGCAGCGGATCGCCGGCGATGCCCGGCTCGAGCTCGGCCGACGCGAAAGCGACCAGTCGCAGGACGCCGTCCCAGGCCTCGACGCCGTCCGGGTCGTACAGGAGCACCAGGCGGCCCGTGCACAGTTCCGCGCCGTCCGGGCCCCGGACGTCGGCGGCCAGTGCGTGGCTCCATGGGGCGAGTCGCTGGGGCGGCCGCATCGGTTCGACCCGGATCTCCGGGCGCAGCACGGTGGCCTGCAGGCTGGCCACCGCGTCACGGAACTCGGCCGGAGCCAGAGCTGGGTCGCGTTCGCGGGACGGAGGCAGCTCTTCGGTCATGTCGACGGGTTGGACGGGGTTCATCGGCGTCACAGTCGCGGTCGGCTGACTCACGCGGCTGGCCGCAGGCGGTGAGGCCGGCCGGTGCGCTCGTGCGGCAGCGGCGGGTCGATGATCAGTGCGGTGCCGCACTCGACGCAGGCGCGATCCGGGCAGGCGCCGCGGTGGCCGTCGGTGCACGGCGGCGCCTCGGCCTCGCATCGCCGCCCACAGGTCGGGCAATCGAGGTACAGCATCATGCAGACCTCCGCAAAGGCGACTCGCTTACTCTCCTGACGCTCGCACGGGACACTGACAAAATTGGGTAGGCGCGCCGGACCGGGGCTTCACCCCTGACCGTAGTCCGCTGGCGTTCGGACGCTCATGCGACCATGGGCGCGATGCTTGCCGACTCCCTCCTCGTGCGCGCGGCCCGCGGAAATCCGGGCCCGCGTCCGCCCGTATGGTTCATGCGCCAGGCTGGCCGCTCGCTGCCCGAGTACCGGGCGATCCGCCAGGGCAACTCGATGCTCGACGCCTGCCGCACCCCGGAACTGATCACTGAGATCACGCTGCAGCCGGTGCGCCGGCACGGCGTGGACGCCGCGGTCGTGTTCTCCGACATCGTGGTGCCCCTGGCCTCGATCGGGGTCGGCATCGACATCGTCGGCGGCGTCGGCCCGGTGATCGAGAAGCCGATCCGCACCCTGTCCGACCTGAACGGGCTGCGCGACCTGCAACCCGACGACGTGCCGTTCCTGACCGAGGCGATCCGGACGCTGACCGCCGAGCTCGGCGAGACGCCGCTGATCGGTTTCGCCGGTGCCCCGTTCACGCTGGCCAGCTACCTGATCGAGGGTGGCCCGTCGCGCGACCACGCCCGCACGAAGGCGCTCATGCGCGGCGAGCCGCAGCTGTGGCACGCCCTGCTCGGCCGGCTCGCCACGATCACGGCGGCCTTCTTGCGCATCCAGGTCGAAGCCGGGGTGTCGACCGTGCAGCTGTTCGACTCGTGGGCCGGCGCCCTGTCGGCGGCCGACTACCGCGACCACGTCCTGCCGCACAGCCGGGCCGTGCTGGCCGCCGTGCCCGAGGTGCCGCGCATCCACTTCGGGGTGGGCACCGGCGAGCTGCTGTCGCTCATGCGCCAGGCCGGGGCCGACGTCGTCGGCGTCGACTGGCGGGTGCCCCTGGACGAGGCCGCCCGCCGCCTGGGCCCGGGCGCCGTCGTGCAGGGCAACCTCGACCCGGCCCTGTTGCTGGCCGACTGGTCGGTGATCGAGGCCGAGGTGCGCCGCATCGTCATCGAGGGGCGGGCCGCCTCCGGGCACATCTTCAACCTCGGCCACGGCGTGCTGCCCGACACCGACCCGGACGTACTGACCCGGGTCGCGCGGCTGGTCCGCTCGCTCACCTGAGCCGTCGGCCCTCCAGCTCGGTGATCTGCCGCGACACGTCCGCTTCGTCCAGCCCGCGCTCCTACCCGATGCTCGGGCCGGAGCGGTCACCGACGAACATGGACTGATGCGCGTCGTCGTCATCGGAGCCGGTATCTCGGGACTCGCCGCCGCCTGGCACCTGGCCGAACGAGATCCGGCAATCGACGTGCAGGTGCTCGACGCCGCCTCGACGGTGGGCGGCAAGCTGCGGACCGCCTCGGTGGCCGGCCGGTCTGTCGACGTCGGCGCCGAGTCGATGCTGGCCCGCCGCCCGGAAGGGATCGAGCTGGCCCGCGCGGCCGGCTTGGGCGACTCGCTGATCGCCCCGCTGACCACCTCGGCGGCGGTGTTCGCCGGGGGAGCGGCCCACCCGCTGCCGGCCCGGACGATGCTGGGCATCCCGGCCGACGTGGACGCGCTGCGTGAGTCGGGCGTGCTCGACGACGCGGCCGTCTGCACTGTGCAGGGTGAACCCGACCGACCGCCGCTGCCCGCGCTGACCGACGACGTCGCGGTCGGCGCCCTGGTGCGCGAGCGGCTGGGCGACGAGGTGGCCGACCGGCTGGTCGAGCCGCTGCTCGGCGGCGTCTACGCCGGGCGGGCCGACCGGCTGTCGCTGCGGGCCACCATGCCGGCGCTCGCGGCCCGGCTGGGCGCGGGCGGTTCGCTGGTGCGCGCCGCCCAGGCGGTGACCGACGTCGGGCCGCGCGACCCCGCGGCCGGGCCGGTGTTCACGTCGATCGAGGGCGGCCTGGGCCGGCTGGCCGAAGCGCTGGCCGCGTCGGGCAAGTTCGCGGTGCGCACCGGCGTCACCGTGCGGGCGATCCGGCGCACCCCGACCGGTTTCGCCCTCGACTGTGGGCCCGTCCCGAGGCCCGAACTGATCGAGGCCGACGGGGTGATCGTCGCCGCTCCGGCACCCAAGGCGGCCAAGCTGGTGTCGGAACTCGTCCCGACAGCCGGCGCCGAGCTGTCCACGGTGGACACCGCCAGCATGGCGATCGTCACGTTCGCCTTCGACGACGTGACCCTGCCGCCGGGCAGTGGCCTGCTGGTCGCCGCGAGCGAGGGGCGGGCGGTCAAGGCGGTCACCCTGTCGTCGCAGAAGTGGCCGAATCCCGCGGACGGGCTGACCGTGCTGCGCGCCTCGGTCGGCCGGATCGGCGAGACGGCCGACCTGCAGCGCGACGACGTCGAGCTCACCGCCCTGGTGCTGAACGACCTGCGCGCCCTGATCGGTGTCGACGCCCGGCCGGTCGACTCGATCGTCACCCGCTGGGGCGGCGGGCTGCCGCAGTACGCGGTGGGCCACGTCGACAAGGTGGCCCGGATCCGGGCCGCGGTGGCCGCGGTTGCGGGCCTGGCGGTGTGCGGCGCGACCTACGACGGGGTAGGCATCCCGGCGTGCATCGCCTCGGCCCGGACCGCCGCCGACCAGGTGCTGGCCGGCGTGACCCGGCGAGGACAATAGCGGGCATGGTCGACGGCAAGCACGCTCGCGAACTCAACGACGTCATCCGCTACACCGCCTGGTCGGTGTTCCGCGTCGCCCGGCCCATCGGCGATGCCGATCGGACCACGCTGGCGGCCGAGGTCGGTGAGCTGTTCGAGCAGCTCGCGGCCAAGGACGTGACCGTGCGCGGCACCTACGACGTCAGCGCGCTGCGGGCCGACGCCGACCTGATGGTGTGGTGGCACGCGTCGTCGGCCGACGCGTTGCAAGAGGCGTACAGCCGGCTGCGCCGGACCCGGCTCGGCGCGCACCTCGACCCCGTCTGGTCGTCGATGGCCCTGCACCGTCCGGCCGAGTTCAACAAGAGCCACATCCCGGCCTTCCTGGCCGACGAGACGCCGCGCGCGTACGTGTGCGTCTACCCGTTCGTGCGCTCCTACGAGTGGTACCTGCTGTCCGAGGGGGAACGGCGAGCGCTCCTTGCCGAGCACGGCCAGATGGCCCGCGAATACCCCGACGTCCGGGCCAACACCGTCGCGTCGTTCGCGCTCGGCGACTACGAGTGGATGCTGGCCTTCGAGGCCGACGAGCTGCACCGCATCGTCGACCTGATGCGCCACCTGCGCGGTTCGGAGACCCGGCGGCACGTCCGGCTGGAGGTGCCCTTCTACACCGGCCGGCGGCGCAATCTCGACGATCTCGTCGCCGCGCTGCCGTAACGCCCGCGCTCGGGTTCGCCCGATCGTGATCTTGGTAAGACTCCGTGCAACAGGACCGCTCGGGCGGGTGTCTACCTGGTAGAGGCCTTGTTCAGCCGGACCTTCTTCGGACGCGAGGTGTGCCATGGCTGCCAGGCAGATCACGTTCGGCGCCGGGATTCTTCTCGCGGGCCTGGTCGTCGCCGGGTGCTCGTCGACGGCCGAGTCCGGGTCGGGCGCTTCGCCTACACCACGGCCGACGATGACCACGTCGGCGATCCGGGCCGTGACGACGTCGCCGCCCGCCTCGACCCCGACGAGCTCGGGGTCAGCTCCGACGACAACCCCGACGCCCGCGCCGTCGACCCACAAGGTGCCGCCCGACGCGCAGTACCCGGCGGCCGGCAGTTGCCCGAAGCAGACCGCGTCGCCGGTCCGCGTGCAGGTCGACCCGGACATCCCGGTGCCGCGGTGCGTGGTCGTCTCGCCCGGCCAGGACCTGACGGTGGTCAACAACACCAACGAGCTGCACCAGGCCGGGTCGGTCGTCACGATCACCTGGGCCGACTATGCGCCGCGCAGGCTGAAGATCGGCGCGTCGACCAGCTACACCCAGCCGTTCGGCAACTACCTCATGCCCGGCGTGCACCGGCTGCACATCTCGCTGTACGGGCAGAGCGGGGCCGAGGTCTGGCTGCAGGGTTAGGGCGTGTCGCCGGGGCCCGCGTGACAGGAACTCGCGGCATCCCCGGCGAACGCACCGTCGCTGACGAGACGATGGTTCGCGTGCGGCTAGTCCGGCGGCGGGGTCGTGCCGAGCTTGCCGCCGATCGCCCAGTGTTCGCGCGGCACCTCGTCGATGACGACCCAGATTCCCTCGGCGGACTGGCCGGGCCGGCCGCAGGTCTCGACGAATACGTTGGTCAGACCCTCGACGAGAGCGGCCTTCTGCTCGGCTGTGCGTCCGGGGAACATCTGTACGGTAATCATCGGCATGTCGTCGATCCTAGGTAGGTGAACAGCGCGGTGCCGGGCGATTGGACCGAGGTGGCCGATCACGTGTTCACCCGTCGACACGAGTCCTGGGATCTGAACGTCGGGCTCGTCGTGGGCGCCGTCGGGTGTCTGGTGATCGATACCCGGGTGTCGCCGCACCAGGGTCGCGAGCTCGCCGAAGCGGTGCGCACGGTGACCGCGCTTCCGTGGACGGTCGCGAACACGCACGCCCATCTCGATCACGTTCTCGGCAACTCGGCGTTCGCGGGGGCGGCCGTGTGGGGCCACGTCCGGTGCGCCGAGTTCCTTCGTCAGCACGGCGACGACCGGCTGCGCGAACTGAACGATCTCGAGGGGGCCGACCTGGCCGATGCGGCGATCGTGGTGCCCGACCGCACCTTCGAGCACACGGCAACGATCGACCTGGGCGGGCGGGCCGTCACGCTGCGGCATCTGGGGCGTGGCCACACCGCGGGCGACATCGTGGCGGAGGTGCCCGATGCGGAGGTCGTGTTCACCGGTGACCTGATTCGCGAGGGCGGCCCGCTGTGGTTCGAGGACGCGTACCCGCTGGACTGGCCGGCCACCCTGCAGGCCCTGGAAAGAGTCGCCCACGGGGCCGTGGTGCCCGGTCACGGAGTGGTCGTTGACCGCGACTTCGTCGCCGGCCAGCGGGAACTGCTGACGGATGTCGCCGCCACGGCCCGCGCAGCCTACGAGGCCGGCCGCCCGATCCACGACGCGGAGCACATTCTGCCGCTCAAGCCCCGTATCGCCCGGGATGCACTGACCCGCGCCTACTACCAGCTCGCTAAGCCGGCTGAGGCCCCTCCTCGAAGGTCAGCGAGATCGAGTTGATGCAGTAGCGCAGGTCGGTGGGGGTGCCGTAACCCTCGCCCTCGAAGACATGACCCAGGTGGCTGTGGCAATTGGCGCACAGGACCTCGACGCGCACCATGCCGAGCGACGTGTCGCGCCGCTCGATGATGCGGTCGCCGGCCAGCGGGCTGAAGAAGCTGGGCCAGCCGCAGTGCGAGTCGAACTTGGTCTCGCTGCGGAACAGCTCGCTGCCGCAGGCCCGGCACCGGTACACGCCGACCCGCTTGTTGTCGGTGTACTCGCCGGTGAAGGGGCGCTCGGTGGCCGCCTGCCGCAGGACGGCGAACTCCTCGGGGGAGAGCTGTGCGCGCCACTCGTCCTCGGACTTGACGACCTTCGCGGCCTCGGTACCTGTCATGTCATCCACATTACGGACCGGCCCCAGATGCGGTGGTGACGATCCGCGAACGCGGCTAGATCACGCCGGCGATGCCGAAAATGCCCAGCAGAACGGTCAGGGCGAAGCCGATCAGGATCAGCCAGACCACGAACGCGGCGGCCCGGCGGCGGCCCCCGCTGAGGCGGCTCAGCCCGGCGCCGAACGCGGCGATGTTCTGCAGCTCGCCGTCGGCCGAGTTCGGGTTCGCCGTCCGACCCCAGGCGAAGTCGGGCGGTTCGCCCCGCGGTTCCTCCGGTTCGTCGTCCCACCGGCGGTCGGTCTCCATCCGACAAGGATGCCTCATCGCCGGGTCTGCGCTAGGCCACGTCGCCGGGATGACCTACCGTCGGCGCTATGCCATCGCCGTCCACGGAGATCGAAGTCGGCAACCGGACCGTGCGTATCTCGAATCCGGAGCGGGTGTATTTCCCGGCCCGGGGCGAGACGAAGCTCGACCTGGCCAACTACTACATCGCGGTCGGCGAGGGCATCGTCCGCGCATTGCGCGAGCGGCCCTGCATGCTGCACCGGTACCCGGACGGCGTGAGCGGCGAGAAGATCTACCAGAAGCGCCTGCCCAAGGGCGCCCCCGACTGGGTCGAGTCGGTCGAGGTGCGCTTCCCGTCCGGGCGCGGCGCCGACGAGCTGTGCGTGACGGAGTTGGCCAGCGTGATCTGGGCGGTGCAGATGTCGACCGTCGAGTTCCACCCCTGGCACTCGCGCCGGGCCGACACCGAGCGTCCGGACGAGCTGCGCATCGACCTGGACCCGCAGCCGGGCACCGGGTTCGCCGAGGCCAAGCGAGTGGCCGAGACCGTGCACGAGGTGCTGGACGAGATGGGCGCGGTCGGCTGGCCCAAGACGTCGGGCTCGAAGGGGCTGCACGTGTACGTGCGCATCGAGCCGGCGTTCGGGTTCCGCGAGGTGCGCCGGGCGGCGCTGGCCTTCGCGCGCGAGGTCGAGCGGCGCATCCCGCAGTTCGTCACGACGGCCTGGTGGAAGGAGGAGCGCGGCGAGCAGATCTTCCTCGACTACAACCAGAACGCCCGCGACCGCACCATCGCGTCGGCCTACTCGGTTCGGGGCCGCCCGCACGGCCCGGTTTCGGCACCGGTCACCTGGGAGGAGCTGCCCGACGTCGAGATCGACGACTTCACCATCGCCACCATGCCGGCCCGGTTCGCCGAGCTGGGCGATCTGCACGCCGGCATCGACGACGCGGTGTGGTCGATCGAGCCGCT
Source organism: Jatrophihabitantaceae bacterium (assembly GCA_036558905.1). Lineage (GTDB taxonomy): Bacteria > Actinomycetota > Actinomycetes > Mycobacteriales > Jatrophihabitantaceae > DASXRA01. The sequence continues at coordinate 10,533 of DATBER010000146.1, read as the reverse complement.
GCTCGAGCTGGCCGACCGCGACGAGCGCGACCACGGGCTGGGCGATGCCCCGTACCCGCCGAACTACCCGAAGATGCCGGGGGAGCCGCCCCGTGTTCAGCCTTCGCGCATGAACAAGGCCAACTGGGCCGACCAGTCAGACCCGGCCGCCGTGCAGCCGCAGCAGCTCGACTGACCGGCGCGAACCGCCGCAGAAGTTCCGAGAGTTGATCTCGTCGCTGCCGGCCAGCACGCGTCACGGCTTGCGGGCGAGGACGTAGAGGCGTTGGGTGCTTTCCCCGCGCCCGGTGAGTGGGCCGCGGTGGTACCACTCGATGTCGCGTAGGCCGGCTTGCTCCACGACGGACACGACATCGGCGGGGTCGTGCAGCACGAAGTCGAGATCGACCTCGTGGTCGAACCACTCGGTGAGGGTGCGCACCTCGGCCCCGGCATGCAGGGCGAGCACCAGCCACCCGCTGGCGCGCAGGGGCCGGACGAGCGATGCGATCGCGTCCGGCAGCTCGGATGCGGCGAGATGGATGAGCGAGTACCAGGCCAGTACGGCGCCCCACCCGTCGTAGGTGGCGGGGCGCAGTAGCCGGCGCAGGTCGCCGACCTCGTAGGTCACTCCCGGGTGGCGGCGGCGGGCCTCGTCGACCATCTCCGGCATGAGGTCGAGACCGGTGGCATCTGCCCCGGCGTCGGCCAGGAATGCTGCGACATGACCGGGTCCGGTGCCAACGTCGATCACCGGCGCCGGGTCGGCGAGCTCGGCCACTCGGCGTAGCAGCCACGACTCGAACGGCAGGCCGGCGAGCTCGTCGTCGAATTGGTCGGCGTAGGGGGCCGCGACCGCGGCATACGCCTCGCGAACCTTCGCATCGCGGGCTTGCGGGCCGCCGGCCAGAACCGACTCCCGGTCGACCGGCACCGGCTCCGGACCGGCTGCTGCCGCCGCGACGGGACCGAGCAGGTGGATCCACCGGCTGTCGTGCTGACCAGGTTGGCGCGCGAGCTCACGCACCAGGGGTTGCTCGGCACCGGCCATGCGGGCAAGGCATGCCTCGACCTCGCCGCGGTCGCCGAACCGGTGCAAGCGTTCGGTGCGCGGCTTGAGTGCCCCCGCCGACTGGGGCCCACGCAGCAGCAGAACGGTCAGCAGCGCACGCTCGTCCGGCGCGAGCCCACGCCGCTGCGCGAACGTCTGCGCGTGCTTCACCACCCGGCTTCCGGCGCCCTGCCAGGAGAGCACGACAAGGTCTTTGTCCTTGAGGGCCCGCAGCGTCCGACCGACCAGTTCGTCGTCGTAGTCGACGACGGGTTCCCGGCTGCTGGTCTGATTGCACGCCGTCCGCACCGCGTTCAGGCTCATCGGGTACGACGCGGGAACCGTGATCTCCTTCTCCAGCAGGCTGCCGAGGACGCGTTGTTCGGCAGCGTCGAGTACCGGCAGATCCGTCACGCCGCCGAGGCTAGCGCGAGCTCGACAGACCGCCGCAGACCAGCCAGACCACAACGGGTCCTCGATCTGGCAGCAGCGGACCTGCCGACTCGTTCAAATCCCCTCAGCTCCACCCATCCGGCCCAGCGAGACCGGCTGTCGCTCCTCGCTCGCAGGCGGGCGGCTGCGTCGTCAGGCCGAATTCCACGGCCTAGAGACGGGAGACCGTCGGAACTGCCACGATCGCAGGGTGGCTGAGGTGCTGGCCCTGCAACCCGAGGATCTCGCGATCCTCGATCTGGAATGCCCGACGATCGTCGGCCACACCTGCAAGTTGGTCCGGTTGGCGCCGGGGACGGTCGACGTCGCGGCGCTCCGGCACCGGGTGGCGTCGCGAATCGACGAGGTCCCGATTCTCACCTGCCGGCTCGGGGGCTCCGCGGCCGCGCGGATGTGGGTCGTCGACGAGTCCTTCGACATCGACCGGCACGTAGGCCCGGCGGACGTTCCGGGTCCGCTCGACGATGACAGCCTGGCCGCTCTGGTCGCCGACCTGTTCGCCCAGCACCTGCCGCGCGATCGTCCGCTCTGGCGAATGGACGTCGCCCCGCTGGCCGACGGCGGCGTCGTCGTGATCTGGCGCCTGCACCATGCGCTCGCCGACGGTACGACCGCGGTCCGGTGGGCGAAGGCGCTGTTGTGGGACGAAGTCACCGAGCCGGCCGCGGCTGCCACGCCTCCAGCGCCGGTGGTGGCCGAGGTCGTCCACGACGAGGCCCGCCGGCGATGGCAGCTTGCCGGCTTCTTGGCGAGGGAGTTCTCCGAGGGCGGACGGTCGCCCTTCGACGGGCACGTCGGCACCCGGCGCGAGGTCGGGTTCGCGGCTGTGTCGATCTCGAAGCTGCACGGGGCCGCACACCGGATCGGTGGGGCGACCGTCAACGACGCGTTGCTGTCGATCGTTGCCGGCGCGGTTCGCCGCTGGGTCGAGGCGCAGCACGGGCGATTGGCCGATGTCCGGGTCAGGGTGCCGGTCAGCCTGCATCACGAAGCCGACGGGGCCGGCAACCGGGATTCGTTCTTCTCGCTCAACCTGCCCTTGCACGAGACCGACCCGGTCGTTCGACTGCGCGAGATCCACGCGGCCACGCAGCGCCGCAAGCACTACGGCGACGCCGAGCGGGAGGACGTGCTGCTGCGCGAGCTGACCCATGTTTCGTCACTGAGCCGCTTCGTCACCCGGCTGCAGGCCAGCCCGCGCCAGTTCGCGCTGTGCGTCTCCAACGTGCCAGGCCCGCGCGGACCGGTATCGGTGCTCGGCGTGCCGGTGCTGTCGTTGTCCGGCCTCGCCGAAATCGGCCAGCGGCACGCGCTGCGGGTAGCGGCGGTGTCCCTCGGCGACCGGATGAGCCTGGGCTTCTGCGCCGACCCGGCGATCGTTGTGGACGTCGGGCTGATGGCCGCGGCGGCCGCGGCCGAGGCGGAGGAATTGATCTCGGCCGGTTGAAGGTCGTGGCGGCAAGCACATCTCCTCTGCGCCCGGCACCTGTCAGTGTGCGCACACGCAGACCGCCGCCCGGACAAGATCACTTGCCTGGGCGGCGGTCCTCGCCAGCAGTCCCCGGAACTACGGCAACGTCGAGTGGAAGCTGTACGTCCCGGACCCGACCTGTACCTGCAGGCACGATCCCTGCATGTCGGTCACGGTCACTCCACCGGCCTGGCCGATCGGGTTTCCGCTCTCCGTCACCGACCGGACGTCGGCGGCCGGGACGCACACCGACGCCTGCGAGCCGACCGGAACCTGGACCGTGAGAGCGAAGCTGGTCCCGGAGCGGGTCCAGTTCGAGCTCACGCGACCTAGTGGCGTCGTCTCGTAGCCGGACGCGGACTTCAGGTCGCCAACCGGGCTCGGCTTGATCGAGACGGTCCGGAAGGCGGGCGAGGTGGCCTGGATCCCGGCGACGCCGGAGAACAGCCAGTCGTCCACGGTGCCCATGAAGGCGTGGTCGCGGGAGCGGGCCGAGGTGCACGAGTCGTTCTCCCACGACTCCCACATGGTGGTGGCGCCGCACTGCTGGAACCACTGCCCCCAGCCCGGAGCAGTCGGGTTGGTGGCGACCTTGTAGGCGAGGTCAGCCTGCCCGAACTCGGTCAGCATCGGGAGGATGTACTTCGATCCGTTGGCGCCGGTCGACAGGTGGTTGCCCTGCGCGGTGACGTTGGCGGAGAGGCCGTCCGCGATCGCCTGCCGGTCGCTGTCCGGAGCGAGGCCGAACGCCAGGCCGAACACGTTGGCCGTCTGGTCGTAGGCGGTCGAGGTGATGGGGCCGGACGGTCCGCCCGTCGCGTGCGAGACAAGCCCGAGCGGGTCACGATAGCGATGGTTGGCGGAGTCGTAGAACTCGTTGTTGACGGCCGTGCGGATGGTCGCCGCAAGGGTGCTGTACTTGCTCTGGCCGGCCGAGTTGCCGATCGCGCCGGCCATGACGGCCAGGTCTTCGGCCTCCCGGTACAGGAACATCGTGCCGATCATCTCGCTCGACGGCGGGTTGCCGTTGCTGGGAACCACCCAGTCGCCCCACGTCTGTCCCTGGTAGATGTAGCCGGACGGCGCGATCTGGTCGGCCAGGTCATCCACGTAGGCCGCCATGTTGCCGTAGTCGCGGTTGATCACGGCGAGGTCGTCGTATTGCTGGAACATGTTGTACTCGATCAGCAGGAACGAGCCTCCCCACAGCGGGTCGACGTTGTCGCTGCCCGGCGACGCCGGCACGAGCCAGCCGATATTGCCGGCCGGGTCCTGCATGTCGTCGAAGTTCTGCATCATGTGGACGTAGTAGGCCGCCGCGTCGAAGTTGGCCATCTCCGAGGTGGCGTAGTCGCCGTTGTCGTTGGTCCAGCCGCCCTTCTCGTACACCGGGGTGTCGCTGCCGAAGGAGTACTGGTTGTTGAGGATCGTGTTCTTCATCGCGACATGCATGCGGTTCAGGAGATTGCTCGAGCTGTCGAAGTCGCCCGATGTCGGCAGCGCGGTGTGCACCACCACCCCGGTGGTCGACCGGATGGTCGGAGGAGTGGTGCCGGGTGCGGTCGAGACCTGGACGTACTGGTAGCCCTTCCAGCCGTACTTCGGCTCGAACGTCTCCGGGCCGCCTCCCTTGAGGATGTAGGTGTCGGTCTGGTTGCCGCCGCCCTCGTTCTGGACCGTGCCGTCCGGATTGAGCTGCTCGGAGTACTGGATGTGTACCTGGGTGCCGGCCGCCCCCTGCAGCGTGACGCGCGCCCACCCGGAGGTGATCTGCCCGAAGTCGTAGACCTTCGACGGCCCGGGTGGGGTCTGGACGTTGGCGCCCCACGGCCCGCTGCCGTACGCGGCCTGCACTATCGCCGCGGGCCACGACGAGTCGTCGAAGCCGGCCGTGTTCCAGCCGTCCGGCGGCGAAGCGGGTGTTCCGGGAAGTGCCTTCCAGGTCCCGTCGGTCACGATCCGCGTCGTGTCGAGTTGTGCGGCGGCGATGACACTTGCCGGGCTCGTGTCGAGCGCGATGCCCTCGATCGCGATCACGTTCGTGCCCGGAACGAGCAGTGACTTGATGTCACTGACCTGGGACGTCTGCCACTCGTTCGTGACTGTGCCGGGCGCACTCGAGACCAGCGTGCCGTTCACGTAGGTCTGATGGCCGTCGTCGGCGTTCACGCGTAGCACCGCGCTGGAGACTGACGACGGATCCGCGACCGTGAACGTCTTGCGCATGAAGATGTTCCCCTGCGGTGCGCCGTTGCTCGCACCCGTCGTGTTCCAGATCCAGTTCGCGACAGGACTCGCGGAGTACGAGGGGACCGGCAGGTTCGACCCGGCACTGGTGACCTTGACCGGATTCATCGTCGCGGTCTTCTCGATCGGGGGGATCAGTTGCGCGCGAAGCAGTCCGGCCGGCGCGGTCAGGGCGCCGAGGCTGGTGCCCCACGGTCCGATGCCGAACGGTCCCTGAGCGATCGCTGCGGGCCACGACGAGTCGTCGAAGCCGGTCGTGTTCCAGCCGTCCGGCGGCGAAGCGGGTGTTCCGGGAAGTGCCTTCCAGGTCCCGTCGGTCACGATCCGCGTCGTGTCGAGTTGCGCGACGGCGATGACACTGCTCGCGTTGGGCGCGAGCGAGACGCCCGCGATCGCGATCACGTTCTTGCCCGCAACGAGCAGCGACTTGATGTCGCTGACCTGCGACGTCTGCCACCCGTTCTCGACGCCGGGGGAACTCGAGACCAGCTTCCCGTTCACGTAGGTCTGATGGCCGTCGTCGGCGTTCACGCGCAGTACCGCGCTGGAGATGGACGACGGATCAGCGACCGTGAACGTCTTGCGCAGGTAGACCGTCCCCACAGCGGTGGTGTTGGTCGCCCCGGTCGTGTTCCAGATCCAGTCAGCGGTGGGCGTACCGGTGTATGACGGAACCGTGTTCGCACCGGGCAGCACCCCAGCATCGGCCCAGCCGCTGTCGTCGTAGCCGGCTCCTGTCCACCCCGCCTTCTCCAGGCGCGCGTCGTACGTCTCGACCGCCGGCGAGTTGGCCGTCGTGGGTCCGGTCGAGACCTTCCACGAAGCGTCGCTCACTACTCGCTTCGAGGCGCCGTTGGCGTACCAGACGTCGAGCTCGAGTTTCAGCGTGGGCTGGCCGGGTTGCCAGGGCTCGCCACTGGCCGGATAGTCGTCCGCTCCGCCGGCGTAGAAGCCGTTGCCCAGACTCACCGCGATCGCGTCGCTGCCGGGGTGCAACAGGTGCGTGGCGTCGTAGGTGTTGTAGTCCACAGTCTTGTTGTAGGTGGTGAACGCGGTGTCGAGCACGTGATCGCTCACGGGATGCCCGTTGACGAACAGGTACGGGTAGCTGAGCCCGGCGACGTAGAGGCGCGCCCGGCTGATCGCCCCACTGTTCAGCGCGAAGTCCTTGCGCAGCAGTAGCTCGGCTCCGGTCGACGGAGTCTGACTCCCGATCCAGCTGCCCTGGAACTGATCCGGATCAAGGAATGCGGTCTCGAACGACGCGGCCGGCTGGCTCCACGGGGAGACATTCCCGTTGTTGTCCCACACCCGGACGTGCCAGAGGTACTGGGTTTGCGGCGCGAGGGCCGGACCGCTGTAGGGGACGTCGAACGACTGCGCGGAGTTCACCATCCCCGAGTCCCACACCAGGTTCTTGCCGCTGGCCAGGCTGCTGTTGTCCTTTGCGACCTGGATCTCGTACTTGCTCTGGGAGATCCCGCGCGACGCCGAGGTGATTACCCAGCCGAGCTGAGGATGGCTGGTGTCGATGCCGAGCGGGTTGGTCATGTGCTCGGTCGTCAACGAACCGACCAGCAGCGGCGGTGGGCCCGCAAAACTCGTCGACACGTCCACGGCGAACCAGCCGATCAGTGCCGCTACCACAGTCATCGCCAGAGCCGACCATCGGAGGGTTGGACGTCGACTCATCCGAAGCAGAGACACCGCAGCCTCCTAGGCGCGCATCAGTCGAATTGTTTTGAGATTTGCAGGCTTTACCGGCCGCCCGCAATGGAATGACCGAATGCGGCCACGTGCGATTTCCCGGGAGCGCCAGTGACCTTTCCGACGCGGTGCCGGGGTTGATTCCGATTGCCCGCCGTGGCTTCCGGAAGGCGCGCTGAACGGCATTGCCAAGCGCCTTGAGGGCGCCGTCGACGGGTGGCGAGACTGCGCCTAAGCGGCGGCGGCCGAACGCCATCGAGTTGCTAGAGCAGCGGTAACGGGCCACGATCACGCGGCCCGTCACGGTCAGCCGGATCAGCCGAAGTAGGTGAGCACCCGCTGCATCAGATCGGCCTTGTCCGCCGCGGTGCCGTACGCCTCGAACGGGAACGCGAGGAACACGACCTTGTACGAGCCGGCAGCCACGTCGAGTGCGTCGGCCGCGCCGGTGTCGTCGGTGAAGGCGGCCGTCGCCGGGGCGATCGGCGTCACCTGGTCCTCGAAGTTGGCGTTCAGCACCGAGTGATCCAGCGGCACGGCGCCGATCCCGTTGCCGATCGCGTCGCCGCTCACGCCGTGGACATCCGCGGTCGGCTTGTCGTTCTGCCGCTCGCTGCCGTCCCAGTTGATGTGCAGGTAGTCGTGGACGAACGCCGTGGTGCCGGCCGCCTGGTCGAGGATGTCCTGCCCGGACATCAGCAGCCGGCCGCCGCCGTCCAGGTAGGTCGCCAGCTCGGACTCGTACGGCGTGATCGGTCCGGGGTAGGCGTTGCCGGTGAACCACACGACGTTCTTGTGGGTGGTCAGCATCGATGGCGGCAGCGTGGCGTCGGCCGACAGGTCCCAGTAGCTGAACGCCTTCCCGTCGGTGGTCAGCGCCGTCTTGTAGTAGCTCTCGACGTTGGGCATGCCGAGGTCACCGTCGACGATCAGCGTGTCGGCGGTGACCGCGATGCTGGTCAGCGTCGTCGCGACCTTCACCGACGAGTCGGCGGCGGATGTCGCGGTGAGCGTCGTCGGGCTGCTGTCGCCGTCAGCGGCCGAGGCCGGCACGGCGACGTGCACGCACAGGTCGACGGTGCCGCCCGAGGGCACGCTGGCCGTCGTCGTGACCGGCGTGTTGCAGTCGCTCCCGAACACCTGGGCCGGCCAGGTGCTGGTCGACGACACCGTGTAGGAGTCGGCCTGGGCGCCGCTGTTGGTCAGCTGCACCTGGTACGTCGCGTCGGACCCGGCCTTACCGGCCCCCTTCTGGGAGGCCGGCGTGGCCGTGACCGCGTGATCGGGCGCCGCGGGCAGCGAGATCGCGAAGACGTGCATGTCGCCGCCGGACGACTGGGGGAGCGTGATGCTGGCGACCGTCTTGGCTACCGAGACCGGCGCATCCATGGCGAACACGTGGGTCGTCACGTTGTCGCGCTGGTTGCCCGAGAAGTTGCGGTACGGCATCGACACCACGTCGAAGTTGCCGGCGATCGGTGGGAACCCACCCGCGCCCAGCGTCCAGTCGCTGAACTTCGCGGTGAACTGCGACGTCGAGCCGTCGGTGTACGTGATCGTGGCCGTGCCGCCGGCTCCGCCGCTGCCCGAGTTGGTCGCGCTGCCGAGCAGCCCGATCTTGGACGCGTGCGCCGGAGCGGCCAGCGGGATGGTCTGGCCGGACGCCTCGATGTTGTCCAGGCTGCCTGACGGCTCGTCCGGCCAGGTGTAGTCGACGCCGTCGGCGGTGACGGTGCCGCCCGGAGTAACGCCCGCGGCGGCCAGCGCCTGCGCCGAGTAACTCCAGCCGCCGCCGTCGTAGGTCGCGGCGCTGGTGTTGGTGTCATCGGTGACGCCCGCGTTGGTGTAGTACGGCCACAGCTCGCCCGGCTTGGCCACGGCGATGCCCAGCGTCACCGTCTTCTGCTCACCGCCCTTGGTGGTCAGGTGGAACGTGATCGTGTGCCGGCCGTCGGTCGCGTCGGCGCCCACCCCCACCGTGACCTTCGCCGAGGCCCGCCCCGACCCGGGCAGTGACAGCGACCCCTGCGCCGGGCTCACCGTCAGGCCCGAATCGGCAGTCGCCGTCCAGGACACGGTCTGCCCGTTGCGGACGACGTTGGCCGCCTGCAGCGTGGTGGTCGTCGAGGATCCGGGCGCCAGTACGAGCGAACCCGGGTCGACGCCTGCGATCATCGACTGCTGGCCCTGGGTGTACGACGGCGGCGCAGCGTTGGGCGAGGTGCCCCACGTGGCGGGCGTCGTCTGCAGCTTCCAGTCGAGCGTCGCGCCCTGCGACAGCGTCGAGAACGGCACGTAGAGCTTCTGGTACGGGTGGCCGTTCAACTTCAGGTTGTTGACGTAGAACGTGCTCGGCGACGCCCCGGGCGCGTTGATCGTGATCGTCTTGCCGTTGGGCAGCGAGATCGACGCATGCGGGAAGCCCGGGCTGTTGAAGACCAGGTTGTCGCTACCCGAGTTCTCCGGGTACATGCCCAGCATCTCCCAGATGAACGCCGAGCTGTTGGCACCCAGGTCGTCGTTGTCGGGCAGGCCGCTCGGGCCCGGCTGGTCCATGTTGTTGCGGATGTTGTTGACCGCCTGCTGGGTGCCGGCCGGGTCGCCCGCGTAGTCCAGGGCGTACTGCTCGCCGAAGCCGAACTCGTTGGTCAGCAGGCCGAACATGCCGCCGGCGTCGGGCTGGGACAGGAACTGCCGCAGCGCCGGCGAGACCTTCGACGGGCCGCCGAGCAGCGTGAACAGCGCCGAATAGTTGTTCGGCACGTTCCACAGGTACTCGTACGCGCTGCCCTCGACGAACCGGGTCGACGATGTGGGCGTGACGCCCGGGACGAAGTCGCCGGCCTTGTTGCGGCCGTTGAGCAGGTTGTTCGACAGGTTGAAGACGTTCTGCCAGTTGTTGGCGCGCGCCTCGAGCATGTCGGCGTTCTTCGAGTCGCCCAGGGCGCGGGCGAAGTGCGACAGCGCCAGGTCCTCCGAGTCGTACTCGAGCATCGTCGGCACGTAGCCGTGCGGGTTGCAGCACCCGTACGTGCCGTCCTCGGGCAGGTACCCGTACTGCTGTTCCAGGGCCTCACCCGGGCGGACGTCGTTCACCGTGGTGGCTTGGGCCAGCATGTCCTGCAGCGCCTGCTGGGTGTCGAAACCCTTGGCCCCGAAGGCGTAGTAGTCGGCGATGATCGACTGGGCCGGGTCGCCCACCATCACGTAGTTGTTCAGGTTCAGGTAGCCCCACTGCTGCAGGATGTGGTCCTGCTCGTAGTAGTTCACCAGCGACTGTGCCTGGTCACTCGCCTCGGACGGGTCGAGCATCGCTTGCAGCTGCGACAGCGAGTGGTAGATGTCCCAGCCCGAGTACGTCCCGTACTGATCCTTCTGCTGGCCACTGATCGTGTGCACCTGCATGTCCGCGCCCATGTACTGGCCGTTGACGTCGCTGCTGATGTTGGGCTGGATGAAGTCCTTGTAGAGCAAGCTGTAGAACTCCTGCGTCTGCGAGAAGTCGCCACCGGAGATCTGGATCTCACCGAGCAGGTCGTTCCACCGCTTCTGCGCGGCGGCCTTGACCGCCGCGAAGTTCCAGCCGGGGTTCTCGGTCTGCACGTCCAGCTGTGCGTTCGCATCG
>DATBER010000145.1:0-8601 GCA_036558905.1 Jatrophihabitantaceae bacterium | reverse complement strand
CGAGCACGAACCGCAGCTCGGGCAGCGCGGCGACCGTCTCGATCGCGGCCGGCAACTGGTGCGGGCGGATGAGCAGGTCGTAGGCCAGGCCGGCCGCTTCGACGGCGGCCAGCCCGCGGCGCACGTCCGAACGGCACAGCCATCGCAGATCGACTTCGTCCTGGACCGGGTGCCGGATGCCGACCAGGGACTCTCCACCCGGCTGGGCGCCCAGCGCAGCCAGCCGGGTGGGAACATCCCCGGCGGTGAGGTCGAGCCATCCGACTACACCGGCGACGATCGGTTCCGCCGCGGCCAGCGCGAGCAGTTCCGTCGTCTCGTCAGGGACCGTAACGGTCTGGACCACGACTGTCGCGTCGAAGTGGTTCGCGGTAAGCGCCGGTGAAACATCGGACAGGCTGAACGACCGCTGCAAGGTATCCAGCCCGGCTGTCCATGGTTCCTCGCGCACCGACAGGTCCCAGACGTGGTGATGCGCATCAATCCGCCGTTCAATCAAGGTGGAACACCTCCTCGGCCGGCGCCCACCACTCTCCCGCGCCGGCCGTGTCGAGTGGTTGCTGGCACGGATCGGTCAGCTGCCACCAGCGCTGCGTCTCGGGGTCGGCGGCGATGCGGGCGGTGTCGGCGGCGTAGTCGTCACCGGAGTACTCCAGATAGCTGAAGAGCAGCCCATCGCGCAAGAAGATCGAGTAGTTGCTGATGTGCGCCGCCCGAAGCGTCGCCAGCACGCCGGGCCACACGGCGGCGTGCAGTTCGCGGTAGGTCTGCTCCTGCTCCGGGCGCAGGCGGATCACCGAGGCCACCCGCCGGGTCATCGCCGCAACCGCAGCCGATCCATGCCGCCGTCGACGGCCAGCCAGGTGCCGGTGGTCGAGCCGGCGTCGGGGCCGACCAGGTAGGCGATGGCCGCGGCCACCTCGTCGGCCGACACGAGCCGCCCGTGCGGTTGCCGGGCCTCGAGCGCGGCGCGTTCGGCGGCCGGATCGTCGGCCGCGTCGAGCAGCCGACCGATCCAGGGCGTGTCGACCGTGCCGGGGTTGACCGCGTTGACCCGGATGCCGTCGGGCAGCAGGTCGGCGGCCATCGCCATGGTCAGCGAGAGCACCGCGCCCTTCGTGGCCGAGTACAGCGCCCGGTTGGGCAGTCTGACAGTGGCGGCCACGGAGCAGGTGTTGACGATCGCCGCCCGCCCGGACTTGCGCAACGCCGGTAGCGCGGCCCGGGTGACGCGCACCAGGCCCACGACGTTGACGTCGAAGACCCGGTGCCACTCGTCGTCGTCGTTCGCCTCAACGCCGCCCTGTGCCCCGACGCCGGCGTTGTTGACCAGGACGTCCAGCCCGCCGAGTTCGGCGACCACGCGCTCGACCGCGGCGCGCACCCCGGCGTCGTCGGTGACGTCGGCCCGGACGTAGGTGAACGGCCCGTCGTCGGCCCGGTCGAGCACCGCCACCGACGCGCCGTCCTTGGCCAGCCGCTCGGCGGCGGCCAGGCCGATGCCGGACGCGCCGCCGGTGACCAGTGCGCGCAACCCCGCCAGCCCGCTCATGCCTGGCCGAACGTCTGCCGCTGACGGCCCAGGCCGTCGATCTCCAGCTCTACGACGTCGCCCGCCCGCAGGTAGGGCTGGCCGGGCCGGCCCATGGCCACGCCGGCCGGCGTTCCGGTGTTGATCACGTCACCCGGGCGCAACACCATGAACTGGCTGAGGTACCAGACCAGGTGGTCGACCCCGAAGATCATCTCCTTGGTGCTGCTGTCCTGGCGGACCTCGCCGTTCACCCACAGCCGCAGGCCCAGCGCCTGCGGGTCGGGCACCTCGTCGGCGGTGCGGATCCACGGGCCGAGCGGGTTGAACGTCTCGCAGTTCTTGCCCTTGTCCCACTGGCCGCCGCGCTCGATCTGGAACTCCCGCTCGGAGACGTCGTTGCTGATCGCGAACCCGACGATGCACGCGCGGGCCTGGTCCGGCGAGTCGAGGTAGCGGGCGGTCGAGCCGATCACGACGGCCAGCTCGACCTCCCAATCGGTCTTGGTCGAGCCGCGCGGAACGAGCACCTCGTCGTTCGGGCCGACCACCGTGTCCGGCGTCTTGAGAAAGATGATCGGTTCGGCCGGGATCGCGGCCCCGGTCTCGGCGGCGTGGTCGCGGTAGTTCAGCCCGATGCAGACGATCTTGCCAGGACGGATCGGCGGACCGAACCGGACCGCCTCGACCGGCGAGAGCGACCCGGCGGCCAGCGCGGCCCGGACCGGCTCGAGGCCCTCGCTCATGAACACCGGGTCGATCGCGGCCGTCAGCGGGCTCAGGTCGTACCAGAGCTCGTCGGGGCCGGCCACGACCGGACGTTCGGAGCCGGGTTCTCCGATGTGGGCCAGACGCATCAGTCGGTTGCCTTTCCGCTCAGCAGTCGGGTGATCACCAGGACGGCCAGGATCACGGCGCCGTCCAGGAAATCGAACCACTCCCCGCTGACCCCGGCGAAGGTGAGTACGTTCTGGACGAGGAACAGCAGCAGGACGCCGGTGAGCGCCCCGAACACGCTGCCCTTGCCGCCGTTGAGGCTGACCCCGCCGATGACCGCCGCGGCGAACACCGTGAAGATCGCGCCGTTGCCCTGGCTGGACGCCACCGAGGCGAGGTGGCCGGACAGCATGATGCCGGCCAGCGCGGCCAGCAGGCTGCCGAGCACGAGGGCGCCGAAGATCATCCGGTCGGTGCGGATGCCGGCCGCCCGGGCCGCCTCGGCGTTGCCCCCGACGGCGTACAGCGCCCGCCCGGCCCGCAGGTAGCGCAGCGCGAAGATCGCGACCGCGTACGCGATGACGAAGACCCAGATCGGTGCCGGGATGCCCAGCCAGTTGGCCGTGCCGAGATACATCATCGACTTGCCCATGCCGAAGAACGTCTGCCCGGACGAGATGCCGGTGAGCAGCCCGCGCAGGGTGATCAGCATGCCGAGCGTGACGATGAACGCGTTCAGGCCGAGCCAGACCACGAGCACGCCGTTGACCACGCCGACGAGTACGCCCACGGCGAGCGCGATCGGCACGGCCCAGGCCGACGGCACGAGGTGCGCGCCGTGGTTGATGCCCTTGGGCAAGGTGAGCCAGGCGGCCACACCCGGCGCGAGGCCCACCGTCGACTCCAGCGACAGGTCCATCTTGCCGGTGAGCAGGATGATGCCCTCGGCCAGCACGAGCAGCGCCACCCAGGACATCGACACGAGGACGTCCTGCAGGTTGTTGCGGGTCAGGAATGCCGGCGACACCACGGCGCCGATGATCAGAATGATGATGATCGGCGGGATCAGTGCGACGTCGCGCAGCCGCGCGGCCGCGATGCGCAGCGAGAACCCCGTTTCGGCGCCGCCGAGCGCCTTCTTGGCGGCGGTGAGGGTGTCAGTCATGGCTGAGGTCGACCCCTTCCATGGCGGCGACGACCTCGCGGTCGTCCCAGGTTCCGGTCATGGTGGCGACGATCTCGCCGCGGAACATCACGAGGACGCGGTGGCAGTAGCGCAGGTCGTCCAGGTCGTCGGTGACGAGCAAGACGCCCGCCCCGCCCCGGGCGGCCACCACCGCCTGGTCCATCACGGCCTGCTTGGACTTGACGTCAACGCCCAGGGTCGGCGCCATCAGCACCAGCACGTGCGGCTGGTCGGCCAGGGCGCGCGCCATCACGACCTTCTGCTGGTTGCCGCCGGACAGGTCGGCCACCGCCGCCTCGGGCCGGGTCGGCACGATGTCGAGCGTGCGGATGGCCGCGCGGCCCAGGGCGGTGCGCTGTCGGGGGCTGGCGAATCCGTGCCGCCCCAGGCGGTGCGGCACCGTCATGGTGGTGTTCTCGGCGATGGACAGCCCGCCGACGAACCCCTCGCGGTGCCGGTCGCGAGGAACGACACCGACGCCGGCGTGCAGCGCCCGGGGCACGCTGCCCGGACGCAGTGGCCGGCCGTCGACCCGGATCGTGCCGTCGTCCGGCCTGACGAAGCCGGCGATCGAGTCGGCGACGGCGAACTTGCCGCTGGCGCCGGCCCCGGCCAGTCCGACGATCTCGCCGGCCCCGACCTCGAACGACACGTCGTGGCACTGCTCGCCGGCGGTCAGCCCGTTCACCTCGAGCACCGGGCTTGCCGCGTCGGGTCGGGGCGGGCGCGGGTCGGACATCTCGCTGACCGGTTCACCCGTCATCGCCTCGACGAGCGCGGTGTGGCTGATGTCGTCGATCGGCGCGGTGACGATGTGGCGGGCGTCGCGGAACACGGTCACCCGCTGGCACAGCTCGAAGATCTCCTGCAGGTGGTGGCTGATGAACAGGAACGTGACGCCCTGGTTCTGCAGCGCGCGGATGCGCTCGAACAGCCGGGCGATGCCGCCGGCATCCAGCCTGGCTGTAGGTTCGTCCAGGATGATGAACCGCGCGCCGAAGGACAGCGCCCGGGCGATCTCGAGCAGTTGCCGCTGCTCGACGTTGAGCTCGCCGGCCGGCACGCGCGGGTCGACGTCGAGCGCCCACGCGTCGAGCAGATCGCGGGCCTGCCGGCGCAGCGCCGACCAGCCGATGATCTTGCCGGCCGGCGCCTGCCGGTTCAGGAACAAGTTCTCGGCCACCGACAGGCCGGGGATGATCGTCAGCTTCTGGTACACGCAGGCCACGACCTGCCGCCAGGCCAGCCGATCGCCGAGCGGGGGCGCCGGAGCGCCGCCGAAGTGCACCGTGCCGGAGTCCGGGGCGGCCAGTCCGGTCAGGATCGTGACCAGCGTGGACTTGCCCGCGCCGTTGCGCCCGACGAGTGCGTGCACCTCGCCGGGCGCGACGGCCAGCTGCACGTCGTCGAGGGCGAGCGTGGCGCCGAACCGCTTGCTCACCCCGACGACGTCGGCGACCGGCTGAGTGGGCTTGTCCATCAGCTGATCTGGTTGCCCCAGAGGGACTGGTCGTCCACGCTCATCGAGCTGGGGTACTTGCCGTCCACGGTCACCAGCGGGGCCGGGATCTGGTCCTCGAGCATGTCGTTTCCGCTCGTGCCGACCTGGATGATCTGCCCGCCGTGCCCGTCCGAGCCGGGCTGCTGCTTCTTGCCGGCGATGGCCTCCTGCACGTACTGCAGCGCGTACTTGGCGTAGAGGTCGGCCGGCTGGGACACGGTGGCGTCCATCGTGCCGTCCTTGATCGCCTTGTACTCGGCCGGAACGCCGTCGTTGGACACGATGACGATGTGCCCGGCCTGGCCGCGCGGCTTGATCAGGCCCTTCTGCTGCAGCGCCTGGATCGTGGCCGGCAGGTAGATGCTGGCCTGCATGTAGATGGCGTCGATCTTGTTGCCGGCGAGCACCGCGTTCAGCTTCTGGATGGCGGTCGGTGGGTCCCACTTGGTCGGCTCGCCGAACACCTTCATGTTCGGGTAGTTCTGCTTCATGCAGGCGTTGAACGCGTCGGTGCGGTCGCGGCCGTTGATCGAGGCGAGGTCGCCCTCGAACATCACGACGTTGCCCTTGCCCTGCAGCGTGTCGCCGATGTACTTGCAGGCCTTGGTGCCGTAGGCCTTGTTGTCGGCCCGGACCACCATGTAGACCTTGCCGCTGTCCGGGCGGGTATCCACCGACACCACCGGGATGTGCTTGCCGTCCAGCAGGGCCAGCGTGGGTATCACCGCGGCGGTGTCCTGCGGCGCGATCACCACGCCCTTGACGCTCTGCGCGACGAGCGTCTGCACGTTGTCGGCCAGCTTGCTGATGTCGTTCTGCGAGTTGGTCGTCTTCAGTTTCAGCCCGAGCTGGCCGGCCATCTGCGGCACGTACTTGATGTAGGCGTTCCAGAAGTCGGAGTCCGAGCGCGGGTAGTCGACGCCGACCAGCGGATGCGAGTCACCGCTACCGCTTCCACTGTTGCTGCTCGTCGAGCTGCACGCGGTCGCGAGCAGCGCAGCCACCGAGGCGGCCGCTGCCACGCGCAGTGCCCTGTTCACTCTCACGATCGCTCCTCCAGGTCGTGGCCGGCCACCGGCCTCGGTTGGACTTGGCTCTGCAGGATCACCGGGCCGACGCTCCATACCGGCCCGTACGGATAACCGAACTGCTGTACCGACTCGCGACGCATCTCGGCGCTCGAGCCGGGCTGTCGCGGGGCGAGGTAGCGGCCGCGCTCCACCCGGACCGGGTCGACGAAGTGCTCGTGCAGGTGGTCGACGTACTCGATCCAGCGGCCGTCGGTGGTGCCCGTGACGGCGACGTAGTCGAACATCGACAGGTGCTGCACCACCTCGCACAGGCCGACCCCGCCGGCGTGCGGGCAGACCGGCACGCCGTACTTGGCCGCGAGCAGCAAGATGGCGAGGTTCTCGTTCACGCCGGCGACGCGGCAGGCGTCGATCTGGCACACCTGGAGGGCCTGGCTCGCCAGCAGCTGCTTGAAGATCACCCGGTTGGCGACGTGCTCGCCGGTGGCCACCCGCACCGGGGCGACCGCCTTGGCGATCTCGCCGTGGCCGAGCACGTCGTCGGGGCTGGTCGGCTCCTCGACCCAGTACAGCCCGGTGGACGCCAGCCGGTTGACGTTGGCGATCGCCTCGGCGACGTCCCACCTCTGGTTGGCGTCGACGGAGATCAGCACCTCGGGGCCGACCAGGTCGCGCACCATGGCGCAGCGGCGGGCGTCGTCTTCGATGTCGGCGCCCACCTTGAGCTTGAGGTGGGTGAACCCGTCGGCCAGGGCCTCGCGCGCCAGGCGGGCGACCTTGGCGTCCGAGTAGCCCAGCCAGCCCGCTGAGGTCGTGTAGGCCGGGTAGCCGTTCCGGACCAGCTCGGCCTGCCGGACCGCCTTGCCGGGCTCGGCGTCGGCCAGGATCTGCAGCGCCTCGTCGGGGGTCAGGGCGTCGGTCAGGTAGCGGAAGTCGATCAGCTCGACGATCTCGCGGGGGGACAGGTCGGCGAGCAGCTGCCACAGCGGCTTGCCCTCGCGCTTGGCCCGCAGATCCCAGACGGCGTTCACCACGGCGCCGATCGCCATGTGCATGACGCCCTTCTCCGGGCCCAGCCAGCGCAGCTGGCTCTCGTGCACGAGCCGCTTCCAGAAACCGCCCAGGTCGGCCAGCGTCGCCTCGACGTCCAGCCCGGCGACCAGCGGTTCGACGGCCCGGATGGCGGCCACGGCCACCTCGGTGCCCCGCCCGATCGTGAACACGAACCCGTGCCCCGCGTCACCCGCGCTCGTGCCGACGGTGACGTAGGCCGCGGAGTAGTCGGGGTCGACGTTCATCGCGTCCGACCCGTCGAGCTCGCGCGACGTTGGGAAGCGGACGTCGGCCACCTCGAAGGCAGTGAACCGGTCAGCCATCAGACCTCCGCCGGAAGGCGACTCGCCGGGGATCCCGAGCAGGCGTCGCGGCGCTTGTCCATCAGCTTGCTCCCGTCGCTCGGAGGTCCAGACTCGAACGCCTGGCGGTAGGGCATGATCCGGTCACCATGCCCGATAAAACATCCGATGTTTGAGCAGTTATAGCTGCTGGCGACCGGCGTGTAAAGACCACGCTTCCGATTCGTTGCGTCCCCCGGTGCTCGCGGATCCCCGGTCGGCCGCGTACATTTTCGGGTCTAGACGTCAGATGACTGGAGGGCGCGCTGTGGCGGTCACCGACGAGGCGATCGAGAAACTCAAGGAGATGATCGTCTCCGGACGGCTGCGCCCGGGCGACCGGCTGCCGCGTGAGGCCGACCTGGCAACGAGCCTGGGCCTGTCCCGCAGCTCGCTGCGTGAGGCGGTGCGCGCCCTGGCCCTGGTCCGCATCTTGGACGTGCGCCAGGGCGACGGCACCTACGTGTCCAGTCTGGCGGCCGACACGCTGCTCGACGCGCTGAGCTTCATCGTGGAGTTCCACCACGACGCATCCGTGCTGGAACTGCTCGAGGTGCGGCGCATCCTCGAACCGGCAGCCAGCGCCCGGGCCGCGACGCTGATCGGCGAGGCGGCGCTGGCCGACCTCGAGGACATCCTGGGCCGGTCCACTGTGGACAGCCCCGTCGAGGACCTGGTCAAGAACGACCTCGAGTTCCACCGGGCCATCGCCGCGGCCTCGGGCAACAGCGTGCTGGCCTCGCTGATCGAGAGCCTGTCCGGGCCGACCCAGCGAGCCCGGGTCTGGCGCGGCATCACCCAGGAAGGCGCGCTGGCCCGCACGCTGGCCGAGCACCGGGCGATCTTCGACGCCATCCGGGCCCGCGACCCCGACTTAGCCCGCACCTGGGCCACCGTGCACGTCGCCGGCGTCGAGGACTGGATCAGGACGACGCTCGAGGAGTGAGGTCGGGCTGCACGAGGCGCGGTGCGCGGCGCCGCGGGGCACGGGGCGCGGGGCGCGGGGGCTGCGGTGCGCGGGTCGCGCGGTGCGCGGGGCGCGCGGGCTGCGGTGCGCGGGTCGCGCGGTGCGCGGTGCGCGGGGCGCGGGGCGCGCGGGCTGCGGTGCGCGGGTCGCGCGGGCTGCGGGAAGTACCGCGACAGGCGGCGCGCTGACCGCGTGAGGCGGCAAGTACGGCGGGCTGCGGTAAGTACCGCGACAGGCGGCGCGCTGACCGCGTGAGGCGGTGAATGGTGCGGTC
>DATBER010000144.1:0-42270 GCA_036558905.1 Jatrophihabitantaceae bacterium | reverse complement strand
CAGGGCGGTCTGGTGGCCGAACATCGACACCTGCGGGCCGAACGGGATCACCGAGAACGCCAAGAACGCCGGCACCGCCGAGAGCACCGGCGCCAAGAAATACACCGGCTTATCCGCCAACAACGGAATGATCTCTTCCTTCAGCGCCAGCTTGAGGGCATCCGCCAGCGACTGAAGGGTTCCCCAGGGGCCCACCCGGTTGGGGCCGATCCGGTTCTGCATCCGGCCCACGACCTTGCGCTCGAACACGATCGAGAACAGCACCATCACCATCAGGAAGGCGAACACCGCGACGACCTTGATGATGACGATCCAGACCGGCTCACTGCCGAAGCCCGGCAGATTCTGGGAGTCCGTCATCGCCCCGCCTCTCGTACGTCGTACCTGAACCGATACAGCGTATCGACAGGTAGATAGGCCGTACGATCAGCCCCGTGACCGACCGATCCGCCCGTGCACCGGTGTGGGCCCGCCCGGACGCGCGGACGAGCCGGCGGGCCCTGTCCCGCGAGCTGATCGTGCGCAGCGCCATCGAGCTGGCCGACCGCGACGGGCTGGATGCGGTGTCGATTCGGCGGGTGGCGGCCGCCCTCGACGCCCGTCCCATGAGCCTCTACAGCCACGTGCCGGCCAAGGACGACCTGCTCGACCTCATGTTCGACGAGCTGGCCGCCCGGTCGCTGCTCGGCGCCGACCGGCCCACGGCTTGGGAGCCGGCCCTGCGCGCCATCGCGCACCGGGTTCGCGCGGTCGGCCTGGCCCACCCCTGGAGCATCGAGCTGCTGAGCCGGCGCCTGCAGCTCGGCCCGAACGTGATGCGGCTGCTGGACGAGTGGGTCGCCGCGCTGGACCCGCTGCGGCTACCGCCCGGGCAGGCGTGGAGCATCGTGACCGCCGTCAACGACTACGTCACCGGCTACGTGAACCGCGAGGCGGCTCAACGCCGCGCGGTGCCGGCCGACGCAACGCAGGCCCGGCGGTGGCGCCGCGAGGTGGGCGCCTACCTGACCGACCTGGCCGCCAGCGGCAGCTATCCGCACATCGCCCCGTTGCTGCAGGAGGGCTACGCCACCGCGCCGGACAACTTCGAGGTCGGCCTGGACTGGATCATCGCGAGCATCAAGGCGAGCCGCCGAGGGCGGACGAGATAGCCCTATCGTTGGCCGCGTGGACCTGCAGTTCAGCGGTGAGATCTGGTTCTGGAAGGGACCGGCACCGTGGCACTTCGTCACGGTGCCCGACACCGAGTGCGCGGCGATCGAGGCCGCGGCCGCGTCGGTGACCTACGGCTGGGGCATGATCCCGGTCCGCGTCCGCATCGGCACGACCGACTGGACGACGTCGCTGTTCCCCAAGGACGGCAGCTACGTCGTGCCGGTGAAGACCCGGGTGCGGGCGGCCGAGCAGCTCGAACTGGGCGACACGGTGACGGTCCGGCTGACCGTCGACATCTGATCGGACGCGGCGACCGGTTACCGGATGGCGGCCAGGTTGCCGTAGGTGGCCCGGAAGCCCTGACGCCAGCTCGGGTAACGCAGCGACCAACCCAGTTCACGCCTGGCCTTGGCGTTGGACGCGCCGCGGGCCTGGGTCCCCATGATCACCGCGCCCTCACCGGCGATCAGCCGGGCCAGCCAGCGCGGGGCGCGGCGCGGGGCCTTGGCGCCCAGCACCTCGGCCAGCGCCGGCAGCCAGTCGCGCATCGGCGCCGGGTCGTCGTCGACGATGTTGTAGATGCCGGCCTCGCCGTGTTCGAGCGCCAGCACGGTCGCCGCGGCGGCGTCGTCGAGGTGGATGAACGAGGACACGCCGGCGCCGTTGCCGACGACGGGGAACTGCCGCTTGCGCACCGGCTTGACCATCCCGTCGTTGTCGGCGCCGTAGAAGCCGCCGTAGCGCAGGGCGATGCCCCCGGCCTTGACGACCGCCTCGTCGAGGTAGCGCATCGCGGCGTTGGTCTCCTGGGCGCCGGCCGGCGGGTCGGCGTCGAGCGGATCCGACTCGGTCTTGACCCACCCACCGGTGCGCGCATACCGGAAGCTGGCGAAGCTCTGCGCGACGAACCGGGACACGCCGGCGTCGTCGGCGGCGGCCAGCAACGCGTCGGTGCCCTGTCGGCGCAGTCGGTTCGTCGGGGCGAAGCTGCGGTCGAGGCTGCGGGAGAAGCCGGCGCCGTCCAGCGCGGTCGCCTGGTGGACGATGGCGTCGGGCCCGGCCTCCCGGACGGCCTTGCGAACGGCGGCGGCATCGAGCAGGTCGAGCCGGACGGCCTGGGCGCGTAGGGCGTGTACCCGCTCGGCGTGCTCCGGACGGTGGTAGGTGCCGACGACCTCGTGCCCCTGGTCGATCAACTGGCGGACGAGCCGGGTGCCGATGGCCCCGCTCGCACCGGCCACGAAGACGCGCATAGCGGTGTCCTTTCGTATCGGTAGGTGCTCTACTACCGAAGACACCGGGGCTCGCCGTGATGTGACGAGCCGGCGAATCCGTTGTCACGCCAGAAGCCGTCGCGACGGCAAGGTCAAGTCCTCCGGATGAGGCTCCCACCCGCCATCGGTAGGCTCGCACGCCGTGCGTCGGATGTCTGTGCTCGTCCCGGTAATGCTGGCCGCGACGCTCGTCGGCGCGTGCACGTCCGGAGGCGGTGAGGAGCCGACGCCCAGCACGTCGACGATCATCACCACGATTACCCGACCCCGGCCGACGCCCGCGAAGTCCAGTGCGTTCACCCCGCCGCCGGCCCGGTCGGTGACGCCGCTGTCGCCGAACAGCGACCCCGCGGCCGGCGAGGTCGAGAAGGCCTGCCCTTACGTCGCGTCCACGCCGGACGAGAACCCGGACGTCAACGTCGCCGACATGGAGGGCGACCACGTCTACCGCACCACCGTGCTGACCGGGTTGAAGCCGGTGGGTTGCCGGTTCTACTTCTACGCTCCGCCGTTCGAGGCGATCGCCGACATCCAGCCGCAGACGTTCCCGACTGCCCGGGACGCCTACAACGCGATGGTCCGGACCGGGCAGGCCGGCCAGAACTACAGCGGCCGGCCGCACATCATCCCCGGCGTCGACGCGATCGTGTACCAGACGCAGTTCTTCGGTGACGACGGCGACCAGGACTGGGCCTGCGTGTTCGCCAAGGGCAACGTCATGGTGGTCGTGCACACCCAGCAGACCAACGTCTCCTACAACGCGCTGCAGATCGCCACGGCAATCGCGCCCAAGCTCTGACCCGCTCCTCTCTTCCGGTGATCAACAGCGAGAAGTGGTCGCTGGGGCGACCAGAATTCGCTGTTGATCACCGAGCCGAGGGGGCTCTGCGACGGCCCGATCGGCGCAGAGTGGCTGATGTCGGATAGTGGCGGGTTCCGGACAGCTCGCGGCCTTCTCCGGGTCGCTCATTCCCGTTAGGTTGCTGTTGGCGTACCGATCTTGGGCCGTGCGGGGCTCGACGCTGCCGATGTACCCGAGCCTGCCCCGGAGTTGCCGATGTCCCGAGTCCTCGCCCTGGTGTGCGGCCTGCTCGCCGTGATCGCCACGCTGATCGTCGCCAGGCCGGCGGGAGCCCGGCCACCGGCCGCCCCGGCCGGACCGGCGGCCACCTCGGCCCAGGTCCGGGCGCTCTGCCCGGCGCCGGCGCGAACCGGACAGGCGGCCTGCTCGGCGGCCGTGCGCACCGACATTCCGGGTCACCTCGGCGTCACCCCGCAGCAGGCGCCGACCGGCTACGGGCCGGCCGACCTGCGCGCGGCCTATCAGCTGCCGACCGCGACCACCACGGCCACGGTCGCGGTCGTGACGGCGTTCGACGACCCGAGCGCCGAGGCCGACCTGGGCGTGTACCGGCAGCAGTTCGGGTTGCCCGCGTGCACCACCGCCAACGGCTGCTTCGCCAAGCTCGATCAGCGCGGCGGCACGACCTACCCGGAGACCAACAGCTACTGGGCCGGCCAGGTCGCGATGGACCTCGACGTCGTCAGCGCCATCTGTCCCACGTGCCAGCTGCGCCTCGTCGAGGCCGACGACACCCTGATCGAGCACGTGGGCGCGGCGGTCAACACCGCGGTCGGCGCAGGTGCGAGCACTGTCGTGCTGGGCGGAACCAGCTACGAGGAGCCGGACGAGACCACGCTCGACGAGTCGTACTTCGACCACCCCGGCGTCGCCATCGTCGCGCCGGCCGGCGACTTCGGCTACAGCAACGGCACCGGCACGCCGTACCCCGGAGTATCGCCGTACGTGACATCTGTCGGCGGCACGTCGCTCAGCCGCGACCCGAACACGGCGCGCGGCTGGACCGAGACGGCGTGGGCCCAGTCGGGCAGTGGCTGCTCGGCCTATGAGGCCAAGCCGGCGTTCCAGCACGACACCGGCTGCGCCAAGACGACCGCCGCCGACGTCTCGGCCGACGCGGACCCGGCCACCGGCGTGGCCGCCTACAACAGCTACCAGTCGGGAGGCTGGGCCGTCATGGGTGGCACCGGCGGCGCTGCGGCCATCGTCGGCGCCGTCTCCGCCCTGGCCGGTGCGCCCACCGGAACGGCGAAGTCGTACCCGTATGCGGCCCCGTCGGCGCTGTTCGACGTGACCTCGGGCAGCACCGGTTTCTGCGACGGCAGTTACATGTGCACCGCCGGACCGGGCTACGACGCGCCGACCGGGCTCGGCTCGCCCCGCGGCGTGGTCGCGTTCGAGGCGCCCGACCGGCGTGGTGACGTCGCCGGCACGGTCACCGATTCCGCGTCCGGCCAGCCACTCGCCGGCGCTTCGGTCAGCGCGGACGGGACGACCGCGGTCACCGACGCCGACGGCCACTACGACCTGCCGCTGACGGTGGGCCAGCACCCTGTCGTGGCCTCGTCGTTCGGGCACAATCCCGTTACCGCATCGGATGTTTCGGTCACCGCGCAGGCGACCACCACGCAGGACTTCACGCTCGCCGCGCTTCCGTCGGTCACCCTTTCCGGCACGGTTACCGACGCGACGGCCCACCACTGGCCGCTCTACGCGAAGCTCACCGTGCGGGGCATGCCCGGCGGCATCGTCTACACCGATCCCGTCACCGGTCACTACGGCATCGACGTGCCGCAGGGCGTCGCCGAGACGCTCGACGTCACCCCGGTGTACGCCGGCTACGAGGGACGCGCGGTCGACGTGGCGGTCGGCGACGGCGACACATCCGCCGATGTGGCGCTGCCGGTCGACGCAGCGACCTGCACCGCTCCCGGCTACGCGTACGAGTACGGCGGGCTGTTCGAGCCGTTCGCCGCGAGCACGGCGCCCGCGGGCTGGACGGTCCGCGACGACAACGGCTCGGGCGGCGTCTGGGCGTTCGACGACCCGGGCCATCGCGGCAACCACACCGGCGGCTCCGGCAACTTCGCGGTCATGGACGGCGACCACGCCGGCATCGAGAAGGTCAAGGACACCGAACTCGTCTCGCCGGCCGTCGACCTGTCGAGTGTCAGCGCGCCGACCCTCGGCTTCGACACCGACCTGAACAACCTGGGCGACAGCGCCACCGCCGACGTCGACATCTCCCTCGACGGCGGGACGACCTGGCAGAACGTCTGGCACGAGGGCGAGAACCTGCGCGGGCCCAAGGTGGTGCTGGTCGACATCCCGCAGGCGGCCGGCCACTCCGACGTGCGGGCCCGGTTCCACTACACGGGTCAGTGGGACTACTGGTGGGCCGTCGACGACGTCTTCGTCGGCACCCGCACCTGCGCGGCTCAGCCCGGCGGCCTGATTGTCGGCACGGTGACGGATCAGAACACCGGCGACGCGCTGTCCGGGGCGGACGTCGCCGCCGGGTCCAGCCGCGGTACGTCGCAGGCCGACGGCCGGTACTGGCTGTTCACGCCGACCGGCAACCAGTCGATCACCGCGACGGACGGGCGTTTCTATCAGGCGCGCACCGCCACGGTGGCCGTCCCGGCCAACTACACCGCTCGCGCCGACCTCGCTCTGGCCGCCGGCCGGCTGACGATCAGCGCGACGAGCCTGACCAGCACCGAGGTGCTCGGTACCTCGAAGTCCGAGCAGTTCACCGCCAAGAACACCGGCAGCGCCCCGGCGTCGATCAGTTTCGCCGAGCACGACGGGGGATTCCGGCAACTGGCCGCCACCCCGGGCGCGGCCGTGCAGAACGTCGCCGGTACGTACAGCCCTCTGCGTGCCGGGGCGGCGCGCGCGCCGACCACGGTCCCGCAGGCGGCCGCGCAGTGGCAACCGGTCGCCAATTACCCGATCCCGATCATGGACAACTCGGCGGCCGCCGGCGACGGCGTGATCTACTCCGTCGGCGGCATCGTCAGCTCGGGCAACCCCGTCGCCAACGCGTACAGGTACGACCCGGGCAGCCAGACCTGGTCGGCCATCGCGTCGATGCCCCGCGTCCGGCAGAAGCCGGCCGTCGCCTACATCGACGGCCAGCTGATCGTCACCGGCGGATGGGACCTCACCGGCGGCACGATCCCGCAGACCGACGTGTACGACCCGGCGACCGACACCTGGACCAGCGGGCGGGCCGTGCCGGCCGCTTACGCCGGCTCCGGGGTCGGCGTCGTCGACGGCAGGATGTACGTCGTCGGCGGCTGCACCGACATCTGCGGCGAGACCGACGCGTTCGCGTACGACCCGTCCACCGACACGTGGACCACCATCGCGCCCTACCCACGCCCGGTCGGCTGGGAGTCGTGCGGCGGCGTCGCCGGCAAGCTGTACTGCACCGGCGGCATCGGCGGTACCTCGTCGTACCAGTTGACCTACGCCTACGACCCGGCGACGAACAAGTGGACGCAGGTGGCCGATCTGCCGATCGACCTGTGGGGCGCGGGCTACGCCGCGGTGGGCGACCAGTTCGTCGTGTCCGGCGGCATCACCCAGAACAGCCACGTGCTGACCAACGAGGGCTTCGGCTACGACCCGACGACCAACGCGTGGACCCCGCTGCCCAACTCCGGCTACAGCACCTACCGCGGCGGCAGCGCCTGCGGTTTCTACAAGATCGGCGGCACCGACGGCTACTTCACCCCGGTGCAGCACGGCGAACTGCTGCCCGGCCTGGACCAGTGCGGCGGGGCCGGCGACCTGCCGTGGGTCAGCGAGGACCCGGCCAGCACGGTGCTGGCGCCCGGGGCGTCGACCACCGTCACGGTCACCTTCGCCGCCGACGCCGTCGACGTCACCCAGCCCGGCACCGAGTCCGGCACGCTGACGATCGGCGAGGACACCCCGTACCGGGTGCCCGACATCGGGCTGACCATGAACGTCACCGCGCCGAAGAAGTGGGGCAAGATCAGCGGCATCGTCACCGGCCTGTCCTGCGCCGGCGCCCCGACACCGCTGGCCGGAGTCACCGTCCAGATCGACTCGTTCGCCGGGGGGATCAGCCTGCTGACCGACGCATCCGGGCACTACGCGTACTGGCTGGACTCGCGGCTGAACCCGATGACGCTCATTGCGGCGCTCGACGGGTGGCAGCCGCAGGCGCGCACGTCACGCGTCCGGCCCGGGCAGACCACCGAGGTCGACTTCGCCCTCAAGCCGGACGCCGGGTGCGGCTGATCAGCGGGCGAGCCGGCCGAGCAGCGAGGCGGCCCCGCAGATCCCGGCGATCGCCGTGCCGAGCAGCACACCGAAGTCGAGCCACAGGTTGGTCGGCTGATGGATGAGCAGCCCGCGCAGTCCGGCGACCTCGTAGGTCAGCGGGTTGGCGTGGCTCACGATGCGCAGCCACGTCGGCATCACGTTGACCGGGTACAGGGCGTTGGACGCGAAGAACAGTGGCATGGTGATCGCCTGGCCGATGCCCATCAGCCGCTCGCGTTTGAGCACCAGCCCGGCGATGGTGACCGACAGGCAGGCGAAGAACGCCGCACCGAGCACGACGAGTGCGGCCGTGCCCAGCAGCTTCAGCGGGTTGGCGGTGAGGCCGACGCCGAGCAGCGCGGCGACGATGATCACGGCGAGCGCCTGGGCCAGCGAACGGATCCCGGCGGCGAACGCCTTGCCGGCGACCAGCGCGGCCCGCGGGGTGGGTGTCACGAGCAGCTTCGTCAGTACGCCGGCGTCGCGTTCCCAGATGATCTGGATCCCGTAGAAGATCGAGACGAACAGCGCCGACTGGGCGATGATGCCGGGCGCGAGGTAGTCGAGGTAGGGCACCGAACCGGTCGGGATGGCGCGGATCCGGTTGAACGTCTCGCCGAAGATCACCAACCACAGCACCGGCTGGATCATGCGGGTGAACAGCTCGCTGCGGTCGTGGCGGAGCTTCTGCAACTCGACCAGGCAGAACGTGCCGATCCGCGACGCGAGCTGGCGGGCCAGGAACCGGGGATCGCGATCGGTCGCGGGCTCAACCCATTCGGCGGGCGGTGCGGCGGGTGTTGCGGACATTGCGCAGGCCTCCCTTCTCGTCTCCGTCCTCGTCGAGCCGCTTACCGGTGTGGCGGCGGAACACGTCCTCGAGGGTGGCGCCAGGGCCGAGCTCGGCCTTGAGCGCCGCGGGCCGGCCGAGCGCGCGCAACCGGCCGTGGTGCATCAGCGCCACGTGGTCGCACAGGGTGTCGGCCTCCTCCATGTAGTGCGTGGTGAGCAGGACCGTCATGCCGTGGTCGGACTGCATCCGGTGCACGCGTTCCCAGACGCTGTCGCGGGCCACCGGGTCGAGGCCGACGGTCGGCTCGTCGAGCACGAGCAGGGCCGGCCGGTTCACCAGGGCCTGGGCCAGTTCGAGCCGGCGCACCATGCCGCCGGAGAAGGTCGCGGCCAGCCGGTCGGCCGAGTCGGTCAGGTCGACCATCTCGAGCACCTCGGCCACCCGGCTCGCCCGTTCCCGCCGCGGGACGTCGAACAGCCGGGCGAACCAGGCCACGTTCTCGCGGCCGGACAGCGTGCCTTCGACGGAGAGCTGCTGCGGGACGTAGCCGAGCAGCCGGCGCACGGCCATGGCCTGGCGGCGCACGTCGAGTCCGAAGACGTGGATGCTGCCTTCCTGCAAGGGCAGCAACGTGTTGAGCAACCGGATCGTGGTGGTCTTGCCGGCGCCGTTCGGCCCGAGCAGTCCGAGCGTCTCGCCGGGCTGCACGGTCAGGTTCAGATGGTCGACGGCCCGGTGGTCGCCGAAGCGATGGCTGACGCCGGCGATCGCGACGGCCGGAGCGGTGACCGTGGCGGCACTCACTGCGGCTACTCCTTCGGCGGTTTCGCCGCGACCCGCAGCGCGTCGGTGATCCGGCCGAGCACCGGCAATGCGTCGGTCAGCCGGGCCCGGTCGGCGGCGCTCAGCTGCGCGATGGCCGACTCGGCGACCGCACTGCGGCGATCGCGCCACGCCTCGGTGTGCCGCCGGGCGGTGCCGGTGAGCGTGAGCCGGGCGACCCGCCGATCGGCCGGGTCGGGCGAGCGGCGGATCAGGCCGGCCTCGTTGAGCTGGCCGACCAGGGTGGAGACGGAGTTGGCGGCCAGCCCCAGCTCGGTGGCCGCCTCGGCGACGGACACCCCGGGCTGGCGGCGGATCAGGCGCAGCAGCTCGAGCTGGGACCCGCCCAGGGACTCGAGCGGCCAGGGTCGCCCGCCGGCGGCTCGTCGGGCCTCCCGGCGCAGCACACCGATGGCGGCGAAGAGCGCTTCGGACAGGGTCGCCTCGTCCGCCTCAGGATCAAGCTGGGTCACGCATCCGATAATACCTCTGGTATAGAGCTAACTGGCAGCCAGCGAGACTTTCCGGCGGGTCGCCGTGGGGGACACCTATCGGCAGCGGCCGCTCGGTCAGCCCGTGCCGATGGGGGTCAGCAGCGGGTGGGCGCTGCGCAGGGCGACGCTGACCGGATCGACCTTCGCGGTGCGGTGCTTGCCGGTCTGAGGGTGGATGGACAGTTCGTCCGGACTGGGCGCGGCGCCGCACGAGTCGCAGCTGCCGTCAGCGCTGAGCGTGCCGCCGCAACCGTTGTGCGTGAACCGCCGCTTCCGCCCCTTGGGCATGTAGAAGTCGTTGCCCCAGGACAGCAGCGCCCACATGGCCGGCCACAGCCGCTTGCCCTTGTCGGTCAGGGCGTACTCGTCCCGGCCGCTGGCCCCGGCGGTGCGTTCCAGGACGCCCTCGTCTATGAGGAAGTTCAGCCGCTCGGTCAGCACGGCGCGCGGCACGCCGAGGTGGTCGCGAAAGTCACTGAACCGGCTGACGCCGTAGAACGCGTCGCGGATGATCAGCAGTGTCCAGCGCTCGCCCACGATCTCCAGCGATCGGGCGAGGCCGCATTCCTGGTCGAGGTACTCGCGCGGGAGAGCCATGTCACCAGTATGTCAGTTGCGAGTTCGGTGAACGAACTTTAGGGTCGTTGATCGAAGTTCGTTCACCGAACCACGAGGGAAGATGATGACCGAGCAGTCGCTGCTGGCCCGCCCGTCCGAGCTCGGGCGCTTCGTCGCCCGCCGGACGTTGCCGCATCCGGTTGCCTACGCGCTCTCGGCCGCAGTGATCGGTCTGTGCCTGTTCGCGTCGGTTGTCCCGTCGCCGCTGTACCACTCCTACGCAGTGCTGTGGGGGTTCTCGCCGCTCACCCTGACCCTGATCTTCGCCACCTACGCGTTCGGCGTGCTGGCCGCGTTGCTGCTCGTCGGGAGGGTGTCCGACCAGGTGGGCCGCCGGCCGGTGCTGCTCGCGGCGTTGTCCACGCTCATGGTCTCGTCGCTGCTGTACATCGTCGCCGACGGCACGCCCTGGCTGTTCGTGGCCCGCGGCGTGCAGGGCGTGGCCACCGGCGCGGCGATCAGCACGGCCAGCGCGGCGCTGCTCGACCTGCACGTCCGCCGCGACCCGGTGAGCGTCGGCCTGATGAACGGCGTGGCCAGCGCGGTCGGCTTGGGCGTCGGCTCGCTCGTGTCGTCCGGGCTGGTCCAGGCCGGCGCGGCGCCCCGTACCCTGCCGTATGTCGTCGTGCTCGTGCTCTTCGCGGTGGCCCTGGCCGGCGCCTACTGGATGCCGGAGCCCGTGCACGACCGCACGCGCTTCCGGCTCACCCCGCAGCGGCCGGGGGTTCCTGCCGGCATCCGGCACGCGTTCCTGTTGGCCGGGCTGGCCACGCTGTCGTCGTGGTCGATCGCCGGGCTGTTCTTCTCGATCGGTGCGCAGCTGTCCGACCAGCTGTTCAGTACCACGAACGTGATGCTCGGCGCGATCGCCGGCGTGCTGCTCGGCCTCGGCGGTGCCACCTCGCAGCTGCTGTTCCACCGCACCCCGCCGTGGCTGGGGGCCAGCACCGGGTCGCTCGGCCTGAGCGCGGGCATGGTGCTGGTTGTGCTGGCCACGGCGATCGACTCGAGCGCCGCGTTCGTGGCCGGCATGGCGCTGGCCGGTCTCGGCTTCGGCGTCGCGTTCCTGGGCGGCCTGCGACAACTGGTCGTCGTGATACCGCCCGGGCATCGAGCGGCGGTCATGTCCGCGTTCTACGTGGTGGCCTACGCGTCGCTGTCGGTGCCCGCCGTGATCGCCGGAATCGTCGTCACCCATCTCGGGCTGGACACCACGTTCGAGGTCTTCGGCGCGGCGGTAGCCGGCATCGCGCTGATCGTGGCGGTCGAGGCGTGGCGCACCCGGCCGGGCCGATGAGTCGGATACTCGTCGTCGGCGCGGGCGCCACGGGCGGCTTCTTCGGCACCCGGCTGGCCCAGCACGGCCGCGACGTCACGTTCCTGGTGCGCGAGGCGCGGGCGGCCCAGCTGCGCCGGGACGGGCTGCGAGTGACCGGGCTGGGCGCCGACGAGGTGATCACGCCGCAGGTGCTCACCACCGCCGAGCTCGACACCACGTACGACGTGGTGCTGCTGACCGTCAAGGCGACCGCGCTCGACGCCGCGGTGGGCGACCTGGCGCCGGCGGTCGGTCCGGACACCGCACTCGTCCCGTTCCTCAACGGGTTGGACCATCTGCGCGTGCTCAACGATCGGTTCGGGGTGCAAACCGTACTGGGGGGTGTGGTGATGGTGATGACCACGCTCGGCGCCGACGGTTCGATCGTGCAGCTGGCGCCGATGGCCAGCATCACGATCGGCGCGCAGCGCGAACCCACTCCGCAGGTCCGCCTCGCCGAGCGGCTGCTGGCCGGCGCCGGCTTCGAGCTGGACGTGTCCGCCGACATCGTCTCGGCCATGTGGCACAAGTGGGTGTTCATCGCCTCGATCGGTGCGCTGACGTCGCTCGGCGGCGGGGCGGTCGGCGAGATCGTCGCCGTGCCGGGCGGGGCCGACCTCGGTCCGGCGATCCTCGACGAGGCGGCCGCCGTGGCCAAGGCGGCCGGCCATCCGCTGCCCGACGAGCGGTACGCGTTCACCCGCGCGATGCTGACCGAGTCCGGGTCGGCCAACACGTCGTCGCTGTTCCGCGACCGGCAGGGCGGACGCCCCACCGAGGCCGAGCACATCCTCGGCCACCTGGCCCGGCGCGGCCGGGCGCTGGGCGTCGACACCCCGCTGCTCGACCTGGCCACGCTGACCCTGCGGGTGTACGAGAAAAGATTGGCGGTCGCGGCCGGCGGCTAGATATGTTCCGGCGATGCCCCGCGCACTGATCGTCGGCGGTACCGGTCTGATCGGACGCGCCACCGCCCGCCGCCTGCTCGACGCCGGCTGGCAGGTGGACCTCACCGGCCGCGACCCGGCCCGCTGCCCGGCCGATCTGGCTCGTGACGGTGCCCGGTTCGTCGCGGCCGAGCGGTCCGACCCGGATCAGCTGCAGGCCGCGTTCGGCGACGGCGCCGACCTGCTCGTCGACTGCATCTGCTACACCGCTGCCCAGGCCCGGCTGTTGCTGCCGCTGGCCGCGAACAGCGCGTCAACCGTCATGGTATCCAGTAAGGCTGTATACATCGACGCGGCCGGCAACCACTCGAACTCGCCCGAACCGCCCTGCTTCGACGGGCCGATCCGCGAGACTCAGCCGACGATGGCGCCGGGCGACATGCACTTCGATTCACCGCTCGGGTACGGCGCCAACAAGGTGGCCGCCGAGCAGGTGCTGCTCGACAGCGGCCATCCGGTCACCGTGTTGCGCCCGTCGAAGGTCCACGGGGCCGGCGCCGCCCGGCCGCGCGAGTGGGTGTTCGTCAAGCGGGTGCTCGACCAGCGCCCGGCCGTGCTGCTGGCGCATCGCGGCGAGGGCGTCGACCACCCGAGCGCCGCGGTCAACATCGCCGCTCTGGTCGAGGTGGCCGCCTCTCGGCCCGGCCGGCGCATCCTCAACAGCGCCGACCCGGACGCCCCGAACGGGCGGCAGATCGCCCGCGCCATCGCCGCCCACCTCGGCCACACCTGGGAGGAGGTGCTGCTCGACGGCGCCGAGCTGGGCCGCCATCCCTGGGACGCGGCGCACCCGCTGGTGCTCGACCTGACGGCCGCCGCCGAACTCGGCTACCAACCGGTGGGCGACTACGCGGCCACCGTGGTCGACGAGGTCGACTGGCTGGTCGACGCTGCCCGCCGCGGCGACCCGGGCGGCGTCCTGCCTTCGCGGGAGGACGAGTTGTTCGCGGCGTGGTTCGACTACGCCGCCGAAGACGAGTACCTCAGCCGCCGGCAGCGGTAGCCAGTAAGTCAGGCGACCGGTGGGCCAAGGGTGGCCCGGTCGTCGCGCATCCAGTGGGCGTTGCCTTGGTCGAGGTGCAGTTCGGCGTCGCACGTCGCGGCGGCCTCGGGGTCGTGGGTGGCCATGATGACCACGGCGCCGCGGGCCGCCTCGGTGCGCAGCAGGTCGGTGACCCGGACCCGGTTGGTGGCGTCGAGCTCGCTGGTCGGTTCGTCGGCGAGCAGCACCTCGCCCTTCTCGGCCAGTCCGCGTGCGACGGCGGCTCGCTGCTGTTGCCCGCCGGAGAGTTCCTCGACGAGTTGGTCGCCGGCCTCGCCGAGCCCGACGGCCTCTAGTGCGGCCAGCGCCGCCTCACGCGCCTCGGCCCGCCGCGCGGCGACGAGCGGCACGGCCACGTTCTCCAGAGCGGTCAGCACGAGCACCAGCGCGTTGCCCTGCGGGACGTAGGCGACACCGCGGGCGATGGCGTCGTCGCGGTCGCCGAGCGGGGTGCCGTTCAGGGTGATCGTGCCGGCCGCGGGAGCGTGCACGCCGGCCAGGGCGGACAGCAGCGACGTCTTGCCGGCGCCCGATGGGCCGGTGACCGCAACGAAGTCGCCGGGACGAGCTACCAGCGACACGTCGCGCACCGCCTCGATCGGCCCGTACCGTACGGACACGGCGTCGGCCCACAGCTTGGTCACGGCGCATCCTCTCGCTCGGTCGGCGCGTGGCCGCGGTCGATCGGCGTCAGCGACACGACGCCGTCGGCCAGCTGCACCCGCAGCAACGAGCCGGCGGGGACGGCGACGAACACGTCGGGCGGCAGCTGCACCGATCCGTCGCGGCCGACGACGGCGAACTGCTCACCGGCGTGGCCTTCGGAGCCGATGCGCCCGTCGCGGATGGTGATGGTGCGCGGCATCCGGGCGGCGACGTCGGGGTCGTGGGTGACCGCGATGACGGTGGTGCCGACGGTGCGGTTGACGGTGGTGATCGCGTCGAGGACCTCGTCGCGGTAGCCGTGGTCGAGCTGGCTGGTCGGTTCGTCGGCCAGCAGCAGTCCGGGCATGGACGCCATGCCGACGGCGACGGCCAGCCGCTGCAGCTGTCCGGGCGTCAGCTCGACCAGGCGGCGCCGGGCCGAGTCGGCCAGGCCGAGCAGGTCGAGCACCTCGCGCGGGCCGGCCAGGTCGGTGCGGCCGAAGCGGCGGGCCGCCGTCTGGGCGAAGGCGACGTTCTGCTCGGGCGTCGCGTAGGGCAGCAGGTTGCGCGGGGCGCCCTGCAAGACGCTGCCGACCTGCAGGGCGCGCAGCCGGGTCAGCTCCGGCTCGCTCAGCGCGGACAGGTCGTGGTCGCCGACGCGCAGCTTGCCGGCGGTGGGCCGTTGCAGCCCGGACAGCAGGCTGAGCAGGGTCGACTTGCCCGAACCGGACGGCCCGATCACGCCGAGCATCTGCCCGGCCGTCACCTCCAGGTCGACGCTGGTCAGCGCGACGACGTCGTTGCCCTCGATGCGGTACACGTGCACCAGCCCGTGCGCGGACACGCCGATGCCGCTCATCGCTGACCTTCCCGCAGCTGGTGGCCGCCGACCGAGCGGGTCAGGCGCAGCCCGGCCAGCACGCCGATGAGGCCCAACCCGACGGCCAGCGCCCCGGTGGCGATCAGCACGGCGGGCCAGTCGATGGCCAGCCGGATCACCGGCACGGGCTGGTCGTCGACGAAGATCGGTATCGACGGCAGGGCCAGATGCGCGCCGACCACGCCCATCGCAGCGCCGACGACCACGCTGAGCAACACCACGACCAGTTGTTCGAACACGGCCCCGCGCCGCAACTCCGACCGTCGCGCACCGACGACCCGCAGCGCCGACAGGTCATCGCGGCGCGAGCGACGGGTGGCCGTCACACCCATCACCAGCAACCCGGCCGCGGTCAGCGCCGCGATGATCCCGGTGGTGATCGCCAGCTGCATCGACCAGGCCGGCGCCGACGCCGACAGGTGGTCGAGGCGGGCCGCCTCCGTATCGCGGCCCGTCACGTGCAGGCCGCTCCGGCTCAGGCTGGCGATCAGCGCGTTCTCCCGAGCGCTGTCGGCTCGCCCCAGCCACACCATCGGATCCGTGCTGCCGACCGTGACCGCACTGGCCAGCGGGCCCGCCGAGCGGGCGGCGATGTTCACGTCGATCAGCATCGCCGGGGTTCCGAGCCGGGGCGCGAGGGGCAGTTGGCCGGCCGAGGTGAACGCGGCGGTCTGGGCGTCGACGTTGTTGGCTGTGATGTGGCCGAGCTCGTCGCGGGCATCCGGGGCGGCCCCGACGATCAGGGCCGGCATCGCGATGGGCACGTCGAGGTGTTGGGCGACCGCGCCGCTGTTGCCGGCGGTGGCCTGGACGCGCAACCCGGATCCGACGTGGCTGATCTTGATGGACGCGGATTGGTCCGGCCCGGACCCGGGCGTCAGACCCGCGGTCCAGTCGTTCGATCCGCGCAGGTTGACCGGCTTCGGGGCGGTCGGCGAACCGGCGGTCATGGACAGGATGCTCGCGTCCACCCCGACGATGTTGTCGTCGGTCGGCGAACGGTCCAGGCCGATGGCGGCGACGGTGCATCCACCGGCGCAGGACATGAAGCCGGACAGCGTCGTGCGCTGTTTCTGGTTGCGCAGCGGACCCAGCTCGGTGCTGATGACCGACCCGTCGCCGCGCCGCAGCGAGACACGCAGCCACATCGGCTGGAGGGGAGCCGGCACCTCCGCCGGGTCGGGCGGGCCGTCGCTACCGATCTGGACCGAACCCAGCTTCAGCCCCAGCTGCGTGCCGGTGACCGTGATCGGCGGCGCGGTGTACGGCGTGATCCGGGCCAGCTGGGCGGCCGCCGGGCGATCGTGCGACCAGCCCCAGTTCGCGACGTGGGCGAAGGACTTGGGGTCGATCGCGAGCTCCACGGCCGCGCCGACCCCCGGGGCCTGCTCGTTGATGACCGGTGTCGCATACGTGCCCGACGGATCGGCCGCATGCACGGCACCGATCAGCTGCTTGGCCGAGCCGGCGTCGACGTGCAGCACGACGGCGGCGCCGGTCAGCGCACCGGCCCGGGCCGAGCGGTTGTGGGCCGACACGGACCAGGCGTCGGCGGCGAAGACCACCAGCGCGCTGGCCAGGCAGATCAGCGTGACCGCCAGCCGCGCGCCCGGCCGGCGAGCCAGCTGGAACGCGGCCATTGCCCGGTCCAGGTGCCCGCGCCACAGCGCCCGGCGCCCGACGATCGGCGCCAACCGCATGAGTACCCGGCCGGCCACCAGCCCGGCCAGCAATCCGATCAAGCTCGGCGTCACCACGGCGACCGGGTTGTCGCGGCTGCCCGACCCGATCACGACCAGGCCGGCCACGGTCAGGGCACCGATCACGGCCTCGATCACGCCCACCCCCAGCCGGGAGCGACGCGGAGGCACCTGGCGCAGCATCGCGCCGATGGGCTGGCCCGTGGTGCGCCAGGCGACGGCGCCCAGTACGACCAGAGCAGCCAACCCCGAGCCCAGTCCGGCGAGCAGCACCGGCCAGCGCAGCTCAGGTTGCACGCCGCGCACAAGCCAATGTCGGCAGGCCAGCTCGGCCACCAGCCACGCCACCGACAGGCCGAGCACCAGGCCGCCGGCGACGAGCAGCCCAATCTCGCGGACGAAGAACCGTGAGGCACCGGCTCGGGTACCACCGCGCAGCCGGGCCAGCGCGAGCTCGGGGCGGCGTTGCTCGGCGGCGGCCAGCGTGGCCACCATGAACACGATCAGTGCGGCCAGCGCCAGCTGAGCGGCCAGCAGCGGCACGACCGAGATGGCGATGTGCCGCTGATGGTCGATCTCGTCCAGGTAGGCCGGCAGGCCGGTGAGCAGCTCGGTCGCGTCCGAGCCGGGCGTGGGGAGGGGCGCGGCCGGGTTGGTCTGGTTGTTCACCTCGGCCTGCAGCCGGCTGAGCGTGCGGCGCAGCAGCGGCAGGTCGTCGACGCCGATGTGGTCGACCGCGAGCGGCGCGTCGATGAACCGTTGCCCGCCGACGGCCTGGTCCGCCGGGGCTACATGGGCCGTGTCGACCGTTTGGATGGCCGTATCGACCGTGTCGGCGGTGGTGAAGATCGCGTCGCTCGCGGCCTGGCCGCCGCTGGCCAGCCCTGCGCTGGGCGCGTTGACCCCAGTCCAGTAGTGCGCCCGGTCGAACCAGTACTCGTCAGCGATCTGCGCAGGCGACGGCGGCGCGTACAGGCCGACGACGGTGACCGTGAGCACCTGGGCCGGCACGGCCGGCTCGTCGGGCTGAGCATCCTGCTTCGGCACGAGCGTCACGACGCCCTGCAGGCCCACGGTCAGCCGGAGCGCCTGCGCCAGCCGCTGGCTGAGCATGACCTCGTTACTCGCGGCCGGACAGCGCCCGCTGATCGGCTTCAGATGCGGGCACAGGTTGGTGCGGCTGGTCAGCGTCGTCTGATACGTGACCCGCTTGTTCGTGATCGGCACGCTCAGCTCGGCGCCGAACTGGGGCCGGCCGAACAGCCGGGCGCCGTCTTGCAGTTCGTGGCGGTACGCCGCGTCGTCCGGCAGCTCGGGCGTGTTCAGAGTGATGCCGCGGTCGCTGACCAGCGTGTTGGTCAGCGTTGTGCGCGCCGCCGCCTGCTCGACCGCTCGCTCGTACAACGGGCCGGACGCGCACGCCGCGATGACGATGCCGGCCAGCAGGCCGAGTACGACCGCCTGACCCCGCCGATGCCGCAGCGCCCGCCAAGCCAGCCCATATCGCATTGGTCCTCCCAGACGACCCTCCCGCGCCGTTCGTGACGTTATCGACCGGGCCGCGGGCGGCAGGACACGAACCGGTTGCCGTTACGGCTCGAATGGGTCGCTGACCCGTCGGGTAGCTCACCGATTGCGATGACTGCCCGGATTCGTCCCGACGATCACCGTCGCGCCGCGGTCGGGGTCGGTGGCCACCCGGGCGTCGAGCCCGGCGGCGGCGAACGCCGCGACGGCGGCCGGCACCTGGTGCTCTCCGGTCTCGCTCAGCAGGTGGCCGCCGGGGGCGAGCCAGGGCGGCGCGGCGGCGGCCACCCGGCGCAGCACGTCCAGCCCGTCGGCCCCGCCGTCGAGGGCGACCGGCGCCTCGTACAGCCGCGCCTCGGGCGGCATCAGCTCGATCTCGCCGGTCGGCACGTAGGGCACGTTGGCCAGCAGCAGGTCGATCCGGCCGCGCAGCGTCGCCGGCAGGGCGTCGAACAGGTCGCCTTCGTACACCGCGCCCTCGACGTTGCGGCGGGCGCAGCGCACGGCGGCCGGGTCGACGTCGGCGGCGTGCAGCTCGACCGGACCGGCCAGCCCGGCCAGGGCGGCCCCCATCGCGCCCGAACCGCAGCACAGGTCGACCACGACGGCACCGGGCCGGGTGAGCGTCGCCGCGTGCTCGACGAGGAACTCGGTGCGCCGCCGGGGAACGAACACCCCGGGTTCGACGACGTAGCGCCGTCCGCAGAACTCGGCCCACCCGACGACGTGCTCGAGGGGCCGGCCGAGCACGCGCTGGTCGAGCATCGTGGCCAGGTCCTGCGGGGTGTCCGCGGCCTCGACGAGCAGCTGCGCCTCGTCCTCGGCGAACACGCAACCTGCGGCGCGCAGCCGCCGGACGACCTCGTCGAAGCGCACTGCGGTCACAGTGGGGCGGGGTCGTCGCGCAGCCGGCTGTACATGTGCCCGTCGCGCCACTGCCCGGCCCGGAACTCGGCGGCCCGGACGACACCTTCGAGGGTGAAGCCGGCCTTCTGCAGGGACTTCTGCTCGGCGATGTTCTCGGCGTGCGTGGCCGCCTGGATGCGCTGGGCCGGCGTGTGCCGGAACAGGTAGTCGCACAACAGCGCCTGGGCCCGCCAACCGACGCCGCGGCCGCGCCACTCGGGCAGCAGGACGATGCCGATCTCCCAGTAGCCGGCCAGTCCCGCGTAGACCCCGTGCTTCCAGCCGACGAAGCCGGCCGGGCCGTGGCCCTCGCCGACGTCGATCATCAGCCGGCCGTCGTCCGGGCCGAGGTAGCCGTCGGTGGCGAAGCGCCGGGCGGGCGCTCCGGCGTCACGGAACCCGCCCCAGTCCAGGCCGATCAGCCCGGGTTCGACGGCCATTCGCTGAAATATCTCGACGTCGGCGTCGACTACCGGACGCAGGCGTACGGTCAGCTCGCCGGCCGCGATCGACGGTTCGGTGGGGGTGGTCATGATCTCGACGGTATCGACCTAGGCTCGACGGCATGGTCACTGCGGTCACCCAGTTGCTGTCCGGCTACCACCCGCAGGGTGCGGTCGAGGTCGCCGACGTCGCCCGGATCCGCGCGCTGCTCGACGCGGTCGACGACCCCTGGACGCGCGCCATCCCGTTGCACGTGACGGGATCCGCGCTGATCGTGCATCCGGCCAGCCGGCGGGTGCTGCTGCGCTGGCACGCCCGGCAGCGGGCCTGGCTGCAGGTCGGCGGGCACGGCGATCCGGGCGAGACCGACCCGCTCGCCGTCGCACTGCGCGAGGCCGCCGAGGAGACCGGGCTGACCGATCTGGCCCCGTTCCCGGACAAGGACCTGGTGCACGCGGTGATCGTCCCGGTGCCGGCCAGGGGCGACGATCCGGCTCACGAGCACGCCGACCTGCGCTTCGCGCTGGCCACCGACTCGCCCGCCGCGGCCCGCCCGGAAAGCCTCAAGGCACCGCTGCGGTGGCTGACCTTCACCGAGGCGGCCGAGCTCACCGCCGAGCCCAACCTGCGCGAGACCCTGGCCCGGGTCGAGCGTCGGCTCGCCGCGAGCTGATTCATCCGGCGTATCGCCGGGGGGCTGGCTGGCCGCTCGCTCAGGCGTCGCGCACGTTGGCGGTGGCGGCGACGGGCCGGACGGCGAGCTGGTCGGCCCGCCGCGCCCGTTCCCACGAGATGCCGAAGCCGACGGCCAACACCGCGCCGATCAGGCCGGCGAGCGCGATCGAGTGCGGAGCGCCCAGGTGGTCGCCGATGAACCCGAACGCGGCGATGCCCAGTCCCTGCACGGCGATCAGCCCGGACTGGGCCAGGCCGAACGCCTGTCCCCGATGGTGGTCGGGGACGATGAGCATGAACGTCGTCGACGCCTGCACCTGGAACGCGCTGCACAGCCCGGTGACGACGAGCAGCAGCACCGAGACGACCAGCCCCGGATGCCAGCCGAGGGCGATCAGCGGAAGGCCGGCCACGAACGCCAGCGGGCCGATCAGCCACGACCGCACCTGCGGGGGCACCAGCCGGACGAACAGGCCCGCCCCGAGGGCGCTGCCGGCGGGGTCGGCCGCCATGAACACGCCGACGGCGGCGCTGCCCCCGCCGATCGCGGCCACGTAGGACGGGGCCAACCCCTCCGGGACGACATAGAACGCGGCCAGCCAGGCGAGCAGCACGAGCGAACGCAGGCGGGCGTCAGAGAAGACGGTGCGCGCACCGTCGAGCATCCGCCGGTGGTACGGCAGGGTTGCTCGTTCGTCCGTACGCGGAGGTACGGGGCGATGCTGCACGAAGCGGGCGATGAGCGCGGCCGAGACGGCGAACGTCGCCGCGTCGATGGCCAGCCCCCAGTGCGGCCCGATGGCCCCGACCAGCACTCCGCCGAGTCCGAAGCCGGCCAGTTGGGCCAGCTGGGCCGTGGTGACCCGTAGCCCCGACCCCACCACGTACAGGTCGTCGGCCAGGATCGCCGGGATCGTCGCCGACTCGGCCGCCGCGAACGGCGAGGTGGTGAGCACGGCCAGCACGAGCAGCACGCACACGACCGACAGTGGAAGTTGCGGGATCGCGGCCAGGCCGTAGAGCCCGGCCCGGATGACGTCGCCGCACACCATGACGGCGCGCCGCGGGAGCCGGTCGGCGATGCCGGCCAGGGTGGCGCCGCCGACGATCGCCGGGACGTAGGTCAGCGCGTAGACGAGCGCGGTGAGGCCGGTCGATCCGGTGCGCGTGAAGACCAGGATGGCCAGCGAGACACGGGCGATCTGATCGCCGGCTACCGACTGGGCATCAGCCAGCCAGATGGCGCGGAATTCAGGAATTCGGAGGACGTCGCCGAATGTCGCCCGATTCGTGTCTCGTTGGTGCATACCGGCCTCTCTGCCCCCCTTCCGGTTACCCTAGCCGGTGGTATCGACCAGCCGTGAGGGCCGGCGCGCGGGCAGTAGTACCCATGCAGCAAGATGGCTGCGCGGTGCGGCGGAACGGTGCATAGTGGTGAGCCGTGCCCGACCAGGCGAACCACGCCACGGACCCGGTGACCGGC
The DNA here is from genome assembly GCA_036558905.1 of Jatrophihabitantaceae bacterium. Classification (GTDB taxonomy): domain Bacteria; phylum Actinomycetota; class Actinomycetes; order Mycobacteriales; family Jatrophihabitantaceae; genus DASXRA01. Next base: position 20,386 of record DATBER010000144.1, on the reverse strand, counting down.
CTCGCGACGCTGGAAACACTGCGCTTGCTGGACGCGAATCCGGCTGAGTGGGCGACCGCCCCGCGGATGACCCTCTTCTCCGTCGACATCGACCGGTTCCGGTCGGTCAACGATCTGTTCGGCTACGAGCTGGGCGACGACCTGCTCGAGGCCGTCGGCCGGCGGTTGCAGAGGTGGGCCGCCGCGGACGGCGTCGCGGCCCGGATCGGCGCCGACCAGTTCGTCATCGTCTGCCCCGGCCGCGGGAGCGACCCGGCCGCCGACGCGCAGCAGCTCGGTGACCTGGTGGCCCGGCCGATCGAGCTCGACGGCATGTCGGTGACCCGATCGGCCAGCATCGGCTACGCCTCGGGGTGGATCGGCGTCGAGTCGCTGATGGAGCTGTACCGGAGAGCCGACGCGGCCAAGCGGGTGGCCAAGCAGGCTGGCGGCAACACCCAGCGCGCGTTCGACCCGGCGATGACCGACGAGGCGTTCGCCGTGGCCGAGATCGAGCTGCATCTGCGGGCCGCGCTCGAATCCGGTGCCTTGCGGCTGGTGTACCAACCCGAGTTCGACCTGCGCACCGGCCGGCTGCTGGCCGTCGAGGCCCTGCTGCGGTGGGAGCACCCGACTCGCGGCCCCCTGACGCCGGACCAGTTCATCGACATCGCCGAGAAGTGCAACCTGATCGGCGAGGTCGGCGAGTGGGTGCTGCGCGAGGCGTGCCGCCAGCGGGCCGAATGGGAGCCGCTGCTCGACGGCCGCCCGCTCGTGCTGCGGGTGAACCTCTCGATCGTGCAGTTGGCCGACCGCCGGCTGGTCGACCGGGTCGCCCGGGTGCTGGCCGACACCGGAGTGGCCGGCGACCAGCTGTGCCTGGAGATCACCGAACGGGCCGTGCCGCCCGACGCCGACGACGTGGCCGAGGTGCTGTCCTTGCTGCACGCCATCGGGGTCAGGACGGCGATCGACGACTTCGGCACCGGGCACAACTCGCTGACCTACCTCAAGTCGCTGCCGGTCGATGTGCTCAAGATCGACCGCAGCTTCACCGCCGGTCTCGGGGCCGACGGCGGCGACACCGCGATCGTCGAGGCACTCGTGCAACTGGCCGAACGGCTCGGGCTCGAGGTGGTGGCCGAAGGCATCGAGACCGAGGCGTCGGCCGCGGAGCTGGTGCGCGTGGGCTGTTACCGAGGGCAGGGCTACCTGTTCAGCAAGGCGGTTCCGCCCGAACAGCTCGAAGGCGTCGTGCACGCCGGAGCGTTCTCGTTCGTCAGGTAGCCGCGCCGCAACGGTTACGTCAGTGCGAGAACACCGGCACGATCTGGGCCCGGGCCAGCGTATGAAACACGAGGTTGAACCCGACGGCCGCCGCGCTGGTGTCTGCGTCGACGCCCAGCGACTCGACGTCGACGGCGTGCACCACGAAGTAGTAACGGTGCGGCCGGTCGCCCGGAGGCGGGTAGGCGCCGCCATAGTCCTTGCTGCTCCAGTCGTTGCGGACGTGGAAGGCTTTGCCCGGCAGGACGGCGTCGACGTTGCCGCCGTTGGTCGGCAGCGACGTCGTGGTGGCCGGGAGGTCGACGAGCGTCCAGTGCCAGAAGCCCGACGGCGTCGGGGCGTCCGGGTCGTAGCAGCTCACGACGAAGCTCTTCGTCTCGTCCGGGAAACCGGTCCAGCTCAACTGCGGCGAGACGTTGCCAGCGTCCGGCGTGACGCCGGGATACAGGTGCGCGGGTGCGAGCTGCGCGCCGTCGCTGACATCGGTGCTCGTCACCGTGAAGCTCCCCACGGCGGGAAGCAACGCGTACGGGTCGGGTGCCTGGGGTCGGTCGAGGCTCATGAAGTCACCTTAGAACCGCTCGCGTACGGTCCTGGCTATGGATCCCGACAGGCGTCCACTCGTCGTCGGCATCGGCGGTTCGACCCGGGCGACCTCGCTGACCGACGAGCTGCTCCGGGCGGCGCTGGCCGAGGCCGAGGCGCTGGGGGCCCGGACGATCGCGTTCGGCGGGCGATTCCTGGCCGAGCTGCCGATCTACGCCGCCGACGACGAACCGGCCGACGGCGACGCGTCCGAGCTGGTCGCCACGGTGGCTCGCGCCGACGGCCTGATCATCGCCACCCCGGGCTACCACGGCGGCATGTCCGGGCTGGTGAAGAACGGCCTGGACCACCTCGAGGCGCTGCGCGACGACGTCCGCCCATACCTGAACGGCCGGGCGGTGGGCACCATCGTCACGGCGGCCGGCTGGCAGGCCTGCGGGACGACGCTCGTGTCGCTTCGTTCGGCCATCCACTCGTTGCGCGGCTGGCCTACTCCCTACGGGGCCACGATCAACTCGGCCGAGGCGGTGTTCGACGAGGGCGGCGCGCCGCTCGAACCGATCATGGGGGCGTTGCGGCTGGTGGCCACCCAGGTCGTCGAGTTCGCGACCGGGCGGGCGACCGGCTCAGTGCGATAGCTCGTACTTGGCCCGCTCTACGGCCAGGCAGCGGTCCTCGACGTAGTCGATGCCGGCCGCTTCGGCGATGGCTCGCGCCTCGGACGACGTGATGCCCAGCTGCAACCACACGGCGGTGGCTCCGGCCGCGACGGCCTCGCGCACGACCTGGGCGGCGTCCGAGGAGGGGCGGAACACGTCGACCAATCCCAGCGGCTCGGGCACATCCGCCAGTGACGGGTAGGCCTTCTCACCGAACAGCTGCTCGGCGTACGGGTTGACCGGGATGATCCGCCAGCCGTGGCGCTGCATGTGCAGCGGGATGGCGTGCGCTTCCTTGCTCGGACTGCGGCTGGCCCCGACCACGGTGATGGTGTCGTAGGTGCGGAGCAGACGCTCGGTATCGCTCACCTCAGGCATAGCACTCAGCGACCGGGGAATTGTTCCGAACGCAGCCGATCCGGCCATCGCTGCAGGAGCGAGCTGATCACGATGCTGATCAGCACGTAGCAGGCGGCCACCGGGCCGAGCTTCTCCTCGGCGCCGGCGCCTACGGCCAAGGCGGCGACGACCACCGAGAACTCCCCGTGCGGAATGAGCGTGACGGCGGCTCGCCAGCGTCCGCGCCGCTTGATGCCGGCCCGCCGGGCCGCGACGTACCCGGTGACCATCTTGGTGGCCGTCGTCACGACGGCCAGGCCCAGCGCCAGGGGCAGCACGGGAAGGAGCTGGGTGGGGTTGGTGGACAGCCCGAAGAAGACGAAGAACACCGCCGCGAACACGTCGCGCAGCGGGGCGAGCACCTCGGCGGCCGTCTCGGCGACGCTGCCCGAAACGGCGATGCCGACCAGGAACGCCCCGACCGCGGCGGACACCTTGAGCTCGTCGGCCAGCCCCGCGACGAGCAGGGTCAGGCCGAGCACGCCGAGCAGCAGCGACTCGTTGTCCTTGGCCGAGACGAGCGCCGTCACGTGCCGCCCGTATCGGGTGGCGATGATGAGGACGGCGCTGACCACCCCGACCGCGATCGCCACGGCGCTCACGACCCGGCCGGCCCCGCCCCCGGCGAGCAGGGCGGTGAGCAGCGGCAGGTACAGGGCCATCGCGAGGTCCTCGATGACCAGCACACCGAGGATGGCCGGCGTCTCGCGGTTACCGAGGCGGCCCGAGTCGCTGAGCATCTTGGCGATCACGCCCGACGACGACACCCAGGTGATGCCGGCCAGGGCCACGGCGGCGGTGGCCCCCCACCCGGCGATCAGGGCGAAGGCGGCGCCCGGCACGGCGTTGAGCAGCCCGTCGAGCACGCCGATGGGCGCCTGGGCCCGCAGGCTGGAGCGCAGCTCGGACGCGGAGTACTCCAGGCCCAGCATGACCAGCAGCAAGATCACGCCCATCTCGGCGGCGACCTGGGTGAAGTCGTGGCTGGCCGACAGCGACAGCACGCCGCCCTGCCCGAACGCCAGCCCGGCCAGCAGGTACAGCGGGATGACCGGGATGTGGAAGCGCTTGGCCAGCCGGCCCAGCACGCCGAGCGCGAAGAGGATGGCGCCGAGCTCGACGAGCAGCACGGCGACGTGGGTTTCGCCGCCGCCGCCCGCCGCCATGGTCAGCCCGCGGTGGTGTCGGTGCCGTCCAGGATGCGCGCCACGTGGTCGACGGCGACCTGGGTGCCGACCGTGACGACGAGGTCCTCGGCCTGCAGCACGAAGTCGGGCGTGGGGGAGGGGAGGGCCGCGCCGTGGCGGAGCACCGCGACGATCGAGGCGCCGGTGCGGGTGCGGGCCTGGGTGTCGCCCAGTGGCCGGCCGGAGTAGGGCGAGTTCCGGGGTATGGGCAGCTGCTCGACGATCAGGCCTTCGGCCTGCCGTTGCAGCACGGCCAGCCGGAACGTGAGCTGCGGGGCGCCGAGGATCTCGGCCAGCGCGTTCGCCTCGTCGTCGGTGAGAGCGACGTCGACCGCGGCGCCGTCGCCCTCGTCGTCGTACAGCACCAGGTCGCGCAGCCCGCTGCGACGCGTGACGATGCCCAGCCGGCGCCCACTGCTCAGTTCGAGTTCCTGGCACACGCCGATGCCCGGCAGCACCCGCGTCGCGATGTCGACACCCACCCGGGTAAGACTATCGGGGTGATCGAGATGGGCTCGTTGAACTGGACCGCGGTCGACCCCGAACTCGTGGCCAAACCCGTTGTCGCAGCGCTGGATTCGTGGTCGGCGGCCGGCGATGTCGCGGTCGCCCCGATCGATGCCGGGTTGGCGGATACGGCTGCGTTCTGCGAGAAATACGCCGTATTACCGGAGGATTCGGCCAACTGCGTGGTGATCGCCGGCCGGCGCGGTGACGTCACCTCGTACGCCGCGTGCGTGGTGCTCGCGACCACCCGGGCCGACGTCAACGGCATGGTGCGCAAACGGCTCGGTGCCCGCAAGGCATCGTTCGCCCCGATGGACGACGCGGTGCGCCTGACCGGCATGGAGTACGGCGGCATCACGCCGATCGGGCTGCCGGCCGACTGGCCGGTACTGGTCGACGCCGCCGTGCTGGCGCGCGACGTCGTGGTGATCGGCAGCGGCATCCGGGCGTCGAAGCTCGCCCTGCCGGCGGCCGCCCTGGCGACCCTGCCGTCCGCCGAGGTGATCGAGGGGCTGGCCCGCTAGCCCTGGTGGATCAGCAGGTCCTCGATCGGGTCGGTGGCCTCGACCTGAACGATGGACACCACCGGCTCCTCGTCGTGCGGCCAGGCCTCGCGCAGCTGGCGGTCGAACGCTTCGGCGGCCTCGGCGGCCGGGAACGGACCGACGATGCGCGGCACCTCGGCGCCCAGATCGGCGGGGTGGAAGAACGCGACGACCCACAGGCTCTCGTAGCTCACAACCGGAACGCTACTGGTGGCGGGCGTCGCATTCGGCGTGGCCCCGTGAACGCCGTGTTCGGCATGGTCGATGATGCCGGCATGGCCGGTGATCGCTCGCTGTTGATGTATCGCGTCGTGATGGCGGTCGCCACGCCGATCGTGCGGTGGTGGGGACGGCTGGAGATCGTGGGCCTCGACGCGCTCCCGAAGTCCGGGCCGCTCGTGCTGCTGGCCAACCACGACAGCCACTGGGACCCGGTGGTGGTCGGCGTGGCCGGTGTGCGGCGCCGTCAGATCCGGGCGCTGGCCAAGGCGTCGCTGTGGCGCAATCGCCTGCTGGCCTGGGTGCTCGACCACATGGGTCAGATCCCGATCGAGCGCGGCCGCGGTGACGCCAAGGCGCTGGCCGCGGCGATCGAGCAGCTCAGGGACGGCGCGTGCATCGGCGTGTTCCCCGAAGGGACGGTGTCGCACGGGCGCACGTTGCGGGCGCTGAGCGGCGCCGGTCGGCTCGCCCTGGCGGTGCCGGACTGCCAGGTCGTGTGTGTCGTGATCACCGGCGCGGTCGACATCGCCCTTTTCCCCAGGCGTCCGCACCTGCGGGTCGAGTTCTTCGAGCCGAAGGGCGGACAGCCGCAGCCCGGCGAGAGCGCCGTCGCACTGACCAAGCGGACGATGGCCGAGATCCGGGCGATCGCCCCGCCGGTCGTGACCGGGCGGCGGCGCCGGGCAGCGGCCGAGCAAGCCGCCCCGGACGCCGCCTCGTAGGTCAGGCCTTGCCCGTCGAGGGGCACGGCCCTTCGGGGGGCACGCTGGCCGGCCGTCGACGGCAAGGCCGGTCAGGCCGACTCGGTGCGCAGCGGGGCGGGCAGGAAGGCGGCACCGGGTCCCCGGACGGCGACCGCGTCGTCCGGGTTGGACATCGAGCAGGTGCGCAGCGACAGGCAGCCGCAGCCGATGCAGGAATCGAGGCCGTCGCGCAGCTTGGTCAGCGCCGCGATCTGCCCGTCCAGGCGGCTGCGCCAACCCCGCGACAGACGCGACCAGTCCTCCTTCGTCGGCGTGCGCCCCTCGGGCAGGGTGGCCAGCGCGGCGGCCACTTCGTCCAGGGTCAGCCCGACGTTGCGCGCCGCCCGGATGAACGCCAGACGGCGTAGCACGTTGCGCTGGTAACGGCGCTGACCGCCGGCCGTCCGGGCGGCCTGCAGGAGCCCTTGTCGCTCGTAGAAGCGCAGCGCCGAAGGGGCGAAACCGCTGCGGTGGGCCACTTCGCCCACCGTGAGCAGATCTGTGGTCCGCACGTTGCTCCTTGACTTGAAGTTGACTTCAACTATCAGAATGGCCCCACTATGCCGAAATCGCAAGGAGCCATCGACATGCCTGTCGCACTGATAACCGGGGCGTCCAAGGGCTTGGGCCGCGCGTTGGCCCGGGAACTGGCCGGCCGGGGCTGGTCGCTCGTCCTCGACGCGCGTGGAGCCGAGGCCCTCGACGCGGTCGCGGCCGAGTTGCCCACGGCCACCGCCGTCGCCGGCGACGTCACCGATCCGCGGCACCGCGCGGCGCTGGCGGCGGCGGTCCAGGAGCTGGGCCGGCTCGACCTGCTCGTCAACAACGCGAGCTATCTGGGCCCGAGCCCGATGCCCAGCCTGGCTGAGTATCCGCTCGACGAACTGACCCGTGTCTACGAAGTTGACGTGATCGCGCCCCTGGCGCTGATCCAGCAGGTGCGGCCGTTGCTGGCCGACGGCGCCGCGATCGTGAACGTCACGTCCGACGCGTCGGTCGAACCGTACGAGGGATGGGGCGGCTATGGCTCGGCCAAGGCGGCGCTCGACCACCTGACCGCCATCCTGGCCGCCGAGCAGCGGGCGTACTCCGTCTACGCCGTCGACCCGGGCGACATGCGCACCGAGATGCACCAGGCAGCCTTCCCCGGCGAGGACATCTCCGACCGGCCCGAACCCGAGGCGACCGTGCCGGCCCTGCTGCGCCTGCTCGACCAGCGACCGCCGAGCGGCCGGTACCGGGCCGGAGACTTCGCCGTGGCGGAGGCCGCCCGATGATCTTCACGTTGCCGGACGAGTTGTCGGCCCCTGCGCCGCCTGAGCAACGCGGCGTGGCCCGCGACCAGGTGCGGCTGCTCGTGGCTCGCGGCCATGACACCGAGCACGCGCGGTTCGCCGACCTGGCGCGCTTCCTCGATCCGGGCGACCTGGTCGTGGTGAACACGTCGGCCACGCTGGCCGCCGCAGTCGACGGCGTGCGGGTCGACGGCGGCGAAGTGGTCGTGCACTTCTCGACCGCACTTGACAACGGGCGGTGGCTGGTCGAGGTCCGCCCGCGAGTGGACGCGACCGGGCCGGTGCCCGACGCCCACGCCGGTGAACGGATCATCCTGCCCGTCGGGGTGGCGCTGACGCTGCTGGAAGAGCATGGGCGGCTGTGGCAGGCCGAGCTGGTCGTCGAGGGCGGAGTCGAGGCCTACCTGGCCCGGCACGGCCGGCCGATCACCTACTCGTACGTGCGCGGCCACTGGCCCGTGTCGGCCTACCAAACGGTGTTCGCCCACGACCCGGGCAGCGCCGAGATGCCCAGTGCCGGGCGGCCGTTCACCGCGTCGCTGGTGACCGAGCTCGTCAGTGCCGGGATCGGCGTCGCGCCCATAACGCTGCACACCGGCGTCTCGTCGCTGGAGGAGGGCGAGCCGCCGCTGGCCGAGCGGTACCGGGTGCCGGCGGCGACGGCCCGGCTGGTCAACCTGACCAAGGCGTCGGGCGGGCGCATCGTCGCGGTCGGCACGACGGTCACCCGCGCCCTGGAGACGGTGGCCGCCGTCGACGGCTGGATCGCGTCCGGCTCGGGGTGGACGGATCTGGTCCTCGGACCGCAGCGCCCGGCCCGGGTCGTCGACGGGCTGATCACCGGCTGGCACGCGCCCGGGGCGTCGCACCTGCTGCTGCTCGAGGCGGTGGCCGGTCCGGAGCTGGTGGCCGCCGCCTACCGCGACGCGTTGGGCGAGGGCTACCTATGGCACGAGTTCGGGGACAGCTGCCTGCTGCTACCCGACCGCGCCCAGTCGATCGTGCACGCGGCCGCGTAGCAGTCCGCACCGTCCTTGATCAACAGCAGAAGTTGGCGGCCAGAGCGGCCAAATGCTGCTGTTGATCAAGGAAACGGAAGCTAGAACTCGGGAGAGAGAGCGGCGAGCAGCGCGTCGTGCAGCAGGCCGTTGCTCGCCGCGGCGTTGCCCTGCTGAACACCGTCGACCCCGTTGAGGCCGGTGAACCGTCCGCCCGCCTCGACGACGATCGGGGCGAGGGCGGCCATGTCCCACAAGGACAACTCCGGCTCGGCGGCGATGTCGACCGCTCCTTCGGCGACCAGCATGTATGACCAGAAGTCGCCATACGCCCGGGTACGCCACACCTGGTCGGTCAGCGCGACGAACTGCTCGCGCCGGCTCGACCAGGCGCCGAGCGACGCATAGGACAGGCTGGCGTCGTCCAGGGCGGCCACCCGCGAGACGGCCAACCGGCGGGGCGCGGCGCCGAGGGCGGACAGCCACGCGCCCGACCCGTGCGCCGCCCACCACCGCCGGCCCAGCGCCGGAGCGGAAACCACGCCCAGCACGGGGTCGTCGCCGTCGAGCAGGCCGATCAGGGTGGCCCAGACCGGGACGCCCCGGACGTAGTTCTTGGTGCCGTCGATCGGGTCGATCACCCACTTGCGCCGGGCTTCTCCGCTGAGCCCGAACTCCTCGCCCCACACCGCGTCGTCGGGGCGCGAGTCGGCCAGGCGGCGGCGCAGCGACTCCTCGACGGCCCGGTCGGCGTCGCTCACCGGCGTCAGGTCGGGCTTGGTGTCGACGACCAGGTCAGCGGCCCCGAATCGCCCGGATGTGATGGTGTCGGCGGAATCGGCAAGCGCCAGCGCCAGCGCAAGATCGTCTTCGAGACTCACGAACGGCAGGTTACCGAGGTATCAATCCGGCCCCGCACTCGCTCATACTTCGAGTTTGGGGGTGCGCGGCGTGCTGCGATTGCGGCTGCTCGGGGACTTCGCGGTGGAGGTGGACGGCCGCGAGGTGTCCGATACTGCCTGGCGCCGCCGCAAGGCTCGCACGCTGGTCAAGCTGCTGGCCCTGGCCCCGGACCGGACGCTGCACCGTGGCCAGCTCATCGAGGCGATGTGGCCCGACGCCACCCAGGGCGCCAACAACCTGCACCAGGCGCTGTTCGCCGCCCGGCGGGCGCTCGACCACGACGCCTACCTGCAGCTGCGCGACGAGCGGATCCTGCTCGGTGAACCGGTCGTCGTGGACGTCGACGAGTTCGAGACGGCGGCCGCCCGAGCCGAACGCACCGGCCGGCCCGACCACGCGCAGGCGGCCATCGAGCTCTACGCCGGCGAGCTGCTGCCCGGCGACCGCTACGAGCCGTGGAGCGAACCGCGCCGCGAGGACCTGCGCCGGCGCTACCACGCCCTGGTGGCCGACCTGGCCATCGCCGAGCTGAAGGCCGGCGAGCACGCCGCGGCCGTCGAGCTGCTGCAGCCGGTGCACGCCGCCGAGCCGCTGGACGAGACGATCGCCCGGCTGCTGATCCGCGCCCTGCTGGCCGCCGAACGACGTCCGGCCGCCGTGTCGGCCTACCACCGCCTGGTCGAGTCGCTGCGCAACGAGCTGGGTGTGGCCCCGTCGCCCGAGACCCAGCACCTGGGCCGCGAGCTGAGCGCCCAGCCCGATCAGGCCCCGGTCACCACGCCGCACAACCTGCCGCTTCGGCTGTCCAGCTTCGTCGGGCGCGAGCGCCAGCTGCACGAGGTGCGCACCACGCTGCGCCACACCCGCTCGCTGACGCTGACCGGCACGGGCGGCAGTGGCAAGACGCGGCTGGCCATCGAACTGGGCGAGCGGCTGCTCGAGACCTACCCGGGCGGCGTCCACCTCGTCGAGCTGGCCCCGCTGGCCACGTCCGAGGCGGTGCCGCGCGCGGTCGCCGCGACGCTGGACGTGCAGCAGACGCCCGACGGCGACCCGACGCAGGCCGTCGCCCAGCACGTGCGGGCCCGGCTGCAGCCGGTGCTGCTCGTCCTCGACAACTGCGAGCACCTGGTCGACGCCGCCGCTGCGCTGACCCACGAGCTGCTGACCAATGCCCCGAACCTGACCGTACTGGCCACCAGTCGGCAGCCACTGCTGTTGCCGGGCGAGGTCGTGTGGCGGGTGCCGTCGCTGGGGCTGCCCGACGACGCCGAGGATCCGCAGCAGTCCGAGTCGGTGCGGCTGCTGCTCGAGCGGGCCGCCGCGGCGGCGCCCGGGTTCGAGCTGACCGAGGGCAACGTCGCCGACGTCGTGACCCTGTGCCGCCGCCTGGACGGCCTGCCGCTCGCCCTGGAGCTGGCCGCGGCCCGGCTGCGGTCGCTACCCCTCGCCGAGCTGGTGTCCCGGCTGGACGACCGGTTCGCGCTGCTCGTCGGCGGCAGCCGGGTCGGGCTGACCCGGCAGCAGACGCTGCGGGCCACCGTCGACTGGAGCCACGACCTGCTGGCCGAACCGGAGCGGATCCTGCTGCGCCGGCTGGCCGTGTTCTCCGGCGGGTTCACGCTGGCCGCCGCCGAGGAGGTCTGCCCGGATCAGCGGCTGGAGAAGGCGGCCGTGGCCGAGCTGCTCAGCGGCCTGGTCGACCGGTCGCTGGTCACGCCCGACGAGGGCGCGGCCCGGTACCGGATGCTCGAGACCATCCGCGAGTACGCCGCCGAGAAGCTCCGCGACGAGACGGCCCAGCTGCGCGACCGGCACGCCCGGTGGGTGCTCGCCCTGGCCGAGCGGGCCGAGCCGGAACTGGCCCACACCGGGCGTCCGGAGTGGTTCCGGCGGTTGGCCACCGAGGACGGCAACCTGCGGGCGGCGTTGACCTGGCTGCACGCCGCCGACCCGGCGGCCGAGCTGCACCTGGGCGGCCTGGTGTGGCGGTACTGGCTGCGCTCCGGGCAACTGGCCGAGGGGCTGCAGGTGCTGTGGCGCGCGCTCGACGCGGTGCCCGGCCCGAGCCGCGACCGGGCACGGGGCCTGCTCGGCGTCTGCGGGCTGACCAACCGGGCCGGACGCATCAGCGCGTGGGACGTCCACGCGGCCGAGCGGGTGCGCATCTTCACCGAACTGGACGACCCGCTGGGCGTGAGCCGGGCCCAGTACTACCTGGGCGTGCAGGCCTGGCTCACCCAGGACTTCGACCGCTCGCACGCGGCGTTCGAGGCGGCCCGTGATGTCGCGGTCCGGCACGGCCTGGACGCCCAGGCGGCTGCCGCGCGCTACGGCATCGCCGCCATCGCCACCGTGCAGGAGCGGGTCGACGACGCCGAGATGGGCCTGGCCGAGGTGCTCGAGCAGGTGCAGCGGCTGGTCGACTCGCCCGCCCCGGTGCCGGTCGTCAACGTCATGCCGATCCCGCGCCACCCGCCCGGGCGCGACCACCGGCGCGTCCACTTCGAGGAGACCGCCGCGCCGTTCACCGAGCCGACCGGGCGGCTGGCCGTCGGCTACGTGACGCTGAACCTGGGCAGCGTCGCCCGCGAGGCCGGCGACCTGGACCTGGCCTGCGACCGCTACGAGCAGGCGCTGCGGATCTTCGAGAACGTCGAGGACGACGTCGGAGTGGCGGTCGCCCTGGCCCGGCTGGGCAACCTGGCCGGCCTGATGGGCGAGATGCCCCGCGCGCACGCCCAACTCGAGGCCGCGCTACGGGTGTTCCGGCGCACCCGCGACGCCCGCAGCATCGGCCAGACGCGGGCCAACCTGGGCTACTGGACCGCGATGGCCGGCGACCTGGACCGGGGACGGGCGATGGTCGCGGCCAGCGAGGAGATGTTCCGCGAGCACGGTGATCGTCCCGGCTTGTACGGCGTGTTGTCGCATCAGGGCGCCCTGGCCCTGATCGCCGGCGACGTGCCGGCCGGGCGGCGCGCGCTGGCCGAGGAGGTCGAGGTGCAGCGGCTGCTCGGCGCCCGCATGCACCTGGGCTGGTCGCTGATCAGCTACGCCGAGTCGGTGCGGCGCGGCGGCGACGACGCGTCGGCCATCGTCGCCGAGGCTCGCTCGCACTTCGTGTACTCGGGCCGGCTGGACGGCATCGCCTACTGCGACGAGCTGGGTGGCGCGCTGTAAGTCGCCTGTAAGAGCGGCTGACTAGACAGGGCGGCACCACAAGCGAGATGGGGAGACAACCATGAGCACAACTGTGCTTGGCGACGCCACGGTGAGCGAGCTGCGCGAGTCCCTGCGCGGTACCGCCGTCGTACCCGGCGACGCCGACTACGACACGGCCCGCGCCGTCTGGAACGGAATGCACGACAAGCGCCCGGCGATCGTCGTGCGCTGTGCCGGCACCGCCGACGTGATCTCCGCGGTGCGCTTCGCCCGCAGCCAGGGCCTGACCGTCGCGGTACGCGGCGGTAGCCACTCGATCGCCGGCTTCTCGACGGTCGACGACGGCATCGTCATCGACCTGTCGCCGATGAGGGGCATCCACGTCGACGTTGCGGCGCGCACTGCGCGAGCCCAGGGTGGGACGACGTGGCACGACTTCGACCACGAGACGCAGGCGTTCGGACTGGCGACGACCGGAGGGCTGGTGTCGACCACGGGTATCGGCGGGTTCACGCTCGGCGGCGGCATCGGCCACCTGGCCCGTACCCACGGGCTCACCTGCGACAACCTGATCGCCGCCGACGTCGTGACCGCCGACGGCACCCTGGTGCGGGCCAGCGCCGACGAGAACCGTGACCTGTTCTGGGCGTTGCGCGGCGGCGGCGGCAACTTCGGCATCGTCACGTCGTTCGAGTACCGGCTGCACCAGCACGGGCCGATGATGTATGCCGGCCCGATCTTCTACCCGGGCGAAAGCACCGCGGACCTGCTCGCGCTCTACCAGGACTGGAGCGCGAACCAGCCGCCGGAGGTCAACTCGCTGGTCGCGCTGGCGCCGGCGCCGCCGCTGCCGTTCCTGCCGCCGGAGGTGCACGGCAAGCCGATCGCGATCGTGGCTTGCTGCTACGGCGGGGCCATCGAGGACGGCGAGCGGTTCTACAAGCCGCTCAAGGAGTTCGGGCCGCCGCTCGCCGACCTGGTCGGGCCGATGCCGTACGTGGCCCTGCAGAGCCTGCTCGACCCGCTGTGGGGACCGGGCGTGGCGAACTACTTCCGGTCCGGGTTCCTCACCCGGATGGGTCCGGACCTCACCGCGACGATCCAGCCGTTCCTCGACCGGCGTCCGGCCGGGCTGTCGTCGGAGTTCCACATCCACCACATGGGCGGCGCGATCGACGACGTGGCGCCGGCCGACTCGGTGTACTCCGGACGGGGCGCGCCGTACGTCTGGAACATCACCACCCGGTGGGAGAGCCCGCACGACACGGACGAGAACGTCACGTGGGCCCGTGATCTGGGCGCCGCCCTCGAACCGTTCTCGACCGGGCAGAGCTACGTGAACTTCATCGGCGACGCCGACCGGGTTCGCGCGGCATACCCGCCCGAGACGTACGCCCGGCTCGTCCAGGTCAAGGACCGCTTCGACCCGGAGAACGTCTTTCGCCTCAACCAGAACATCGTGCCGTCCGGCAGCTGAGCCCACTCCGGTTTTGGTCACCGGGCCGGTTATATGAGACCCGGTGACCAAAACCGCGAGATTGGCCGCTGCGCGCCGGGGCGATCACGCCGCAGGCTGGATGCCATGACCGACGAACTGCTCGCCGCCGTCGCGGCCCGCATCACCGAGTATCAGCGCGGGATCGCCGAGCGCGCCGTCCCGGCCCGGGCCGGTGTCGCCGAGCTGAAGCAACTGCTCGGCGGGCCGCTCCCGGACGGGCCGACCGACGCGGCGGCCGCCATCGCCGCGCTCGCCGACGCCGTGGACGCCGGCTCGCTCGCCAGCACCGGACCGCGCTACTTCGGCTTCGTCGTCGGCGGGGCGATGCCGGCGACGGTGGCCGCCGACTGGCTCACGTCCGGCGTCGACATGAATGCCGGGGGCTACGTGCTGGGCCCGGCCGGCGCGGTGGTCGAAGAGGTGGCCGCCGCCTGGCTGCTCGACATCCTCGGGCTGCCGGCCGACGCCACGGTCGGCTTCACCACCGGGGCGATGATGGCCAACTTCACCGGGCTGGCCGCCGCGCGCCACCACGTGCTGGCCAAGTCCGGATGGGACGTCGAGCGCGACGGGCTGCAGGGCGCGCCGCGGGTGCACGCGGTGGTGGGCGCCGAGCGGCACGTCACGATCGACTCGGCGCTGCGGCTGCTCGGCCTCGGGCACGGCACGGTGCACGAGGTGCCGGCCGACGCCCAGGGACGGCTCCGCCCCGAGATGCTGGCCGCGGTGCTGGCCGACTGCGACGGGCCGACCATCGTGTGCGCGCAGGTCGGCAACGTGAACTCCGGCGCGTGTGACCCGGTCGGCGACATCAGCGACCTGGCCCACGACCGCGGCGCCTGGGTGCACGTCGACGGAGCCTTCGGCCTCTGGGCGGCGGCCAGCCCGGCGCTGCGCCCGCTCGTCGCCGGCCTGGACCGGGCCGACTCGTGGACGACCGACGCGCACAAGTGGCTCAACGTCCCCTACGACGCCGGGCTGACCATCGTCGCCCATCCGGACGCGCACCGGGCGCCCCTGCGGCTGACCGCGAGCTACCTGGAGCCCGAACAGGACGGGCAGCGCGACAACTCCGACTACGTGCCGGAGATGTCCCGGCGGGCCCGGGGGCTCACCGTCTGGACGGCGCTGCGGACGCTGGGCCGGTCCGGCGTGGCCGACCTGGTCGACCGCTGCTGCGCGCACGCCCGACGCTTCGCCGAGCAGCTGTCCGCGATCGACGGTGTGACGGTGCTCAACGACGTCGTGCTCAACCAGGTCGTGGTGCGCTTCCGCGACTCGGACGACGTGACCCGACGGGTCGTGGCCGGCGCCCAGGCCGAGGGCACCTGCTGGTTCGGCGGCACGGTGTGGCAGGGCGAGGTGGCCGCCCGGATCTCGGTGTCGAACTGGTCGACCACCGAGGCCGACGTCGACCGGTCGGTGGCCGCGATCCGCGCCGTCCTGGCGGGTCTCTAGCGCCACCAGGGCTTTCTGCGCTGAACGGCCACCTCTTCGGCCGGGGTGATCAGCTCGGCCATGTGCGGGGTGATGTGCTGCAGATGCTCGTCGACCCACAGCGTGCAGTAGTGGTAGCTGTTCGGGCTCTCGGTCGCCAGCCGGTTGAGCACCGGCACTTCGAGCGGCGCGCGGGTGCCGTTCGTGTGCGGGTCGATGTAGGCGGCCAGCCGGTCGAACCAGGCCGCGACGATGTCGGCGCGTTCGCCCAGCTCGCCTCGCACCGGGTCACCGTTGGGGGACGGGTTGGGCAACCCGGCCAGCGAGTGCGCGGTCAGCCGGAGCCGGGTGGCCCCGATCACCAGCCGCCACAGGTCGTTCTTCGGCATCCGCTTGGAGCCCTGCTCGGCCAGGTACCCGCGCAGCGCGTCGTCGAGCCGGATGCCCGCCGTGACCGCCGGCGCCGACCGGGGCAGCTCGTGCCCCAGCCCCAGCGCCCAGCGCACCGCCTGGGTCAGGTAGGCCGCGCCCAGCCGGAACGCGTCGGCCAGGTCGTCGCCGACCACCGCGCCGGCCCCCCGTGGCCAGAACAGGGCGCCGGCCACCAGGCTGACCGCGCAGCCGATGGCGACGTCCTCGATCCGCACCACGCCGATCTTCCAGCCCTCGGGCACCAACAGGTTGAACAGCACCGACACGACCACCGTGAAGGCCGCCTGCCCGATCGCGAACGGCGCCGTGCCCGGCGCGTAGGCGGCAACGAAGACCGCCACCGGCAACGCCGTCCACAGCGCCGCGTGGCTCGTGCCGATCGCCACGATGAGCAGTCCGCCGACGGCGAAGCCGAGTACGGTGCCGAGCAGCGCGCGCAGCGCGGTCGAGCCGGTCGACGCGGCGTTGGTGCGCAGCACCGACAGCGTGCCGAGCACCACCCAGAATCCGTGCTGCACATCGGTCAGATCGGCGACGGCCACCGCGGCGGCCAGCGCGATGGCGCCGCGGACACTGTTCAGGAACCAGACCGAGCGAAGACCGGCGTGCCCGGCGACGAGCCGGCGGACCTCGGTCAGGCTTCCGCCGACCGGTCGGCCGCCCGCCCAGCGCAGGCGCTGCGCGGCGATCGTGTCGGAGTCGGCCATCCGAGTAGCGATCAGCGCGTCGTTAGCCGTCTGCACGGTCGTGACCGCCACCGTGCGCGCATGGAACGACAGATGTACAGCCTCGCTGTAGTCGACATCGCTCGGGTTCAGCTCGTGCAGGTGGGTCACGCTTTCGATCAGCCGGGCGTTGAGCCGATCGACATCGGGGCGGCCGTGCTCGCCCCGCAGCATCGCCCCCACGTCGCGCAGCACGTCGGCGGTCGTGACGAGCAGCTCGCGCTCCACCGGCGCGCGCAGCGTCGTGCACAGGTCCATGTACTCGGACAGGCTGTCGTTGATCACCGACCCGCACCACTCGAGCAGGCCGACCAGGCTCTCGAGGGCCCGGTCGGTGGTGGCCAGACCGGTCGGCCGGTACGGGGTGGCAGTGAACGTCGACATCAGCGCGCGCTTGGCGTCGACCGCCTCCTTGCGCAGCTCGGGCCGGACGTCGCCGTCCAGCGCGCCGGACAGCTGGGCGGCCAGGGCGTCGGCCACCCGGGCGGCGGCGGCGCGCAGCTGGTCGCCGGGGGGCCGGGGCGAGAGCACCAGCACCGCGATCGTGCCGGCCGCCGAGGCCAGCCACCAGCCGGCCAACCGGTCCGGGATCATGGCGTTCGTGCCGGGGGACGCCGCCGGCAGCACGTACGCGAGCATGGCGGCCGCCCCGCCCGACGCGCCGTTCGGCCCGCTGACCCCGGCGAACAGCACGACGAAGCCCACCACCAGGGTGGTGCACGCGGCCAGGGCGGTATTCGCGTTGACCGCGGTGCCGATGATCAGCAGCAGGCTGCCGGCCACGGCCAGGCCGAGGTGGGCGATCAGCTTGTCCCGGCGGGTGCCGCCGAACGAGGCGAGCACGAGGGTGGCGAATCCGCCGAACGCCGCGAACGTCGCCATCTGCAGGTTGCCGACCACTTCGTAGGCGATGGCGAACAGACCCGGCACGACGATGGTGGCGCGAACGGCGCGCAGGAACGCCGGTTTCGACCAGACCGGCAACCAGTCCCTGAACGTCACGGCAACACGGTAGAGCCGCTAGCGTGCCTGTGGTGAGCGAATTCGCCGCCCTCCTGTCGCCACCCGGCGCGGCGCTGCTCGCCGAGCTGTCCGGGGCGGACGACCTGGGATCGCTGCGCCTCGCCACGGAGTTGCGGCAGCGGTACCCGAGCGAGCTGGTCGCCGCCGGGCTCACCCAGGCCGAGCTGCGCCGGGCCGCCCGGGCGAAGTTCACCCGCGCGGACCGGATGTTCTTCACCCGGGCCGGTCTGGAGCAGGCCTCGGCCGAGGTGGTGTCGCGGCACCGCGCCGTCCGGTTCGCCGGCCGGAGCCGGTTGGCCGACCTGTGCACGGGCATCGGCGGCGACCTGATCGCGCTGGCCGACGGGCATGACGTCCTGGCCGTCGACGTCGACCCTGTACACCTGCGTATGGCGCAGCTCAATGCCGCGACGTACGGAGTGACCGCCCGAACGCAGCAGGCCGATGTGCGCGACGTGGATCTGTCCGCAGTGGACGCCGCCTTCGTCGACCCGACCCGCCGCACGTCCACCCGGCGGCTGCGCACCGGCGACAGCGAACCGCCACTGGACTGGTGCCTCGCCCTGGCCGACCGGGTGCCGGCCGTCGGGGTCAAGCTGGCCCCCGGGCTGGACCGGGCATCCGTCCCGGACGGCTGGGAGGTCGAATTCGTCGCCGACCGGCGCGAGCTCAAGGAGGCGGCGATCTGGTCGCCGGCCCTGGCCACCACGAGCCGGCGCGCGACGATCCTGCCCGGCGGCGACACGCTGACGCCCGACGGCGGCGGCTCCGGTCGGGTCGGCGAGCCGGCCGCGTACCTGCTCGACCCCAACCCGGCGATCACGCGGGCCGGCCTGGTCGAGGAGCTGGCCCGGCTCACCGGCACCTGGAAGATCGACGAGCACATCGCGTTCCTGGCGGCCGACCGCCCCGTGCACACGCCATTCGCGCGCACCCTGCGCGTGCTCGAATCGGCGCCCTGGAAGGAGAAACTGCTCGCCGCCCGGCTGCGCGCCCTGGACATCGGCGCCGTCGACATCCGCCGCCGGGGGCTGGCCGGCAACGTCGAGCAGCTGCACCATCGGCTCAAGCTGACCGGCCACGGGCGTAAGGCCACCCTCGTCATGACCCGCATGCAGGGACGCCCGTGGAGCCTCGTGTGCGTCGACTAACTTCTGGATGGTGAGCGACGATTTCGGGGTCAGTGATCCAGCCGTGCAGAAGGTTCTGCGCGCGTACCTCGGCGACGGACGGCTGCACGTGATGCCCCGAGCCGGCGCCAAGCGACGCATCGTCCTCGACTACCTGGCCACCCGGTTCGAGCCCGGCATGCGCTACTCCGAGGCACAGGTCAACGCCGTGCTGCGCGTCTACCACGACGACTTCGCCGCACTGCGCCGTTACCTGATCGACGAGGGGCTGCTCAGCCGCGAGAACGGCCAGTACTGGCGGACCGGCGGATGGGTGGACGTCCTGTGAAGGTCTCGCAGCGCGGCCAGGTGCCGCCGTTCTACGCGATGCGGGTGTTCGAGGCCGCGCTCGCCCGCCGCGACGCTGGGTTGCCGGTGTACATGCTCAACGCCGGCCAACCCGGTACGCCGGCACCCTCGACGGTGCGGGCGGCCGCCCACCAAGCGCTCGACGCCAACCGCATCGGGTACACGTCCCAGCTCGGCATCCCCGAGCTTCGCGACGCCATCGCCGGGCACTACCGCCGCTGGTACGACCTGGACATCCTCCGCAACGACGTGGTGGCCACCACCGGATCGTCCGGCGGGTTCCTGTTGGCGTTCCTGGCCGCGTTCGAGCCGGGCGACGTCGTGGCCCTGGCGCGCCCGGGCTACCCCGCCTACCGCAACGTGCTCACCGCGCTGGGCTGCCGGGTGGTCGAACTGCCGTGCGGTCCCGAGACGCGCTTCCAGCCGACGGTGGCCGCCCTGGACGCGCTGCCCGAACGTCCGGCCGGCCTCGTGGTGGCCAGCCCGGCCAACCCGACCGGCACGATGGTGACGGCGGACGAGCTGGCCGGCCTCGCGGCGTGGTGCGACGCGAACGACGTCCGGCTGATCAGCGACGAGATCTACCACGGCATCACCTACAGCGGCTCGCCGGCGTGCGCCTGGGCGACCAGCCGCAACGCCATCGTCGTCAACTCGTTCTCCAAGTACTTCTCCATGACCGGCTGGCGACTGGGCTGGCTGCTGTGCCCACCGGAACTGCTCGACTCGGTCGACCGGCTGGCGTCGAACTTCGCGTTGTGCCCGCCGACGCTGGCCCAGTACGCCGCTGTGTCGGCCTTCGACGCATACGACGAGCTCGACGCAAACGTGGCCCGGTACCGGGCCAACCGCGAGCTGCTGCTCGAGCGGCTGCCCAAGATCGGCCTGGACCGGCTGGCCCCGGCCGACGGCGCGTTCTACATCTACGCCGACGTCTCGCGCTGGACGTCCGACTCGCTGGCCCTCGGCGCCCGGCTGCTGACCGAGACGGGCGTGGCCGTCGCGCCCGGCATCGACTTCGACACCGTCGACGGCGGCAAGTTCATCCGGATGTCGTTCGCCGGCGACACCGACGAGATCGCGGCCGCCGTCGACATCCTGGGCGACTGGCTGGCCGCCCACGAGCGATAGGCCGTGTCTGGCAATTCCATGCTCTGCTGCGCGGCGGCCAGGCACGCGATCTGCGGCGTCCTCGTCATCGTCCATAGCGCTGCTATGGCCTCCTCCGCGTCCTTGAATCTCGCGGACCTGGCCGCCGCTCGCGACGAGCGGGATTTGCCAGACACGGCCTAGGCGGTAGCCGGGCGGGGTGGACCGTCCGGGGCGTCGATCTGTTCGAGAACCTCGACCGGGTCGCC
>DATBER010000143.1:0-15480 GCA_036558905.1 Jatrophihabitantaceae bacterium | reverse complement strand
GTCCTAAGCCGGCCTGGGTGCCGGCTGTGCCTCAGCAGCCGTCGCTGCCCGCGGGCGGCAGCACGTCCGGCGTGGTGCCGAGCACGGCCCGGGCGTAGACGCCGTAGATCGAGGGCTCGAACGGCGACGAGTACGACGTGTACTCGAAGCAGCCGCCCTGGTGCAATCCGCCGATGACGCCGTGCACGATGCTGATCTTCGTACCCGGCACGGTGCTCAGCCACGGGCTGCCGCTGCTGCCGCCGACGTAGCCGTGGCAGTTGAACGAGGGGAAGCCGTCGGTCAGGTAGGTCGGCACCGTGCAGCGAATCGGCTGGTCGTCGATGCCGGCGTTGTAGGCGATGTCGGTGATGCGCTCTCCGGGCCGGGGCGCCCGGCCGAGCAGCGACCCGCCGGTGACGTCCTGGACGTGTCCGGCCACCCGCAGGATCGCATAGTCGCGCCGCGGGTCCTGGGTGGCCACCCACCCGGGATCGACATAGGCCTCGGTCACGGTCCAGACGCCGTACGGCGTGGCGCCGCGGTCGTAGCCCGGCGCGAACTGGATGCCCGCGCCGGTGCCCTCGATGCAGTGGGCGGCTGTGATGATCAGGTCGCGGGTCGGGCTTTCCAGCACGCTCGCCGTGCACCCGTGGCCGGCACTCGTGGCCGAGAAGAACAGTGGGCCGACGAGCGGCGTGCCGGCGAACGACGTGGCGGTCGGCGTACCCGGCGGGGCCGGTGGGTCGGCGCTGGCCGTTGCGGCGGAAATGGCGCCGACCCCGAGCAGGGCCAACGTCGCGATCAGGACGAGAAGGACGGGGCGGCGCACGCCGCGCACTCTACGACTCCCGGATGTATCTCCCAAGCGATGCCGGCCCGGAGGCTGCCCCGGACGCCGCTGCCGCCGGACGCCGCCCCCCGGGGCTCGCTGCCCACAGGCATCGCTGCCCGGGCGCCGCCCAGGGCATCGCCGCCGGACGCCGTCCCCTGGTGCCGCCCCCGGGTGCCGCCGGCCCCCGGCGTGCGTCCTCTTCCCGGTGATCAACGGCCACTCAGCTGGCGATTCCGCACGCTGACGGGCTGTTGATCACGCAGGGCCGGCTCGACGGCGCGGAGGCGTACCGCCGCACCGGCCTCGCCGGCTGGTCGCTCACGACGTCCCCAGCTTCGGCTGCCCCGGGCGCCCCGACCACTCCGGCCGCCGGACGGGGGCCGGCTTGTCCGGCGCCGCGGCCCCGCGCTCGTCCGGCGCCGCGACGCCGCGCTCGGCCGGCGGCGTCGTGTCGGGCTCGGTGTGGATGTAGCGCCCGCCGCGGAACAGTGAGGCGACCGCGCCGATCAGCGACATCACGATCGCGGCCAGGAACACGATCACCAGGCCGTGGTGGAACGGACCGGAGATCAGCTGCGGGAAGAACTCCTTGCTGGTCAGCGTCGGCAGATCCGCACCCTGGGTGGCCGATGCCGGCAGGCCGTTGATCAGCGTGCCGATCGGGTTGTAGCCCAGGAAGGCGGCGAAAAGGCTGCCGACCGGTGGCTGGTGACCGATGGCCGACGCCGTCGACGCGGACAGGCCATGGTCGCGCAACCCGGCGGTCAGCGCGTTCGGCAAAGTGGCCGCCAGACCGATGATCATCATGGTGAAGAAGATTCCGATCGACAGCGACGTGCCGGAGTTGAAGAACGTGCCGCGCATGCCGGCCGCGGCGCCGCGCCGATTGGCCGGCACGCTGTTCATGATCGCCGTGGTGTTCGGCGCCGAGAACAGCCCGGAGCCGACGCCGTTCAGCACCAGCAGCCCGGCGAAGGCCCAGTAGTTGAAGTCGGTCGGCAGCAGCATCAGTCCGAGGAAGCTGGCCGCGACGATCACCAGGCCGCCGGTGGCGAAGGTGCGCGCGCCGAACCGGTCGGAGAAGTAGCCGGAGATCGGCCCGGCGACGAGGAACGACACGGTCAGCGGCAGCAGGTAGATGCCCGCCCACAGCGGCGTCTTCGCGAAGCTGTATCCGTGCAGCGGCAGCCAGATGCCCTGCAGCCAGATGATCAGCATGAACTGCAGACCGCCCCGGCTGATAGATCCGAGCAGCCCGGCCAGGTTGCCGGCCGAGAACGCCCGGATCCGGAACAGCGCCATTTCGAACATCGGGTCGGCGATCTTCGTCTCGACCACGCAGAAGACGACCAGCAGCGCGCCGCCGCCGATCAGGCCGGCCAGCACCCAGGGATTCGTCCAGCCCATGGTGTGCCCGCCGTAGGGCTGGATGCCGTAGGTGATCGCGGCCAGGATGGCGGTGAGACCCACCGCGAACATGACGTTTCCCCACCAGTCGATGCGGGCCGCGACGCGGGCGCTCGTCTCGCGCAGGCTGCGGTACGACCACACCGTACCGAGCAGTCCGAACGGCACCGAGATGAAGAACACCAGGCGCCAGTCGACCGGAGCGAGCAGTCCGCCGACGATCAGGCCGATGAACGAGCCGGCGATAGCGGCCACCTGGTTGACGCCCAGCGCCAGCCCACGCCGCTCGGGCGGGAACGCGTCGGTGAGGATCGCGGTCGAGTTGGCGAAGAGCATCGCCGCGCCCACACCCTGGACCAGTCGCCACAGGATGAGCCACATCGCGCCGCCACCTTGGGTCAGCGGGTCGAAGACCAGGGCCACCGAGCCGACCGTGAAGACGACGAACCCGAGGTTATAGATCTTGACCCGACCGTAGATGTCGCCGAGTCGCCCGAGCGTGACGACGAGCACCGCGGTCACCAGCAGGAAGCCCATCAGCAGCCACAGCAGGTAGCTGATGTTGCCGGTCCGCAACGGATCGAGCTTGATACCGCGGAATATGTCCGGCAGCGAGATGATCACGATGGACGAGTTGAGCGTCGCCATCAGGACGCCGAGCGTCGTGTTCGACAGCGCTACCCACTTGTACCGAGGGTGGTCCTTGTCGACGGTGAACCGGGACAACGTGCTCAGGGGCGAACCCACACTTACCACTTCCTGCGACGCGAGCTTGCTTTCGTTAGCCTAACTAACATGAAAGGTAAAGTGTTCCCAGTCGTCGACCGGACGTGGTGCGGTTAGGGTGCGCCCAGCTCCAGCGTGACGGCCGCCCCGCCCGAGGGTGAGCGGGCGACCCGCATCGAGCCGCCGGACGCTTCGGCGCACCGTCGGGCGATGTCGAGTCCGAGCCCGGACGAGCCGCGGTCGCTGCGTCCGCGAACTCCGGCCCCTTCGGGCAAACCGGGACCGGAGTCGGATACGGTCAGCGTCGCCCCGTCACCGTCCACAGTGGACAGCGCAACACCGAACGGCGTGCCCTCCGGTGTGTGAGCCACCACGTTCTCGAGCAGGGCGTCGAGCGCCGCACCAAGGTCCTCGGCCGAGGTGCGGACGGGCACCGGCCCGTCGGGCAGCGAGACCGACCGGGTGCGCTCCTGCTCGTCGGTCAGCGCCGACCAGTACGCGACGCGTTCGGCCACGACGGCGGTGGCGTCACACGAGGGCAGCCGGCCTTCCCGTTGCGGGCGACGGGCGGCCCGGATCACCGCGGTGAGCGTGCGTTCCAAGGCCGTGACGTGCCCGCCGATGCGCTCGGCCTCATCGGGGGAGCGCAGCGCTTCGGCGTCCAGGCGCAGTGCCGTCAGCGGGGTGCGCAGCCGGTGCGAGAGGTCGGCCACCGTCTCGCGCTCGTCGGCGATCAGCTCGTCGATGCGATCGGCCAGCCGGTTCAGCGCGGTGCCCACCTCGGCCACCTCGCGCGGCCCGTCGGTGGGCGCCCGGGCCGTCGTGTCGCCGGCCGAGATGCGATGTGCGGTCTGCGCGGTACGGGTCAGCGGCGAGACGATACGGCGCGTGACCAGCTCGCCCCCGACGATGCCGACCAGCAGCAGGGCGACACTGCCCCCGGCCAGCAGCGCGTACCACTGGCCCAGGCCGGCGTAGAGGGCGCTGTTCGAGGCGTAGGCCTGCACCCGATACGTCTCGTCCGCGCCGGTGCTGACGGACGTCTCGGCGATCTTGCCGCCGGGCACCGAGTGCACCTCGGCCTGGTCACCTGGGCCGCCTCCTGGTCCGCCCGGGCCGCCGCCGGGCCCGTGCTCGTCCGGACCGCCGCCGGGCCCGCTGCTCGACGGGTCGAGCAGTGGCTGCGGGCCGTTGCCGTGCGGCGCCGCCCGGCCCAGCACCGTGCCGTCGGGCGTTGTCACGGACACGCTTCGGTTGGCGGTCTGCGTCTGCGTCGCCAGGTAGCTGCTGATCGCGGCGTCCGAGGGGTGGCTGACCGAGATGAAGCGGGCCACGCTCTCGGCCTGGTCTCTAATGGTGCGCTCGCCACGCTGGGCCACTGCCGAGCGGATCAGCACCGCCACCGGGATGGCGAACGCCAGCACCACGAGCACCGTGATGCCCGAGACCAGCAGCAGGATGCGCCGGCGCACGGTGTCTACGTCCCCGGGGCGGCCAGGCGTACGCCGACCCCGCGCACGCTGTGCAGGTAGCGCGGCTGCCTGGCCGATTCGCCCAGCTTGCGACGCAGCCACGACAGGTGCACGTCGACGGTGCGGTCGGACCCGCCCCACGCCAGTTGCCACACCTCGGCCAGCAGGTCGCGCTTGGTGACGACCTCGCCGGGTCGGCGGGCCAGCGCCAGCAGCAGGTCGAACTCCTTGCGGGCCAACTCGACCGGTTCGCCGTCGACGGAGACCTCGCGGCTGCGGGTGTCGATACGCAGTCCGCCCAGCACGATCGGCTCGTCGGCGCCGTCCCCGTCCCGAACCGTACGCCGCAGTACGGCACGGATCCGGGCGTTGATCTGGGCCGCGGTGAACGGCTTGATCACGTAGTCGTCGGCGCCCAGGTCGAGCAGCCGGACGATCTCGGCTTCGTCGTCGCGCGCGGTGGCGATGATGACCGGGACGTCGCTGACCGCCCGCAGCATCGACAGCACGTCCGAGCCGTCGATGTCGGGCAGGCCCAGGTCGAGCAGCACCACGTCCGGCTTCTGCGCGACCGCCCCGGTGAGCGCCGCCATGCCGGTGGTCGTCGTGCTGACCGCGTGACCCTGCTCGTGCAGCGATCGGGTGAGCGCCACCCGGATGGCCGCGTCGTCCTCGACCAGGAGTACCTGCGGCATGGCCGACCGGTCAGCCGACCGGGTTGTCGTCGTCCGGTCGGTCGCGGCGCAGGTCGTCGCCCAGCCGCTTCAGGAACTCGGGGTCGTCGTCGGGCGCGACCGAACGGGTACGGCCGCCGCGGACGCCGCCGTGGCTCTGCCAGCCGAACGGCGTCTGTCGCACGCGGGCGTCGACAGCACTCGCACCGGCGCGCGGCCGGCCGAAGACGAACCACGCGATGGCGCCGATGTCCAGCAACAGGATGACGACGATCAGCCAGATGGCCTTGGGCAGATTGCGCACCCGCTCGGGCGGTGCGGTCAGGGCGTCGAATATGGCGTACAGCCAGACCACCACCGCGATCAGCGTGAAGACCCCGCCGAGCCTGATGAACATGCCCCCAGGGTAGGCCTCCGTGGTAAGAAACGGGCGTGACCGGATACTATACACGTGGCATTCGCCGATCTTCAGGACTTCTTGACCGCGCTCGAACGCGACGGCGATCTGGCTCGGGTGAGCGCGCCGGTCGACCCGCACCTGGAAGTGACGGGAATCGTGCAGCGCGTCCTGGCCGAGCAGGGGCCGGCGTTGCTGTTCGAGAACCCCACGCGGGGGCGCCTGCCTCTGGCCATCAATGTGTTCGGCACGAAGCGACGGATGGCCCGGGCGCTGGGTGTCTCGTCGCTGGACGACATCGGCGAACGGATCGGCGAGCTGCTCAAGCCCGAGCTGCCCCGGGGCGTCGGCGGTCTGCGCGACGCGCTGGGCAAGGCGGCGCAGCTGCGCTCCGTACCGCCCCGCCGGGTGCGCACCGCGCCGTGCCACGAGATCGTCCAGCGAGGTTCGGACGTCGACCTGTCCGTGTTGCCCGGCATCAAGGCCTGGCCCGACGACGGCGGCGTGTTCCTCAACCTGGGGCTGACCCACACTCGGCATCCGTCGACCGGGGCGCGCAACCTCGGCATGTACCGCCTCCAGTTGCAGGATTCGCGAACCGTGTCGCTGCACTGGCAGATCCACAAGGACTCCACCTCGCACGCGGCCGTCGCCGAGCGGCGCGGCGAGCCGTTGCCGGTGGCGATCGCGTTCGGCTGCCCGCCGGCGGTCACCTATGCGGCGTCGGCCCCGTTGCCGGCCGACATCGACGAATACCTGTTCGCCGGGTTCCTGCAGCGTTCACGGGTCGAAATGGTCGACTGCGTGTCGGTGCCGCTGCAGGTGCCGGCCACCGCGCAGGTCGTCCTCGAAGGCTGGGTGCAGCCGGGTGAGCGCCTGCCAGAGGGGCCGTTCGGCGACCACACCGGCTTCTACACGCCGGTCGAGCCGTTTCCGTACGTGCGCGTCGAGACGATGACCATGCGCGCGGACGCCGTCTACCAGTCGATCATCGTGGGCCGGCCGCCCCAGGAGGACGGGCCTCTCGGTAAGGCGACCGAGCGGATCTTCCTGCCGCTGCTGCGGCTGACCATCCCCGAGATCGTCGACTACGACCTGCCCGAGGCCGGCGTCTTCCACAACTGCGTGATCGTCTCGATCGAGAAGCGGTTCCCCAAGCACGCGCAGAAGGTCATGAACGCGATCTGGGGGGCCGGCTTGATGTCGCTGTCCAAACTGATCGTGGTCGTCGACGCCGACTGCGACGTACACGATTACGCCGAGGTGGCCTGGCGGGCGTTCGGCAACGTCGACTACGCCCACGACGCGCTGCACACCGTGGGTCCGGTCGATCACCTGGACCATTCGTCCTACGAGCAGTTCTTCGGCGGCAAGCTCGGCTTGGACGCGACCCGCAAACTGCCGTCGGAGGGTTACCGTCGCGGCTGGCCCGACGAGGCCGTCCTGGATGCCGGGACCCGTGAGCGCGTGGCCGCCCGCTGGTCCGAGTACGGCATCAGCTGACCGTTGGGTGGCCCCCTCTTTTCATGATCAACAGCAGATGTTGGTCGCTCCAGCGACCACTTCTTGCTGTTGATCAAGGGACCAGGAGGGGAGGGCCGGCTGGCAGGACGCACGGCCGGCCGTGATAGGTCACGCCGAGCTCGACGGCTCGGGCCCTTAGCCAGGACGTGACCTCGCCCGTCCAGCCTGGTTGCACGGCGGACGGCGGGTAGTGGGTCACGGCCAGCCCGTGCCGGGTAAGCCGGTTGTGCCGCTGCATGGTGGCGCGCCAGGCCGGCTCGTCGAAGTGGAACTCGCGGCTGTCGATCTCGAGAACGGCGCGCAGTTCGCGCCACAACACGTCGGCGATCGCGATGACCTGGCCGGCGCCGTCGACGAGTGGCACGTTGAGCTCGAACGGCGGGACGTCGGCCTGCCGCAGATAGTCGAGCACGTGCGTCTCGGCAACCGACCGTGCCCCATCGGCGACGTCTTCCAATGCTTGCCGAAGGAAGCCGCTGCCGTTGCGCGGGCAGCTCGCGAGCTCGGCCAGCAATTCGTCTGGGGTGCAGACCTGCTGCTGGATGGCCCCGGTGACCATCGCGCGCACCGGCGACAACCACCGGTACCCGAGCGCCGCGTCGGCGATCGCCCGAGCCGGTCGGACCAACGCGACGTCCCGAAGCTCGGGGTCGAGCACGGACGTTCGGACGGTCGCGTACGGCCGGGCCGTCACGCGAACCCAGGCCTGCCCGATACGCCGGCAGCGGCCTTCGCGGGCCAGCACGAGCACCTCGTCGGCGGGTGGTCGCGACGGCGCCAGACGCCGGTCGACGCGGCGAACCACATCCCATCCGCTCAGCGCGCCTCCTGGGCCGGCCGCTGCGAGCCCGACCAGCGCCCAGTCAGCACGGGAGGGTTCGCCCCGAACGGTGAGGACCACGCCAGGGGCGAGCCGTTGCCAGCCGTCCCGGATGATCGCGTGACGGACCGCCGATCGCGAGATGCCCAGCTCGGCTGCGATTCCCGTGGTGAGGACGCGAGGCAGGTCGGCGGTCCGGCGCATGCCCGGAGCATGGCGTCCGGGCTCGGGCCGGCGCAGCAGCCAAGCCGGCGGCTGTGGATAACTCCGTCGACGGGAGTCGTGCCCGTCCCGTCCGGGTTCGTGATCAACAGCAAGAAGTGGTCGCTGGAACGACCAACTTCCGCTGTTGATCAAGAAAGCGGAGCGGATCAAGGACCCGGCGCGGATCAAGGACCCGGAGCGGGTCAAGAAAGCGGAGCGGGTCAAGGACCCGGCGTGGATCAAGGACGCGGCGCGGGCCGGGGCCGAGCACCGGATGCTGGCGAACGCGACGCAAAGTGCCAGTGGCACTGAACGGTGGCCACTACGCAGTCCGTGGTATTGCGTGCGCCCCCGATCACGCGGTTGGCTGGCGAGCACTCTTCTGACGTCTTCCCGTTCGGGGGTTCTGTGTGAAGCGCTCAGCCGTCGTGGTCTTACTCGTATCGGGTTCGTTGATCGCGGCGGGAGCCGGCGCGACGAATGCGGAGGCGGCGCCGAGCGCGCCACAGGGCAACCAGAACGTGATCGTGCTGCTGCGTAACCAGCACGCCGAGACGCCGGCCACGAAGAGCCAGTCGGGCCGGCGGACCGCTTTGCTGAACGCGGACCAGTCGCCGGTGCGCAGCCAGGTTGCCAAGCTAAAGGGACGGGTCACGCACACGTACAAGACGCTGAACGCCGTGGCCGCCACCGTGCCGGCCGCCGCGGTCAACAGCCTGCGCAGCGACCCGGCAGTCGCCGCCGTGGTGCCCGACCTGACCTGGAAGCTGCCGGCCCGCACCGACCAGGCTGCGACGCCGGCCGCGACGCCCACAGCCGCGACGCCGGCCGGCATCTGCCCGACCGATCCCAGCAAGCCGATGCTCGAGCCCGAGGCGCTGCAGCTGACCCACACGGCCTCCGACGACCCGCACGCGCAGACGGCCCGCTCGCTCGGCTACGACGGCCGCGGGGTCAAGGTCGCCTTCATCGCCGACGGCCTGGACATCGACCAGCCCGACTTCATCCGGGCCGACGGCTCGCACGTCATCACCGACTACCAGGACTTCACCGGCGACGGCATCAACGCCGACTCGGCCGGCGGCGAGGCGTTCGGTGACGCTTCGTCGATCGCAGCGCAGGGCCGGCAGACCTACGACCTGTCGACGTTCGTCAACGCCGCGCACCCGTTGCCGGCCGGCTGCAACATCCGCATCGAGGGTGTGGCGCCGGGCGCGTCGATGGTCGCGCTGAAGGTGTTCTCGAACGAGTTGCTGACCGCGCCGACCTCGACGATCATCCAGGCGATCGACTATGCGGTGAACGTCGACCATGTGGACGTCATCAACGAGTCGTTCGGCTCGAACCCGTACCCGGACACGGCCGACGACCCGATCAGCATCTTCAACCACGACGCGGTCGACGCGGGTGTTTCGGTGGTCGGCGACACCGGCGACGCCGGTATCGGCAACACGTTCGGCACGGCCGGCACCGACCCGTGGGTGATCGGCGCCGGGGCCACGACGTCCGAGCGCATCTACGCGCAGCAGACGTCCTATGGCTTCCAGCTGAGCAACGGGCACTGGACGAGCAACCAGGTGTCGGCCCTGTCCGGCGCCGGCATCTCGCAGACGAACAAGGTCATGGACGTGCTGGCCCCGGGCGACCTGGGTTGGGCGCTCTGCTCGGACAAGAAGAACGCCGGCGGCGACCTGCAGTATTTCGACTGCCTCGACAACAACGGCAACCCGGCCAACATCGAGGTGTTCGGCGGCACCAGCCAGTCGACGCCGCTGACCTCGGGCGCGGCCGCCCTGATCATCCAGGCCTACCGGCAGACCCACCACGGTGCCTCGCCGTCGCCGGCCCAGATCCAGTCGATCATCGATGAGTCGGCCGACGACCTGGGCCTGCCCAGCGAGGAGCAGGGCGGCGGCCTGCTGGACACCGATCGGGCCGTGCAGCTGGCCGCCAGCATCCACGGCGGAAAGCCGACCGGATCGGGCCTGTCCACCAGCGACACGCAGCTGTCGTCCGTCGCCGAGCCGGGTGACCCGGTTGCGCACAAGATCAAGGTCACCAACTCGGGTGCGGGTACGCAGCGGGTCAGCGCCGCGGTTCGTCAGGTCACCAAGGTGATCGGTCAGGACAACCAAACCGTCAACATCAGCGCGACGAGCCCGGCCAACACGTTCCTCGACCAGCTCGGCACGAAGCGCTCCTACGTCGAGACGACGTTCAAGGTGCCCGTAGGCGCCGACCGGCTCGACGCCTCGGTGGCCTGGCAGGGACCGGTGGGCCAGATCGTGCGGCTCAGCCTGCTCGATCCGCACGGCGCGTTCGCCGCGTACTCGCTGCCGCAGGGCAACGGCAACTTCGGCCAGGTCGACATCCACCAGCCGGCGTCCGGTACCTGGACGGCCATCGTCTGGACCAGCGCCAGCGCGGCCGGATTCTCCGGACCGGTGCAGCTGCGCACGACCGACTTCCAGGCGTCGTCGGCCGGATCGGTCAGCCCCTCGTCGTTCACCCTGCCGCAGGGCGCCTCGCGCGTGGTGACGGTTCGGACGACGGCCCCGGCCAACGAGGCCACCGCCGACTCGCTGGTGTTCACCGGCCGGTTCGGGCAGGCCACCACCGTGCCGGTCATCACCCGGGCGGTTCAGCGGGTGAGCGTCGGGCACGCGGCCCGGTTCAGCGGCACGTTCAACAGCGCCAACGGCCGGGCCTTCTCGCCGGCCCAGACCGACAGCTACCTGTTCGACGTTCCGCGCGGCGCGGCCGACCTGGACGTCAACCTCTCGGTGCCGGGCGCCTCGCCGAACGGCATCGTGGCGCATCTGTCCGACCCGAGCGGCGAGCCGGTGGCCAACGACCTGAACCAGCGGCCGTCCGGGAACGCCATCGTCACCGACAACGGCCTGCAGATCGTGCACGCCAACCCGGTGGCCGGCGTGTGGCAGCTGACCGTCGAGCTGATGAACCCGGTGGCCGGCGCACCACTGCCGCAGCCGTTCTCCGGCTCGGTCACCCTGAACGGGGCGCACGTGGTGGCCCAGGGCGTGCCGGACAGCAAGCACACCCGTATCGCCAAGGGCAGCACCGACACCGAGACGATCACGATCTACAACACCAGCCCGCAGCCGCAGAACTACTTCGTGGACCCGCGCTCGGCCGGCTCGGCGACGTACACGTTGGTGGCGGTCGGCGGCAAGACGAGCGACCCGTTCGTCGCGCACACGGCGCTGCCGTTGCCGTCGGACGACGCCGACGTGCTGCCGTCGTGGCTGGTGCCGACCCAGGTCGGCAAGCTCACCGTCGGGGCGTCGGCCACGGACTCGATCGACTTCGACATGATGGCGCTCGACTCGCCGACCGCGATCAACTCGCCGAACAACCCCGACATCGAGGCACCCACCGGTACCTCGTCGTCGGTCAGCCACTCGGCCCACGAGGTCGGTCCGTCGATGTGGGCGGCGTTCCCGACCATCCACGGGCTGACCCCGCCCGACGGCACCCCGCCCGGTAGCAGCGTCGATTTCCGGGCGACCGTGCAGGCCAAGGCGTTCTACGGCGACTACTCGTCGAGTACGGGCGACGCCCTGCTCTCGACGGTCGACCCGGCCGCCGCGGCCGCCACGCCGATCACCATCCCGGCCGGTGGGCACGCCACGGTCACCGTGCACCTGACGCCGACCGCGGCCAAGGGCAGCCTCCAGCAGGGCACGCTCTACGTCGACACGCTCAACCCGTTCGGCAGTGCCGGGACGGCTGGGCTGGCCGATGAGGTCGCCGCGATCCCGTTCGCGTTCACCGTCGGATAAGCGCAAGGAAGGGGTGGCCGCTGCCGGCGGCCACCCCTTCCGGGTCGAGAACTACCAGCGGTCGGACGCGGCGAAGGTCGTCATCTGCGCCAGGGTCAGCGGCACCTGCGACGACGAGACCGAGCTCTCACCCTTGGGGTTGGTCTCCGTGCTGAGGTGCATCAGCACGTCGGCGCCGTCGGGGCGGACGACCTCCACCTGGTAGGTCACGCCGCCCGGGACGCTGCCGTCGGCCCACGTACTGGTGGCCACCGTCGAGCCATTCGCCGATCGCCGGGTGATGCACGTGGTCGACTCGTCGCACCGGGCCGTGCTGCCGGGCGACGCGGTGAACACGTCCAGGTCGAAGCCGCCGGTCCGGCCGGCGCTGGTCAGGCTGCCCCCGAGCGCGGCGCCCGAGCAGTCGGAGTTCGGGGCGAGGCTCGGCACGGTCGGGACGCTCGTGGTCGCCCCGTTGGGCAGCCGGACGGTTACCTTGCCCGGGGCGGGCGGCAACGAGATCTGCGTCGCGCCGCAATCCGTCGACCGGTTCGGGTCGACCGTGATCGTGGCCAGGCGGCCCAGGATCGCCCGGGTCTTGGCCTCGAGCTGTCCGACTGTCGACGGCGGCACGTACCGGGCCGGACGCTTGGGAGTGGATCGGGCCGGCGTGGACGGCGCGACGGACGTCGAGCCGTCGGCGGCCGGCTGGTGCGCGATCGCGCCACCGTGCCCGTGCTGCCACAGCGTCACGCCACCGGCAACCGCCACGACGGCCGCCGCGGCTGCCGCCGGGGCCCCGTAGCGGGCCAGGTTCGACCGGTGTGGCCGGCCCGCCGGCCGCACCGTGAAGTCGGGCGGCACCACGTGGGCTGCGTCGGCCCGTTCCTCCAGCTTCTCGAACGCGTCGCGCAGGGTGTGCAAGGTGTTCATCGTGTCTCCAGGGGTGAGCCGACCAGGCTGTCGGATCGGGTGAGGTCGATGCGCAGCGTGCGAAGCGCACGCGCAATCTGGCTGCGGACGGTGCTCTCCCGGCAGCCCAGCTCGGCCGCGACCTCGGCGTCGGACAGCCCGAGGTAGTACCGGAGGACGACCGCCGCCCGCTGCCGGCGGGGCAGCCGGGCGAGCAGGGCGATCATCGCCTCGCGTTCGACGTGCTGGTCGGCCCCGTCGGCGATGACCTCGTCCGGCGGC
This sequence comes from Jatrophihabitantaceae bacterium, assembly GCA_036558905.1. Classification (GTDB taxonomy): domain Bacteria; phylum Actinomycetota; class Actinomycetes; order Mycobacteriales; family Jatrophihabitantaceae; genus DASXRA01. The sequence goes on along the minus strand of DATBER010000143.1, from coordinate 2,466 downwards.
TCGGCCTGGGCCGTCGAACGCTGACGCCGGCGCCGCCAGGACAGGTGCTCGTTGACGACCATCCGGCGGACGTAGGCGTGCGGGCGTTCCATCGCGCCGATGTCCGTCCAGCGCTCGAAGGCCCGGCCGAGCACGTCGCTGACCAGGTCCTCGGCCAGCCACGTCTGCCCCGTGAGCACCGTCGCGAATCTGAGCAGAGCGGGATGCTGGGCGTGAACGTATTCGGAGAACTCCATCGGCATCCCTCTTCGCGGTCGATTCGCCTCTTCAACGCCGGTCTGGGGTGATCCGCTGCATCCTCTCCCGGATGATCGCCGGACGAGGCGGGGTCGCCGCGCCGGTAATCTGTGAAGGTGGTCGATCAGCTCGAGGAGGAGCCGCGGACAGGTATTCGCGCGTTCTTGCGGCTGGTGATGATCGAGCACTCGGTGTTCGCCCTGCCCTTCGCCTACATCGCGGCATTGACGGCGATGTGGCGAACCACCCGGTCCGTGCACTGGGTACAGCTGCTGCTGATCACCGTGGCCATGGTGTCGGCCCGGACGGTGGCCATGAGCGCCAACCGCATCCTCGACCGCGAGTTCGACGCCCTCAATCCGCGGACGGCCAAGCGCGAGTTGGTCACCGGCGCGATGACCCTGCGCTCGGCCTGGATCGGCACCATCGTCGCGCTGGCGGTCTTCCTGGCCTCGGCGGCCGCGCTGTCCTTGCTGTGCCTGGCGCTGGCGCCGGTCGCGATCGCGCTGCTCGTCCTGTACTCGTACGGCAAGCGGTTCACCGACTTCCCGCAGGTGCTGCTGGCCCTGGCCCAGATGGTGGCCCCGATCGGGGCCTGGCTGGCCGTCACCGGGCACCTCAGCTGGATCTCGTTCGCCCTGGGCCTGGCCGTCGGCACCTGGATCGGCGGCTTCGACCTCATCTACTCCTGCCAGGACGTCGAGGTCGACCGGCGCATCGGTACCCGGTCGTTTCCGGCCCGGTTCGGGGTGCCGGCGGCGCTGCGCACCTCGACGCTCGTGCACGTCGGCACGTTCGGCGCGTTCGCCTGGTTCGGCGCGACGGCCGGACTGGGCTGGCTGTGGTGGCTGGGCCTGGGGCTCACCGCGCTGGTGCTGATGTACGAGCACGGCATCGTCCGGGCCAACGACCTGTCGCGGGTAAACCGGGCGTTCTTCACCGCCAACGGCGTGATCGGTATCGGGCTGTTCGCGTTCACGCTGGCCGACCTGGTCACTCACGGGCTGGGCGGATGACGCGGCAGCCGTGGGTCGTGGGCGTGTCCGGGGCATCGGGCACCCCGTACGCCCGGGCGGTGCTGGGCGGGCTGCTCGACGCCGGCGAGCCGGTCGACCTGATCGTGTCCCGGGCGGCCCGGCTGACCCTGCTCGACGAGGTGGGGCTGTCGTTCCGGGACAGCCACTGGCGCGACGACCTGGCCACCTGGCTGGGCCGCGACATCGACGGCGACATCGCTTACTGGCCGGCCGGCGACCTGGCCGCCGGCCCGTCGTCCGGGTCCTACCCGGCCCGCGGCATGGTGGTGGTGCCGGCGTCCACGGCCGCGCTGGCCGGCATCGCGATCGGGTTGTCCAAGGATCTGCTGCAACGGGCGGCCGACGTCACCCTCAAGGAGCGCCGCTCGCTGGTCGTCGTGCCCCGCGAGACGCCCTACCCGCGCTCGGCCCTGCAGCACATGCTCGAGCTGCACGACGCCGGGGCGGTGGTGCTGCCGGCGTCGCCGGGCTTCTACGGCGCGCCGGCCAGCGTGCAGCAGCTGGTCGACTTCGTGGCCGGCAAGGTGCTCGATGTCCTCGGCGTGAAGCACGACCTGCTCACCCGCTGGACCGGCCAGCTCGGACAGGCACGCGTGTCAAACTGACCAACGTGGATGCCGTTGATCGGAGACTGCTCGACGCGTTGCGCACGAACGGCCGCGCGACGTTCGCCGAGCTGGCGCGCATTGTCGGGCTGTCCGCCCCGGCCGTCCACGAACGGGTCGGCAAGCTCGAGGCGGCCGGCGTCATCACCGGCTACCACGCCGCCGTGGCGCCCGAGTCGCTCGGCTACTCGATGAGCGCGCTGATCGGGCTGTTCCTGAGCGACGAGTCCGATCCGGATGCCGTAGCCGCTGCCCTCGGCGAGGTGCCCGAGGTGGAGGACTGCTGGTTCGTCGCCGGCGAGGAGTCCTATGTGGTCAAGGTCCGGGTGGCCGATGTCGGCGCGCTGGAGCGCATGATCGGCACGCTGAACAGCATCAAGGGCGTCGGCCACACCCGGACGACGGTCGTCCTGTCGACCAAGTTCGAGGGCCGCGTCCAACGGGCCGGCGGAGAGGACCCCGAGCTCTAGCCGCGGGGTCGTTCGGGGCGCCTGGACCTACTGTCGGCGCGCCGCGTTCCGCGGCTGTGTTGTTCGGGGCGCCTGGACCTGCGGTCGGCGCGCCGCGTTCCGCGGCTGTGTTGTTCG
>DATBER010000142.1:0-54020 GCA_036558905.1 Jatrophihabitantaceae bacterium | reverse complement strand
TGACGACCATGTTGTCGTACAACCGCGACGACGCGCCCGCGCTCAGCCCGCCCACGCCGCCGAACACCAACCCGGGCGAGGAGCCGTCGACCGCGATCGACGCGGTTGCCGCCGCACTCGACGGTGCGGTCAACGCGCTCACACCGGCGAGCAGGAGCAGCGCCGCGAGCAGGTGCCTGACCGACCGGACGGGGCGTCGCCGTGCCGTCATTTGGCTACCTCCGTGAGCTAGCTGATGGCGAATTTGCTGAACTGGGCCTGGCCACGCGAAACCTGCCGGCACTCACAATCGGACAAACACCCGGCGCTATGCCGCGTTATCCTCAGACTCCGGGCATAAGCATGTCAATAGTATTTACATATTTTATTTTCCGCATCGCGTGTCCAGCTGCGTCAGTGCGCCGGAACAGCGACCGGCCCGGTATGGCCCCGTGTCACGCCGAACTCGGGCAGGTGTGTGACATCTGCAACGGCAAGATGAACAAGCGGGCGAAGGCTGCGATCACGAGCACGGTCAGTCGCTTCGACATCGCGCGCGTCGAGGCGGACTGCCCCGGAGGGAATGCAGAGCAGGAGACCGACCTCGAACGCCGCGCTCGGCAAGATCTCTAGGCGGGGTTCTGGCGGCCGGCTTCCGGTCTCAGGCGAAACGCCCCGCATCAGCGCCCCACCGCGTCCGGCCGGTGACCGCCGCGACGTCAGCGCCTACTACGACCGCTACTACACAACGCGAGACGACGAAGGCCCTTCCCGTCAGGAAAGGGCCTACGCCGTAACGCACTTCTTCGTAGCGGGGGCAGGATTTGAACCTGCGACCTCTGGGTTATGAGCCCAGCGAGCTACCGAGCTGCTCCACCCCGCGTCGGCTCCACCAGTCTAGCGAGCGGGCGCAGCCTGCGCCAAATCGCCCCCTTGTGGATCTTGATGCACCGGTCGACCGGCGCATCAAGATCCGTCCGGCGCGTCCCGATCAGCGCGTCGAACTCGGTTTGCCGGGACTCGACGAGCTGTTGATCAGGCTCAGGTACTGCTGGGTCAGCCGCTGGACGTCGGCCTGGGCCTGGCCGATCTTGGCCAGGTCGCCCGACTTGTACGCGTCCTGCAACCGCTGGAATGCCGCGTTGAGCTGAACCAGTACCGCCTGGGCGTTGTTGTTGTTCGGCGGCGGCGCCGTCGTCGACGGCGGGCTGGACGACGGTGGGCTCGACGAGGACGGCGGCGGCGAGCTCGAACTCGGCGGCGTATTCGTCTGGCCCGTGTTGATCGACACGCCCGGTGGTCCGTGACTGAGGTTGTCCAGGGCGCCGGCCAGGTCGGTCGCGTAACCGACCTTGTCGCCGTAGACGACGAGCACGCGTTGCAGGATCGGGTACCCCGTGCCGCTGGTACCCATCACGTACAGCGGTTCGACGTATAAGAAGCTGTCGCCGATCGGCACGGTCAGCAAGTTCCCGTGGATGACCGACGAGCCGGCGCCGCTGAGCTGGGTGATGTCCTTCGAGATCACCGCGGTCGTGTTGAAGATGTTGGAGATCTGCTCCGGCCCCTGGATGTTCGACTTGGTCGGCAACTTGAGCACAGTCATCTTGCCGTAGTTGGCCGGGTCGCTGTCGACGCTGATGTAGGCCGCCAGGTTCTGCGAGGCGTTGACCTTCATCGGGGTCGTCAGCTGGAACTGCGGGGTGTTCGCGCTCCCCGTCGGCGGATCGGCAAGCACGTAGTACGGCGGCTGGTTGCTACCGCCACCGGCCGGGTCGAGCGGCACCGTCCACTTGTCCCGCACGTTGTAGAACGTCACCGGGTCGGTCACGTGGTACTGCTCGAGGATCGCGCGCTGCACCTCGAACAGGTCCTCGGGGTACCGCACGTGGGCCAGCACGTCCTTCGGCATGGCCGCCTTCGGCTGGACCAGGCCGGGGAACGCCTTGCGCCAGGCCTTGAGCACCGGATCCTGCTCGTCCCAGGCGTAGAGGTGGATCGTGCCGTCGTAGGCGTCGACCGTCGCCTTGACCGAGTTGCGGATGTAGTTGATCTTGTCGTTCGGCTGCGACGCGGTGCGGTTCTGCCGCGACAGGGTGTCCTGCGTGAGGCTGGACAGCGACTCCTGCTGCGAGTACGGGAAGTTCGACATCGTCGTGTAGGCATCGACGATCCAGACGATGCGACCGTTGACGACGGCCGGGTACGGGTCGCCGTCGACCTGCAGGAACGGGGCCACCTTGAGCACGCGCTCGCGCGGATCGCGATTGAAGATGATCTTCGCGCCCTTGTTGCCGGCCGCGCTGTTGAGCAGGAAGTTCGTCTCCTTGTACTTGACCGCGAAGGCCAACCGGGTGAAGAAGTTGTCGAGCGGGACGCCGCCCTTGCCCTTGTACGACGTCGTCTGATCGCTGCCGTCGTACTCGCGCGAGCCGTTCGCTCCGACGATCGAGTAGTCGACGCCCAGCTCGCCGTAGTACACCCGCGCACCGTTAGCGGTCAGGGTCAGTGGGCCACTCGGCGGGATGTCGCCTTCGGTGTAGTTGCCCGTCGCCGTGACGTCGGAGTCGGCCTCCGCCGCGACGAATCCGTACCCGTGCGTATAGACGGTGTGCTCGTTGATCCAGTTCGTCTGGCTGCCGGTCAGCGCGCTGGCGTTGAGCTCGCGCACGCCGACGACGTAGTCCTTGGTCGTCGGCTTGCCGTCCGGGCCGGGGAGCGTGTACCGGTCCATGTCCAACTTCGTGTTGAAGCCGTACTGGTTGCGGATCTTCTGCTGCTGCAGGAAGGTCGGCGACACGACGTTCGGGTCGAGGATGCGGATGTTGCTGATCGTGGCGCTGGTCGGCGAGAGCGCCGACGTGTTCGGGCTGCCCACCGCCGGGTAGTCGGAGTAGTTGACCGTCCCGCCCTGCTCGGCATTCACGACGTCGTAGCCCTCACGGGTCGCCGTGATGTTGCGCTTGATGTATGCGGCTTCCTTGTCGCTGGCGTTCGGTTTGACCGAGAACTGGTTGACCACCGCCGGGTAGATGCCGTTGATCAGGATGCTCAGCACGAGCAGTACGCCGAACCCGATCGCCGGCAGCTGCGCGCTCTTCAGCCACATGCTGGCCAGTACGGCAGCTGCGATCAGGATCGCCATCCAGAACAGGATCGTCTTGGCCGGCAGCGCGGCGTTCACGTCGGTGTAGGACGCGCCGTTGAATCCCTTGCCCCGATGGGAGAAGACGATGCCGTACCGATCGAGCCAGTAGGCCATCGCCTTGAGGACGATGAAGATGAAGATGAGGATGGTCAGGTGCCGGCGGGCCGCCATGGTGATCTTGGGTCCGGGCGTCTGCACCCGAATCGCGCCGAACAGGTAATGCACGGCGGCCGCGAGCAGGATGGAGAACAGGATGGCTGTGAATCCGAAGCTCAGCATCAGCCGGTAGGCCGGGTAGTCCCACGCGAAGAACGACACGTCGCGATGAAACTGCGGATCCTTGATGCCGAACGACCCGCCGTAACGCCACAACATCCAGGTGCGCCAGTCGTCCATCGACGAGAGACCGGCGGACAGACCGGCCAGCACCATGATGCCGGCGAGGATGAGCCGCTTGCGCTGCTCGAGAATCACCCGATACCGCTCGAGGTTCTGCTGCTCGGTCGACAGCGGCCGGAACGGTGGGCGCAGCATGTACGCGATGACGATGTTGCCGCCCAGGATCGCCGCCATCAGCACGCCGAAGATCAGGAACAGGACGAGCTTGGTCGTGATGATGCCGCGGTAGACACCCCGGAAGCCGACCTCGCCGAACCAGAGCCAATTGATGTACACGCCCACGAGGTTCGCCGCGACGATGAGCAGCACAATGATCGTCGCCACGACGGCCAGGCTGATCTTGACTCGCCTCGACAAAGTTATGGACGGCAGCGGCGGCCGCATGGCCACGGGCAGCTCCTCGATCGTCGGCCCGAACGCGGCTTCGCTGCCGGACGGGGTCTTCCGGATAGGGCTGCTGTGGCGTGCAAACCCCAAGGCACAACGTACCGAGATGGCCGACGGTTCCTGCGCTGCGGTCCCGGAAACGAGGTCAGCTGTGCGTCAGCCGGGACCGGCCGGTGACCTGACTGCGAGTCAGCAGTGCGGGACCGGCTTGCCGGCCTGCAGGTTGAGCAAATCCTGGACGGCGTCGCGCAGTGCGGTCACCTTGATCACGTTCAGGCCCTTGGGCGTGGCCCCGCGCACGTCTGCGCAGTTGTCCTGCGGGGCCAGGAAAACCGCCGCGCCGGCCCGGCGAGCGGCGATCATCTTGAGCTGGATGCCGCCGATCGGCAGCACCTTGCCGTCGGACTGAATCTCGCCGGTACCGGCGATGTAGGCGCCCTTGGTCAGGTCGACCGAGCCGACCTTGTCCATGATTCCGAGCGCGAACATCAAGCCGGCCGACGGGCCACCGATCTGGTCGCCGAGACCCAGGTCGACCTCGAACGGGGCGAAGCACTGCTCGCCGACCGTGATGCCGATGCGGGCGCCCTTCTGACCGGGCCCCGGCGCGCTCAGCTTGATCGAGGTGGTCATCGGTTTGCCCAGCCGCTTGAAGGCGATGTCGACGGACTCGCCCGGCTTGCGATTGGCCAGGGCGGCCGTCAACTTGTCCTGCGAGTCGATCGGCGTGCCGTCGAGCGACACCAACTGGTCGAAAGCGCGCAGCTTGTCCTTGGCCCCCGCGTTCGCGTCGACGCCCAGGACACCGAAACCCTTCGGGTAATTCAGCGCGCAGAACGCCGCTGCGGTCGCGTTGTCCTGCGAACTGGCGAATTGCTCGGTGTCTTGCTGATTGACCTGCTCTTCGGTCTGGCCGGGTGGGTAGATCGTGCTGCGCGGCACGACGACCCGATCGTGTTGCAGCCAGCCGATGAGGGCCTGAAAGGCGGTGACCCGGTTGGTAGTGATGTCGACCGTCGTGAGATTCAGGTGCCCGGTGGTCTGGTTGGGGGTGCGTCCCCTGATGACGATGATCGTGCGGTCCTGCGTGTCGGCGCCGAGCGTGTTCAGCGTCGGACCCGGGCTGAGCACGACGTAGGGCACCGGCATGAGCACGGCGACCACGAACAGAACCAGGAAAAGAACACCCGCAACGATCAGGGTGCGGGCACGGCGAGTCACCGGCTCACTGTAGAACGCGCTTGTCTGGCAACCGACGGCGACCGCCGCGCCTTGGCGGCCACGCGGCTCGATTCGTCCTCGGTGGTGTGGGCGGCGGCGGTCTGACGCAACGCGTCGAGGTAGGCCCGGTGCTCAGCCATCGCCTTCTTCGGACGGGGCACCCTGGCCGGGCGCCCGCGCCACCAGACCCACAAGGCGGCCAGCGCGGTCGCCACGACGGGACCGGCGAGCCACAGCGCCCACGCGTATTCCCCCACAACGATCACGGTACGCCCCCGGGGCATTGTTCGCTTCCAGCGCAACGCCAGCTGAGGCGGAACCCGGCACGTACGGTGCGGTTCGTTCGTCAGCACTACCGTGAGTTCTATGAGCGGCAACCTGCCATTCGGATTCGGCGCGAGCGATCGCGAGCCGGGCAAGCCCGGTGACGACGACATCGCCGGCAAGATCCCCCTGTTCGCCGAGCTGCAGAAACTCCTTTCCTGGTCGGGCGGCCCGGTCAACTGGGACCTGGCCCGCCAGGTGGCGATCTCGGGGTTGGCCGGCCAGCATCGGTCGGTCAGTCCGGACGAACGCGCGGCCGGCGCCGAGGCGCTGAAGCTGGCCGACCTTTGGCTCGACGGCGTCACCGATCTGCCGTCCGGCATCACGTCCATCGAGTCGTGGACGCGCGTGGAGTGGATCGAGAAGACGCTGCCGATCTGGTCCAAGCTGTGCGATCCGCTGGCCTCGCGCGTCGTCGCGGCGATGTCGGCGTCCCTGCCCGAGGAGATCCGCGCGCAGGCCGGTCCGATGGCCGGCGTGATGAGCCAGGTCGGCGGGCTGATGTTCGGGGCCCAGGTCGGACAGGGCCTGGGCGGACTGGCCCAGGAGGTCGTGTCGTCCACCGATGTGGGCCTGCCCCTCGGACCGGCCGGCACTGCGGCCCTGCTGCCCGAGAACGTCGCCGCGTTCGGTGAGGGCCTGGAGCGCCCGCTCGACGAGGTGCGGCTCTACCTCGCTCTGCGCGAGGCGGCCCACCAGCGGCTGTTCGGCCACGTGCCGTGGCTGCGCCAGCGGCTGCTCGACACCGTCGACGCGTACGCGCGGGGCATCACCGTCGACGCGTCGGCGATCGAGCGGGCGATGGCCGACATCGACCCGACGAACCCGGAGAGCCTGCAGAACGCTCTGACCGGCGGCCTGTTCGAGCCGCAGGACACGCCCGAGCAGCAGGCGGCGCTGCGCCGGCTCGAGACGCTGCTCGCCCTGATCGAGGGCTGGGTCGACGCGGTGGTGTTCGCCGCGGCCGGCGACCGGATGCCCGGGGCGGCCGCCCTGCGCGAGGCGTCCCGCCGCCGACGGGCCACCGGCGGTCCGGCCGAGCAGACGTTCTCCACCCTCGTCGGGCTGGAGTTGCGCCCCCGGCGGCTGCGCGAGGCGGCCGCGCTGTGGTGGGCGGTCACCGAGAAGCACGGCGTCAGCGGCCGCGACGGCGTGTGGGCCCACCCGGACCTGCTGCCCGACGCCGACGACCTGGACGACCCGCTCGGCTTCGCCGACAAGGTGGGCGCCGAGCCGCAGCTGCCGCCGATTGACGAGCCGGGTCAGGACACCTCGTCCGAGTAGAGCTCGCCGACGTCGTCGGTCAGGTCGTCGGCGATGGGCAGCTGGGCGGCCGCGCTGATGCCGTCGAGGTAGCCGCGGGCCCGCTCGGTGCGCGGGTATCGCTGCACCAGCCGCCAGAAGTCCGGCCCGTGGCCGGCCACGCGCAGGTGGGCCAGCTCGTGCACGAGCACGTAGTCGAGCACCCAGCTCGGCAGGTCGCGCAGCCGAGTGGAGACCCGGATGGTGCCGTCGGCCGGCGTGCAAGAGGCCCAGCGGGTGCGCATGGTGTCGACCCATCGGACGCTGGTCGGCGCGGCCCGGCCGCCCAGGTAGCGCGCCGACAGCTCGCGGCAGCGCCGGGCCAGCGCCGCGTCGCTGCGCCGGGGGCCCCGTTGGCGCTCGCGTTGCTCGCGCGTGGTGACCCGCTCGACCATCTCGTCGACCCAGCGGCGCTCCTCGCTGCGGCTGAACCGGGCCGGGATCAGGACCACGATGCGTTCGCCCTCGCGGTAGGCCGAGACGGTGCGGCGGCGGCGTGCGCTGCGCCGCACCTCGATCTCGGGCGGGGTCGTCCGCGGCTCCGGCTGGCTCACGTCGACACGGTAACCGGCCGAGGCGACGAAATGGCCACGACCGCTCAGCACGATCGTGCCACTCCACAAGCTGTCGCTGACTATCCACAGGCGAGCCGCCGGTTATGCGCATGGCGTCCACAGGGTCATCCACAGGTGTGGACATGCGGTTGAGGGTCACGGTCGGTCAAATGCGACTACCGTGCGCACTGGGTATACCACGGGAGGTACCGGTTCCGGGCTGTGGACAACTACGAACGCCTGGATCGGGACTCTGCGATCGTGAGCCGATGCGAGATCGCCGAGCCGTCGTACGCGTGAACGAACCGTGATTCACACCCCTGATCCACAGACCGACCCGGAATCCACAGCCACTCTGAACCCGTCGGCCCGGCTGCTCTGGCGAGCGTCCGGGCAGGTGCAGGTCGAGCTCGGCGCCCGCCGGGTGATCCTCGACGGCATCGATCAGGCGACGGTGCGCCGGCTGACGATGCCAGCTGCGGGCGACCGGCTGGACGTGCCCGAGTCTGCTGTCGAGGCCCTGTACGCCGCCGGTTTCCTGGTCCGCCCGCGCCGCGTGCTGCGAGCTACGCAGGTGCCGCACCTGGCCGCCGACCTCGCCGCGCTGCGGGTGCGCTTCGGCGAGCGGGCCGACGACGTCCTGGCCGCACGCCGGGCGGCGACGGTGACGGTGCTGGGCGCCAGCCGGGTGGCCCCCGTGCTGGCCGCTCTGCTCGGCGCGGCCGGGGTCGGGCGCGTGTCCGTCTCGGGCAGCGGCGACGTGCGGTTGCACCAGGTCGCGCCCGGCGGCCTCGTCCCGACCGACGAGGGCCACGGCTTCTCCCGGGCGGCAGCGGCCGCCGTGACCCGGGCCGCGCCCGACTGCGACGCCGTCCCGCTGCCGATGCGCTCGGACCTGGTCGTCCTGGCGGTCGACGGGCCGGTCGACACAGAGCTGCGCGACGCGCTGCACGCCGTCGGCGCCGCCCACCTGGTGGCGCAGGCCGGCGCCGACCACGGCCTGGTCGGCCCGCTGGCCCTGCCCGGGGTGGCCAGCTGCCTGCGCTGCGCCGACCTGCAGCGGCTCGACCGCGACGTCGCCTGGTCGGCGCTGGCTGTCCAGCTGGCCGTACCACCCAAGCACGGGCCGCCCTCGGACGTCAGCCTGGCCACGGTCGTCGCCGGCATCGCGTCCCTGCAGGCGCTGGCCTTTGTCGACGGGGCCGACCCCGCCACCGTCGAGGGCACCCTCGAGATCCAGCTGCCGGACTGGCGGCTGCGCCGGCGCACCTGGCCCCCGCACCCGGACTGTGACTGCGGTGCCCACGCTGCGCAGAACGCCCGTTGGGCAGAATGAGGCCGTGACCGACATCCCGCAACGGCGTTCCACGCGCGCGGCCCGGCTGGCGTCACTGCCGCTGGGCGTCGCGGGACGAGCCACCGTGGGACTGGGCAAGCGCATCGCCGGCAAGTCGGCCGAGGCGGTCACCGCCGAGCTGCAGCAGCGCACCGCGGAGCAGCTGTTCACCGTGCTGGGCGAACTCAAGGGCGGCGCGATGAAGCTCGGCCAGGCCATGTCGGTGTTCGAGGCGGCACTCCCCGAGGAGCACGCCGCCCCCTATCGCGAGGCGCTGACCCGGCTGCAGGAGGCGGCGCCACCGATGCCGGCCGAGGTCATGCACCGGGTGCTGGCCGAGCAGTTCGGCCGGCGCTGGCGCGAGCGGTTCAAGGACTTCGACGACGCCCCGTCGGCGGCGGCCAGCATCGGCCAGGTGCACCGCGGGGTGTGGAGCGACGGGCGCGACGTCGCTGTCAAGATCCAGTATCCGGGCGCCGGGCCGGCTCTGATGGCCGACTTCACCCAGCTGGCCCGCTTCGCCCGGCTGTTCAGCCGGCTGTCCCCCGGCCTGGAGATCAAGCCGCTGCTGGCCGAGCTGCGCGAGCGCGTCCTGGAGGAGCTGGACTACAACCTCGAGGCCGACGCCCAGCGCACCTTCGCCGCTGCCTACGCCGGTGACGCCGAGATCGCGATACCCCGGGTGGTGGCCAGCGCGCCGAAGGTGATCGTCACCGAATGGATCGACGGCACGCCGCTGTCGCAGATCATCGCCCACGGAAGCAAGCCGCAGCGCGACCACTGCGGCTACCTGCTCGCCCTGCTGCACTACTCGGCACCGCAGCGGGCCGGGTTGCTGCACGCCGACCCGCATCCGGGCAACTTCCGGCTCGGCGACGACGGCCGGCTCGGCGTCATCGACTTCGGCGCCGTCGCCCGGCTGCCCGGCGGCATGCCCGCGCCGCTCGGCCGCATGATGCGCTACGCCCTGGACGAGGACGGCGACGAGGTCATGGCCGTCATGTACGAGCAGGGGTTCATCCAGCCCGGTATCAAGGTCGAGCCGCGCCAGATCATGACCTACCTGCGACCGATCATCGAGCCACTCAGCGTCGAGCGGTTCACGTTCACCCGCAAGTGGATGCGGGAACAGGCGTCGCGCATCGGCGACCCCCGGCGCGAGGAGGCGCAGATCGGCCGGTTGTTCAACCTGCCGCCGTCCTACCTATTGGTCCATCGCGTCACTCTCGGCACAACCGCCGTCGTCTGCCAGCTCGAGGCGACGGCCACCTACCGGGCGCTCGCCGAGCGCTGGCTACCAGGATTCGCGGAGCACACATGACAGAGACGATCTTCACCTACGGCACGCCCATGCTGAAGTTCGGCAACGGGGCCGCAGCCGAGATCGGTTACGACCTGGCCACCCTGGGCGCGCGCCGGACCGTGGTGGTCACCGACCCGGGCGTAGCCGCCACCGGAGCACCGGCCCGCGTCGCCGAGCAGATGCAGGCCTACGGCGTCGAGGCCCTGGTGTTCGACGGCGTGCACGTCGAGCCGACCGACGAGAGCATGCGAGCGGCCATCGACTGGGGCCGCGCGAACGGGCCGTGGGACGCGCTGGTCGCGGTGGGCGGCGGATCGAGCATCGACACGGCCAAGGCGATGAACCTGCTGCTGACCAATCCGGGAGAGCTGATCGACTACGTCAACCGGCCGGTCGGCGGCGGGCAGGCGCCGATCCAGCCGCTGTTGCCGCTCGTGGCCGTGCCGACCACCACCGGTACCGGCGCCGAGAGCACGACGGTCTGCATCATGGACGTGCTCGAACAGCACGTGAAGACGGGCATCAGCCACGCCCGGCTGCGCCCGACCATGGCCGTCGTCGACCCCGAGCTGACGCTGAGCCAGCCGGCCGGAGTCACCGCGTCGGCCGGCATGGACATCCTGTGCCACGCGCTGGAGAGCTACACCGCCCGCCCCTACACGTCCTTCGACCGCAAGCGGCCCGAGCAGCGGGTGCCCTACTGCGGGGCCAACCCGGTGGCCGACATGTGGGCCGAGAAGTCGATCGGGCTGCTGTCGACCAGCTTCCGCCAGGCGGTCAAGGACGGCACCGACCGCGAGGCCCGCGGCGCCATGGCGATGGCCGCGACGTTCGCCGGCATGGGATTCGGCAACGCCGGTGTGCACATCCCGCACGCCGACGCCTACCCGATCGCCGGTCGGGTGCGTGACTTCCACCCCGAGGGCTACCCGGACGGCGAGCCGATGGTGCCGCACGGCATGTCGGTGTCGCTGACCGCGCCCGCGGCGTTCCGATTCACCTTCGACTCGGCGCCGGATCGGCACCTGCGGGCGGCCCAGCTGCTCGACCCGACGGTCTCGGTGCGCGACGGCGGACCGGACACCTTGCCCTCAGTGCTCACCGCCCTGATGCGCGACATCGGCATCCCGCCCGGCATCGCCGCCGTCGGATTCGGCGAGTCGGACGTCGTCAACCTGGTCGAGGGGGCGCTCAAGCAGCAACGGCTGCTGGCGATCGCGCCCAAGCCGGTGACCGGCGACGACCTGGCCGGCATCTTCCGGGGCTCGATGACCCTCTGGGACTGACTCCGATCATGCAACTCTGGGCCGCCTGAGGCGGCCGAGGGTTGCTCGATCGGTTACCACCACTCCTGGTCGAGCTTGGCCTCGATGGAGCGGACGTACTTGCGGGTGCAGGCGTCGCAGACCCACTTCGTGCGTGGACCGTCGCGAGTTTCCACTATGTCCGCGCACCAGGCGAGCGGCGGATCGCCGTCGCTTTGCGGGTCGGCCATCCGGCCGCACATCGCGCAGACCTCCTCCATCTCCTAATGAGAGCGCGGCCGCCGGACCGAAGTCCAGCGGCCGCGCTGTCAGTGGCGCATTCCTCCCGCGACCACCCGCGGTGGGTGATCAGGCGGTTACGAAGACCGGCGGTGCGCCGAGCGGGCCAGACGCTGCAGGCGACGGTAACGCCGCTCCGCGCGCGCCTGGCTGGCCTCCCTGCGCTCCTTGGCCTGCCGATGCAGGTCGGACATATGCTCTCGCGCCAAGGCTTCTTGCATGCTGTACATCTTGCTGCTCCTCATCGAAGTCGTTACCGAAACGTGGTGCGGGGCGGCGTTCATGCGGCTACCTCGCGGTCGTTCTTGCGGGGACGGCCCCGCGGACGCTTGCGGGCGATGACCTGCCCGCGTTCGAAGATCTCCCCGCCCCAGACTCCCCAGGGCTCACGACGCTCGAGGGCGCCGGCGAGGCAGGCGAGTCGGGCCGGGCAATCCCGGCAGTACTGCTTGGCCAGTTCCAGATCGGCCGGGGTCTCGGCGAACCACAGATCCGGGTCCTGGACTCGGCAGGGCACGTCGTCGGGGCACTGCGGCGAGATCGGGTCGAGCATCGCCGGGTCGGCGAGGTTCTCGAGCCCGAACGCTGTCTGGCCCTCTAATGCGACTAGCCCGGTCGCGCAGCCGGTCAACACTTGGGGGTCACCTCCTGGTGCGGGATTTGGAGTGGGTAGTGGGCGGACGGTGTGGATAAACAACGAGGCCGCGGTTCCCTTGGTGGGAGCCGCGGCCTCGAGGTGAGCCAGCGTCGATCGGCTGATCAACGTGGATTCCCTCGAGGCGGGCTGCCCGGCTTGGCAGCGTTGACGACACGGTCGGAGATGAAGATCGGGGTGCCCTGGATTCCGGTGGACTGGCCGACGTTGCGGTTGGCCTCGACATGAGACCCCGGCTGGAGGGCCCATCGCGCCTGGTCGGCCGGCATACCCATACCGGTTCCAGCGCCGAGCACCGTGAACGCCGACTCGCTCCGCGGACGCGGGGTGGCCGTGAACGTCATGATGTAGTTGCTCACTTGGACCACCTCCTTCGTCGCGATCGGCACGCTGTCGTGCGCACCTGGCGTCTTACACGTGAGAAAGGCTATCGGAGCGTACGCGAGCCGAGCAATCCGATTAATTCCCTAGTCGGGATCCCTAGATCCCTAGGGGGATCGTCTAAGGGACCTTAGGAGCCGATCTCGACGGGCGCCACAGAATTTGGATCAGCGCCGCCCAGGACCGCGAGCACCGGCTCGGCGTAGCGCTCCAGCTTGGCCGGACCGACGCCGGACAGGCGCGCCAGCGCGGCCCGGGTGTCCGGGCGAGCATCGGCGATGGCCACCAGGGTGGCGTCGGAGAAGACGACGTACGCGGGCACGCTCTGGGCCTCGGCCTGCCGTTTGCGCCAGGCCCGCAGCCGGCCGAACAGCTCGGCATCCTCGGCCTCGGGCGCGACCGACTTCTTCCTCGGACGTGGCGGCGCGACCGAACCGGCCGGCCGCAAGCCGTCCAGGAACCGGCTGGGCCGGCGGCCCCGGCGCTGCCCCGGGCTGCGGGCCAGCGCCCAGGACAGGGCCAGCCGCTCGCGGGCCCGGGTGATGCCGACGTAGAGCAGCCGGCGCTCCTCGGCCAGTTGCTCGTCGGTGGTCGCGTGCTGGATCGGGATGGTGGTGTCGGTCAGCCCGACCAGGAACACCGCGTCCCACTCCAGGCCCTTGGCACTGTGCAGCGAGGCGAGCGTGACGCCCTGAACGGTCGGGGCGTGCTGGGCGTTCGCGCGCTGATCGAGCTCGGCGACCAGCTGGGGCAGATGCGTCTGCGGGTCGGCGGCCACCAGATCGTCGGCCAGGCTGACCAGCGCGGCCAGCGACTCCCACCGCTCGCGGGCCGCGCCGCCGGGCGGCGGATCGTCGGGATGCCAGCCGATGCTGGCCAGCACTCCGCGCACGGCCTCGGGCAGCGACTGCTCGGCGACGTCGGCGCGGGCCGCGCCGCGCAGCAGCAGCCGGGCCTCGCGGATCTCGGGGCGGTCGAAGAAGCGCTCGCCCCCGCGCAGGACGTAGGGCACCCCGGCGTCGGCCAGCGCCTGCTCGTACACCTCGGACTGGGCGTTGATGCGGAACAGCACGGCGATCTCGGCAGCCGGCGTCCCGGCTTGGATCAGCGCGTGGCACGTCGCGGCAACCGAAGCCGCCTCGGCCGGTTCGTCGTCGTGCTCGGCGAACGTGGGGGTGGGCCCGTCAGCGCGCTGCCCGACGAGGGATCCGCGCACGAGACGGTTGGCCAGGTCGACGACCTGCGGGGTCGACCGGTAGTCGCGCTTAAGCCGGACCTCAACCGCGTCCGGGTAGCGGGTGCGGAAGTCGACCAGGTGCCGCGGCGTGGCCCCGGCGAAGGAGTAGATCGTCTGGTTGGCGTCGCCCACCACGCACAGGTCGTCGCGCCCGCCCAGCCAGGCGTCGAGCAACCGCTGCTGCAGCGGCGAGACGTCCTGGTACTCGTCCACGACGAAGTGGCGGTACCGGGAGCGGACCTCCTCGGCGACGTCGCGGTACTGCTCGATGGCGCCGGCCATGATCAGCAACAGGTCGGCGAAGTCGAGCTGACCGGCCCGGCGTTTGGCCTTCTCGTAGCCGTCGTAGACCTCGGCGACGGTGGCCGGGTCGAGCGGCGGGGTGCGCACCGCCTCGGCCGCCCGCTTCGGGTAGTCCTCGGGGCCGGCCAGCACGGCCTTGGCCCAGTCGATCTCGGATGCCAGGTCGCGCAGCTCGGTGCGGTGCACGCGCAGCCGGGCCCGGGCCGCGGCGTTGCCGACCACCCGGATCGGGTTGTCGAGCACCTCGGGCATCGACCCGCCGAGCACCCGGGGGGCGAAGTAGCTCAGTTGGCGCAGCGCCGCCGAGTGGAAGGTACGGGCCTGGACCCCGTGGGCGCCCAGCCGGCGCAGCCGGTCGCGGAGCTCACCGGCCGCCCGAGCCGTGAACGTGACCGCCAGCAGCTGCCCGGGCGGCACCGCCTCGGACCGGACGGCGTAGGCGATGCGATGCGTGATGGCCCGGGTCTTGCCGGTGCCGGCGCCGGCCAGGATGCACACCGGCCCGCGGACCGCGACCGCCGCCGCGCGCTGCTCCGGATCGAGCCCCTCCAGCACGACCTCGGCGTCAGTCACGCCCCGATCGTGCCATCGGCCGCCGACGGTTCGCGCGGCAGGTCACGCCGTCCGCGGAACGGGCTGGCCAGCAGGATCGCCCCGGACGCGACGAACAGCCCGAGCATCAGCCACAGGGTCGTTCGCGTGCCGACCGCGCCACCCAGTGCGCCACCGAGCAGGGCACCGAGCGGGATCGTCCCGAAGTTGACCACCTGCATGCTCGTCGAGATCCGGCCGAACAACTCGGCCGGGCAGTACTGCTGCGTGAACCCCGCCGAGATGACGTTGCCGGCCACCACACCGCCGACCATCACACCGCTGCCGATCACGAGGCAGGCCAGCCGCGCACCCGATCCGGTCAGCGGGATCAGCAGCCCGAACGGTGCCAGCCCGACCTTGCCCAGCAGCAACGCCCGCGCGGTGCCGAGCCGGCCAGCCAGCCGGGGCGCCGCCGTCGCGCCGAGCACGCCGCCCACGCTGCCGGTCGCGATCAGCAACCCGACGGCGCCCGAGCCCAGGCCGACCTCGCGGACGAGGAACACCACGAGAATCGCCTGATAGCCCGTCAGCGCCAGGTTGGCCGCCCCGCCGAACAGGACGTACGGGCGCAGGAAACGGTCGCCGACGACGAAGCGCAACCCCTCGCCGATCTCGTGCCGCAGCCGCCGACGCATTACCGTCCGGCTCGGTTCCACGCCCCGGATCGAGCGCAGGCACAGCGCCGAGACGAGGAAGCTGACGGCGTCGGCCAGCAGGCCGGTCGCAGCTCCGAACGCCTGGGCCAACAGGCCGGCCAGCCCGGGACCGGCGATCTGGGCCGCCGACTCGCTGCCCTGCAGCTTGGCGTTGCCGTCGACCAGGTGCTCGGCCGGCACCAGCGCGGGCAGGTAGGTGCGATACGCGGTGGCGAAGAAGACCTTGGCCGTGCCGGCCAGCAGGGCGACGACGAGCAGCTGGGCGATCGTCAGCCCCCCGAGCCCGGCGGCGATCGGCACGCTGACGAACACGGCCAGCGACACGACGTCGCAGGCGAGCATGACCGGACGCTTGGGCAACCGGTCGATCCAGGCACCGGCCGGCAGCCCGATCAGCACCCACGGCAGCCAGGCGGCGGCGCTGATCAGCCCGATGACGGTCACGCCCGCGTGCAGCCCGATCGCGACGAGCGGCAGCGCGACGACGGTGACCGAGCTGCCCAGGCTGGACGTCGTCTCGCCCAGCCACAGCATCCGGAAGTCGCGTCGCCAGCCCAGCGTCGCCGACGCGGCTCGCTCGAGGACGGCGGTCACGGCTGGGCCGGAATGCCGTGGGCGAACACGAACACCAGCGGGCGCTCGGCGCCGTCGTCAGGGATGTCGCGCTGGGCCCAGCGTTCGATCAGGCCGATGATCTCCTGGCTGAACTGCACCAGCTCGTCGGGCGTCAGGCGCAGCCAGCTGTCGGTGGAGAAGGGGCCGTCGCCCCAGGCCTCGTGCTCCTCGGGGCCGGCTGCCCGCCACGCGCTCAGCAGTTCGAGCTGGCGCTGTAGGCCGAGCGACACGGCCGCCATCTCGACCGCCTCGCCGGACGGGTCGCCGGCGAAGTCGCGCGACGACCAGCGCACGGCCGACGACACCAGCCGCCACCAGCGCTCGCGCCCGTCGCGGGCCAGCTCGGGGGCCACCTCGACCAGTTCGGACGCGGCCAGCACCTTCATGTGATGGCTGATGTTGCCGACCGCCTCGCCGGTGCGCTCGGCCAGCATGCTGGCCGTCGCCGGACCGTCGACCTTCAGCAGGTCGACCAGCCGGCGGCGCAGCGGGTGGGCCATTGCGGCCAGCACTCGGGAGTCGGTGATCCGGCGGACGTCTCGCTTCTTCGGCATGCGCACAAGACTAGTTGCACAATGGTTCTTGTGCAATGCTGCTTGTAGAAGTTATGCCGATACGGTCGGACCGTGCCGCGCCGTTACGAGCCGATCGCCCCGGATCGGTTGCCCGCCGAGCTGGCCGATCTCCTGCTGACGTGGCCGGTGCCGGGGTTCGCCCTGCGGGTCGCAATGGACGGCCCGGGTGTGGCCGGCCCGCACGAGCTGGCCGAGTCCGTGCGCGAACCGCTCCGCGCGCGCGGTCGCGAGGTGGCCCACGTCCGGGCCGAGACGTTCTGGCGCGATGCTTCGCTGCGCCTCGAGCACGGCCGCCACGACGTGCAGGCCTTCCGCGAGGGCTGGCTCGACGCCGGCGCGCTGGACCGCGAGGTGCTCGCCCCGCTCGGGCCGGGCGGCTCCGGCGAGTACCTGCCGACCCTGCGCGATCCGGCGACCAACCGGGCCACCCGCGAGGCGCCCCGCGTTGCCCCGGCCGGCACGGTGGCCGTCATCAGCGGCGAGTTGCTGCTCGGGCGGGGGCTGCCCTTCGACGTGACGATCCACCTCGCCGTGAGCGCGCCGGCCCGCGAACGGCGCACGCCCGACGAGTGGGCCTGGACGCTGCCCGCGTTCGCCGACTACGACCGCGACGTCGACCCGCTCGGTACCGCCGACGTGGTCGTGCGCCTGGACGACCCGCGTCACCCCGCGATCAGCCCGACGCGGTAGGTCTTACCAGCGGCGTTCGAGCCAGCCGTCGACGAGGAAGCGGGAGATCGACAACCGGGGCGAGACGCCATGGATGCGCGCGTCCGGATCGGGCTGCTCGCCGTTGTCGGCCCAGTCGGCGGCCCGCTGCACCTCTTCACGCGTGAACCAGTGCGCCTCGGCCATCTCCTTCGGGTCGAGGTGCAGGGACGGGTCACCGTCGAGACGGGCGACGAAGCCCACCATCAGCGACGATGGGAACGGCCAGGGCTGGCTGGCGATGTAGCGCACGTCGGTGACGGCGATGCCGACCTCCTCGAACACCTCGCGGGCGACGGCCCCCTCGAGCGACTCCCCCGGCTCGACGAACCCGGCCAGTGTCGAGAAGCGCCGCTCGCCCCACTGCGGCCCTCGTCCGAGCAGGCACAGGTCGCCGCCGTCGTGCACGAGCATTATCACGGCCGGGTCGGTGCGCGGGAAGTGTTCGCTGCCGTCGTTGGGGCACACACGTGTCCAGCCAGCCTGTGCTTCTCGCGTTTCGGCGCCGCAACGCGGACAACGCGGATGGCGGGCGTGCCACTGCTCCAACGCCACCGCGCCGGTGACCAGGGCGGCCGGCAGATCGTCGGCGAGCGCGCCCACCTCGCGCAGGTTCGCCCACGTACCGTCGTCCTCGTCGAGCGTGACGGCGAAGTACGGGACCTCGTCAGCGACGCCCAGCAGTCGGCGGGGCACCGCATCGTCCACAGTGGACGGATCGCGCAGCAGCAGGCGCAGCGCGCCGTCGCCCCGCTCGACCGGCGTCTTGACGTCCGGGCTGATCGCCAGTACCTGGGCTTTGCGCCAGGCGTCGGCCAGCCACTCGGCGTCGTTGCGCCGCAGCGCGGCCCGGTCGTAGTTGACGCGAGCCAGCCGCGGCGGGCCGAACGGCTGGAAGGCCATCACTCGACGGGCGTCAGGGCGGCCAGCGGTCCGCGGACCGACGCCGCGTCGCCGACCACGACCGTCGCGAACCGCGTCGGCGCGAAGAATTCCGCGGCGGCCGCGGCGATCTCGTCCAGCGTGACCTTGGCCAGCCGGCGCGGATGCTCGGCCAGCCAGTCCGGTCCGAGGCCGACCCCGGTCAGAGCGGCCAGCGTCGAGGCCAGTCCGGACTGGGTGGCTGTCGACAGGGCCAGCGTGCCGATCGCGTACTGACGCGCCGACTCGACCTCGTCGGTGGTCGGCGGCAACGACGCGATCCGGCCCATCTCGTAGACCGTCTCGAGCAGCGCCGGGCCGGTGACCTCGGTGGCGACGTCGGCCTGCATCTGCAGGAACGAGCCGAGCGCGTGGTGGTCGATGCCGCTGTGCGGGCCGTACGTGTAACCCTTGTCCTCACGGATGTTCTCGGTCCACCGCGACGAGAAGTAACCGCCGAAGATGAGATTCGCCAGCTGCAGCGCGGGATACCGCTCGTCGTCGCGCCGCAGGGCCGACGCCCCGAGTCGCAGCGACGACTGCACGGAGCCGGGCCGGTCGACCAGCAGCAGCGGTGCCGCGTCGATCGGAGGCAACGGTGGAATCCGGTTGGCCGCCGGCGCACCGGTCCAGCCGTCGAGTGCCTTGGCCACAAGGTCGGCGGTGCGCGGCGCCGACACGTCGCCGACGATCACCAGCACGGCCTCTTCCGGCCGGATCAGGTCGCGGTGCAGGCGGCGCACCTGGGCCGCCGTCACCGCCTGCACGTCATCGGTCTCGGGCAGGTCGAGCGCGTAGGGGTGATCGCCCCACATCCGCTTGGCCAGCGACTCGGCGGCCACGACGCCGGCCCGCGACCGGGCGATGGTCAGCCGCTCGACCAGCCGCTCGCGTTCGGCGACGACCTCCTTGCCCGGATAGGTCGCCGCGGTCAGCACGTCGGCGACCACGTCCAGGTAGCGGCGCAGGTTGGTGGCCAGCACGTTGCCGGAAAGCTGCAGCCGGTCGGCGTCGACCCCGAAGCCGATGTCGCCCCCGAGGGTCTGCACGGCCGCAGCCAGGTCGGCCCGGTCGAAGTTGTCCGTACCGGTGAGTATGGAATCGGACAGCAGCGCCGCCTTCGCCGCATGGGCCGCCCGCGCCGACAGGAACGGCACGCGCAGCCGAACTTCGACCAGCGGCACGCCCGGCTTGCGCACAACCAGCACGCGCAGACCGGAATCGAGCGTGCGCTCCAGGGTGCTGAGCTTGCGGGCCCGGCGCGGCGCGCCCAGAGCCGGGACGGTCGCGTTCAACGCCGGCGCGTTCACTGGGCACCTCCCGCGATCAGCTCGACGATGGCTCGTCGATCCGGGCGCAGCGCTTCCGCCGCCTGCTGCACGTCGATGTCGCTGATGGCGCTGAGCCGATCGGGCAGCTCGCTGATCAGCTCGGCCCGTCCGAAGATCAGCTCGAACTTGGCGAAGTTCAGCGACCGGGAGATGACCGCGTCCATCTCGCGGAACAGCGTGCTGGCCAGCTTGGTGCGCACCCGGTCGAGCTCGCCCTCGGCCAGCCCGTCGTTGGCGACGCGGTCGAGCTCCTCGTCGACGCCGCGCAGGATGCGATCGAGCGAGCCGGCGTCCGGGTAGTGCGCGGTGATCGTGAGCGGCGTGGGGTCGCGCTCGTCGAACGGGTCGCCGAACTCGCCCAGGTAGGCCGACACGTCGGTGACGAGGTGATCGCGCTGCACCAGCCGGCGCTGCAGCCGCGACGCGTCGCCGTCGGAGAGCAGTTCGGTCAGCAGGATGTTGGCCAGGTGCTCGTCGAGTTCGCGCACCGGGTCGGCCACCCGATATCCGATGGCCACCGCGGGGATCGGCGCGTGAGCATCCACTGTGGACGCTCGGCGCTCTTCGGTCAGCCGCGGCTCGCCGAAGTTGGGCCGGCGGGCCACCCGGCGCTGCGGGATGCCGCCGAAGTGCTTCTCGATCAGCGCCAGCGTCTGCTCGGGATCGAGGTCACCGGCCACGGTCAGCACGGCGTTGCCCGGGGCGTAGTAGCGCCGGAAGAAGTCGGCCGCGTCGTCGACGGTGGCGCTCTCCAGGTCGACGAAGTCGCCGTACCCGTTGTGCGCGTTGGGGAACGTGTCGAACAGCACCGGCGGCAGCTCCAGCCACGGGAAGCCACCGTAGGGCCGGTTCAGTACGTTGACCCGGATCTCCTCTTTCACCACGGCGATCTGGTTGGCCAGGTTCTCGTCGGTGATGCGCGGCGAGAGCATCCGGTCGGCCTCGAGGAACAGCCCGCGCTCCAGGGCGTTCGACGGCAGGGCCTCGAAGTAGTTGGTGTAGTCGGGATGGGTGCTGCCGTTGAATGTCCCGCCGGACGACTGCACGTAGCGGAAGTGCGCCAGCTTCTCGAGATTGGCCGAGCCCTGGAACATGAGGTGCTCGAAGAGGTGCGCGAAACCCGTGCGTCCCTCGGGTTCGGAGCGAAAGCCCACGTCGTACAGCACGGCGACCCCGACGACCGGAGCGGATCGGTCGGGCGCCAGGACCACGCGCAGCCCGTTGGGCAGCGTGGCGTGCACGAGTTCGAAGGACGGGCGGGGCAACGTGATCGCGTGCGGCGCGAGCGTCGTGGCAGGCACCCGTCCACCCTACGGCCCCGCGCTTTACCCCCGGGTGGAGGCCGTCGTCCGGCTCGAGGGCTCGACGGCGGCGGCCAACCCGTTGAGCTGCAGCCGGATGCCGCCCTGCAGGTGCGCGACGTCCTGGCGCCCGTCGCCGGTCACGGCGAGAAAGGCGTACTGCTCGGTCCAGGTCAGCACGCAGCCCCGGGCGTCGGGGGCGAACTCGACGGTCACGAGCGATGCCCAGCGGCGCCGGCCGTTCAGGGAGAAGTCGTAGGCCAGCACGATGCGCTGGTCGGGCACGATGTCGAGGAACCGCGAGCGGTACTCGAGCCGTTCCTCGGCACCGGCCGGCGTGAACGTGCTCTCCGCGACCTCGCCGCCGCCGACGCGGAAGTCCAGTTCGGGAACGCCTCGCCGGCCGGGCAGCCGGAACCACTTGGCGCGCACCGACGGATCGCCGAAGGCGGCGAATGCCTGGGCCGGCGGTACCGACAACTCGAAGGGCACTGCGAACGAACCGTGGAGAACAGTCACTCCCCCGATGCTAGGACTCTTCCTCTGGGTAGAGGTCGAGTTCTACCCGTACGGCGATGTGCCCGAACCCCCGCCGCGGACACCATTTGCCGCATGAGAAACCAACCTGTGGTGATGATCCGGGACCTCCGCAAGAGGTACGGGGCGCGAACAGTGGTGGACGGCGTATCGCTCGACGTCCACCAGGGCGAAGTCGTGGGTCTCATCGGGGCGAACGGCGCGGGCAAGACGACGACCGTCGAGTGCATCCAGGGCCTGCGTCGCCCGGACAGCGGGACGCTGCGCGTCCTCGGCTACGACCCGACCACCCAAGCCGACCAGCTGCGCCCGCACATCGGCAGCCAACTGCAGGACTCGGCGCTGCCCGACCGGCTGCGGGTGCACGAGGCGGTGTCGCTGTTCGCGACCGAGCGGGCCCGTGATGCCGGCGAACTGCTCGACCGGTTCGGGCTGACCGCTCGGCGCAACAGCGCGTTCGGGTCGCTCAGTGGCGGCGAGCGGCAACGACTGTTCCTCGTGCTGGCGCTGCTCAACCGGCCGCAGCTGGTCTTCCTCGACGAGCTGACCCAGGGCCTGGACCCGGCCGCCCGGCGCAACGTCTGGGCGGCCGTGGCTCGGCTGCGCGACGAGGGGGCCACCGTCGTGCTCGTCACGCACGAGCTGGACGAGGCCGAGGTGCTGTGCGACCGCGTGGTGGCCATGCGCGACGGGCGGATGCTCGACTCCGGATCGCCGGCCGAGCTGATCGACCGGCACGCCAAGTGGGCGACCGTGCGGTTCACCTGGACCGGCACGCCTGAGCTCTACACCGATCTGCGCGCGCTCGACGGCGTGCGCACCGTCGAGCGGATCGACGATCGCCTGGAGGTGCGCGGTGATCGCCGCATCATCGCCTACGTCGGCGCGGAACTGGTTCGGTACGGCGCCGTGCCGGGCGACCTCACCGTCGAGGTGCCCGACCTGGAGGCCGCCCTGCTCGGACTGCTCGACGGAGTGAGCCACGCGAACGAGTTGGAGGCAGTGGCATGAGTACGGCAATCGGCCGGCTGGTGCGCGCCGAGCTGAAGCTGATGGTGCGCGATCCCCTGGTGTTGACGTTCGTCTTCGCGTTCCCGATCGTGACGATGCTGATCATCGGCGGCTCGTTCGGGACGACGCCCGACCCCGACTTCGCGGGCGCCAAGCCGTCGCACTGGTACGTCGCCTCGTACCTGACGGTGGTGATCGCCGCGACCGGGCTGATCATGCTGCCGGTGCACCTGGCGTCCTACCGTGAACGCGGCGTGCTGCGCCGGTTCCAGGCGTCGGGGTTCCCGCGCTTCTCGTTCGCGGTGGCCCAGCTGGTGGTCGGCCTGCTCGTGACGGCCGTCGCCTCGGCGCTGCTGCTGATCGTCGCCGCGCCGGTGTACGGCGTCCCGTCGATGCACCTGCCGACCCGGGCGCTGATCGGTATCGCGGTCGGAGCGGTGGCGTTCGTCAGCGGCGGCGTCCTGCTCGGGTCGCTGCTGCCTTCGGCGCGGTCGGCCCAGGCGGTCGGGCTGTTGCTGTTCTTCCCGTCGTTCCTGCTCGGCTCTGGTGGGCCGCCACCGCACGTGATGGGCTCGGCGCTGCGCCAGGTCGCGGACGTCCTGCCGCTGACCCAGGTCACCAAGTCCATCCGCGATCCGTGGCTGGGCCTGGGAACGGCCACCAACTCGCTGATCATCGCGACCGTGCTGGCTGTCGTAGCCACCGTGGTGGCGGCCCGCCGGGCGGCGCTGTGAATCGTCCTTCCTCGGTGATCAACAGGGAGAAGTGGTCGCTCCGGCGGCCATTTCTCGCTGTTGATCACGTGAAGAGGCGTCGCGCCGCCCGTACGATGCGCGGCGTGCCCAGCCCCGAGCCGTCGAGCACCGCGAACGTACTGCCCCGCGGCGGCAAGTGGGTCACGCTGGGCACGCTGACCGTGTTCGTGGGCATCGCGGTCGGCCAGCACCCGCACGCGCACCACAGCCTGCCGGTCGCGATCGTGGCGGCCCTCGTCGCGATCGCGGCAGCCGCGTTGATGGTGCGGGCGCACGGGTTGCACCTGTTCGTCCTGGCCGTGGCGTCGACGGCGGCGGTCACGGTGCTGTCGAGCGGGCTGTCGAGCAGCGTCGGCTGGCTGGCCGTCTGCGTGCTGTCCGGCTGGTTGGTGCTCGCGGCCGGGCGCACCGCCGGGCTGGTCTACTGCGCGGGCGCCATCGCCTTGTTCGGCGCCGAATGGATCTGGGCCGAAGCCGATCCGGGCTGGGGACCGTGGATGGTCGGCACGGCGTTCACCGTCGCGGCCAGCCTGCTCGTCCGGCACGAGCGTGACCTGGTGACCCAGCTCCGGGCGGCCCAGGCCAGCCTGGCCGAGAACGCCCGGTCCGAGGAGCGCAACCGCATCGCCCGCGAACTGCACGACGTCATCGCGCACACGCTGATCGTGTCCCAGCTGCACGTGGCCAGCGCCCGGCTGGCCGTGGAGAACGACCCGGCATCGGCGTCGCAGGCGCTGGCCGAGGCGGAGCGGCTGGGCCGGGAGAGCCTGGCCGAGGTGCGCCGCGCCGTGGGCCTGCTGCGCGAGGACGGCGACGGCGGCAGCGTCGCGCCGCTGCCCGGGGTGGCCGATCTGCCAGCACTGATCGAGCGATTCCGGTCGGCCGGCACCGACGTCACGCTCACCGTCACCGGCGACGTCGACACGGTGCCCGCCACGACCGGGCTGGCGCTCTACCGCATCCTGCAGGAGGCACTGACCAACGCGGTCAAGCACGCGAGCGGCTGGGCGGTCGTCGTGAACGTGACCGTCGACGGCGGGCAGGCCCGGCTGGTCGTCGAGAGCGGCGCACCGCCGGGCAGCGGCCACGGCGTGGGGCTGGCCAGTATGCGCGAGCGGGCCGGGTCGGTCGGCGGCACCTGCACGGCCGGGCCGGGCGGACCTGGTTGGGTGGTCGAGGCCGAACTGCCGATCGGAGGTCGAGCGTGATCCGCGTGGTGCTCGTCGACGACCAGGAGCTGGTGCGCACCGGACTGCGCGGCATCCTGCGCGAGCCGTTCGGCTTCGAGGTGGTCGGCGAATGCCCGAACGGTTCGACCGTCACGTCGGTGGTCGGCGAGCTACGTCCGGACGTCGTGCTGATGGACGTGCGGATGCCGGTGGTCGACGGTGTCGAGGCGACGCGCCGGTTGGCGGCTCTGGACGACGCGCCGCCGGTGCTGGTGCTGACCACGTTCGACGACGACGAGATCCTGGCCGCGGCGTTGCGAGCCGGGGCCTCCGGCTTCGTGCTCAAGGACGTGCCGGCCGAGGACCTGCAGCGGGCGGTGCGGGCGGTGGCCGGCGGCGGCTCGTGGCTGGACCCGGCCGTGACCGGAAGGGTCCTGTCGGTCTACCGCGACGCGAGCGCCCCACCGGCGCCGGCCCGCGACGATCCGGCCGTCGAGTCGCTGACCGCCCGCGAGCGTGAGGTGCTGGCCCTGATCGGACGCGGCCTGTCCAATTCCGAGATCGCCGAGCGGCTCGTCGTCGGCGAGGGCACCGTCAAGACGCACGTCAACCACGTGTTCACCAAGCTGGACCTGCGCGATCGGGCGGCCGCCGTGGTGTTCGCCTTCGACCATGGCCTGGTCTGATCCGGTTTTGGCCACCCGGCCGGTTATATGGGACTTGGTGACCAAAACCGGGGGCGGTACGGCTAGCGGCGGACCTTCGCGGCCTGCTGACTGCGCGCTGCCTGGGCGGTGCGCACCGCCTCGGCGAACCGTCGCCCCGGCATCAGCTCGCGCTGGCGCTTGCCGTAGTCGACCCAGCCGCGCGCCCGGCAAGCTTGCATGACCGCGCCGAATCCGACGTTGCGCCACTTCTGCCGGGCCGCCGAGGCCAGCTCTTCGGGCGGCGCGAACGGCATGGCGTCCATGACCCCGCTGCCGGTCAGCGTCTGGCCCCAACCGGGGCTGGAGCCGTTGGCCCGCCGGTACCGGGCCACGTAGGTGGCGACCTGGGCGCCGAGCGCGTCGACCCGTTGCGGGGTGAGCCAGTGCCCCAAGGCGTCGACCAGCTCGGCGTAGTCGTCGGCGTGGGCGGCCACGTTCTCGGCCGAACGGCGCCGACGGTCGGCGGCACGTTTGGCTCGTCGATCCGATGCGGGAGGGCTCGGCTCGCTCATCCCCGTCATTATTCCGGCTGTTGGCTCAGACGACCTGCAGGCTCTTCAGCACAGCCGGCACATTGGGCCACTCCGCCTTGAGCAGATCAGGGATCGACGTGTACCAGCCGGACAGTTTGCCCGGCGCGACCGGCAGCACGACGAGCCACAGCTGTTCCTGCTGAACTCGCAGGTGCTGGGCCTTGCGGTAGGCCGGGTCGATCGTGATCAGCGTCTGGATCAGGTGCCCCTTGGCGGTGCCGACGCTGATATCGGTGTCCTGCACGGTCTTGGTCTTCGGCACCGGCTTGCCGTAGAGCAGGTCGAGCATGCGCCTGGTCATGCGCTCGGCCGCGGCCGTCGGCGTCTCGCCCTTGGCCCCGGTGACGTCGGCCGAGCCCTCGTCCATCGTCCAGTTGACGTCGACCGGACGTTCCAGCTTGAACGCCCATACCGGGCTGCTGGCCTTCGTCATGGCATCGGTGACGCAGTTGTAGGCGAGGTGGGCCTTGAGGTCGATGACGTTCGGGCAGGACAGGCGCGAGGTGGTCGGCGGGGCGGACGACGCGGTGGGCGGCCTCGCGCCGCCGGACGAGCTGCCCGCCGTCGGGCTGCCGCCGGTCGCGCTGCCACCCGAGCGGCCCGCCGTCGAGCTGCCGGTCGTGGGCATCGTCGGCGCGCTGCTGGCGTGGCCGGACACCTTGTCCGCGCAGCCGGCCAGCAGCAGTCCGGCGACGGCCAGCCCCGCGGTCACCCGGGCGATCATTCAGCCGGCCAGCCCGGCCCGGCCGATGCGAGCGAAGTTCTGCCACAACAGGGCGGCCGCCTCGGCCCCCTTGTAGAGCATCGAGAGGTTGACCTTCTCGTTGGGCGCATGGATCTGGTCGTCGGGCAGCCCGACGCCGAGGAACACCAGCGGCGCGCCGAGGCTGGCCTGCAGCGACGCCTCCGGACCGCTGCCGCCCTCGCGGGTGGGCAAGACCGGGGCGCCGTCGAACGCGTGGCTGATCGCGTCGGTCAGCGCCACGTAGGCCGGCGTGCCGAGCGGGACCAGGCAGGGCGCGACGCCGTCGCCCTCCCACTCGATCTGGCCGGTGATGCCGTCGGGCGTGTGCTCGGCCACGAACTGCTCGACGCCGGCGATGATCTTGGCCGGATCCTGGTTGGCCACCAGCCGGAAGGAGACCTTCACGTGCGCGTCGGTGGGGACGATCGTCTTGCTGCCGGCCCCCATGTAGCCGCCCCAGATGCCGTTGACTTCGGCGGTCGGGCGGGCGCCGACGCGCTCGAGCGTGCTGTAGCCCTCCTCGCCGGCCAGCGCGCGCGACTTGGCGACGGGGAGAAACTCCGTCTCCTCGTGCGGCACCTTGGCGAACAGCTCGCGCTCCTCGTCGGTCAGCTCGAGCACGTCGTCGTAGAAGCCGGGAATCTGTACCCGGCGCTGGTCGTCGTGCAGGGCGCCGGCCAGCCGGGCGATGGCGGTGGCCGGATTGGGCACGGCGCCGCCGAACGAGCCGGAGTGCAGATCGAGGTCGGGACCGTGGAAGTCGATCGTGCACACGACCAGGCCACGCATGCCGGTGACCGTGCTGGGGATGTCGGGCGCAAGCATGCCGGTGTCGGTGACCACCACGACGTCGCAGTCGAGGCGGGCCCGCCGCTCGGCCAGCAGGGCGTCGAAGTTCGGCGAGCCCGATTCCTCTTCACCCTCGATCAGGAACTTGAGCGTGACCGCCGGGGTCGTGCGCCCGGTGCTGGCCAGGTGCGCCCGCAGCCCGAGCAGGTGGAACAGCAACTGGCCCTTGTCGTCGGACGCACCGCGTGCCCGCAGCAGGTCGCCGTCGACGGTCGGGTCGAACGGGTCGGTGCGCCACAGCTCGATCGGGTCGACCGGCTGGACGTCGTGGTGGGCGTACACGAGCACCACCGGGGCGTCAGGGTCGTCGCTGGGCCACTCGGCGTACACCGCCGGCATGCCCTCGGTCGGCCAGATCTCGACGGTCGGGAAGCCGGCCCGCCGGGCGGCGTCGGCGAACCACTCGGCGCTGCGGGCCACGTCGTCGTGGTGTTCGGGCTGGGCGCTGATGCCGGGGATGCGCAGCCACTGATCGAGGTCGGCCAGCAGCTCGGCGCGGTGCGCGTCGACATACTCACGGGCGGTCGTCATAGCCCGTGACGTTAGCCGGTCGCGATCAGCCGGCGACGAGGCGGCGCAGGCCGTCGGCGTCGAGCAGGTCGACCGGGCGAACCGTCTCGTCGGTGCGCACGTAGTGGAACGCGGCGCCGATGCGCTCGACGTCCGTGCCGGACAGCGTCGCCCAGGCCAGCCGGTACGCGGCCAGCTGCACCGCGGCCGCCGCGGCGTCGGCGCCCGTGGGCCGGGCACCGGTCTTCCAGTCGACGACGGTGAATCCCCCGTGCGGCTCGGCGAACACGGCATCCATCCGGCCGCGGACCACGGTGCCGGCCACCGCCATCTCGAACGGCACCTCGAGCTCGACCGGGGTGCGGTCGGCCCACTCGCTGGCCTCGAACGCGGCCCGCAGGGCGGCCAGGTCGCTGTCGTCGGCGGTGGCGTCGGCGGCGCCGGGCAGATCGTCGACGTCGAGCAGCGTCTGCGCCGACCAGCGCTGTTCGAGCCAGGCGTGGAACGCGGTGCCCCGCCGGGCCAGCGGTGCCGGGCGGCTGGGCAGCGGGCGGCGCAGGCGCCGGGCCAGCCCGTCGGCATCGCGCTGTAGGGCGACCAGCTGCGACACCGACAGCTGCCCGGGCAGGGCCACCTCGATGGCGCCCTTGGTGTGCAGCCGGGCCCGTTCGGCCAGCAGCATGTCGACGCTGTGCCGCCAGCTGTCCTCGCGCGAGGCGACGTCGTCGAGCAGCCCCGGCAACAGCACCGCCCCCGGCGCGTGCTTGGGCGGGCGGCCCAGCGCCTCGCGGACCAGGGCGGCGCCGGCGGCGACATCTTCGCGTCGCGAGCCGAGCGGGTCGATCGGCCACTGCGCGGTGACCGGCAGGCCCAGCCGCGGGTTCTCGGCGCCGTCGTCGGGCACGAACCAGCCGTCGATCTCGGCGAAGTCCCGTGCCTCGTCCAGGAACGGCGACACCCCGCGGGCCGTCTTGGCGGTGTCCCAGGCGTAGCCGCTGAGCAGCAGGGTCGACCGGGCCCGGGTGAATGCCACGTACGCCAGCCGGCGCTCCTCGTCCTGGTGCCGCTCGCGGACCTCGGCGGCGTGCTGCTTGAGTACCGCGCCGACCCGCTTCCTGTCGGCGGCCCCGTCCAGCTCCAGCGACGGCAGCTCGGCGTGATCGCCCCGCAGCGGGGCCGGCAGCAGCTGCCGGGCGCGCGTCCAGTCGACCGACTTGGGATCAGCCGGGAACACGCCGGCGACCAGCCCGGGCACGGCCACCAGGTCCCACTCCAGGCCCTTGGCGCCGTGCACCGTCAGGATCTGCACGCGTTCCTTCTCGACGGCCACCTCGCCCGACTCGAGGCCGTTCTCCTCGACCTCGGCGGCGTCGAGGAACGCCAGGAACGCAGTGAGCGTGGCCTCGTCGGCGTCGGCGGCGAACCGGGCGGCCTCATCGAGGAACCGATCCAGGTGCACGCGGCCGATGGCGATGCGGTCGGCCCGGGCGGCCACCTCGACGTCGATGCCGATCATCCGCTCGACGTCGGCCACCAGCTCGGCGAGGGGGGCCGACAGCCGCCGGCGCAGACCGCGCAGCTCGCCGGAAAGCGCATGCATCCTGTACAGCCCGGCTGTGGAATACCGCTCCGGCGAGCCAAGGTCGTCGAGCGCCTCGATCAGGCTGCCCTGGTCGATCTCGTCGTCGTCGGTGCGCCGCCCGCGGGCCAGCTCGCGGGCGCGATCGCTGAGCGCGGCCAGGTCGCTCGGGCCGATGCGCCAGCGGGCGCCGGTCAGCAGCCGGGCCAGCGCCGAGCCGGACTTGTGGTCGGCCAGTACCCGAAGGGTGGCCACCACGTCGACGATCTCGGGGGTGGTGAGCAGCCCGCCGAGGCCGACCACCTCGATCGGCAGTCCCTCGGCGAGCAGGGCCAGGCGGACCTCGTCGATCTGCGAGCGCCGCCGCACGAGCACCGCCGCGGTGCGCTCACCGGCCGGGCGGGCGTCCCACTCGGCCCGCAGCTGGGCGGCCACCCAAACCGCCTCGTCCTCGACCGTCTCGGTGACCGCCGCGGCGATGCGTCCGGAACTCGCGCCCGGACGGGGCCGCAGCTCGACGGTGGCCCCGCTGGTGCGCAGCGGGGTGGCTACCGCGTTGGCGGCGTGCAGGATGTCCTGGTCGTTGCGCCAACTGGTGCTCAACGGATACGTGACCGCCCCGGCGAACGTCGTGGCGAACCGGCCGATGTTGCCGGCGCTGGCCCCGCGCCAGCCGTAGATCGACTGGAACGGGTCGCCGACCGCCGTCACGGGGTGGCCGCCGCCGAACAGCCCGGCGAGCATGACCGCCTGGGCGTGGCCGGTGTCCTGGTATTCGTCGAGCAGCACGGCGCTGAACCGTTCGCGCTCGATGTGCACGACGTCGGGCAGCTGGGCCAGCCGGGCGGCCAGCACCATCTGGTCGCCGAAGTCGACGGCGCCCTGCTTGGCCGCGGCGTATTCGCGCACGAGGGGCAGCAGCGCCTGGCGGTGCTGCAGCGACTTCAACAGCCCCCCGGCGTCGCTGCTGGGGGGCGGATCGCCCCCGAACACCGTGCACAGCCGCTCGGCCAGCTTGCCGCAGAACTCGTCGACGTCGTCGGGGTCGACGAGGTGGTCGGCGAACTGGCCGGTCAGCCCCATGACGTACTGCGACACCGACGCCAGCGCCCCGATGCCCCGGGGCAGCTCGCCGCCGTAGCGGCGCACCACCGAGTCGGCCAGCTGCCAGCAGACCGCCTGCGACAGTAAGCGCGGATTCGGCTCGGCGCCGACGCGCATCGCGTGCTCGCCGACCAGCCGGCCGGCGTACGCCGCATATGTCAGCACCGTCGGCTCACCGCCCAGCAGCTCGGCCAGATGCTCGGTGCGCTCCGAACCGGGGGGCTGTTCGCGTTCGACGACGTGCCGCCACTGCGACAGTCGCCAGCGGATGCGCCGGCCCAGCTCGGCCGCCGCCTTGCGGGTGAACGTCAGGCCCAGGACCTCGGCCGGAGCGACCTTCCGGTTGGCCACCAGCCAGACCACGCGCGCGGCCATCGTCTCGGTCTTGCCCGAGCCCGCACCGGCGATGACCACCGCCGGGGCCAGCGGTGACTCGATCACCGCGGCCTGCTCGTCGGTCGGCGTGGGCAGCCCGAGCAGCCGGGCCAGCGCCCTGGCAGATATCACTGCGTCACCTGCCGGCCCTCGGTGCGCAGCGGGCAGCTGGACTTGACGTCGCAGGCCCCGCAGTAGGAGTTGACCGTGGCACTGAACTCGCTGCCTCGCAGCCGTCCGGCCACGTGCTCGACCCGCTCGGCGATCCAGCCCGGGTCGTCGGCCTCGGCCAGCGGCGCCTGGGCCTGCTCGACCACGCCCTTGTGCGTGGTGCCGATCTGGACCAGGCGCGCGCCGCCGGAGGCCACGCCGTCGCCGAATGCGCCCGCTTCGACGGCCAGTTGATAGGCGCCGAGCTGCGGATGGACGCTCGGGTCGTCGGCCTTGCTCTTGCCGGTCTTGAGGTCGATCACCACGGCCCGGCCGGCCTCGTCGCGCTCGATGCGGTCGACCCGCCCGCGCAGCCGCGCCTGATGGGATGAGCCGACGACGACATCGAAGTCGCGCTCGACGTCGACCAGCGCCAACTCGCCGCGACTGCCGCGCAGCCACTCGATCAGCTTGGCCAGCATGGTCGTGGCCCGCTCGCGTTCGTGCGAGGCCAGCCAGGCCGCGCCGAAGTCGAGGGTGTGCCACCGCTCGTCGAGCAGCCGCTCCAACGTCGGCAGACTCGCCTCGGGCGACGCCACTGCCGCCACCTCGTGGATCAGCGTGCCCAGCGACGCCCCGATCTGGTCGTCGTCACGGGCGCCGAGCTGAGCCAGCAACGCCCGCAGCTCGCAACGCAGGTAGGAATCGATGCGCGACGGGCTGACCGTGACCGGTCGGGACGGGTCGGCCACCGGTCCGTCGTCGGACAGCGACGCCAGCCCCCACCACTCGTCGGGGTCGGCGCCCGGGACGCCGGCGCGGGCCAGCCGGGCCAGCTCGCCGGCCGCCGCCTCGCGCTCGACGGAGGACGCGGCCGGATCGCAAACCACAGCGCGCAGCTCGGCGACCAGTCCGGGCAGGTGCACCCCGCGTGGCCCGCTGGCGTAGGGACGCTCGCCGTCGATGGGATCGAGCTCGTCGAGGAACCGGGACGGCTGCTCGTCGTCGCCGGAGACGGCGGTGACCACCAGGCGACGGCGGGCCCGGGTGGCCGCCACGTAGAACAGCCGGCGCTCCTCCGCGATCTGCGGGGCCAGCGCCGACACGCCCACGCCGTCGCGGCCGGCCACGATGTCGACCAGCAGCTCGGATCCGAGCAGGGTGCCGCGCCGGCGCAGGTCGGGCCACACGCCCTCCTGCACGTGGGCCACGCAGACCAGGTCCCACTCGAGACCCTTGCTGGCGTGGGCCGTCAGGACTTGTACAGCCTCGCTGCGCATCTGCTTCGGCGCGCGCGAGTCGCCGGGGATCTGCTGGGCGGCCAGGTGCTCGTAGAACTCCAGCGCCGACGCCGCGGGCAACCGGTCGGTGAACCGAGCCGCCGCCTCGAACAGCTCGATGACCGAGTCGAGATCGCGATCGGCCGCCGCCCCGGCCGGTCCGCCGGCCAGGCTGGCCGCCTCCCAGGTGTAGGCCAGCCCGGTGGCGTTCCAGACCGCCCACAGCACGTCCTCGGCGGAGGCATCGGCGTCGCGCGCCGTCCGCCCGGCCGCCAGCACGGACGCCACCCGCTGCACCGGTGAGCGGACCCGCTCGGGCAGAACGTCGGCGCCGGGCCGGTCGAGCAGCGCCGGGGCCAGCGCGCCGTCACCGGTCACCCGCAGTTCACGGCGCAGCCGGCGCAGCAGCAACGCGTCGGCGTGCCCGATCGGGCCGAGCAGCAGGTGCTCGGCGACGTCTTCGGTCAGTTCCTCGGGGCGCAGCACGCAGCGCAGCGCCGTGAGCAGGTGGGCCACCGCCGGCTGCTCGGCCAACGGCACGTCGGATCCGGGCACTACCACCGGGACCCCGGCCGCGATCAGCGCGCGCCGCAGCATGGCCAGCGTGGTGGTGGTCGAGCGGACCAGCACCGCCATCCGCGACCAGGGCAGCTCGTCGTCGAGGTGGGCGGCACGCAGCACGCCGGCGATGTAGGAGGCCTCCTCGGCCGACGAGCGCAGCAGCCGCACGTCGACCCGTCCCGGCGGGGCGCCCGCGGCGGGAACCAGCGCTCGGTGCTCGGCCCGGCCGGGCAAGCGCAGCGCAACTCGGCGCGACGCCGCCAGCAGTGCGGAGCCGGCCCGCCGTGACGTGCCGAGCGCGACCACCGGCAGGTCGTCGAACCGGTCCGGGACGGCCCGCGGCTCGGCCCCCCGGAACGCGTAGATGGACTGGTCGGGGTCGCCGACGATGATCAGCTCGTCGGCGCCGTCGGCGAGCCGGGCGAGCAGCTCGGCCTGAGCCGGGTCGCTGTCCTGGTACTCGTCGACCAGGATGTGCCGCCGCTGCGCGCGCTCGCGGGCCAGCAGGGCGGGGTCGGCCAGCAGGGCGTCGGTGGCGGCCCGGATCAGCTCGGCCGGGTCCCAGGCACCCGGGCGGGCCAGCGACGTCACGTCGAGGTATTCCTGCAGGAAGCCGCCGGCCGCCACCCAGTCGTCGCGACCTCGCTCGCGGCCCAGCGCGGCCAGCCCCGGGCCGTCCAGACCGCGCTCGACGGCCCGCAGCAGCAGGTCGCGTAGCTCGCCGGCGAACGCCCGGGTGCCCAGCGCCGGCCGCAGCGCCGCCGGCCACCGCGACGCGTCGCCGCTGACCAGCTCGCGCAAGATGATGTCCTGCTCGGGACCGGCCAGCAGCCGCGGCGCCGGCAGCCGTTCGGCGACGGCGGCCAGGCGCAGCACGCCGAACGCGTAGGAATGGAACGTGCGGGCCACCGGCTCGCGCACCGTGCCGCCGAGCCGGGCGGTGACCCGGTCACGCAGCTCGCCGGCCGCCCGCCGCCCGAACGTCAGCATCAGCAGCTGCTCGATCGGAACGCCGGCCTCGACCCGGGCCACGGCCACCTCGACCAGGGTGGTCGTCTTGCCGGTACCGGGACCGGCCAGCACCAGCAACGGGCCGCCGGGATGCTCGACGACCTGGCGCTGGGCATCGTCGAGGGTCGGGGGCGCCACGGTCGGGCGGGCCTGCCGCACCAGCCGGTAGGTCGCGGTCACGGATGCAATCTCAGCACGCCGCTACGACGATTTCCCGTCATGACGGGCGGACGATTTCCCGTCCCACCGGTAGACCTGCAGGTCGACCTTGCCGTTGTTGACCCGCACCCCCTCGGCGATCAGTCGCTGGCGCTGCTCGTCGCGCAGGTGATGGGCGAACGTGCCGTCGGACTTCAGCACCCGGTGCCAGGGCACGGTGCCGCCGTCGTCGGACAGCACCCGTCCCACGATGCGCGGCGTGTTGGCGCCGACGTACTCGGCCACGTCGCCGTAGGACATCACCCGCCCGGGCGGAATCGACTCGACGCACTCCAGGACGCGCTGCGCCAGCTCCAGGTTCACCGCTTCATCGTGGCGAACGACCGGTCAGCGCAATGAGCCGTTCCTCGGCGGTGGCGTCGGCCGGCGGATCGACCGGCGCGGCGAAGTAGCTCGACGGCGTGCCGCTGAACGACTCGGCGATCGGGTGCGCGAACGCCACGAGCTCGTCCGGCAGCGGGTCGTCGACCCCGACGGCCCGCCCCAGGTCCCATCCGTGCACGACCAGGTCGAAGATCATCTCGCTGACGTACTCGGGGGCCGGCGCCGGTCCGCGCGAGAGCGCCACCTGCCGGTCGAGCGCACCCGGCTCGTCCACCGCCCGGCTCGAGCCCAGGGCGGCGGCGTCCCAGGCCGCGCCCCGGTCCGCGCCGACCGTGCGCTTGGCCGACTCGACGATCCGGCCGGCCGCTTCCAGGTCGTGGCCGGCCAGCAGCGGCGGCAACCACAGGTGCTCGTCGATCATGTGGTCGACCAGCGCACTGACGTCCCATTCCGAACACGGCGTGCCCCCTCCCCATTGCTGGTCGCCGACCCGGTGCACGCGCGCACCGAACTCGGCGACGCCGGTGTGGAACAGCGCCAACAGATCGGTCATGGCCCAGTCATACCCGCCGACACCGACGAGCGAAAGTCGTCAGTACGACGGAAGGCTGGGGTCGATCTGATTGACCCAGGCGGTCACACCGCCCTGTACGTGGACGGCGTCGGCGAATCCGGCGGCCTTCACCGCGGCCAGCGTCTCGGCCGAGCGCACGCCCGTCTTGCAGTACATGACGATCTGCTTGTCCTGGGGCAGCGAGGCGAGGGCGTCGCCGCGCAGGATCTCGTCCTTGGGGATCAAGGTGGCGCCGGGGATACGGACGATCTCCCACTCGGCCGGCTCGCGGACGTCGACCAGGTAGGTCGGCTTGTCCGAGTCGAGCAGGTCCTTGAGCTCCTGAGCGGTGATCGTCGAGCCGGCGGCCGCGTGCTGGGCCTGCTCGGACACGACGCCGCAGAACGCCTCGTAGTCGATCAGCTCGGTGATCTTGGGCGTGTTCGGGTCCTTGCGGACCTTGATCTCGTGCCAGCTCATCTCGAGCGCGTCGAACACCAGCAGTCGGCCGAGCAGGGTCTCACCGATGCCGGTGATCAGCTTGATGGCCTCGTTGACCATCACCGAACCGATCGAGGCGCACAGCACGCCGAGCACGCCGCCCTCGGCGCACGACGGCACCATTCCGGGAGGCGGCGGGTCCGGGTAGAGGTCGCGGTAATTCGGGCCGTGCTCGTCCCAGAACACGCTGACCTGGCCGTCGAAGCGATAGATCGAGCCCCACACGTACGGCTTGCCCAGCAGCACACAGGCGTCGTTGACCATGTACCGGGTGGCGAAGTTGTCGGTGCCGTCCAGGATCAGGTCGTAGCCGGAGAAGATGTCCAGGACGTTGTCGTTGTCCAGACGCTCCTCGTGCACGATCACGTTCACGTACGGATTGATCTCGCGGACGGAGTCACGCGCCGACTCGGCCTTGGGCCGGCCGATGTCGCTCTGCCCGTGGATGATCTGCCGCTGCAGGTTGGACTCGTCGACCACGTCGAAGTCGACGATGCCCAGCGTGCCGACACCGGCCGCGGCCAGGTACATCAGCGCGGGCGAGCCCAGTCCGCCGGC
This sequence comes from Jatrophihabitantaceae bacterium, assembly GCA_036558905.1. Lineage (GTDB taxonomy): Bacteria > Actinomycetota > Actinomycetes > Mycobacteriales > Jatrophihabitantaceae > DASXRA01. The sequence continues at coordinate 18,215 of DATBER010000142.1, read as the reverse complement.
GCCCACGACGAGCACCTTCGCGTTCTTGAGCCGTTTCTGCCCGGCCATGGCGACGTCCGGGATGATCAGGTGGCGGCTGTAGCGGCGGACCTCGTCGACGGTCAGGGATTCGGCGGGCTCGACAAGCGGCGGCAAAGACACGGGGAAAGATCCTTCCGGGGAGCGATCTCTGTTCACAACCCTAGGACGCGTCTCATTACTCCCGCTCGTCGCGAGCGGGGCTGAGGTGCGCGAAATGCCGGGTGCGAACAGCGCGGAAGGAGGAGTCCGACACCGCTGTTGTATCGGCGGCCGAATCGATGCCAGCGACAAACGCGGCAGATCGCGTGCCTCAGACCCGCGCGGCGGAACACGGAGCAATGAGACGCGTCGGAGGAGCCGGTGCCGCCAGTTCCGAACTTGGGACGGGGCCACCGCAGTGAGTTCGGGGGGTTTACTCGAACCACGGTGGCAACCCGCTGGAGCCCAGGTTACCTGCTCGTAGATTTCGGCTTAACTCGATTCCCGCACCGGGTCAGCCCGGGATACGCGGGTAGTTCTGTGGCGTATCGGGCGCTTCGACACCGGGCGCGTCCTTGGCCCCCGGCGGGTAGGGCCACGGGTTGGACTCGCAGATCTTGCCGCTGACCGACCGCAACCCGATCGTCTGCTGCATCATCACCGGCGCCAGGCCGTTCGACAGGCAGACGTGGCTGTGGATGTGCCCGAGCGCGTGGCCGCTCTCGTGATTGATCATGTACTCGTGGTAGGCGTTCAGGTCGCCGATGTAGGCGACATCGCCGCGTACCCAGCGGGCCACGTTCTCCACCACCCGCGAGTCCTTGTCCGGCGCGTAGCACGACGTCTCGATCTGCAGCTCGTACCCGCACAGGTTGCGCACCGTCATCGACGACACGAGCGTGATGTGGAAGTCGGCCGTCCCCGAGTCGACGCGCTGCAGCGACAGGCCGCTGTGCGTCCAGCTGCGCGGGTCGTCGAGCACCTTGTCCACCAGCGACGCGAACGCGTTCAGGTCGACGCCGGTTATGCCGTTCTCCACGTCGATCGTGTACGTGTGCAGCGGGCCCGAACCGACCACCGGGGTGGTGCCGGGCAGTGTCCGGAACGTGCCGTCGCCGCGCACCGTGTAGGGCGCGCCGCCGGGCAGGGCGTCGGACGACAGCGCCTCGTTCTGCGAGTTGGCCCCGGTCTGGTCACTCTTGAGCTCGGTGGTGCCCGATCCGGTCGGCGCCGACGCGTGCCCCGGCGTCGACGGCGGGGCGGCCGACGGAGATGACGGCGACGCCGACCTGTGCGTGGGCGAGGTCGTGGTGACCAGGGCGACGACCGTGACGATCACCAGCACCGGCAGGGCGTAGGCCCGCCAGCCGTAGCGATGGACGAAGGTGCGGATGCCGCGCTTGAACCGGCCCTCTCCGGGCTCGTACTCGTCGGCGTAGCGCTCCTCGTCGTCGTAGTAGTCGGGGTCGTGGCGGTGGTCGCGGGACCGGACGGTCACCGCGCCGTACTCCTGCTCGTCGAGCACGTGATCAGCGTCCCATACCCTTCTGCGCCGCCTCGTCAACGCGCCGCGCGTCCTCGATCAGGGCCAGGGCCGCGCGCGCTGTGGTGACCGGATCCTCCAGCTGGGCCACGTGCCCGACGTTGTCGAGCACCAGCAGCCGAGCGTCCGGGATCGTACGCGCCACCCGGGCGGCCAGCGTGGCGCTGACCAGGCGGTCGCGCGCACCCCAGATCACCACGGTCGGCGCCATGATCTCGGCCATCCGGCCCCACAGCCCCCCGCCGGGCGGTGCCAGGTACGTCCACACCAGGCCACGCAGTGACCGCAGCAGGGCGTCGGTGGACCAGCTCATGCCGTCGCGCAGCTCGATCTCCTCGGCCGCCTCGGCCACCCGGTTCGGCGGCACCCGGGACGGGTCGGCGAAGCACAGCTTGATCACGGCGCGGGCCCGCGAGTCGGCCGGGAAGCGGCGGATCCGGCGGCTGATCAGCCCGGCCGTCCCGGGCACCAACGCCAGGGACAGCAGCGGATCGGTACCTAGCCGGCGCGGGCGCAGATCGGGCACGGCCGGCGAGGTCAGGGTCAGGGTGCGCACCAGATCGGGCCGGGTGGCCGCGATCAGGATGGAGATGACGCCGCCCATCGAGTTGCCGAACAGGTGCACCGGACCGCAGCCGGACTGGTCCAGGTAACTGATCACCGTGCGCGTGTGCGCCGAGATCGAGTAGTCGCGGTCGGGCGCCGGCCCGGAGCGGCCGAACCCGGGCAGGTCGGGTGCCTCGATGGCCAACCAGGGCTTGAGCAACTCGGCCAGGTCGGTCCAGTTCGTCGACGCGCCCCCCAGCCCGTGCACGAAGAGCGCCGGCTCGCCACGGTCGGACGGCGTCGCCCGCACGAACAGGTCGGCCGCGCCCACCCGTACCCGCCGTCCCGGCCACGGCGGGATCGACGTGTCCGGCTCGGGCAGCGGCGTGTCGGACAGCCGGGCGGTCGTCACGCCGACTTGCGGCGGGCGGCCTTGGCCGGCGCCTTCTTGGTGGCCGCCTTCTTCGCCGGCGCCTTCTTCGCCGGGGCTTTCTTCGCCGGGGCTTTCTTCGAAGCGGCCTTCGCCGGCGCCTTCTTCGCGGGTGCCTTCTTCGCCGCCGGGGCCTTGCCCGACTCGGCCGGCGCGCCGGGAGATTCGCCCCGTCCGCGCTTGGCCGCCTCGACCGACGCGCGCAGCGCCGCCATCAGATCGACCACCTGCCCGGTGTCGGGGGCGGCCGGCACGGTGTCGACGATCTCGCGGCCTTCCACCTTGGCGTCGATGACCTGTTGCAGCGCCTCGCGGTAGTCGTCGTGGTACTGCTCGGGCTCGAAGTCGCCGGCCATGCTGGCGACCAGTGACTCGGCCATGGCCCGCTCCTGGGGACGGACGTTCACGTCCTCGTCGAGGAAGCCGAAGCTGGCCTCGCGGATCTCGTCCGGCCAGATCATCGTCTCCAGGACGATGACGCCCTCGCGCACCCGCAGGGTGGCCAGCTGCTCGCGGTTGCGCAGGGCCACCTTGACCAGGGCGACCATGCCGCTGCCCTCGAGCGCGTCGCGCAGCAGCACGTACGGCTTGACGGCCGGCGTTTCGGGCTCGAGGTAGTAGCTCTTGGCGAAGTAGATCGGGTCGATCTGCTCGGACGGGACGAACTGCATGACGTCGACCACCCGGGCGCTGGCCAGCGGCAGGTCGGCGAAGTCCTCGTCGGTCAGCACCACCAGGTCGCCACCGGGCAACGTGTAGCCCTTGGCGATGTCGGCGTAGGCCACCTCTTCGCCGTCCGCCTCGGCCACCCGCCGGTACCGGATGCGCGAGCCGTCGGACCGGCGTACCTGGTGGAAGCTGATGTCGCGCTCCTCGGTGGCCGAGAACATCTTGACGCCGATGTTCACCAGGCCGAATGACACTGCGCCTTTCCAGATCGCTCGCATCGACTCACCTGTTCTCCGATCGGCTGCACGTCCCGTCCATGATGGCCGATCGGGGCAAGATTGGACCGTGCCCGCCCCGATGCTCGCCACGGCGGGCTCGGTGCTGCCGTCCGGACCAGGCTGGACCTACGAGTTCAAGTGGGACGGCGTTCGGGCCCTGGTGAACGTGACCGCCGGCCAGGTGCGCATCCACAGCCGACTGGGCAACGAGGTCACGGTGGCCTATCCGGAGCTGGCCGGGCTGGGCGCCGACATCGACGACGCCCTGGTCGACGGCGAAATCGTGGCGTTCGTCGACAACCGCCCGTCGTTCGGGCAACTGCAGCTGCGCATGCACGTCCGGTCGGCCAAGCAGGCGGCCGAGCTCGTCGAGCAGGCGCCCGTCTCGTTCATCGCCTTCGATCTGCTCCGCCTGTTCGGCGTGGACCTCACCGACCGGACCCTGGCCGAGCGGCGGGCCACCCTGGAGCGGCTGGCGGCCGATCACCCGCAGTGGACGGTCAGCCCCTCGTTCGACGACGGGCCGGCCACCGAATCCGCCGCCCGCGCACACGGGCTGGAGGGCGTGGTGGCCAAGCGGCTGTCCAGCCGGTACCGGTTCGGGCAGCGCACGAACGACTGGGTCAAGGTCAAGTTCACGCAGGGCGGCGAGTTCGTGGTGGTCGGCTGGGAGGCGGACGCGGCCGACGGCAGCGCCACGCTGAGCTCGCTGCTGCTGGGCTACTACGACGGCGACGAGTTGCGCTTCGCCGGCAAGGTCGGCAGCGGTCTGTCCGGGCGCGAGTCGGCGCAGCTCAAGCGCGGGCTTCGTTCTCGCTCCACGCCCGCGCTCGCCGAGGCGCCGCTGCACTCGCCGGGCCGGGTAGCCACCTGGGTCGAGCCGGAGGTGGTCGTCGCCGTGACGTATTCGCACTGGGCCGACGACGGGCGGCTGCGCCATCCGGTGTTCGTGGGTATCCGTACCGACAAGGACGCACGGGAGGTCGTACGCGATGGCTGAGCGGATCACCGTCGAGGTCGAGGGAAGGCACCTGTCGCTCTCCAACCTGGACAAGGTGCTCTATCCCGAGACCGGGTTCACCAAGAGCGAGGTGATCGACTACTACACGCGCATCGCCCCGGTGCTGCTGCCGCACCTGGCCGGGCGGCCGCTGACCGTCAAGCGCTACCCGAACGGGGTGGACGGCGCTTTCTTCTTCGAGAAGAACGCTCCGCGAGGCACGCCGAAGTGGGTGCGCACCGTGACCCTGCCCGTGCCCGGCTCGACGATGGACCGCGAGACGATCGACTTCGTCGTGGTCGAGGAGCTGGCCACCCTGGTCTGGCTGGCCAACCTGGCCGCCCTGGAACTGCACGTCCCGCAATGGCACGTGCAGGGTCGGTCGAAGAAGCCGCACACCGACCTGATCGTGTTCGACCTCGATCCGGGCGCCCCGGCCGATGTGCGCCAATGCGCCGAGGTGGCGATGTGGGTGCGCGAGGTGCTGGAGGCCGACGGGCTGACGCCGGTGGCGAAGACGTCCGGGTCGAAGGGCATGCAGGTCAGCGCCGCGATCGAAGACGCCGACCCGGGCGATACGTCCCGGTACGCCCAGGACGTCGCGCAACGCCTGGAGGCTTCGCATCCGAAGCTGGTCGTGTCCCGGATGGCCAAGAACCTGCGCGGCGGCAAGGTGTTCGTCGATTGGAGCCAGAACAACGGGGCCAAGACGACGGTGGCCCCGTACTCGCTGCGGGCCCGGCCGACGCCGACGGTGTCCACCCCGCTGACCTGGGACGAGGTGGCGTCCGGGAAGACGCTGCGATTCACCGCGCCGGAGGTGCTCGAGCGCGTGGACGACCTGGACGACGTCTTCGCCGACACGCTCTCTGACTCGGCTCGAGGGGCGTTACCCCGCTAGGCTCGGGGGCAGCGAGGAGGAGACAGCCGGCATGTCGGACACGGTCGACACCGCTCGGGGGGGCAGGTTGCCCCGCTCGGCGCGACGTCGCCAACTCCTCGCCGCGGCCCAGGAAGTCTTCATCGCGAACGGCTACCACGCCGCTGCCATGGACGACATCGCCGAACGGGCCGGCGTGTCCAAGCCGGTGCTGTACCAGCACTTCCCGGGCAAGCTCGACCTGTACCTGGCCCTGATCGACGAGCAGGCTGCGGCCCTGACGGGTGCGATCAAGCAGGCCCTGGCCGGCACCGACGACAACCGCGAGCGCATCCACGCCGTGCTGTCGGCCTACTTCGAATTCGTCGATGGCACGGCCCGGTCGGCGCCCGGTGCTTACCGGCTGATCTTCGAGACCGATCTGGGCAAGGAGCCCGCCGTCCGCGACCGGGTCGAGCGCAGCACCCGCGAGATCATGCACGCCGTGGCCGACACGGTGGCCGGCGACACCGGCCTGGACCGCTCGCAGGCCGAACTGCTCGCCATGACGCTGACCGGCGGCGCCCAGGTGGCCGCCCGGTGGTGGCTCGACAACGACCGTCCGGTCAAGCACGAAGACGCCGTCCGGCTGCTCGAAGCCCTGCTCTGGCGGGGCATTTCGCACTTCCCGCGCACTGACGACTGACCCGGCGCCCCGCTCCCCCGGAAGTGATCAACAGCCACTGAGCTTGCGACAACGCAAGTCTGGCTGTTGATCACCGTCGGGCACGTTTCCGGGCTGGCACCCGACCGTTCGCTACGGGCGCACCGGCCGAGGCGGCGGGCCGTCGCGGGCTCGGCTAGCGTTGACGTCGATTCGTCAGACAGAACGCAGGAGGCCCGGTGGAGGTCAAGATCGGCGTGCTGCACACGCCGCGCGAAATCGTCGTGGAGAGCACGCAGAGCCAGGACGAGGTCGAAGCCGCCGTGGCTGCCGCGCTCAAGAGCGTCGACGGACAGCTGTCGCTGGTGGACGAGAAGGGCCGCCGCGTCATCGTGCCGGCCAACCTGATCGCCTACGTCGAGATTGCCCAGGCGGACAGCCGGCGCGTGGGGTTCACCCCGTAATTCGCTGGCGCGGGCCGGTACTTTGAGCGTGCCGCGAGAGGCGCGGGCTCGGACGAGAGAGGTGAGGGGCCAGATGCAGACCGTCGTTGTGCTCGGCCGTACCTCGGTCCAGCCCTCCTCGGCGTCCTGACCTCGGGGCGCCGCTTCCCGAAAGGCGCCCTCCAGTGGCACTCGATCCATCTTTGCTCGGTTTTGACGACGCGCTGCGCGCTGCCCTCGAGCCGGGCTGCCTTCCCGCCCGGGTGAGCCGGGTCGACCGCGGAGCCTGTGACGTGCTCGCGGCCGACGGCGAGACCCGGGCCACCTACAGCGGTCCGCTCAAGCGAGCCGCGGCCGACGACCCGGTCAACCTGCCCTGCGTGGGCGATTGGGTCGCGCTTCGTGATGCCGAGGTGCGCGCGGTGCTGCCGCGGCGGACCTCCATCGTCCGGGCCGGCGTGGCCCCCGGCGTGTCCCGCGGCCAGGTACTGGCGGCCAACGTCGATCTGGTCTACATCGCCGAGCCGGCCGTCCCGGCGGTCGACCTCGGCCGCATCGAACGGCTGCTCGCCCTGGCCTGGGAGAGCGGCGCCGAGCCGGTCGTGGTGATCACCAAGTCCGACCTCGCCTCCGTGGACGCCGCGGCAGTGGCAGCCGCCGCCCCGGGCGCCCAGGTCGTGCTGGCGTCGTCGATGACCGGGGCCGGCCTCGACGCACTTCGGCTGGCGCCCGGCCGGACGGCGGTCGTGCTCGGACGCTCCGGCGCGGGCAAGTCGACGCTGGTCAACGCCCTGGCCGGTGCCGACGTGATGCCCACCCAGGCCATCCGGTCCGCCGACGGCCGGGGCCGGCACACCACCGTGCACCGCGAGCTGCTCGTGCTGCCCGGCGGCGGAATGATCATCGACACGCCGGGCCTGCGCAGCGTGGGCCTATACGGGGCGGCCGACGGGCTGGCTCAGGTCTTCGCCGACGTCGAGGAGCTGGCGGCCCAATGCCGGTTCGTCGACTGCGCGCACGACACCGAACCGGGCTGCGCCGTGACGGCCGCCATCGTCGGCGGTGAGCTGGCCGAACGCCGGCTGGCGTCCTGGCGAAAGCTGCAGCGCGAGGCGGTCTGGATGGCCTCGCGCACCGACGCTCGGCTGCGGGCTGAGCAGACCCGGCAGTGGAAGATCCTGCACAAGGCCATGCGCAACCGCGGCCGCCCCTAGCGCGCCGGTGCCCGGCCGGCCGTCCAGCGATCATGTGCAGATGGGGTCCTCCAACCCCGCGATCTGCACATGATCGCGCCGCCGCAGGCGACGAGCGGCTAGGCCGTGTCTGGCAATTCCATGCTCTGCTGCGCGGCGGCCAGGCACGGCCTAGTTGTCCAGGCCCAGGGCGGTCATACGGTCGGCGTGCTTGTCGGTGATGCGCTTGATCAGGGCGGCGACCCCGGTGAGGTCGCCCGCGCCCTGGACGAGCAGTTCGGTCAGCGAGTCGCGTTCGGCCAGAACGTGCTGGGTCTGGCTGATCGCCTCGCCGACCAGCCGCCGGCCCCACAGCGCGAGTCGTCCGGCGATGGCCGGGTTGGCGTCGATGGCCGCCCGCACCTCACGCACGGCGAAGGCGGCGCTACCGGTGTCGGACAGCACTTCGATGATCAGCTCACGGGTGGCGGGGTCGACGTAGTCGGCGATCTCGCGGTAGAAGTCGGCGGCCAGCCCGTCGCCGACGTAGGCCTTGACCAGGCCCTCCAGCCAGTCGGCCGGCACGGTCATGGCGTGGAAGCCGTCCAGAGCGGGAGCGAACGGGGCCATCGCCTCCTCGGGCACCGCTCCGAGCGAGGTCAGCCGGTCGGCCAGCAGCCGGTAGTGGCCGATCTCGACCGAGGCCATCTGGGCCAGCGCCGCCCGGCCGGACAGCGTCGGGGCCATCCGGGCGTCCTCGGCCAGCCGGTCGAAGGCGGTGAGCTCGCCGTAGGCCAGGGCGCCGAGCAGGTCGATCAGGGCAGCGTCATCGGGCACGGCGGCAGGGTATCCGGTGCCGGGCGGCTACACTCCGCTTGTGGACCGTTGCGGGAGACCCTGACGGCCCGGCATCTCCGCGTTGACCGCATGGCCGCGAGTTCACCCCTCGCCGCCCGCCGAAGGCACTGGCGTCTCGCAGGTCGGCGCACGACTTTCGAGGACGTTAATTGACTGAAACAGACGCGCCTGAGGACACCACTCCGACTCCGCTGGCCGCCCGCGCTCCGGTTCGCGCCGACAGCCCCACCTTCGCGGAGTTCCCGATCCGCGCGGAGATCGTCACGGCGCTCGAGGAGGTGGGCATCACACGCACCTTCGCCATCCAGGAACTGACCCTGCCGATCGCGCTGGCCGGCAACGACCTGATCGGCCAGGCGCGCACCGGCACCGGCAAGACGCTGGGGTTCGGCGTTCCGATGCTGAACCGGCTGGAGCTGCCCGGCGGCAAGGGCGCTCGCCCGCAGGCACTCGTCGTGGCGCCGACCCGCGAACTGGCCGTGCAGGTGGCCGGCGACATCGGCGCGGCCGGCAAGAAGCTCGGCGTGCGGGTGCTGACGATCTACGGCGGGCGGGCCTACGAACCGCAGATCGCCGGCCTCAAGCGGGGCACCGACATCGTGGTCGGCACGCCCGGTCGGCTGCTCGACCTGGCCCAGCAGGGCCACCTGCACCTGGACAGCGTCCGCATCCTGGTGCTGGACGAGGCCGACGAGATGCTCGACCTGGGCTTCCTGCCCGACATCGAGAAGCTTCTCGCGCTGGTGCCCACCGAGCGGCAGACCATGCTGTTCTCGGCCACCATGCCCGGGCCGATCGTGGCGCTGGCCCGGCAGTTCATGCGGCAGCCGACCCAGATCCGGGCCGATCACAGCCACGAGGACCCGGCCGCGATCGAGCACGTCGACCAGTTCGCCTACCGGGCCCACGCCCTGGACAAGACCGAGCTGCTGGCCCGGGTGCTGCAGTCCCGCGGCCGGGGTCTGACGATGATCTTCACCCGGACGAAGCGCACCGCGGCCAAGGTGGCCGAGGAGCTGGAGGACCGAGGCTTCGCCGCCGCGGCCGTGCACGGCGACCTGGGCCAGGGCGCGCGCGAGCAGGCGCTGCGGGCGTTCCGGTCCGGCAAGGTCGACGTGCTGGTGGCTACCGATGTCGCGGCGCGCGGGCTGGACGTCGAGGGCGTCACTCACGTCATCAACTACCAGGCCCCGGACGACGAGAAGACCTACATCCACCGCATCGGGCGCACCGCCCGGGCCGGTGCGGCGGGTACCGCGATCACGCTCGTCGACTGGGACGAGCTGCCGCGCTGGAAGATGATCTGCGACGCGCTGGGCCTGCCGTTCCACGAGCCGGCCGAGACGTACTCGACGTCCGAGCACCTGTACCTGGAACTCGACATCCCGGCCGACGCCGGCGGCGCACTGCCCCGGGCCGAGCGCACCCGGGCCGGCCTGGACGCGGAGACGCTCGAGGATCTGGGCGGCCGGGACTCGAAGTCGCGCCGTCGCCGCCGCGGGGGCGAACGCGGCGAGCGACCCGAGCGACCCGAGCGACCCGAGCGATCCGAGCGGCCCGAGCGGCCCCGTCGCACGCGCACGCGGGCCCGAGTGCGCACCCGCGGCGGTCAGCCGGTCGCCTCAGCCGAGGGGGAAACGCCGGCGCCTGAGGCGGCCGAAGCGACGACCGAGCCGGCGACGACCGAGACCGCTTCCGAACCGCCGAGGCGGCGGGCCCGGCGGCGGCGCCGGGGCGGCACGGACAGCACGGACAACGCCCCCGCCACGGAGTAGGCACAGGCCGATGGGCGAGGATCGAACGGTGACCGACACAGACCAGCGAGCGCAGCGGTCCGGTGACGAACTGCGGCGCTACGTCGGGTCGATGCGCCGGCAGCGCCGGTGGTACTTCGCGGCAATCGCCGTGGTGGCCGCGGTTGCCCTGGCCGTCGTCCTGGTCGTGTGGTTCACCGGCGAGATCACCCACGTGCACCTGCGCACGGCCAAGTCGGCGCCGCCGAACGTCCCGGCCGGCACCCCACCGCCCGCGCCGACCCGCCACTGGCAGAGCTCGGACACAACCGCCATCGGGACTCCGTTCGTGGGCGGCACCGTCGTCACCTACTCCAAGCACGCCGTCACCGGCCGCAGGGCGCTGACCGGAGTAGCCGACTGGACGTACACCCGCACCGACCGCAGCGTCTGCCAGGTGCTGCAACTGCAGGGCAAGACGATCGCGGTCTACGAGAACGGCGGCAACTGCGACGAGGTCAGCACGTTCGAGACGGATACCGGCCAGCGGGCCTGGACGCGCACCCTGGACGAGAACGGGCTGGCCGTGGACGGGCATCCGGCCATGATCGCGACAGCCGACACCTTCTACGTGTGGTCGGCCCAGTTCGTCTATGCGATCGACCCGGTCAGCGGCTACGACCGCTGGACCTACCCGGCGGCGCAGGGCTGCACGCTCACGTCGGTGGTGCCCGGATCATCCGGCGTGCTCATGAGCAGCCGCTGCGCCAACGGCAACCAGTTGTTCCTGCGCGACCGCACGGCCGGCATCGACGACAAGCAGCAGACCGACGACAAGAAGAACCAGGTCCTGTGGCGGCTGCCGAACACGAACACGGTGCCGGTGGCCGCCGACGCGATCGTCGCCGCGCTCGACCCGACGACCCACCAGCTGGTGACCTATCACCCGGCGAAGGGCAAGGTACAGCAGCACATCACGCTCACCCCGGCGCCGACCGCCACGTCGCCGGTGCTGCACGCCGCCGCCACCGAGCAGGAACTGCTCTGGATCGCCGGCACCTCCTACGCCCTGGACGGCTCGGGCACCCAGCTGTGGAGCGCGCCGACGTCGACGCTGCCGACCCTCAACACTCCCGACGGCGGCGCGCCGTCCAGCCTGACCGGCGCGGTCATTCTCGTGCCGACGTCGTCGGGCGTGGCGGTCGTCGACGGCGCCACCGGCAAGATCACCGCGCAGTACTCGATGCCGCCGCCCGCGCCGGAGAGCCGGGTGTACTCGGTCGGCGACGGGCTGCTCGTCGCCGGATCGTCCACGGCCTACTACGCATGACCGGCCAGCTGGACATCGGGGCGGCCACCCCGCACACGTTCCAGCGGCCGGCCGGCCCGATCGCAGCGCTGACCGCGGGTCCGGCCGACGGCCCGGTTGTGCTGCTCGTACCCGGGTTCACCGGCAGCAAGGAGGACTTCGGGCCGATTCTGGACGACATCGGCGCCGCCGGGCTGCGCGTCGTGGCGATCGACCTGCCCGGACAGTACGAGTCGCCCGGACGCGGCGACTTCTCGGTCGACGCGCTGGGCGAGGCGGTGCGCGACGTGGCGAGCACCCTGGCCGACCGCGTGCACCTGCTGGGCCACTCGTTCGGCGGCTTCGTCGCGCGCGCCGCGGTCATCGCTTCGCCGGCGCAGTTCGGCACGCTGACCCTGATGGACTCCGGGCCGGCCGGTATCGACGGCGGCCGGCGCGCACGCATCGACCGGCTGCGCCCGGTACTGATCGAGCACGGCCTGGCCGCCGTATACGAGGCGATGACGTCCGAACCGGACTACGTCGCGGGCCCGCCGGACGTGGAAGCCTTTCTGCATAAGCGTTTCCTGGCCAGTGACCCGGACGGGCTGCTCGCCATGGGCAACGGCGTGATCGACGAGCCGGACCGGGTGGCCGCCCTGCGCGCAACCGGGCTGCCGGTGCTGGTGCTGACCGGGGTCGACGACGACGCCTTCCCGCCGTCGGGCCAGGCGGAGATGGCTCAGCGGCTGGGCGCGTCCTTCGTCGAGATCGCCGACGCCGCGCACTCTCCCGCCGTGGACAATCCGCCGGCCACCGCGGCGGCGCTGATCCGGTTCTGGACATGAGCGGCGACGACTTCGGCTACTTCGGCCCGGGCAGCATCACCTGGCGGGTGCACTCCGAGCCGCTGGCCATGGTCGGCGGACTGCGCGCCCTGCTGCTGCAGGCGCTGCATCCGGACGCGATGCGACTGCTGTACGAGAAGTCGTCGTTCCAGGACGACCCCTGGGCTCGCCTGCAGGCCACGGTGATCTACGTCGGCACGGTCAGCTTCGGCACCACCGCCGAGGTCGACGCCGCCGCTCGACACGTCCGGGCCGTGCATCGCCGGCTGGGCATCAGCGATCCGCACCAGCTGGTTTGGGTGCACGCCTGCGAGGTCGACTCGTTCCTGACGGCAGCACGATACGCCGGCGTACGGATCTCGGCCGAGGACGCCGACCAGTACGTCAGCGAGCAGGTCCGGGCCGCTCGGCTGGTGGGCGTGCCGGCCACGTTGGCCCCGCTGACGACGTCCGATCTCGACGCCTACTTCGCCGAGATGCGCCCGCGACTCCGCCTCACACCCGAGGCTCGCGAGGCCGCGCGCGTGGTGCTCGCCCCGCCGCTGCCGGTACCCCGTCGATGGGCGCTGCCGGCGCGGGCCGGCTGGACGACGCTCGCCTCGCTGGCCGTCGGGCTGCTGCCGAGCTGGGCCCGGCGCATGTACCGGATGCCCCCGCTGGTCGGCGCCGGAGTAGCAACTACAGCCGGGCTGCGTACATTGCGCGCAGCCGTCGCCACCCTGCCCGAGCAGTGGCGGCACGGGCCGCCCTACCGCCGGGCGATGGCTCGCGTGGCCGCGGCCTCCTGAGCTACTCGACGGCCAGCCCGCCCCACGACTCGACGTCGGGCGAGGCGGCCTGACCCTCGGGGCAGTGCCGCCGGAAGTCGCACCAGGCGCAGCCCGGTCCGGGCTCGGGCGGGAAGACGTCGTCGGGGTGGGCGCCCGCCTCGAGAGTGTCGGTGGCGGCCACGATGTCGTCGGCGGTCGCCTCGGCGCGGGCTACCTGCCGCTGCAGTGACTCGTCGGTGTGCTCGTAGGCGGCCACGTCGCCGGTGGGCAGGTGGTGCAGCTCAACCCGGCGGCAGTCGCGGTGCAGCGTCCGTCGAGCCGCGAGCGCGTACAGGGCCAGGGCCTGCGAGCCGCGCGCGTCGTCCTCGGTCAGCTGCCGTCGCCCGGTCTTGTAGTCGACGACGACCAGCTCGCCGTCGCGGTCGTCGATGCGGTCGATCCGCCCGGACAGGGCCAGCCGGGTCGTGGTGGTGGCCACCATGCGTTCGACCCCGACCGGCTCGTCGTCCGGATCGAGGTCGTCGACATAGCGCTCGACCCAGTGCCGGGCGATGCCGCGCCACTGCGCTGACTGGGCCTCGTCGCGGAATCCGTCCGATTGCCAGTTCCAGTCAACCAGCCGGCCACCATTCGCCGGCGTACGGTCGTTGCGGGGCAGCTGCCACCACCGGTGCAGCGCCACGTGAACGACTGCGCCCAGCGTGTTGTGCGCCCAGGGCGCGCCGCGCGGCAACGGCGGCCGGTCCAGGTAGGTCATCCGGTAGCGGCGCGGACAGTCGAAGGCCGCCAGCCGCGAAGGCGTGCAGGCGAACAGCCGTCGCGGCATCCCCTCCAGGGACAGCTGCTCGGTCACGAGATCGGCTTACCAGCTGCCGCCGGAGTCACCGCCACCGCCACCCCAGTCGCCGCCACCGCCACCGCCGCCCCAGTCGCCGCCGCCCCAGTTACCACCGGAGTCGCCGGCCCCCGAGTCGTCGGCCGAGTCGCGGCCGGCGTCGTACCCGGACTGGTACCCGCTGTCGTAGCCGTAGTTGTAGCCACCGCCGCCCCAGCCACCGAGTCCGCCGCTGAGCACGCTGGCCACCAGCAACGTCTCCCAGAACGGCGTCGAGTACCAGCCCCCGGGGACGCCGTAGCCGCCGCCGTAGTAGTACGGAGAGCCCGGCGTGTACGACGGGTAGCCCTGGAAGGTCTGGCCCTGGACGGTGACCTCCTGCGCCTCGGTGAGCTGGTCGCCCCGCACATCCGCGATGGGCGGCAGCGGCGCGCCCTCGTCCAGGCCGAGTGCCTTGCGCGCGGCCCGGGCCGCATAGAGGCCCTCGAGCGTGGTGCGCCGGGCCTGCGCGATCTTCTCGACCGAGTCGGCGGTGTCGAGCTGGGTGCCGGCCGTGTTGTACCGCTCCGACGCGTCGGCCATCGCCTGCTGGGCGACGTCGTTGTCCTTGGTGTCGATCGTGTTGACCTCGTTGGCCAGCCGGTCGTAGTACGGCATGACCTTCGAGCGGGCCAGCTCCAGCTCACGCTTCCTGCGCCGGCGCCGGTACCAGGCCAGTCCGCCGATGCCGCCGGCACCGACCGCGCCGATGCCGACGATCCAGGGCCAGACGCTGCCGCCTGAGTCCTTCTTCCCGGCCGGCGCCGCCGCCCCGCCGTTCGAGCCGCTGCCGCAGGCGCTGGTGTTTGCCCTGGGGCCGTCCTGCACACCGGTGGCGAAGTCGATCAGGAGGTCGGTGACGTCGTGGGTGCTCTTGAGCTGGTCCTTGTTGGCCGCGTCGGCCGCCTTGGCCTTCTCGTTCGCGTATCCCTCGCAGAACTCCGACGAGCCGGCGCCGATCTGGTAGCTCGACGGGCTGACGAGCAGGACACCGACGGTGAGGCCGTCCCCGTTCGGGTCGAGCTCCTTGCCGATCTGGTTGGCGACGTCGCTGGCCGACGATCCGGCGCTGGTGGGCAGCACGGCGATCTTGACGCCGCTCGGGATCGAGCCGGCCAGCTTCGTCTGGTCGAGCTTGAACCCGGTCGCCGTCGGGTCGACGTAGAGGTTCGCCGTGCGCAGCTTCGCCTCGGCGTCGGAGATCGGGTCGGCTGCCACCGCCGACGTCGCCGACACGGCCAGAACCCCGAGACCGGCGGCGGCCGCGACGAGCAGGAGACGAGCGCGTTTCATCCCGCCACCGTAGTGCGCGGTGCTGTCCTACCGTGTGACGGGCTCGCGCGCGGTCGTCTGGCTGAACAGCTGCTCATACGCAGCGCGACCCGTCGTGTACGCGCCGAGCGAGATCGTCTTGTTCGTGCCGTGGTAGTCCGACGACCCGGTGCCGACCAGATCGAGGTCGGCCGCCATCCGGGCGAGGTGCGCCCGGTCCTCGGGACCGTGATCGGGGTGGTCGATCTCCAGGCCGGAAAGACCGGCCCGCGCCATCACCGCTATCACCTCGTCGTCGACCACCGCGCCCCGGCGCCGGGCCAGCGGGTGGGCGAACACGGCCACCCCGCCGGCCTCGCGCACCAGCCGGATCGCGTCGAAGATGTCGCTGTCGGCCTTGGGCACGTAGTACTTCGACCGCGAGGACAGCAACTCGGCGAACGCCTCGTCGACGCTGCCGACCACGCCGTTCTCGACCAGCACGCGCGCGATGTGCGGGCGGCCCACCGCGCCGCCCCCGGCGATCTCGACGACACGGTTCCAGGTGACCGGCACGCCGTCGGCGATCATGTTGTCGACGATCGCCCGCCCGCGGCCGAGCCGGCTCACCCGCAGCCGGGCCCGTTCGGCGCGCAGCCCGTCGTGGTCAGGGTCGAAGAGATATCCCAGCAGATGCAGGCTGATCCGGTGCTGTTCGGGCGTCGTGTACACGCAGGAGAACTCGGTTCCGGTGACGAGCGTGAGGCCGTTGGGCAGCGCGGACATCGCCTCGTCCCAGCCGCCGGTCGTGTCGTGATCGGTGATCGCGACGACCTCCAGCCCGGCCGCGGCGGCCCTGGCGATCAACTCGGCCGGCCGGTCGGTGCCGTCGGACGCTGTCGAATGCGCGTGAAGATCGATGGTCATCGGCAGCGAGCCTACGGACCGGTGCAAGCCGGCGCGCTCAGTCCTTGTCGGATCTGATCACCGGGATGGGGGCCGTGTCGTGGCCCGATGCCCGCCCGGTGTCCTCGGGGTCGTTGTCGATGTCGGTACCGAAGAGCAGCGCCGAGATCTGCCGGTACCGGTGCAGCGGCCGGGCCATGTAGTCGATGCGCGAGAGAGCCTGGTCCTGGCCGGCCGACTCGACGATGAACGTGCCGTAGCCGGACAGGCGGCCCCAGAGCGACTGCTCGAAGGTGAGGTCGGTGACCTTGATCAGCGGCATGATGCCGACCTTGCGGTTCAGCACGCCGGTGACGAGCAGCACGCGGCGATTCGTGACCACGATCTCCTCGAAGTACCAGTCGAGGACGTACCACAGGAACCACAGAACGCTGAAGATGAGAAAGAAGACCGCGAAGGACTCACCGACCGGATGTTTGCGTAGCAGCACGAGGAACAGCAGGCCGCCGATCAGGAAGGCGAGGAAGAGCAGGAACGTGGACGCCAACGCCATCCAGTGCCGTCGAACGGCGAACACGCGCTGCTCACTGCTGAGCAGGTACCGGCTGACCTTCGGTCCCGCCCGTTGCATCGCGGCGACTCAGAGCTGGTTGACGAAGCTGGCCAGGCCGTGCGCGATGTTGACCGTACCGTGCCAGAGGGTGTGGGTGATGTCGACAGCCGAGCTGGGCTGGGTGACGACGAAGAAGATCACGAATATGCCGGCGAGTATGCCCACCAGCTTCTTGGTGTCCACGCTGGCCCCACTTCCGTTCGCACACAGATCGTTTCTTCTTACCGCATGCGACAGCACCGATGCCGACGCCGCGCCGAGTTATTTAGCGTGATTAGAGACTAACGCAGTGCAACGGATTTGTGAGCCCTGTGCCGGAGGAATCGTTTTGGACGCCGCCGGGCGGCTGCTCGTGGTGCGACGTGGGCAACCGCCCAGTGCCGGGCTTTGGTCCATACCCGGCGGGCGGTGCAAACCGGGCGAGACGACCCGTGACGCATGCGCCCGCGAAGTGGCCGAGGAGACCGGGCTGATCGTCGCAGTGGACCGCAGCGCGGGCCGGGTGTTCCGCGACGGTCCGGGCGGCGTCGTCTACGACATCGAGGACTTCGTTTGCTCGGTGGTCGGCGGGCGGTTGCAGGCCGGCGACGACGCGATCGACGCCCGCTGGGCCACCCGCGCCGAGCTGGCCGACCTGGATATGGCGCCCGGCGTCCTGGACGCTCTCGCATCCTGGGGCGTCCTGCCACTTTGACAGCGCACTGTCATTACGACAGAATACTGTCATGACTGGAACCCGCACCGTTCATCTGGCCGTCTACGAGACCCTGGCCGACTGGGAGACCGGCTACGCCGCCGCGTTCATCGCCAGCCCGTGGTGGATGGGCTCGCAGTGGCCGTGGCAGCTCCGCACGGTCGCCGAGACCGCCCAGCCGATCACGACGGTCGGCGGCCTGCGCATCGTCCCCGACCTGGCCCTGAGCGACCTGCGGCCGAGCGACAGCGAGCTGCTGATCCTGCCCGGGGCGCACCTGTGGGACGTCGGCGGTGGAGCGGCGTTCACGTCGGCCGCCCGGGCGTTCCTGGACGCCGGCGTGCCGGTGGCCGCGATCTGCGGCGCGACCTTCGGGCTGGCCCGCGACGGGCTGCTCGACGACCGGGCCCACACGTCGTCGGCGCTGTCCTACCTGGAGCCGAGCGGCTACGCCGGGGCGGCGCACTACGTCGACGAACCGGCCGTGACCGACGGCGATCTCATTACCGCCGGGCCGACCAACCCGATCGAGTTCGCCCGGGCGATCTTCACCCGACTCGACCTGTTCGGCGAGAAAGCCACCGACGCGTGGTACCGGCTGTTCAAGCACAGCGACCCGGCGGCGTACTACGAGCTGGCCTCGGCGTGACGCGTACCCCGGCCGGCGACGCCTTGACCGAGCTCGTGATCAAGACGTTCCGGCTCAACGGGCTGTTCCTCGAGGCGGCCGAGCAGATCGCCCGCCCGGTCGGACTCACCGCGGCCTGGTGGCAGGT
>DATBER010000141.1:0-13996 GCA_036558905.1 Jatrophihabitantaceae bacterium | reverse complement strand
CGGGTGGCCGACGACTTCGAGCGGCCGAACGGGCTGGCGTTCTCCGCCGACGAGCGGCAGCTCTACATCGTGGACACGCGCCGCAAGCACATCCGCCGGTTCGACGTCGATAACGCGAACCGGCTCAGCGGCGGCGAGGTGCTGGCCGAATGCGACGCCGGCAGCTTCGACGGCATCCGCATCGACCATCGCGATCGCATCTGGGCGGCCGCGCACGACGGCCTGCACTGCTTCGACCCGAACGACGGCGCCTTGCTGGGCAAGCTGAAGCTGCCCGAGATCTGCGCCAACCTGACGTTCGGCGGCCCGAAGGACAACATCCTCTACGTCACCGCGAGCAACACGCTCTTCTCGATCATGGTCAACGTCACGGGGGCGCTTTATCCCTCAGCCAAGCTGTAGGACCAGGACTCATCCGTCCACGTGCCGGCCTCCCACGGGGTGGCCGACGACTCGATGCTGAGCGCGCCCGGCGACGCGGTGATCAGCTGACCGAACACGGTGGCGTACACGTCGCCGTTCAGCTCGTGCCGCACGACCAGAGCGTCCGGGGCGTCGGACGGTGTGGTGCTCGCGACGACGTCGCGCCACGGCTCGGTCGCGAAGCGGGGCGCGTACGCCGCGGTACGGGGATTGTCGGCGTCGATGCCGTCGGACGTGATCAGGTGCTGGCCCGGCGTCAGGTCGACCCGGCGGAGCTCGGCCGCGTCCCACGTCCACGCCGTCACGCCGGCCGGCCCGGCCAGAACCAGGTTGAAACTGGCCATCTGCCGGTGATCGATCCGGTCCGGCCACGCTCGGCCGGCGGCGACCGCGGCCAGCGGCAGGACCCCGCGCGACGGCGTGCCGTCGCGGCGCTCGCGCCGGTTGAGCACCAGCGCCGTGACGGCGGTACGCCTGTCCGACACGCACCAGCTGCCGCCGGCCAGCCGGTCCCGGCCGCCGATGACGGTGGGCAGCTCGGGCCACCAGGCGGCCGGCCGGTCGAACGCCCGGGTCGTCAGCTCGTCACGCAGTGCGAGAATGCGTAGCGGTTGGCCGGCGATCCACTCGGTGACGACGGTGCACACACTTCGAACCTACGAGGTCCGCGGGCCCGACGGGCGTTGCGCCGACCGAGATCACATCGGTCAGGCGTTCAGATCGGCCTCGATATCCAGGACGATCTGCACCCGCTCACCGAGAGCCCGGCCGCCGCCGGGGATCGGCCCGTTGTAGCTGACGCCGAAGTCGGACCGGTTGATCTCGGCGGTCGCGCTGATGCCTGCCTTCACGCCGCCGTCGGGCCCATGCCCGAACTCGGGCGGTTCGGCGACCAGCGTGATCGGCCGCGTGACGCCGCGGATCGTCAAGTCACCGTCGATGTAGTAGCGACCCTGCTCCATGCGGATGCCGGCCGAGCGGAACGTCATGGTCGGGTGGTTCGCCGCGTCGAAGAAGTCGGCCGAGCGGATGTGGTCGTCGCGCAGCGCATTGTTGGTGTCGATGGACGAGACGTCGATCGACGCGCTCACCTGCGAGCCGAGCGGGGCCTCGGTCGTCGTGAGCTGCGCCGAGAACGACGTGAAGTGGCCGCGGACCCGGCTGACCATCATGTGCTTGATCGCGAAGCCGACGTAGGAGTGGACCGGGTCGACGGTCCAGCTGCCCACGACGTAGCCGGGTGGCCGCAGTTCGGTGGTGGTCATCAGTCTCCTGCTAGTCGAATCATCCACGGTTACCCGTAGTTCCTCGGTACGCTTCAGGAACCACAAACACATCGTCGAATAGCGCGATGGCCCAGGCAATCAGGCACTAATTGGTGCCTCGGTTATCCGGAGGGAACCGTGAGCGACGCCCGACCAGACATCCGCCCGCCGAACGAGTGCCGCGCGCGCGACATCCTCGACCGGGTCGGCGACAAGTGGTCGCTGTACGTCATCGCCTACCTCGGCGCGGGGCCTGCGCGGTTCAGCGAACTGCGGCGCGGCATCGAAGGCATCAGCCAGCGGATGCTCACCGTCACGCTGCGCGGCCTCGAACGCGACGGCATCGTTGTGCGCACGATTCATCAGGTGATGCCACCGCACGTCGAGTACGCGCTGAGCCCCATGGGGGCAACGCTGCTCGAGGCGACCCGGACGCTGATCCGCTGGAGCGAGCGGCACCTCGGCCAGATCGACGCCGCCCGGGCGGCCTACGACTCGCAGTCGCGCGCCGGCTGAGCGCTCGGCGCGGACACCGGGTCGGCAGGTAGCTCGCGTCGCCGGCGGATCGGTGACACGAATACCGGCAGCGCACCGGTCA
Organism: Jatrophihabitantaceae bacterium; assembly: GCA_036558905.1. GTDB lineage: Bacteria > Actinomycetota > Actinomycetes > Mycobacteriales > Jatrophihabitantaceae > DASXRA01. Next base: position 11,710 of record DATBER010000141.1, on the reverse strand, counting down.
GTACGAACCGGAACGCCCGCGGGCTGACGGCCTGGCGGCGCTGCGTGCCCGACGGTGATTGAGTACGCGTACTCAGGCCGACTCGGGCCGCCGCCCGGAACAATTCCGGGCATGGGCTACCGGAACCGGTCGCCGCCGTCACCGCGTCGCCGTTGGACGGGCGCGGGAATCGCCATCGCGATCACGCTCGCCGTGTTCGGCAAGCGGACGTTCCTGGTGCGGCACGGCCGCCGCGCGACCTGCCGGTTCAGCGCGGTGGGCTGGGTGGCCGGCACCGCGGCGATGCTGGCCGCGGTCGCCCCGAGCATCGCGCTCGTCGGCACCGATGCGGGGTTGCTGGCCGCCGCGCTGGCGCTGCTGCGCGCCCTGTCCGTCGACGCCCGCCCGCGCCGGGACGAGGCGCTGGTGGCCGCCCTGGCCGTCGTCGCGCGCGGCGTCGTCATGACACTGCTCGCGCACCCGGCCACCACCGACGCCGGCTGTCGCCGGTGGCGTCCGCGGCTGTGACCGCCGCGCTGGTGATGCTGACGCTGGGCCAGGCCCGGGCGATGGCCCGCTTCGGGCCGCCCGGACGACGCTTCTCGGCGGCCGACCGGCGTCAGATGTCGGGCTGGCCAGACGGGTCCGTGCGCGGGGCGACGGTCGTTGGGACGGATGGCCCCCGACCGGGCGAATGACGCGGTTGGCGCAGCAGCGACACGGTGAGCGTGCAGACCGGTAAGCCGAGCAGTACCAGCTCGACGATGCGACCGCCGATCCGGCCGTGCACGGGCGTACCACCGGCCAACTGAACCAGGGCGAGGATCGAGCCGGCGGCCAGCAACGCGACCGAGGCGACGCCGATGTGCGACCGCACTCGTGACCCGGGCTCCAGCGCCTGGCGCACCATGAGATAGGTCGGGATCAGCAGGACCGGGCCGGCCGCGGCACAGGCCACCCAGAAGTCGGTGAATTCCGCCGCATCGCTCATAGCGAGAGTGTGCCGTCACGTGGTCGGATCTGCGACGGTTAAAGCTGGTTGCCTCCCGGGTGGCGTGGGCGGATCCTGAACTGTTCGACTAGTCCGACCTGACGAGAAAGCGATGACGACCCTTCACGACGACGCGGCCCTGAGCGGCGCGCTGCCGGACCTGCGCAACGAACCGCGCGAGGTCCGGGCCGCGCTGTCCGCGCTGGGCCGCCTGCTCGGAGCCGCCCTGATCGACCCGCCCCGCAACCTGGCCTCGTTCGTGGCGGAGCACCTCGGCACGTCCAGCGCGGGCGTGTCCGTCGTGACGTCGGCGCTGCGCGGCGTCGACGCCCCGCTGGTGCACGTCGCGGTGGCCCGGCTGCTCGAGTCCGCCCCGGACGCGGTGCTGACCGACGACCTGGGCAACGGGTCGCCGGGCTACGAGCTGGTGACCGTCGACGTCGAGCAGCAGGTGGCCGCCCCGGACGACCTGGCCGCCTACATCCCGGCCGGGCCGGTGTTCCCGTTCGACGCCGTGCTGGTCCTGACCTGGGAGCACCAGCACGAGCAGATCTCGCTGCACGTGCGCCGCGATGACAGCGACCCGGCCCGCGCCGAGCTGAGCGCCCTGATCAAGCGCGCCCGCACGACGGACAACTTCTACCGGGGCAAGACGCTGCAGGTCACCGCCGACGACGTCAGCGTCGACTTCGTGCCGGTGCGGCCGAGTACGGCCAGCCGGGCCGACGTGGTGCACGCCGCGCAGGTGTGGAGCGAGATCGACGCGACCATCGGCGGGCTGGCCCGCAACGGCGAGCTGCTGGCCGCGGTCGGGCTGGGCGCGTCGCGCGGCATCCTCGTCGTCGGACCGCCCGGGGTGGGCAAGACGGCGCTGTGCCGGGTGATCGCGTCCGAGCTGCCGGCCGGCACGACCGTGCTGCTCGTCGACGCCACGACGTCGGCGCGGGGACTGGGCCGCATCTACGAGTCGCTGACCAGCCTGGCGCCGGCGGCGGTGTTCCTCGACGACATCGACCTGCTGGCCGGCGATCGGCGCAGCGGTACCGGCGGCGCGACGCTGCGCGAGTTCCTCACCCACCTCGACGGGTTCACCCCGCCGGCGGCGGTGGTCACCGTGGCCACGACGAACGTCACCGACACGATCGACCCGGCGCTGATCCGGCCCGGACGGTTCGACTCGGTGATCGAGATCGGGGCTCCGGCCTACACCGCGCGCGAGCAGATCCTGTGCCGCTACCTGCGGGCGCTCGGCGAGTTCGAGGTGTCGCGGGTCGCGTCGGCGACGAACGGGGCCACCGGCGCCGACCTGCGCGAGATCGTGCGCCGGGCCGTGCTCGAACGCGGCGCCGAGGTCACCGAGGCCGACCTGTTCGACGTCGCGGCCACCGGGCGGTGGCGGGCCACCACGCCCAGCGGGCAGTACCTGTAGGTTCGGTGCAATCGTGGAACATCGTTCCGCGTGTGACCGAACGGAAGGAGCACGCCGGTGCTCGACGGGTTGATCTTGGGGGCGTACACGGTGGAGCCCACGCCGGACGTGCTCGCCGCGCGGGAGGGGGAGTGGTACGAGCTGCTGGCCGGAATCGACGGGTCGGCCGGCCTGGAGGTCCCCTACCGCGACGGGCTGCACCCGGCCGGCGCGGCCCGGCTGGCCGATCGGCTGCCGGCCGGCTGGCGGGTCGTCGTCACCATGCTGCCCGCGACCATGATCACGATGCGGGTGGCGGCCGAGTACGGGCTGGCCTCGCCCGACGCCGAAGGGCGGGCCCGGGCCGTGCGCGACCTCGACGCGGTGCGCGACGACATCCTCCGGCTCAACGACGCGACGGGCACCGCGACCGTGCTGGGCGTGCACCTGCACTCGGCGCCGCGGGCGGTGGCCGATGCGGCGGCGTTCCGCGCGTCGCTGACCGAACTGGCCGGCCAGGACTGGGACGGCGCCGCGCTGATCATCGAGCACTGCGACGCCGTCCGGCCCGACGGCCAGGTGGCGAAGGGCTTCCTGCCGTTGACCGCCGAGACCGAGATCGCCCGCTCGGTGGGCGTCAAACAGGCGATCAACTGGGGCCGGTCGGCCATCGAGGGCCGGTCGGCCGATACGCCGGCGCAGCACATCGCCGAGCTGGCCGCGGCCGGCACGCTCGGCGGAGTGCTGTTCTCCGGCACGTCGGCCATCGGTGGCCCGCTCGCCCCCGCCTGGGAGGACCTGCACAACCCGCTGGACACGGTCGATCCGACCTCGTTGCTCACCGACTTCGAGATCGACCGGTCGGTGGCCGCCTGGGCCGGGGCGCTGCCGTCGTTCGTGGGGGTGAAGGTCATCGACCCCGGCCGCGCGCGCGAGCCGGACGACCGGCTCGAACCGTTGCGTGCGACTGCCGCCGCCGTGCGGCGCGCGCTGGCCGGCTGACCTCCCGAGGCTCGGCGCGGTTGCCCTGGCCCGCGAACGCCACCAAGCTGAGCTCGTGGGTGACTTTCTTGGCTGACCTGTTCGATGTCGACCGGCCGCTGCTGGCGGCCCCCATGGCCGGCGGGCCGTCCGGTCCGGCCCTCGTCCGGGCCGTGACGGCAGCCGGCGGATTCGGGTTCCTGGCCGCCGGCTACAAGACGCCCGACGCCGTGGCCGCCGAGGTCGCCGCGCTGCGAGCTGGCGGTCGGCCGTTCGGGGTGAACGTGTTCGTGCCGGGCCCGGCGTCGATCGACGAGGCGGGCTTTCGCCGCTACGCGCGGACGATCGCCGCCGAAGGTGAACCGTACGGGCTCGACCTCACTGGTGCCGAGCTGGTGTCGGACGACGACCACTGGGCCGACAAGGTCGACCTGCTCGTCGCCGACCCGGTTCCCGTGGTCAGCTTCACCTTCGGCCGGCCGCCGGCCGACGTGGTCGCGGCGCTGCGCCGGGCCGGTAGCCAGGTGCTGGTCACCGTCACGTCGGCCGACGAAGCGCGCGCGGCCGGCGACGTCGACGGGCTGGTCGTGCAGAGCAGCGCCGCCGGGGCGCACGGTGGTGCGCACGACCCGGGCCGGCAGATCGTCGAGACCCGGCTGATCGACCTGATCCCGCAGGTGCGCGCGGTCACCGGCCGGCCGCTGATCGCCGCCGGTGGGCTGGCCACTCCCGCGCAGGTCCGCGAGGTGTTAGGGCTCGGGGCGGATGCGGCGATGGTCGGCACCGCCCTGCTGCGCACCGACGAGAGCGGCGCCAGCCAGCTGCACAAGGACGCGCTGGCCGACCCGGACCGTACGCGCACGGTGTTGACCCGCGCGTTCACCGGGCGCTCGGCCCGCGGGTTGCTCAACGGCTTCATCGAACGCAACGACGCCTTCGCTCCGGTCGGCTACCCGGCCATCCACCACCTGACCCGCCCGCTGCGCGCGGCGGCGTTGAAGGCCGGCGACTCCGAGCGGGTGCACCTGTGGGCCGGCACCGGCTACCGGCTGGCCCGCACCGGGCCGGTTGCCGACGTCGTCGACATGCTTACAGCCTCACTGTAGACGGTCGTACTCGTAGCTCGACGTGATGTGCTCGCCCCAGGTCGTCCACGGGTGCTCGTCGTCGCGTAGCCCGGCGTACACCTCGGACGGGACGTCGAAGTAGTCGTACAGCCCGCCGGTTTCGAAGCGCAGTCGCAGCGTCCGGGTGGCGGCGTCGTACCCGATTGCGGTGAGCGCGTCCGAGTCGACCGGGATGAGCCTGATGAGCGTCACGTCACCAGTGTGGCGCGCGCTCCTTGATCAACAGGGAAAGTTGGCCGCTCCAGCGACCACTTCTTCCTGTTGATCAAGAACGGGAAGCGGAACGCTGGGAGCTGCGGCGCACCACGAGTTCGGCCGGCGGAACACCCGTGGTGGCCGGCACGATCGACGCCTGGGCCGAGGCGGTCAGCGTCGGGGTGGCCGCGCCGGGCGATCTCATGCTCATGTACGGCACCACCATGTTCCTGGTCAACGTCACCCATCAGGCCCACCTGTCGCCCTGGCTGTGGAGCACCGTCGGAGCGTTCGAGGATACGTACAGCCTGGCTGGAGGCATGGCCACGTCGGGCGCCGTCACCGCGTGGTTGGCCGAGCTGACGGGATCATCCTTCTCGGCTCTGTCCGCCGAAGCGGCCGCTGTGTCGCCCGGCTCGGACGGGTTGGTCATGCTGCCGTACTTCGCCGGCGAGCGAACGCCCCTGTTCGATCCCGACGCCCGCGGCGTGATCGCCGGGCTGACCCTGCGGCACGCCCGCGGGCACCTGTATCGGGGCTGCGCTGGAGGCCACGGCGTTCGGCGTGCGGCACAACCTGGCCGCGATGGCCGACGCCGGCGCGCCGCAGACCCGGCTGGTCGCCGTCGGCGGCGGAACCACAGGCGGGCTGTGGACCCGCATCGTCTCCGACGTGATCGCCCGTCCGCAGGAGCTGCCCGCGCACACCGTCGGCGCGGCCCACGGCGACGCATTCCTGGCCGCGCTGGCCACCCGGCAGGCGATTGCCGGCGACATCAGCGAATGGAACCCGATCGCCACGGTCGTCGAACCCGACCCGGCCACGCGGTCGGCGTACGACGAGATGTACGCCCAGTACCGCGAGCTGTACGGCGCCACGGCCGACATCGCGCACAGTCTGGCGGCGCGGCAGACCTGAGCGCCGCCGGCCCCTTGCGTTCCGTCGTAAGTCCCGCTTCCCCTCCACTCCAACCAGAATCCGGCGCGAATCTTGGTCGGAGTGGAGGGGAAGCGGGCCGACCAGCCGGGCGGTCTACACAGGTAGCGCGGACGCCCTAGTCTGCCGGCGTGAACGATCTGCTCAGCCGGGTGTCCCGGTCGCTGTTCGACGACGTCAAGCACGGGGTGCTGCCCGTGCTACTGCTCGGGTTGACGATGTTCACGGGGGTCATCGATGCGGTGAGCATCCTGGCCCTCAACCGGGTCTTCGTGGCGAACATGACGGGCAACGTGGTGTTCACCGGGTTCGCGCTGGTGGGCATTCCCGGATTCCGGCTCGACTCGTCGCTGTTCGCGCTCGGCGGCTTCCTGATCGGTGCCTGGCTCGCCGGGACGGTCGCACCGCGGCTGCACGGCACCCGGCGTGGTCTGATCCTGCGCGTCACGGTGACGGCCGAACTGGTGCTCGTCGCGATCGCGCTGCTCATCGGAATCGGCGCCGGCCGCCACGCCGGCCACCTCCGCCTGGACGTGATCGCCGCGATCTGCGCCATTGCCCTGGGTGGGCAGAACATGGCGGCCCGGCGGCTGGCCGTGCCGGACCTGACGACGTCGGTGCTGACCATGACGCTCACCGGGCTGGCCGCGGACGGGAAGGCCTGGTCGAACCCGCCAGTGGTCGCTCGCCGAATATTCGCTGTCGCGGCGATGCTCCTCGGCGCGATCATCGGAGCGGTCGTGTCGCGTGATCAGGATCCGCAGCCCGGGCTCATCGTGGCCACAGCGATCCTGGCCGCCGTCGTGGTGGCCAGTTGGATCCTGCGGCCACGGCTGGCTCGCCTGGACTGATACCGTACGCATATGCGTAGTAATGACGAGCTGTTGGTGGCGGCTCGCAAGATCCGTCGCGGGGCCACCGGATTCGCTTCCCGGGCGCGAGCGGAGCGCAAAGGCGTACTCAGCCTGAACCAGACCTCGGTGCTCGGGGTACTCGCCCGGCAAGAGACAATAACTCCGGGCGAGGTAGCGCATCGGCTGCGTACGCAGCCGCAGTCGCTGACGCGCACGTTCGCCGTGGCGGAGGAGCAGGGCTGGGTCCGTCGGGTGCCGGATCCGTCTGACGGTCGTCAGTCGCTGCTTATTATCACGGCGGCCGGTCGGCAGGTGCTGGCCGACGAGATGCGTCCCCGGGACGAGTGGCTGGCCGGCGTGCTGGAGCGCGAGCTCACCCGGACCGAGCGAGAGCTGCTGGTCGTCGCGTCCGAGTTGCTCGAGCGGCTGGCCGAGGTGGACAACGCGGTCGCGCCCGTAGAGGCGCGGGTCTCCCACGAGCTCGCGCAGACGGCCCGTGACCTCGCGCAGGCGGCTCGCGACCAGGAGCGGCCGGCCCGCACCCATCCGCGCGTCGACGCATGACGACCGCCCGGCTCGGCCCGGCCGTCACCGCGTCCGGCGAGCGCGCGACCGGCCGGCAGGCCTGGCTGCTGCTGTGGCGTTCGAGCCGGCGCCTGGCCCTGGCCGCCGCGGCCTGGGTCGTCGCCAGCGCGGCCCTGCCGGCGCTCGTCGTGATCGCGCTCGGCGCCGTGGTCGGCGACGTGCCCGATGCGGTCGCCCACGGCCTCGACTCGGGCGACGGCAGCCGGCTGATCCTCGCGCTGGTGCTGGCCGCGATCGCCTACGGTTGCTCGCTGATCGTCGACCCGATCGGCACCGCGATCGGCACCGCGGCCAAGGCGCGCATCACGTCCGATCTGCAGCGGCGGCTGATGAGCGCCGTGTCCGGACCGGTCGGGGTGGCCCATCTCGAGGATGCCGACGTGCTCGACCGGCTGGCCCGCGCGGAGGGCAGCCTGACCGGGTTCTTCCCGGGCGACGCGCCGGTCACGTGGGCCGGCGTCATGGCGTCACGGGTGGCCGGGGTGATCGGCTGCGTAGTGGTCGCCACGTATCGCTGGTGGCTCGGTCTCGGCCTGCTCGTGATGTGGCTGGCCGTGCGGCGACTCGTGCTCAAGGCCGTCATCCGGCAGGCCACCGACCTGCGCGGCCAGACCACCACGATGCGCCGCGCGTGGTACCTGCTGGGGGTGGGCTCGAAGGTGCGCGACGCCAAGGAGGTTCGCGTTTTCGGGTTGTCCGACTTCGTGGCCGACGGGTTCCGCCGCGAATACGGCGACTCGCTGCGGGCGGCCACCACGGGCCTGCGCGACCTGCACCGCCGCGCGCTGCTCGGCTTCGTGATCGTGCTGGCCGGCTACGGCACGGCACTGGGCCTGCTGGCCGGCGAGGCGCACAACGGATCCATCGGTCTGCGCTCGCTGGCCACCGTGTTGCCCATGCTGGCCGTGACGATGACCGCCGGCAACGTGTCGTTCGACGACATCACGCTGACCTGGGCGCTGTCCGGGCTGCCCGACGTCGACCGGCTCGAGTCGGAGCTGAGCGCCGACCGCACCGAACTCGCCGGTTCGCAGCCGGTGGGCGATCGCCCCCGACGCGGTGTCCGCTTCGAAAACGCGACCTTCCGCTACCCGTCGGGCACCAGCAACGTCCTCGACGGTCTCGACCTCGAACTGGTCGCCGGTACGTCCACGGCGATCGTCGGGGTGAACGGGGCGGGCAAGTCGACGCTGGTCAGCCTGCTGTCCCGGCTGCGCGACCCCACGGGTGGGCGCATCACCGTCGACGACGCGGACGTGCGCGAGCTCGACCCGGTCGCCTGGCAGCGGATGGTCGCGATCATGCCGCAGGACCCGGCCCGGTATCCGTTTACCGCGTACGACAACATCGCGTTCGGGGCGATCGAGCATCGCGACGACCGGGCCGGCATCGAGCGAGCCGCCCGCACCGCGGGATTCGCCGACATCGTCGGCACCCTTCCGGACGGGTGGCAGACCGTGCTGTCGCGCGAACTGCCCCGCGGCGTCGACCTGTCCGGCGGGCAGTGGCAGCGGCTGGCCTTGGCTCGCGCGCTGTTCGCCACGCAGCACGGGGCTCGGCTGCTCGTCCTGGACGAACCCACAGCCGCACTGGATATTCGCAGTGAAGCCCAGTTCTACAAGGGGTTCTTCGACATCACACACGGCCTGACCACGGTCGTGATCTCACACCGTTTCGCCACCGTGCGTCGCGCCGACGTCATCTGCGTGCTCGACGGCGGGCGGATCACCGAGCGCGGTTCGCACGACGAGCTCGTCGCCGCCGGTGGGACGTACGGGCAGATGTACGCGCTGCAGGCGAAGCGATTCGGAGGCAAGTCGTGACCGTGGACGCGCCGCCGGCGCCCCCCGAAGCAGCCGAGACGGCGCCGCCCGTCGTCAAGCGGCGGCGGCTGGCCCGGCTGGCCGGCGTCATGTTCCTCGACGGGTTCCGCGCCGCGCCGGGCTGGATGGCGCTGGTCACCGGTCTGCTCGTGCTGGGCAGCGTCGCCGCGACGTGCTATCCGCTCGGTTACCGGCTACTGGTCGACGGCGCGCTGAGCGGCTCAGTGGCACACACGGTGCTCGGCGTCGTCATCGTCGGCGGCCTGTTGTCGATCGGCTGGGTGCTGACGTCGATCGGCGCGACCGAGGCGATGGCTCTGTCCGACCGCATCGCCGTCTTCCGGATCTCCGGCATGATCAAGCTGATCAGCGGCGTCGGCGGGCTGGAGCACCTCGAACGGCCCGACTACCTCGCCCAGGTCGAGCGGCTCAACGCCAACCGGCGGCAGCTGGCCAGCGCGCCTCGGATGGTGCTGAGCAACACCTCGTCGGTCGCCCGCATCATCACGCTGCTGGTGCTGCTCGGGTCGGTATCGCCGTGGCTGCTGCTGTTGCCGGTGTGCGCGATCCCGCCGATGGTGGCCGACCGCATCGCCAAGCGGATCACCAAGCGGGCCGACGACGACATGGCCGACACCCGCCGGCTGGCGTCGATGATCTTCGCGCTCACCAGCGAGGCGGGCACGGCCAGCGAGGTGCGCGCGTACGGGCTGTCCGAGCGGCTGGCCGCCGAGCACCGGCGCTGCGGCGAGGAGCTCGACCGGCGCAGTTCCCGCGAGGCGCTGCAGGTGCTGGGCGTGCAGGGCATCGGCTGGCTGATCTACGCGGCCGGGCTGATGGGCGCGGTCGCGTTCGTCGTGCTGCGGGCCACCGACGGCGCGCTGTCGCTCGGCACGGTGCTGATGTCGGTGTCGCTGATCCGCCGCTCCCGCAACCAGCTGGCCTCGGCCGCTCAGGGCTCGGGCGCCCTCGTCTCGACGCTGACCACCGCCGACCGGTTGTTCTGGCTGGAGGACTACGCGGCCGAGCAGGCGGCGCTGGCCGGTACCGCGACCCCGCCGCCGCGGCTGCGTCAGGGCATCGAACTGCGCGAGGTCAGCTTCCACTACCCGGGCACCGATCGCCCCGTCCTCGAGCACCTCGACCTGACCATGCCGGCCGGCACGACGGTCGCGGTGATCGGCGAGAACGGCTCGGGCAAGACCACCCTGGTCAAGCTGCTGCTCGGCATGTACCAGCCGGACGACGGGCAGATCCTGGTCGACGGCACGCCGCTCGCCGAGCTGGATCCGGTGGCCTGGCGGCACCGATCGACGGCGGCGTTCCAGGACTTCTCCCGGTTCCACCTGCCGGCCGTGCAGTCGATCGGGCTGGCTGACCTGCCCCGCCTCGACGACGAGCCAGCCGCCCTGGAGGCGTTGCGGCGGGCCGGGGTCGACGGGCTGGCCGACCAGCTGCCCGACGGCCTGGCCACCCGGGTCGGCACCGCGTACACCGGCGGGCACGGCCTGTCCGGCGGGCAGTGGCAGCGGCTCGCCCTGGGTCGGGCGATGCGCCGCGGGGCTGGGTCAGATACGGCGGACGATCCGCTGCTGGTCGTGCTGGACGAGCCGACCGCCAGCCTCGATGCGCAGGCCGAGCACGCCCTGTTCGACCACTACGCCTCAGCCGCGAAGCACGGCGCTGAACGCACCGGCGCGATCACCGTGCTCGTTTCGCACCGGTTCTCGACGGTGCTGATGGCCGACCTGATCGTTTACCTCGAGGGTGGCAGCGCGGTCGAGATCGGCAGCCACGCTGAGCTTCTGGCGCGGGGCGGCCGATACGCCGAACTGTTCGAGCTGCAGGCCGCCGGCTACCGATGAGCTGCTCAGGCGGGCCAGGTTATCCCTTGAGGCGTCAGCGGCCGGCGGCCGCGAGCCGGGCACCCAACGCCACGAACGACACGGCGAACACGCGCCGGATGCGGTTCACGATTCGCGGGCGGTTGACGACGTGTCGCCGGGCGGCCGCCGCGAACCGGCCGTACGCCGCGAAGACGACGAACGTCATGAGCATGAACACCGCGCTGAGCGCCAGCATCTTGACCAGGCCGTTCGGGTCGTGCTGCGGAACGAACTGGGGGAGGAACGCGAAGAAGAAGATGGTCAGCTTCGGATTGAGCAGGTTGACCAGCACGGCCGAGCCGACGATGCGCCGGGCCGACCTCGGCGCGGCATCCGGCTCGACGGTCAGCGCGTGCTTGTCCCGCCAGGTCACGACGGCCATGTACAGCAGGTAGGCGACACCGAGGAATTTGACCACCTCGAACGCGACGCCGCTGGCGTGCAGCAAGGCGGCCGTGCCGGTGACCGCGGCCGCCAGGTGCGGCACGATGCCGAGGGTGCAGCCGAACGCGGCGATCAGCCCGGCCCGGTTGCCCCGCGAGAGGCCGGCCGCGACGGTGTACAGCACGCCTGTACCCGGCGTGGCGACGATGACAAGCGACGTCAACAGGAAGGTGGCGTTCACGCGCCGCAACGCTACGCGCGAACTATGTCGGAAGGGTGCCCTCGGCGGATACGCTGACGCCCTCATCCAGCCGAGGAGTCGTTGTATGCCTGGGGACTACAGCGGTACGGCAGTGATCAATCGCCCGATCGCGGATGTTTTCGCGTTCCTGGCGGAGGGGACGAACGATCCGAAGTTCAGCCCCCGAGTGCTGGACATCAGCAAGGAGCCGGACGGGCCGTCCCAGCTCGGCACGGTGTTCGTCAGCCGGGTGAAGGACGCCGGCATGACGACCAACCGCCGTTTCGAGTACACCGCGTTCGAGGCGCCGACCAAGCTGC
>DATBER010000140.1:0-11240 GCA_036558905.1 Jatrophihabitantaceae bacterium | reverse complement strand
AGCCCGCGCCGCTCGCAACCCACCGACCCGCGCGCGGCGCGCGCACGCCGCCGCCTCGAAGCGATCGCCCTGTCCGCCGCGGCCCTGACCTTCGGCCTGGTCGAACTGGCCCACGGCCCGACCCTGACCCACGGACCTGACGCGCCGGGCATGTCCGTGACTGCGACGGCTGGCCGCTCGCTTCTCGTAGCCGCCTACCAGCGTGACTGGGTGATGCTGCGTGCCGGCGAACGTGGCGTCAACCTGAACCAGCGTCCGGACAGGTCGGTGGCGGTCGCGCCCTACCAGGCCGACTGGATCAGCCACCGTGCCGGCGAGCGCGCCATCAGCCCGCACCGGAAGGACACAAATCCGGTTTGGAACGGCAGCTGAAACCAGCGTGCCGAAGCCGAGCCCGGCCACCTTGCCGCCAACTGAGACAAATGAGACTAGGACACCGCGGGGCGCCGCTCTCGTTGCGATCAGGAGAGCGGCGCTCGCGCGTTGATCCCCTTGTCGGATAGGGGGAATCTCGTGGCGGAGGATAGGGGATTTGAACCCCTGAGGGTGTTAACCCAACACGATTTCCAATCGTGCGCCCTAGGCCACTAGGCGAATCCTCCGCCGGACAGGATACGGGCCCGGTGCACTGTGCCGCGAACGCGGGCTGCCGGCCGGCGACCGATCGGCGCCGCTCACGTAGACTGGCCGGCCGACCCCCCGTGCGGCGCTCACCCTGTGAACCTCCCCAGGGCCGGAAGGCAGCAAGGATAAGCAGGCTCTGGCGGGTGCGCGGGGGGTCCCTCTGTGCGCCGAGGGTCTCCCCGTGCCGCCCAGGACGGGCGGGGCCGGCTGCTTCCAGCGGCGCCTCCCTTCGCGCTTCGGCCCGCTCTCGGCGATTTAGGCGTGACTGCTCTGTTAGGCTCGCTGCTGTCACGAGTGTCAGTGCTAAGCCCCGGCTTGCTGGCCGGCAACCCTCCTCCGCGGTGGGGTGCCCCGGGTGATGACACGGCTGGCATCAACCGGTGCCGGCAAGCGCGGACCCGTGCTCGGGTCCCGAGCACGGAGGAGTCTTTCGTGTCGCCATTGCCCCTACTTCCCGTCGTCGGCGCTGACCTGCGGGTGCCGCTGGTCCAGGGCGGATCAGTCCGGTACGTCAACCTCGACTACGCGGCCAGCGCCCCGGCGCTCGAGCCGGTCGTCGCCCATCTGCAGCAGGTGCTTCCGTCTTACGCCAGCGTGCATCGCGGTGCGGGGTACGCGTCGCAGGTGTGTACGACGCTGTACGAGTCGGCGCGGGTGGACGTCGCCCGCTTCGTCGGTGCCCGCGCCGACGACGTCGTGGTGTTCACCCGCAACACGACCGACGCGCTGAACCTGCTGGCCAGCGCCGTGCCCGGCGAGGTGCTGTTCCTCGACGTCGAGCACCACGCCAACCTGCTGCCCTGGCAGCGTCGCCCGCATCGGATCGTCGAGGCGGCGCCGACCGCGGTCGAGACAGTCGCCGCGGTCGAGGCCGCGCTGGCCGCTCGACCGGCGGCGCTGGTCGCCGTCACCGGAGCATCGAACGTCACCGGTGAGCTGACCCCGCTGGCCGCGCTCGCAGACGCGGCACACCGGCACGGCGCCCGACTGGCCGTCGACGCAGCACAACTCGTCCCGCACCGGCACCTCGACATCGCTGCGCTGGGCATCGACTACGTCGCCTTCTCCGGGCACAAGCTGTACGCGCCGTTCGGGGCCGGAGCGCTGATCGGGCGGCGGGACTGGCTCGACGTCGCGCCGCCGTACCTGGCCGGCGGCGGGGCGGTGCGCTCGGTCGAACTCGATGACGTCCGCTGGACCGATGCGCCCGCGCGACACGAGGGCGGCACCCCCAACGTGCTGGGCGTGGCCGCGCTGGCTGCCGCGTGCCGCACCCTGGCCGAGTTGCCGGCTGGCGCCGTCGAGGCGCACGAGCGCGCGCTGCGGGCCCTGCTCGTCGACGGCCTGGACCAGATCCCGGACATCGCCGTGCACCGCATCTGGCCGGACACCGACGCAGTCGGCATCGTCAGCTTCAACGTGGCCCGCTACGACTGCGCAACGGTGGCCGCCTACCTCTCGGCCGAGCAGGGCATCGGCGTGCGGGACGGGCGCTTCTGCGCGCATCCGCTGCTCGCCCGGCTCGGCGTTCCGGCCGGGGCGGTGCGCGCGAGCCTCGGCGTGGGCAGCTCGCTGGACGATGTCGACCGGTTGCTCGACGCCCTGTGGCAATTGGTGTCGCGTGGTCCGGCGTGGACGTACGCATCGGCGGACGGCCGGTGTGTGCCGTCGCCCGACACGCGGCGCCTGCCGGACTGGCTGGGCGCCGCGCCGCTGGGCGACGGGGCGTCGTCGCCGTGTGAGGTGCCCGAGCTCGCGCTGCTGGCCAGCTGATCACACGACTGCCGCCTCCCGCGCGGTGAGCCACGCGCGGATTTCGCGGACGAAGCGCTCCGGGTGATCGCGGATCGTCGACGGTGGCTGGTGGGCAACGCTGTAGCCAAGCGTTTCGAGGGTGAGGTGGCGGCCCATGGTCGCCGCCCATTCGGCCGGGCCGAGGTGGTACTCGGCACTGTCGATCTCGAGGATGGCGCGCAGCTCACGCCACAGAAGGTCGGCGACGTAGGCGCCACCGCCCGGAAGATCGATGCGCGCGTTCTGCTCGAACGGTGGCACGCCGGCTCGGCGCAGCAGCCGCGCGGCCCGCGCCTCTGGTGCCGACCAGGCGCCGTCGCCGACCTCGGCGATGGCCTGTCGAAGCAGGGCACTGCCGTTGCGCGGCCCGACTTCGAGCTCGGCGGCGATCTCGTCCACAGTGGATAGACGACGGCGAACCGCGTCGGCGACGACGGCCCGGACGTCGTCGATGTGCCGCAGAATCAACGCATGATCAGCCACGGCCCGGGCAATTGCCACCCGGGGCGGTCCGGGCAGGAGTTCCGCGTCGGGCAGTCGGCGAGTGGGCCGGATCCGCACCCAGCCCGTGGATCGCAGCCGACGCGTGATCGGCACCAGCACGAGGACACTGACGGGCCGGGTGACGCTGCGCAGCCCCTCGTCGTGTAACACCGCGGCGCCGGAAAGCAGAGCGCCGGCTCCAGCGAAGGCTGTGGCGGCAGCGAGCCGGTCGGCCCACGTGAACGTCTCGACAGTGAGATAGGTGCGCGGTAGCACCCGTCGCCACCTACCGGCCGACAACCGCCGCTGGATGACGTGCGCGGGAATGCCCGACCGTTGCGCTTGCTGACGGCTGAGGACTCGTGGGAGCACGGAGGGATCGACGAGTGGCACGAGCTCGTCGAGGCGCAACGGATCCATGCCCCGACCGTGCCGTTGTGGAGCGGTCCGCGCTACGAGCTGCGGCGATCTGTGGATAGCCGACGGCCCTGTGGATAAGCGCCTTGTCGGGTCAGCCTCACCGTGATCAACAGCCCGTCAGCGTGCGGAACCGCCACCTCAATGGCTGTTGATCACCAGAAGGGGGGCCGCAGCCGTACCGGGAGGGGCGCCCGCGGCGAAGGCGGCGGCCCCGAGTGCTGCCCGGCGGCCCCGAGCGCTGTCCGGCGGCCCCGAGCGCTGCCCGGCGGTTTCGAGTGCTGCCCGGCGGCGGAGCGTCGGTGGCGTGTTCTACTGTCGTCGCGTGGCGGGCAACCTGGCGCTGTATCGCAAGTTCCGTTCGGCGACCTTCGCCGAGGTGATCGGCCAGGAACATGTCACCCGTCCGCTCAGTCAGGCGCTGGCCGCCGGGCGCATCAATCACGCCTATCTTTTCAGCGGTCCGCGGGGCTGCGGCAAGACGTCCAGCGCGCGCATCCTGGCCCGGTCGCTGAACTGCATCAAGGGGCCGACGCCCACACCGTGCGGCGAGTGCGACTCGTGCAAGGAGCTGGCCCCGAACGGCCCGGGCTCCATCGACGTCATCGAGATCGACGCGGCCAGCCACGGCGGCGTCGACGATGCCCGCGAGCTGCGGGAGCGGGCTTTCTATGCGCCGGTGCGCGACCGCTACAAGGTCTACATCGTCGACGAGGCGCACATGGTGTCGACGCAGGGCTTCAACGCCCTGCTCAAGCTGGTCGAGGAACCGCCCGAGTTCCTCGTCTTCGTGTTCGCCACCACCGAGCCGGACAAGGTGCTGCAGACGATCCGGTCGCGCACCCATCACTATCCGTTCCGGCTGATCCCGCCGGGTGTCATGCGGGCGCACCTGGAGCGCATCTGCGAGGTCGAGGGAGTCAAGGTCGAGCCTGCCGTCCTGCCGCTGGTGGTCCGGGCCGGGGCCGGCTCGGCGCGCGACAGCCTGTCGGTGCTCGATCAGCTACTGGCCGGCGCCGGCGAGGGTGGCGTCACTTATGCCGACGCGGTCGGGCTGCTCGGGGTCACCGACGCGACGCTGCTCGACGACATGGTCGACGCTTTGGCCGCGGGCGACGCCTCCAGCGTGTACGGCACGGTCGACCGCGTGGTCGAGGCCGGTCATGATCCGCGCCGGTTCGCCTCGGACCTGCTCGACCGGTTCCGCGACCTGATCGTCGTCGACGCGGTTCCCGACGCCGGTGATCGGGGGCTGCTCGACGGCTCGCCCGACGAGCTCACCCGGATGGCCGACCAGTCGGCCCGGCTCGGTGCGGCCACGCTGGCCCGCAACGCCGAGATCGTGCACACCGCGCTGATCGAGATGCGCGGGACGACCTCGCCCCGGCTCGTCCTGGAACTGCTCTGCGCCCGGATGCTCCTGCCCGACGCGGCTGCCGACTCGGCCGCGCTGCTGCAGCGCATCGAGCGGCTGGAGCGCCGCAACGCCGCCATCGCCGGCGACATTGTCCCCGCGCCCACGGCGACCGAGCCGCCGAAGCCCCAACCGGCCGGGGCACCGAGGGCTGAGTCGCCGAAGGGCAAGCCGGCCAAGGCGCCCGCCAAGAAGTCAGCGGAGCGTGCCTCCGAACCGCCCGCCCCGCCGCCCGCCGAAGCCGCCCCCGAACCGCCCACTGCACAAGCCGCCCCCGAACCGCGCGCCGCCGAAGCCTCCGCCCCACCGCGCGGGCCGGCCCCACGGCCGGCCCCCGGCGACGTCGTCGACGCGGCGGCGCTGCGCCGGCTGTGGCCGGACATCCTTGACGAGGTGAAGAAGGCCGGCAAGGTCGTCCGGGCCCTCCTTGACAACGCTCAGGTCGCCTCGGTCGACGGTGATCTGCTGCGGCTCGACGCGCCCAGCGCGCAGCTGGCCAAGATGATCGGCAACGACACGAACACCGAGGTACTTCGCCGGGCGCTCAGCTCCATCGTCGGCGGCAACTGGCGGGTGGAGGTCGGGACCAGCGGCAGCTCTGCTGCGCCCCCGCCGGCCAGCGCGCCGGCTCAGCCGTCCCGGCCGGCCCCACCGCCGGTCGAGGAGCCGGATCCGCGCGACGACACCGAGCCCCTCGATTCGCCCGACGCGCCGCGCGTCGACCCCGAGGCCGAGGCGCTCAGCCTGCTGCAGTCCACCCTCGGGGCCCGCCCGCTCGACGACTGAGCCACGGCGCCTGCAGCGGGCCGTCGGGCCGTCGCGCCGGCGAGCCGGAACCCAGGTCGTGTCGTTACCCTTACCCCCGACGAAAGGACGTGTCGTGACCCGTGGTGGTGGCTTCGGCGGGCAGCCGAACATGCAACAGCTGATGAAGCAGGCGCAGAAGATGCAGCAGCAGCTGGCCGATGCCCAGGCCGAACTGGCCGAGGCCGAGGTCAAGGGCACCGCGGGCGGCGGGCTGGTCACCGCCACCTTGTCCGGTTCGGGGGAGCTGAAGGCGATCGAGATCGACCCGAAGGCCGTCGACCCGGACGACGTCGAGACGCTGCAGGACCTGGTCGTGGCCGCAGTACGCGACGCCAACCGGGCCGCCAGCGAGCTGGCCGCCGAGAAGATGGGCCCGGTCACGGGAGGCCTGGGCGGCGGGCTGGGCGGACTCGGCATCCCCGGTTTGTAAAGGCGAGCATGTACGAGGGCGCGATCCAGGACCTGATCGACGAACTGGGCCGGCTGCCCGGTGTCGGTCCGAAGAGCGCCCAGCGCATCGCGTTCCATCTGCTCTCGGCTGAGCCGGCCGACGTCGAACGGCTGGCCAGCACGCTCACCCGGGTCAAGAACGAAGTGCGGTTCTGCCGCATCTGTGGCAACGTCGCCGAGGCGGACGAGTGCCGCATCTGCCGTGACGCCCGGCGCGATCCGAGCGTGATCTGCGTCGTCGAGGAGCCCAAGGATGTCGTCGCCGTCGAACGCACGCGCGAGTTCCGCGGGCGTTACCACGTGCTCGGCGGCGCAATCAGCCCGATCGACGGCGTGGGTCCGGACGACCTGCGGGTGCGCGAACTGCTCGCCCGGCTGGCCGACGGCACGGTGACCGAGTTGATCCTGGCCACCGACCCGAATCTCGAGGGCGAGGCCACCGCCACCTACCTGGCCCGGCTGGTCACGCCCATGGGCATCGCAGTGAGCCGGCTGGCCAGCGGGCTGCCGGTCGGCGGCGATCTCGAGTACGCGGACGAGGTGACGCTGGGACGCGCCTTCTCCGGCCGCCGGCGGATCGAATGATGATGCCTACCGAGACGGCCCGGTCGGGCGACGTCGGCCCCGAGGCCGGTGCGGCGCCGGCCCGGCACCGGTCACTGCCGGACCGGCGGCGCGGCCTCTACTGGGTCGGCGTGCTGGTCGCGCTGGCCGCACTGGTCGGCGGCGGGATCATCGTGTTCACCGCGTGGTCGAACGAGTCGGCGCCCGAGTCGGCGGCCGTCTCGTACTTCCGGGCCCTGGCGCGGGGTGACGCACCGGCCGCGCTGGGAATGGGTGATGTCCCGGACGGTGTGCACAGCTACCTGACCAGCGACGTGCTGCAGCTTTCGCTCAAGGTTGCCAAGATCGACAACGTGCACGTGCTCTCCGTCGACCGAAAGGGTGGGACGGCCCGGGTCACCGTCCAGTACCAGCTGGTCTCGGCCGGCAGCTCGAAGCTCGTCAACGACGCGGTCGAGACCGTCAAGCGCGGGCGCACCTGGCGGCTGACCAAGACGGCGGTGCCGGTGCAGGTGCGGGTCGAGGAGGGCCAGTCCCGGTTGAGCATCGGCGGTACGCCGCTGCCGAGCCGAACGGTGCTGTTCTTTCCCGGCGCGTTGCCCATCAGCGTCGACACGTCCAATCTCGAGCTCGACCCGGTCGTGGTGCACCTCAGCAGCGGCGCGCCCCCACCCTTGTTGCCCAAGGTCAGCGCGACCGGCAAGCTGACCGTCGCCCGCGCGGTCGCGGCGGCGGTGACCCAATGCCTCAAGGCGCACGCGGACATGACCTGCCCGACCGCCGACGATCTGATCACCGTGGTGCCCGGATCGGTGCGGGGCACCGTCGACGTCGCGGACGTGGCCGCCCACCTGAACGTCACCCTCGCCCCCAACCCCGACGGGGCCGCCGGCAGGCTGCAGATCACCGGCAGTGTCGACGTCAAGGGGTCGTTCCAGGTACTCGACTTCGACAACCAGCCAGTGCGAAAGACCGGAACCGTGCGGCTGGGCATCAACGCGACCTGCTACGCGACCAACCCGGCCAAGATTGTCTGGATGCCGCCGCTGTGAGACGCACCCTGGCCGTCCTGTCCGCCGCCCTGCTGGTCGGGGTGGCCCAACCCGCGCTCGCCGCGCCCGGCCCGACCGACGCGCCCGAGTGGTGGTTCGACACGTGGGGCGTGCCCGCGCTGTGGGACGGTGGGGCCCGCGGGCAGGGCGTCACGATCGCCGAGATCGACACCGGCGTCAACGCCGAGTGGCCCGAGCTGTCCAACGTGATCCCGGGCACGGATTACGGCCCGAACGGAGGCGACGGCCGGAAAGATCGCGCCGCCGACCCGTTCGGCCACGGCACGGCAATGGCGTCGATCATGGTCGCCCATGCGGGCCTGTTGGGCATTACCGGCCTGGCCCCGGACGCCAAGCTGCTGCCTATCGCGGTGCCGCTGAAGGGAACGACGGACGCTGCCGCCTCCGGCAACGACCACCTGGCCGCGGCCATCCGGTGGGCGGCCGACCACGGCGGCAAGATCCTGAGCATGTCGCTCGGCGGCAGCCGGGATCCGAACAAGGACACGGTGCCCTGCCCGGCCGACGAACAGGCGGCGATCACCTATGCGATCCAGAAGGGCGCGATCGTCGTTGCGTCGTCGGGCAACTCCGGGCAGAAGGGCAGCCCGGTCGAGGAGCCCGGTGTCTGCCTGGGCGTGGTCTCGGTGGGTGCCGTCGACTCGCACGGCAACGTTCCCTCGTTCTCGTCCCGGCACCGCTACCTGACCGTCACCGCGCCCGGTGTGAACGTGCCCTCGCTCGGCCGGGATATCCCCAAGGCCTACGCCGGCGACGGCACGAGCCAGGCCACGGCGATCACTTCGGCCGTGCTCGCGCTGATCTGGTCCCAGTACCCGACGCTGTCCGGCCGGCAGGTCGTCGCCCGGATGCTGGCCACGCTCGACCACCGCACCGGCAAGCAGGATCCGGCCTACGGCTACGGCATCGTCAACGCCGGCCGGGCGATCAACGCGCGAGTGCCGGCCAACGCGCCCAACCCGGTCTACGACGCACTGGCCCCGTTCCTCACGACCAACTCGGCGAACACCCGCGCGTTGCCGACGCCCCGCCCGGCGGCGGCGGCCAAACCACCGCCCGGGCATTTCGTCGTCGGCAAGGCCCCGAGCGGGTGGTCGCCGCGGGTGTGGACGGCACTGGTGGTGGGCCTGCTCGGCGCAGTGGGCCTGGTGGTGCTGGCCGTGTTCGGCACGGTGCGGTCTCGCCACTTCGCGGCCCTCAGCGGGGAGGGCGGACGCAAGTGGCGATCCCGCAGGCAGAACCGTGAGATTCCGCCGGCCCCGACGTATCGCGACGCGGACGGCTTGGTCTGGCACGACCTCACCGCGCCGCGCGACGAGGCCGAGTAGCCGTTACGGGCTGAGCCGGAACGGCGGGTAGCGGTCGGTCAGGGAGAACAGCCAGCCGAAGGCCCGGACCTGCCAGCGCAGATATCCGGTGACGAACCTGTGCATGCCCTCGGGGTAGCGGCCGGTGAACAGGATCGCCCACTGCGCGATCCACCAGACGACGAACGCCGCGATGCCGAGGACGTACAGGCAGATCAGCGACGGCAGCAGGGCGAGGAACTTCAGGAAGTAGATGATGCCCAGCACGGCCAGCCCGCGATTGCTCTGCGGCGGGTACGGGACGTCGAGCTGGATCGGGTAGTCGCTGGGCGGCGGCCCACCCGGACCGCGGTAAGCGGGTGCCGGCGGACCTCCGTACGCCGGGGGCACGCTGCCGGGTGGAGCCGGTTGGGGCGGCGGGCCGAACTGCCCGGGCTGTTGCGGCGGCGGGCCGAACTGCCCGGGGTGCTGCGGCGGCGGGCCGAACTGCCCGGGGTGCTGCGGCGGCGGGCCGAACTGCCCGGGCTGCTGCGGCGGCGGGCCGAACTGCCCGGGCTGCTGCGGCGGCGGAGCGGGGGGATACGGATTGGGCTGCCCAGGGTTGGCCGGGTCGTACGGCTGGCTCATCGCGTTCCTCCATCGGATGGGCGCTGATCGTTCCAGGTTGGCGGTGAATATGCCATCAGGGTGGCCGCCGAGGCTCGTAGCCGTGCCGCGCCGCGACGGATCCGACATTATCCGACAAGTCGTCGAACCCGGCGAAAGACTTCGACGGTCCGCGGCGTCCTGACCGAGAACTTGGACGCATTTGTGGTTGCCTCAGGCGCTACGCCCTGACGGTCGAGCAGGTCGATCGATGGCCGGATCGCCGGATACGACATGATGTGCGGCGCACGGGCGATACGGGTAGAGACGCAGAGGCAGGCATGACGCAACCTCCCCAGCAAGATCCCCAACAGCACGCTCAGGGTCAACCCAACGCGGCCGGCCAGCCGCCGGCCGAGCACGCCGGGCCAGGCTTCCAAGGCCCGGCCGGCCCAGCCGGCGCGGATGGCGCGGATGGCCCGGGCGCTCCGCCCCTGCCGCCCGGCCCGCCGGCGCCGCCGGGATCGTCCGGACCGTTCGGACCGTTCGGACCACCGCAGTTCGGACCGCCGGCCGGGCCCTACCTGGGTGGGCCGCCGCCCGCGGGGCCTTACCCAGGTGGGCCACCGCTCGCCGGGCCGTACCCGGGGCCGCCGCCGGCCGGGCCATACCCGGGCGGGCCGCCGCCCGGGCCGTACCCGGGGCCGCCACCCGGGGGACCGTTCCCCGGCGGGCCGGTTCAACCGTGGGGCGGCCCACCGCCGCGCCGGTCGCGGAAGAAGATGTGGATCGTGGTCGGCGTCGTGGCTGTGCTGGTCGCCGGCGGTGGTATCGCGGCCGGCCTGCTGCTCACCGGTGGAAAGTCGTCGGCCGGCCCGGACGAGACGGTCAAGGACTACCTGACTGCGCTCGCCGAGGGGCATGCCGCCGATGCGCTCGAGTACGGGCCGAAGCCGGCCTCGACCACGTTCCTGACCGACGACGTCCTGGCCAAGCAGCAGGCCAAGGCCAAGATCACCGACATCGAAACGCACACCGTCGAGGTAAAGGACGATCACGCCCGGGTCGCGGTGAAGTACAAGTTCGGCTCGAAGCCGCAGGACGTCGAGGCGACCATCAGCAAGGTCAAGGGCAAGTGGCAGGTGCCCACGACGGTCGAGATGGACGTGTCCGACGAGCGCAAGATCCCGGGGCTGACCCTGTTCGGCAAGCCCGTGACCGAGGACAAGATCTACACGTTCCCCGGCCCGCTCGACTTCGCCACGAACAATCCCAACATCACGCTCAAGAACGAAGACGAGGACGACTACGAGACGACGCCCGGCGAAGCCTCGGCGCCCGTCCTCAGCATCGACCTCAACGCGGCCGGCAAGAAGGCAGCGGCCGACGCGTTGACAGCCTCACTGCAGAAATGCATCAAGTCCAAGGAGCTGCAGCCGGCCGGCTGCCCGCAGGAGGAGTTCGACTTCGAGGCCGTTGCGCACACGGCGGCGTGGAAGCTCACCACCGACCTCACCAGCCTGGACTACGAGGCCAACGACGACGAGGACCAGCCGCTTCTGGTGCGGGTGGACGACGAGCTCGAATGGGACGTGACGTACAAGGCGAAGGACTTCGACAACCACGTGACGACCCAGCACGACAGCACCACGTCGTTCCTGAGCGCGACGATCGACCTGACCAAGAATCCGCCGGCCGTCCACACGGACTGATCCCCACGGA
>DATBER010000139.1:0-31904 GCA_036558905.1 Jatrophihabitantaceae bacterium | reverse complement strand
GTAGCGCGGCGTGTCGGGCGTCGGTGTTGATCCGGATGATCTCGTCCTGGGTTTTCTGCGGTTGGCCGGCCAGCTGTTCTTCGAGTTGGGTGTTGCTTACCACTTGGGCGTCGTGCTCCAACGCCTTGGAGACCTGCTGCTGCTCCGGCTTGGACAGCACGGAGCTCGACTGCGCCAGGTTGGTGAACGAGAACGACAGCACGGCGAGCAGGATGGCGCCGGCGAACGCCAGCCCGAACGACAGGCCGAACGAGCCGCCCGCGGAGTTCACGCCCGCCGCCTCGCTGACGCGTTCCTCGTCGATCGGGGCCAGCGTGTAGTTGTTCAGCTGCGATACCAACAGGCCCAGCCCCGATCCCGCGATCAGCAAGGGCACCAGCAGGTACCACCCCGAGGTCGCGCGCGGCACGATCGGCTCCACCACGGCCATCCCAACGACGAACAGCGCGAATCCGGCCCGGATCAGGCTGGCCGGACGCCGTTTCCCCGCCTTCCTCCCGGCGAGCAGGGCCACCACGAACATGCTCAGCGACAGTGGGGCGATGGACAGGCCGGCGCCCATCGCGCTGTACTCCAACACGATCTGCAGGTAGATCGGCAGTGCGATCATCGTGCCGCCCAGCCCGATCTGCTGCAGCATCTGCCCGGACACCCCGAACCGGAACAGCTTGGCCTTGAACAGGTCGGGATCCAGCAGCGTCGGCTTGCCCGCCCGCTTGCGCCGCACCAGCCACCAGGCCAGGCCTCCGAGCGACAGCGCGCCGAGCGCAAGCAACAGGCCGACCCATTCGCCACCTTCTTGCCAGACCAAGATGCCCAGCACGACGCCGCCCATGCCCAGCACGGACAGGACGGCGCCGACGACGTCCACGCTCCGCGACCCGGTGTACTCGACGTCTTGGACGAGCTTGATGCCGGACAGCACGACCAGGATGACGACGTCCTCGAGCAGGAACGCGATCCGCCAGGACAGGTAGGTCGTGATGAAGCCGCCGATCAGCGGGCCGACTCCGGCGGCGATCGCGGCCGCGGCCCCGACCAGGGCGTAGGCCTTGCGCTGAGCGGCACCCTCGAAGTTGCCGTGGATCAGTGACTGCATCGCCGGCAGCAGCAACGAGGCGCCGATCCCACCCACGATCGCCCAGAAGACGATGACCGCGATCAGGTTCTGCGCCAAGGCCATGGCCAAGGCACCGATCCCGTAGGCCAACAGGCCGAGCACGTACGCGCGCTTGCGGCCGATCAGGTCGCCCACCTTGCTGCCGAGCAGGATGAATGCCGCGGACACCAGCGCCTCGAGTGCGATGGCGGATTGGACGCCGCTGACCGTCGTGTCCAGATCGTGGACCACCGAGCTGATCGACACATTCATCACGGACGTGTCCACGACCAGGACGAACATGGCCATCGCGAGCAGGATCGCCAGTTTGCGGTCGCCCTTGGCCAGTTCCGGGGAAGTGGTTCCGGTCTCGCCCGCCATCGGAGATCACCGTCCATGCCCGGACCAGGCCCCCTGCCGCGAGGGCACCGGCCACAGCGTCGAGCGCGGACGAGGCAACGGCATCACCCGGCGCAGGTGATCTCGAAGCACGCCGAATCGCACCGTTCGATCCGATTGTTGAGCGGACGGCGTGGGATCGGTGGTAGCGACGCACCGGTCGAAGCCGGAGCCAGCCGAGGCACGAGACCCCCGGAATTGCTGGCCTGCAGCCGGCTAGAACCGGGGTTGAGCGGAGGGCGTGGGATTCGAACCCACGAGGACGCTTCCGCGCCCTAGCGGTTTTCAAGACCGCCGCCATCGGCCACTAGGCGAGCCCTCCGAGACGACGTCGAGCGTAGCGGCTGCCGTGTCCGGACAACTGGCCAGAGCGCTCCACGGTATTCGGTCGGCTCGGCCGGGAAGCGGAGCGCACACGGTATTCGGTCGGATATGTCGGGGCCGGCCTCTATGGTGGCTGGCGCCACAGCTGCGAAAGGCCGAGGAGGGGCATTGAACGGCGAGCACGCGATCGAGGTCAGCGGGCTGTCGAAGCGATACCGCGGGTCACGAGGCCAGCCCGACGTCGAGGCGGTTCGCGGCATCGACCTGCAGGTGGCCGGTGGCGAGGTGTTCGGGTTCCTCGGCCCCAACGGCGCCGGCAAGACGACTACTGTCCGAATGCTGTGCACCTTGCTGCCGATCAGCGACGGAATCGCCACCGTGGCCGGCATCGACGTCCGGAACGACCCGGCGCAGGTCCGCCGGCGCATCGGCGTCGCTCTGCAGGAAGTAGGCCTGGACCCCACGCAGACCGGTCGCGAGCTGCTCGAGCTGCAGTGCGGGCTCTACAAGGTGGCCGATCCGGCCGCGCGCACCGTCGAGTTGCTCGAACTCGTCGGGCTGAGCGACGCGACCGACCGGCTGGTCAAGACCTACTCGGGTGGTATGAAGCGCCGCCTCGACCTGGCCACGGCCCTGGTCCACGCGCCCGAAGTGCTGTTCCTGGACGAGCCGACTACGGGGCTGGACCCGGCCAGCCGGGTCACGATCTGGGACGAGGTGCGCCGCATCAACGAATCCGGCGCGACGGTCTTCCTCACCACGCAGTACCTGGAGGAGGCCGATCAGCTCTGCGAGCGGGTGGCCATCATCGACGAGGGCAAGATCGTCGCGCAGGGAACGCCCGACGCGTTGAAGTCCGAGCTGGGCAGCGACGTGGTCACCGTCGGGCTGGACACCGACCACCACGACGACGCCCGCCGAGCACTGAGCGACGTGCCCAACCTCGATCACATCACCGACGCGGCCGAGGGCCTGGCGGTGTACGTCGACGACGGAGCGGCCGCTGTCGCGGACATCGTGCAGCTGCTCGGCGCGGCCGGCATCCGGCCCGGCGCTATCACGCTGTCCCGCCCGAGCCTCGACGATGTGTTCCTGGCGGCGACGGGACGCCGCATCGAAGGCGGCCTGCCCGCCCCGGCCGAGACGGCAGGTGTCCGATGAACGAGACGGTGCTGCTGGGCCGCCGGGCGGTTCGCGAGGTCTGGCGCATCCCGGCCGCGACGATCCCGGCGCTGTTCATCCCGGTGTTCTTCCTGGTGGTCAACCTGGGCCAGGTCAACAAGATCTTCACCCCGTCGCGGACGCCGTTCCTGCACGGCCAGCACTACGTGGCTTTCCAGATACCGGTGTCCCTGGTCTTCGCGGTGAGCTCGGCGACCTCCGGCCTGGCCATGGTCACCGACATCGACATCGGGTATCTGGACAAGCTGCTGGCCGCGCCGATCCGCCGCACCGCCGTCGTGTGGGGCCGCCTGGCCGCCGACCTGGCGCGGGGCGTGTCGGTGTCGATCATTGTGCTGGCGGTGGGCTACGCCTTCGGAGCGCGCGTCAAGTCCGGCGGGGTGGGCATCGTCTTGCTGATCGTGCTGGCCGCGTCGTGGGGTGTCGCGTACGCCGGCATCGCGATCGCCATCGCGTTGAAGACCAAGAACGTCCAGACGACCAACGCGTCGTTCCTGATCTTCTTCCCGCTGCTGTTCCTGACGCCGAACTTCGTGCCGATGGATCTACTGGCCGGGCCGTTGAAGGCGATCGCCCGGGTCAATCCGGTCACGTACGTGATCACCGGACTGCGCGACCTGGTGCTGTTCCACGACATCCACTGGGGATCGCTGGGCGCCTGCGTGCTCACGATCGCGGCGACGGGGGTGGTGCTGACGTGGCTGTCCATGCGTGCGCTGGCCACCTTCGCGGACTGACCATCCGCCCCGGTAGGCGTCAGGGCGACCGACCGGCAGACTGAGCCGCGTGACCGAACCGATCCGGCTACGCACCGCCGCGGGCCGTGGGGTACTCGCCACCACGATCCTCGGCAGCGGCATGGCCTTCCTGGACGGCACGATCGTCAACGTCGCCCTCAAGCGGATCGGCCAGGACTTCAACGCTACCTTCGGGGCGCTGCAGTGGGTGCAGAACGCCTATCTGCTGCCGCTGGCCAGCCTGATCCTGCTCGGGGGGTCACTGGGCGACCGGCTGGGTCGGCGGCGGGTGTACCTGATCGGGGTCGCGTGGTTCGCGGTCGCGTCGCTGCTGTGCGCCATCTCGCCAAACGTCGAGACGCTGATCGCGGCGCGGGCGTTGCAGGGCATCGGCGGCGCACTGCTGACGCCCGGCAGCCTGGCCATCCTGTCGGCGACGTTCGCCCGCGACGACCGGGCCGCCGCGGTGGGCGCCTGGTCCGGGCTCGGCGGCGTGGCAACGGCGATCGGCCCGTTCCTGGGCGGTTGGCTGGTCGAGGACGTCTCGTGGCGGTGGGCGTTCGCTATTAACCTGCCGTTCGCCGCCGCGGTGATCGTCCTCGGCCTGAAGTACGTGCCGGAGACCCGGGCCGAGCACCAGCAGACTCATTTGGACATTCCGGGCACGCTGCTCGTGGCCGGCGGGCTGGCCGGGCTAACCTACGGCACGACCAGCGCCGGCTCGGGCGGCTGGCACGCCACTGCGATCATCAGCATCCTGGTCGGCCTCGGCCTGCTGGTCGCGTTCGTGATCGTCGAGCGCGACGAGAAGCAGCCACTCGTGCCGCTCGGACTGTTCGCCGACCGGGCGTTCAGCGGGGCCAACGTCATGACGTTCATGACGTACGGCGCCCTCGGGGCAGTGCTGTTCGTGCTGACCCTGAACTTGCAGATCGCGGCTGGCTACGGGGCGCTGGCCGCCGGAACAGCCACCCTGCCGATCACGATCTTCATGATGTTCCTTTCGGCGCGCTCCGGGGCGCTCGCCGCCCGGATCGGGCCGCGCCTGCAGATGACGGCCGGCCCGCTGATCTGCGCGGCCGGGCTTTTGCTACTCCTGCGCATCGACCCGCAACACAACAACTACGTGACCGACGTCCTGCCCGGCATCATCGTCTTCGGGCTGGGCCTGTCGACGTTCGTCGCGCCGCTGACCGCCACGGTTATGGGCACCGCCCCACAAGATCAGGTGGGCATCGCGTCCGGCGTCAACAACGCCGTCGCCCGGGCGGCGTCGCTGCTGGCCGTGGCGGTGCTGCCGCCGCTGGCCGGCCTGCACGGCGAGAGCTACCGGGACCCCGACGTCATGGTGCACGGGTTCCGGGTCGTCACGGTCAGCTGCGCCGTGTTGCTGGGCATCGCCGCGGTCGTGGTGGCGTTGACCGTGCGGATCCCGACCCGGGCGCTACATGAGGAAGGATGAGCTGGTGGACGATAAGACACTTCTCGCGCACATCCATGAGCTGGTCGACGAGGAGAAGACGCTGCGGGCGGCGCACCGTGGCCAGGGCCTCGTCGGCGACGATCGCCGCCGCCTGGAGACGATCGAGCGGCAGCTCGACCAGTGCTGGGACCTGCTCCGCCAGCGCCGGGCCCGCGAGGAGTACGGCGAGGACCCGGACTCCGCCACCGAGCGCCCGGCCAACGAGGTCGAGGGCTACCTGCAATAGCGAGCGAGCCGGTTCGACTGGACCGGCGGCATAGCATCCTGCCCATGGTGATCACGCTCGGCATCGATCTCGCAGCGCAGCCGGACCGCACCGCAGCCTGCTCAGTGACCTGGGACGAGGACGGGGCCGCGGCCGAAGTGCTGTCCGGCCCGCACGACGACGAGCGGCTCGTCGAGCTGATGTCGCGGCCCTGGGCCAAGATCGGCATCGACGCCCCGCTCGGCTGGCCCGAGCCGTTCGTCGAGGCGATGACGGCCCACCGCAAGCTCAAGCCCTGGCCCGGGCGCGGCCTCGACGGCAACGACCATCGCAAGCAGCTGAAGTACCGGCTGACCGACCTCGTGATCGCCGAGCGGGACGGGCGCGCCCCCCTGTCGGTGTCCACCGACCTGATCGGTGTGGTCGGGCTGCGGGCGGCCGTGCTGCTCGACCGGTACGCGCGGGCGACCAAGCGCAAGCCGGTGCGCCGCGACGGGCTAGGCCCGGTGGCCGAGGTGTATCCGGCCGCCGCCGTGCGTCGCTGGCTGCCCGAGGCGAACGGCAGCTACAAGCGCCGGGGCTACCACGAGCCGCTGCGGGCCATGATGGCCAGTGTCTCCGACGCACTGCCGATCACGTTCGTCGGTGACTCCTACGAGCAGTGCACCACCAGCCACGACGCGTTCGACGCGCTTATGTGCGCCTTCGTCGCCCGGGCCGTCGCGCAACGCCAGACCCGGCGGGCCCGTAGCGGCGCCGAGATCCGCCGGGCGGCCACCGAGGGCTGGATCCACGTGCCGAAGAGGACCTCGACGCTGAGCGCCCTGGCGTCCTAGCGACGACCGCCCTAGCTCGATACGTCCTTGTTGTTGAACCGGGCCCAGGCCATCGACAGGAACAGCAGGGCGTAGGTAGCCGAGGCGAGCAGCCCGTGGCCGACCTTGTCCAGGTCCATCGGGTCGCGCAGGATGTCGATGAACTGCTGCCAGTAGTGGCTGAGCAGCCAGGGGTGAATCGCGCTGATCTGAGGCACCGCGTCCAGCACCTGGCTGGTGATCGTCAGGCCGAGTGTGGTGGCCATGGCCGCGATCGGCACCTCGGTAAGGGTCGAGACGAACAGCCCGATCGCTCCGACGGCGGCGATGTTGGCGGCGACGTAGGCGGCCACGATGGTCAGCCGGCCCAACCCGGAGGCGAACGAGACGGACGTCCCGGACAACAGCGTGACGTCGCCGCCGCCGAAGAGGATTAGCCCGATCAGCACGCCCACGACGGCCACCACCGCGCTACAGGCGATGCACCAGGCGAGGATGCCGGCGTACTTGACGGCCAGCAGCCGGCTGCGTCCGACCGGCACGGCCAGCAGGTAGCGCAACGTGCCGGTGTTGGCCTCGCCGGACAGCGAGTCGCCGGCCACGACGGATACGGCCATGGGCAGGAAGAACGGGATCACCACGAACAGCGCCGAGTAGGCGACGAAGATGCCGTTCTCGGTGATGCTGCCGAACAGGGCCGCCCCGTTACCGTTGCCGCCGCCCGATCCGCCGCTGACCTTGATCGCGACCGCGATCAGGATCGGGATGCAGGCCAGCACGCCCAGCAGGGCCTGGTTCCGCCGCCGGCGAAATACCATGCCGAGTTCCGACCGGACGAACCGCAGCGATCGCGCAATGTTCGGCCGCGTCAGACGGCCCACGGTTGCTCGATCGGGAGCTTCAGCCAGAGACATCGAAGCCCTCCCCGGTCAGGCCCACGAAGACGTCCTCCAGGCTGGGCCGCTCGACCGTGAACTCGCGCACGCCGACGCCGGCCGCGACGAGCGCCTCGACGACGTGCTCGGGCTTCGTGTCGCCCAGCACCGCGTGCGCGCCACCGTCCACTGTGGACACATCGCCCAGGGCGAGCCCGGTCAGCACCCGGGCCGCGGCGGCCGGCGACGTGGTGGCCACGTGCACCCGCACCTGCTGCTGGGCGGCCAGCTCGGTCAGCGAGCCCTGCCACACCATCCGCCCGACGCTCATGACGCCGACGTGCGAGCAGACCTGCTCGACCTCGCTGAGCAGGTGCGAGGACACGAACACGGTGACGCCCTCGTCGCCGAGCTGGCGGATCAGGTGTCGCACCTCGCGGGTGCCCTGGGGGTCGAGGCCGTTGGTCGGCTCGTCGAGCACGAGCAGGTCGCGCGGACGCAGCAGGGCCGCGGCGATGCCGAGCCGCTGGCGCATGCCGAGCGAGTAGTTGCGGTAGCGCTTGCCCGCGGCCGCGGCCAGGCCGACCCGGTCGAGCGCTTGGCCAATGCGCTGCCGGGCAGTGCGCGGGTCGACGCTTCGGTCGGCGGCGTCCAGCCGGGCCAGGTTGGCCTGCCCGGACAGGTACGGGTGGAACGCCGGTCCCTCGACGAGCGCGCCGACGCGGGGCAGCACCCGGGCAGCATCGTCGGGGAACGCCTCGCCGAGCAGGCGGTGCGCGCCCTCGGTCGGGAAGATCAGGCCGAGCAGCACTCGGATCGTGGTGGTCTTGCCCGAGCCGTTCGGGCCGAGGAACCCGTACACCGAGCCGACCGGTACTCGCAGCGCTACGTGGTCGACCGCGACCTGGCCGCCGCGGAACCGCTTGGTCAGGCCATCGCTCTGGATCGCGAGGCCGGCGCCGACACTGTCCACAGTGGACGGCGGATCGGTGGCCGGAGCCTCGGTCAGGGTCACTTGTGCTGCTCGGCCGCGGTGATCAGGACGCTCTTGTCGACCGCACCGGCGTAGACGTTGCCGTCGTCGGTGATGACGGCGCTGACCAGGCCGGACTTGACCTCGAACAACCGGCCGCTGCCGCCCGGCCAGCTGATCCGGGGCAGGCTGTTGATGTAGCGCTGCTCGGCCGAGCTGGCATCGAGGTCGGACAGCTGCAGGCGCACGACGGTGGTCCACCCCTTGCCGATCACGTGCAGGTTGTCGTTCGGCACGATACCCGGCAGCGCCGAGGTCTCCTTGACCTTCACCGACGGGGCCGGCTTGAAGGTGAAGTTGTCGTCATCGGGGACGCTGAAGTTGAGCCGGGTGTACGAAACGTCGATGGCCGGCGAGTGGCCGCCCTTGGCGTACACCTGCACGCCGATCGGAATCTTCTTGTCGCCGTCGATGGCGATGCGTACCGATCCGACCCGCGAGCTCGCGTCGCGCGGAGCGAGCACCAGTTCGTACGCGGACCGGCCGGCAACCCGGCGCGCCGAGTCGGTGCTGACGATGGTCGACGGGTTGATGGCGGCGAGCGCCTGCTGGGCCGCCTGCTCCGGGGTGAGCGGACTCGCCGTCTGCGTCGAGTGACTCTCCGTGTCCGATCCGGCCGGCGGCAAGAGCGTGTGAGTGGCCTCGTGGTTCGCGCTGTCGTACGTCCACAGGTCGCGACCGTTGTGGAACACATCGGTCTCACTCAGCGTGTCCAGCATCGCGAAGCGCTGCTTCTGTGCGCCGGCGTACCAGACCCGAGCGGTGTGAGATCCGGTCGCCAGGCCGAGCAGGCCGGAGCCGCTGCTGAGCGAGTCGGGCAGCCCGCTGATGCCCAGCGAGGACTTGGCGACGATCGTGCCGGACAGGCCGTCGATCCGGGCCGTCTCGACGTCGGCCAGCAGCTGAGCGGCCGTCCGGGACGGGAGATTCGGGCTGGCCTGCGCGCTCAGCACGCCGCTGGCCGTCAGGGCCACGACCCCGGCAACGCCGGTCGGAACGATCCACCGCAAGACGTGATGGCGGAGAAAGATTGAACTAACACTCACCTAGACGAGGATGCGCCGTATGCACTGTGATGGGGCTGAGCGGTCGTGAAACGCGACTGTGCGTGATGGCACCCTGAAAGTCGAACGTGATTCGCATATGAGAAAGGAACCGATCCCGTGCGGCTGTTGATCGTCGAGGATGAGGTACGCCTGGCGTCAGCGCTGCAGCGTGGCCTGATCGGGGAGGGATTTACCGTTGATGTCGCCCATACCGGGCCGGACGGGTTACACGCGGCGCAGGAGATCAGCTACGACGCGGTGATCCTCGACATCATGCTGCCCGGGCTGTCCGGATATCGGATCATCGAACGGCTGCGGGCCGGGCAGAACTGGGTTCCAATTCTCATGCTCACCGCCAAGGACGGCGAGTACGACGAGGCCGACGCCCTGGATCTGGGCGCCGACGACTACCTGACCAAGCCGTTCTCGTTCGTCGTGCTGCTGGCCCGGTTGCGGGCGCTGCTGCGCCGCGGCGTGACGCCCCGCCCGGCCGCACTGACGGTGGGCGATCTGGTGCTCGACCCCGCCGCCCACACGGTGACCCGGGCCGGCCGCAACGTCGACCTCACCCCGCGTGAGTTCGCCCTGCTCGAGTTCCTGATGCGCCGCTCGGGCGAAGCCGTCTCGAAGGCCGACATCCTGCATCACGTCTGGGACGCCCACTACGAGGGCGACGCGAACGTCGTCGAGGTGTACGTCGGCTACCTGCGCCGCAAGATCGACACCCCGTTCGGCCGGCAGAGCGTGCAGACCGTGCGCGGCGCCGGCTACCGCCTCGCTGCCGAAGGCGGCGCGCCGACTGCAAGTCCAGGCGCCTCAGGCAGCAAAGCCGCCGAAGGCGGCGCGCCGACTGCAAGTCCAGGCGCCTCAGGCAGCAGAGCCACCGAAGGCGGCGCGCCGACGGAGTCACCCGCGGCGGCGGGCAGCCCGAGCGCGACGAAGCAGCACAGCGCCTGATCGCGCAGGGTAATCTGCCGCCACGATGATCTGGCCGCGATTCCGGTGGCTGGGTGACTGGTGGGGCGCCCGGTCACTACGGGCACGCATCACGATCGTGGCGAGCACCCTGTTCGCCTTGGCGGTGGTTACCGGCACGATCGTGCTGATCATCGTCCTGGAGCAGTCGCTGATCCGCGGCATCGACTCGTCGGGCACCAAGACCGGCGACGACGTCGCGGCGTACGTGCGGCGCGGTGACGCCCCGAAGACGCTGCTGTCCAGCAGCGGCGACTATGTGCAACTGGTCGATCTGAACGGTGCTGTGGTGGCCAGCTCGCCCGGCGCCGACGCCGCGCGGCCGATGCTCCCGCCGGCCGAGCTGGCGAAAGTGCACGACGGCGGCCACCTGACGATCGGCGGCGAGTGGGCCGGCATCGACGCCCACCTGCGGGTGACCGCCGTTCCCGTGCGCAGCGAGACTGTGCTGGTCGCCACCAGTCTCGGCCGGGTCGACCAGAGCGTGCACCTGCTACGCAACGTGGCCCTGGGCGGCTGCCCGCTGGCCATCCTGATCATGGCACTCGCGACGTACTGGATCGTGGGCCGCACGCTGCGCCCGGTGGCCGGCCTGCGGCTGGGCGCCGAGGAGATCACCGGGGCCGGGCTGGCTGATCAGCGACTGCCGGTGCCCGACGCCCAGGACGAGGTGCAGCGGCTGGCCGTCACCCTCAACGCGATGCTCGACCGAATCGACGCGGCCACCAAGCGCCAGCGCACCTTCGTCGGTGACGCCGCGCACGAGCTGCGCTCGCCCCTCGCGTCGCTGCGCGTGCAGCTCGAGGTGGCCGAGCGGCTGCCGCCTGAGGACTGGAGCGCCGTGGTGCGCGACGCCCTGGTGGACGTCAACCGGTTGGAGCTGCTCGTCGACGACCTGCTGGCCACTGCCCGGCTGGACGAGTCCGGTGGATCGCTGCGCCGGCGCGAGATGGTCGAGCTCGACGTGCTGGTCGGCCGCACCGTCGCCGGCTACGAGCAGGCCCGGGTGCCGGTGACCGCGCATACCGCCCCGATGATCGTCGACGGCGACCCGGACGGGCTGCGCCGCGTCGTGGTGAACCTGATCGACAACGCCGTGCGCTACGCCAAGACCGGGGTAGCCGTCGCGGTGATCGCCGGCCGGCACACCGCCGGGCAGGCAACCGTGCAGCTCGAGGTCACCGACGACGGACCGGGCATCCCGGCCCACGAGCGGCAACGCGTGTTCGACCGGTTCTACCGGGTCGGCGGTTCACGCTCGCGCGAGTCGGGTGGCACCGGACTGGGCCTGCCGATCGTGCGCGACCTGGTCCGGGCCCACGGCGGCACCGTGCGCCTGGCCGACAACCAGCCCGGACTGCGGGCGATCATCACCTTGCCGGTCGCCGCCGTGCCTCGCCTCGACGGCGACCGACGCGACGGCGATCGACGCGACGGCGACGGCCGCGGCTAACAGGTCGGAGTGGTACCGCCGCCCGGCGGCGTCGACGGCGCCAGGTTGTTCGGCGGCCCGATCGAGATCGAGTTGGGTGGCGTCGTCGATCCACCGGGGCTGGTCGGCCCGCCCGACGGGGAGGTCGACGTTGAGCCGGAGGTTGAACTCGACGTGGTCGGCGTGGTGCAGGTCGGCGACGGCGGCACGTACGCCCCGACCGTCAGGGTGATCTCCTGGTTCTTCGGGAAGTTGCTGCCAGGCGTCGGGTACTGCTGGATGACGACGCCGTCCTGGGACTTGTCGGTGACCTGCATCTGCTGCGGCTGGCCGACGTTCGTCCAGCCCTGGGCGCTCAGGTCGGACAGCGCGTCCTGGACCTTCTTGCCGACCTCGTTGGGCACGCCGGTCTTGCCGGTCGACACTGACAGCAGGACCTGCCCGTTCGGCGTCGTACCCGCGTAGGCCGCCGGATTCTGGGCGATGACCTGGCCGGCCGGCGCGTCGTTGTTCACGTCCTTGCGCACCGGCCGCAGGCCCTTCTTGGCAAGCTGCTCGGCGGCGGCGGCATATTGCATCCCGACGACGTTGGGCACCTGAACCGTCGGCGTCTTGTAGACGAAGAAGGTGATCACGGTGTCCTTGGTCTGCATGGAGCCGGCCGGCGGATCCTGCGTGCAGACCAGACCGTCCTTGACCTTGCCGTTCGGTGCGCCCGTGCACGTCCCGCTGGTCGTCTGCGGAGTGTCGTCGGGCTGGAAGCCGGCCTTGACCAGTGCGGCGTTGGCGGCCTGGACCGTCTGCCCGACGAGCGGGGGCACCGCGACCTTCTTCGGCTTGTCGTTCTTGCCGAGCAGCACGATGGCGTAGGCGGCCGCGCCGATGACCAGCAGCAGCACCACGACGATCGCCGTCCAGATCAACCGCTTGCGCCGCCGCTCGTCCTCGTCGCTACGCGCATCGTCGTCGCCGCCCGGCGGCAGCATGCCCCCGGCCGCGAGCTGCGCGGGCGAACGCGGGATGAACTCGGTCCGCTCCTGATCGGTCATGACCGCCTCGGCCTCGACCGGGCGGTCGGCCAGCGCCCGCTGCAGGTCGGCGCGCATCTCGCCGGCCGACTGGTAGCGGTTGAGCGGGTTCTTGGCCAACGCCTTCATGACGATCGAGTCGAGCGCCCGGGGCACCTCGGGGTTGAGCGACGAGGGTGCCGGAGCGTTCTCGCGCACGTGCTGGTAGGCGACCGCCACCGGGGAGTCGCCGACGAACGGCGGCTGGCCGGTGATCAGCTCGTAGAGCAGGCAGCCGGTCGAGTACACGTCCGAACGGGCGTCGACCGGCTCGCCGCGGGCCTGCTCGGGCGACAGGTACTGCGCGGTGCCGATGACGGCCGCGGTCTGGGTGACGGTGGCCGCATTGGACGAAAGGGCCCGGGCGATGCCGAAGTCCATGACCTTGACCGCGCCGTTCGGCGTGATCATGACGTTGGCCGGCTTGATGTCGCGGTGGACGATGCCGTTGCGGTGGCTGAAGTCGAGGGCGGCGCAAACCTCGGCGGTGATCTCCATGGCCCGATGAACGGGCAGCCGGCCCTCGGCCTTGAGCACGTCGCGCAGGGTGCGCCCCTCGACGTACTCCATGACGATGTAGGGGACTTCGCCGTTGCCGTTCAGTCCCGGGTCCTCGCCGGTGTCGTAGACGGCGACGATGGCCGGGTGGTTCAGGCCGGCGGCCGACTGGGCCTCGCGGCGGAACCGGGTGAGGAAGGCCGGGTCGTTGGCCAGGTCGGCCCGCAGGATCTTGACCGCGACGTCGCGACCCAGGCGCATGTCGCGTCCGCGGTGCACCTCAGCCATACCGCCATAACCGATCAGCTCGCCGAGCTCGTATCGGTTACCAACCAAACGGGGTGTCGCGGTCATCGCAGCAATAGCCTTACATGGGGTTCGGAACTGCGTGTCATTGAGGGGCTCACCGGGCGTTCATGTCGTTCAGGTAGGCCTTCATCACGTCGCGGGCCAGGGGAGCCGCCGCCTCGCCGCCGGCGCTCTCGTCGCCGTTCACCCCGGCGTTCTCCAGGATCACCGCCACCGCGATCGGATGAGCCGGGTCGGCGGCGTACCCGGTGAACCAGGCGTGTGGCTGTAGGGGCTTGCCGTTCGCGTCGGAGTTGTCGGCGGTACCGGTCTTGCCGCCGACGGTCACTCCGGGAATCTGCGCCTTGGTGCCGGTGCCGCTCGTCACGACCGACTCCATCATCTGCTGCAGTTCCTTGTCGAGATCAGGTGACAGCACCTGATGCAGTTCCTTGGGTTCGGTCGTCTTCAGCACCGAGAGGTTGGGCGATTGCTCCTGGTGTACCAGGTAGGGCTTCATCAGCGTGCCGTCGTTCTCGACCGCCGCCGCGATCATGGCCGCCTGCAGCGGGGTCATCTGTACGTTGAACTGCCCGATCGAGGTCTGCCCGAGCTGCGAGCGGTTCTCGATGTCGCCGATCGTCGAGCCGGCGACGCTGAGCGGCATGTTGAAGTCCTGGCCGTCCATGCCGAACAGATTCGCCTCGTCCTGCAGCGCCTGCTGCCCCACATTGATGCCGAGGGCGGCGAACGCCGTGTTGCAGGAGATCTTCAACGCGTCGAGCAGGGTCGTGGTCTTGCCGTTGCCGCTGCACTGCTCACCGTTGAAGTTGTGCATCGTGCCGCCGTCGGGCAACGGGTACACCGTCGGCCCGGGGATCACGCTGCTCGGCTTCAGCCCGGATTTCAGTCCGGCCGCCGCGACGATCACCTTCATCACCGACCCGGGCGGATAGGTCTCGCGGAACGCGCGGGCCAGTAGCGGCTGCTGCTTGTCGTTGTTCAGCTTCTGGTACGCGGCCTGGATGGAGTCGAGATTGTGCGAGCTCAGCGTGCTCGGGTCGTACGACGGGCTGCTGACCGCCGCGAGGATGGCGCCGGTGCGCGGATCGAGCGCGACGACCGCCCCGCGGCGCCCGCCCAGTCCGCTGTAGGCCGCCTGCTGGGCCGCCTTGTTCACGGTCAGCACGACGTTGCCGCCCTTGGGGGTGCGGCCGGTCAGCAGGTCGGTGATGCGACTGCCCAGCAGCCGGCTGTCGTTGCCCGAGAGCAGGCCGTCCTCGACGTCCTCGATACCGTTCTTGTCGTAGATGAGCGAGTACCACCCGGTCAGGTCGGCGTAGACCGGACCGTTCGGGTACTTGCGCAGATACTTCAACTCGTCCTTGGTCGGCACGGACTGGGCGATGATCGTGCCACCCTGCACGGAGATGTTCCCGCGCGGGTTGGCGTACTCGTTGAGGATGACCCGCTTGTTGTTCTTGTTGTTGCGGTAGGCATCGCTCTTCACGACCTGGACGAAGTTCAGGTTCAGCAGCAGCGCAGCCATCAGCACACCGACGGCGATGGCGACGCGACGGATCGGGCGATTCACACCGGCACCCCCAGCCGAGGCGTGACCGGTTCGGTCGACGCGTGCCGGCCCGGTTCGGCCGGTCGGCGGGCCGCGTCGGAAATGCGCAGCAGCAGGGCGAGCAGGACGTAGTTGGCGAGCAGTGACGATCCCCCGTAAGACAGAAACGGAGTGGTCAGGCCGGTCTCAGGGAGCAGCCGAGTGACGCCGGCGACGACCACGAACAGCTGCAGCCCGATCGAGAAGGACAACCCCGTAGCGAGCAGCTTTCCGAAAGTGTCGCGCACCGCGAGCGCTGCGGCGAATCCGCGGGCGATGAACAGTACGTAGACGACTAGCAACGCGACCAGCCCGAACAGGCCGATCTCCTCGCCGAACGAGGAGATGATGAAGTCGGTCGCCGGCAGCGGCACGATCTCGGGATGGCCGCCGCCCAGGCCGGTGCCGAACAGGCCGCCCGTGCCCAGGCCGAACAGCGACTGGCTGACCTGCAGGCCGATGCCGTCCGGATAGTCGAACACGTGCAGCCACACCGTGACCCGGGTCTGCACGTTCGCGAACAGCTGGTAGGCCAGGTAGGCACCGCCCGCGAACAGCAGCAGGCCCACGATCACCCAGCTGACCCGCTCGGTGGCCACGTAGAGCAAGACGATGAACAGGCCGAAGAACATCAGCGAGGAGCCGAGGTCGTGGCCCCGGATCAGAACACCGATGCAGATCAGCCAGACGACCAGCAGCGGCCCGAAGTCGCGGCCGCGGGGCAGGTCGATGCCGAGGAAACGACGCCCGGCCAGCGACAGCACGTCGCGCTTGGTCACCAGGTAGGCCGACGCGAAGATCGTCAGCAGGATCTTCGCGAATTCGCCCGGCTGGATCGAGAAGCCGGCCACCGTGATCCAGATGCGCGCCCCGTTGACTTCGCTGAAGCGCGCCGGCAGGACGGACGGCAGCACCAGGAAGAACAGGCCGGCCAGCGCCAGCGTGTAGGCGTAGCGCGACAGCACGCGGTGGTCGCGGATGAACCAGATGATCAGTAGGAACAGCAACAGGCCAAGCGCCGTCCACACGATCTGGGTCGGCGCCGCGGCGCTGGTGAACTTCGGGCCGGTGC
This sequence comes from Jatrophihabitantaceae bacterium, assembly GCA_036558905.1. Lineage (GTDB taxonomy): Bacteria > Actinomycetota > Actinomycetes > Mycobacteriales > Jatrophihabitantaceae > DASXRA01. The sequence continues at coordinate 15,762 of DATBER010000139.1, read as the reverse complement.
CGTCGTCGGACTGCTGTTTGAGGCCCAGGTCGAGCCGGTGGATCATCACCAGGCCCAGCCCGTTCAGCAGCACGACGATCGGTAACAGCAGCGGGTCGGCGTACGGGGCGACGCGGCGGATCACCAGGTGGGCGATGAGACCGGCCGCGAGCGGCACGATGCTGTCGGTGAGCAGGTGGCTGTTGACGTGACCGTCGCGGGTCGCCTCGACGATCGCCTCCGCGGCGAACACGATCGCGATGGCGAACACCAGCAGCATGAGTTCCGCACCCCGACGGGTTGGAACGCGGATCTCGCCAGTCGACTGCGTCACCGGCATCCCTCACCGCTGGACGGGGTGGGGGACGGCTGGGTGGTCGCGCCGCTCGGCGTGAGCGTGGGGGTGGGACTCGGGGTGACGCTGCCGGCCGAGCCGCGGGGGGCGAGCACGTGGCGGGCCGTGGGCTGCTGCGCCGGCGGCTGCTGCCGGGCCGACGAAGGCGCACGCCGCGGCACCGTCTTGGGAGTCGTCTTCGGGGTACTGGGCGAGATGTCGCTGGCCCGGTCGGACGGCGTCGGCGTCGCGGTCGGGCACAGCGGCAGGAGCTGGGTCTGGAGCAGGTTCTCGACGATGCGCTGCGCCCCGGACTCGCTGTGCGCGGTGATGCCCGACTCGACCTCGCTGCGCGCCACCTGGGTCAGGTCGGCCATCTTGAGCGACGTGTTCTTGGCCAGCGTGTAGAACTTCAGCGGCCCGAACTCGGTGTTGACGCCACGGAAGATCGCCACCTCGTCGCCGGACTTTCCGACGAAGTACTGGCTCTGCGTCCACGCGTAGAAGCCGCCGGTGCCGCCGACGAGCACGACCAGCACGGCCGCGGTGATCAACAGCCGGCGCAGCCAGCGACGACGCCGCGGCACCTCGACGTGCTGCGGCACGTCCGGCCGGGTCATCTGCGCCGCCCGCTCGGCCGGGCTGGACTCGCCCGGCGACGGCGCCGGGTCGGTCGGGTCGACGAACGCGCCGCCGATCACCGGGACGTCGTCACCGAACCCGGCTTCGACGATGTCGGCCACGATGCACGTGACGTTGTCCGGACCACCGCCGCGCAGGGCCAGCTCGACCAGCCGGTCGGCGCACTCCTGCGGATCGCCCTCGCTGAGCGCCTCGAGCAAGGTCGGCGCGGTCACGACGTCGGACAGCCCGTCCGTGCAGAGCAGGTAACGGTCGCCGGAGCGGACCTCGCGGATCGAGACGTCCGGGTCGACGTCGGAGCCCATCAACGCCCGCAGGATCACCGACTTGCGGGGATGGTGGCTGGCCTCCTCGGCGGTCAGCTTGCCTGAGTCGACCAGCGACTGGACGTACGTGTCGTCGTGAGTGATCTGCGACAGGTGCTCGCCCCGCAGCAGGTAGGCCCGCGAGTCGCCGACGTGCACCAGGCCGACCTGCCGGCCGGTGAAGCGCAGCGCGGTGAGCGTGGTGCCCATACCGTCCAGCTCGGGATCGGCGCTCATCGAATCGGCGATGCGCTGGTTGGCATCTTCGACGGCATGGCGCAGCTCGGCCAGCAGGTCGCCGACCGGACGGTCCTCGTCGAGATGCTCGATGGCGCCCACCGCGATCTTGCTGGCCACCTCGCCGGCCGCGTGCCCGCCCATGCCGTCGGCGATGGCCAGCAGCCGAGGACCGGCATACACCGAGTCCTCGTTGTTTCCGCGTACCAGCCCACGGTCCGAGCGCACCGCGTAGCGCAGGGCCAGCGTCATCGGCCGGCCTCTTCGGTCATCGCAGCTCCATCACGGTGCGGCCGATGCGGATGGGTACCCCGACCTCGAGCGGGGTCGGCCCGGTCAGCTGATGCTGCCCGAGGTAGGTGCCGTTGGTGGAGCCGAGGTCTTCGACGAACCACACGCCTTCCTGCTGGCTGATCCGGGCGTGCCGGGTGCTGGCGTAGTCGTCGGTGAGCACGAGCGTCGAGTCGTCGGCCCGGCCGATCAGCACAGGCGCCCCGGTCAGGCCGATCCGGGTGCCGGCCAGGCCGCCCTCGGTGACCACCAGCACGCTGGCGTGCCGGGGACCGGCGGCCGGACCGGACGGGCTGCGGCCCCGGCGCCGGGCCGGCGGCGGGACGGCGACCCGCGGCTGGCCACTCGCCCGCAGGTCAGCCCGGACCACGCGCACCGAGGCGAACACGAACAGCCACAGCAGGACCAGGAATCCGAACCGCATCAGCTGGATGGCCAGCGGTGAGTTCACTGCGTGTCCAAACTTGGTGCACGTCGTTGTGCGCCGGCAGGCACTTGGGTCACCCCTGCTCCTGCTGGAACACCAGCCGAGTGTGGCCGACGCGGACGACGTCGCCGTGCCGCAGCAGTTGGCTCTTCACCTCGTGGCCGTTCACCGACGTGCCGTTCGTCGAGCCGAGGTCGTACACGGTCGCGAAACTACCGTCGAACTGCACGTCCAGGTGTCGGCGGGACACACCCTGGTCCAGTAGCTGCAAGTCGGCGTCGGTGCCCCGCCCGATCAGGTTGCTGCCGTTGCGCAGCTCGAAACGGCGCGTGGTCCCGTCGACCAGCAGCACACCCCGAACCCCCGTCTGAGTGGGGCCGGACGGCGGCAACGGGTAACCCTGTCCCTGCTGGTGCGGAGGCGCAGGTGGCGGGCTGGCCGGCTGGGTCATGGGCGAGCCGTCCGGCGAGTACGGCGCCGCCGGCAGGTACGGGCCACCCGGCACCGCGTGCTCGACGCCGGCCACCGCGACCCCGTACATCGGCGTCTGCGGCGGCGAGAGCACCGGCGGGGCCGCGGCCGGCGGGGCGGGCGATTGCGGCGCGCCGCCCAGGAACGGGTCGGCCTCGTGCGGGGCGGGCGGCGCCTGGCCGTAGCCGCCGCCGAAATCCTGCGGGGCCGCGGCGCTGGGGTACTGCTGCTGGTAATCGCCGGGCGCGTGTCCCGGGACGGCCGGCAGCGACAGCGAGTCGTAGGGCCGCCGGCGGGGCCCGACCCCGGACTCCATCCGTGACGCGACGCCGAAGACGCCGGTGTGCAGGCTCTCGTCGCGGGCCAGGTACACCTCGATGTCGCCGGCCGTGCGCCACCCGTTCTCGTCCAGGTGCTCCTGGATCAGCTCGGCCAGCGAGTTGGTCAGCTGCAGCTCCCACGGCACCAGGCGGTCGTAATCGGACGGGGCCAGCGTGACCCGGTAGCGGTTGGGAGCGAGCACCTCGCCACTCGGCATGACGTTGCGCTTGTCGGTGGCCTCGCGCTGCAAAGCGGTGCCGATCTCGACCGGCTCGACCTGCCCCTTGAAGACGCGGGCGAACGCCGTGCCCACGACACTCTCGAGACGCCGCTCGAAGCGTTGTGCCAAGCTCATTCTCGCCCTCGCTCCCCACCCTGGCAGGACGCCGTCGATTGCGAGGTGCGACCAGCTTTATCCGCAGGCGCCTCGGCAAGTCGCGACCGCGTGTGGTGCTGGGTCATCGCGGTCCTCCTGCTCCAGGTGTCACGGCCCGCACGCGGGCCTGGTTCCTGTCGACGCGGGCACGCCACGGCATGGCAACGCGCCGCGCCATCCTTGCGCGTTCGAATGATGGTACTTGCGTGCGGCCTGGGCGGACCCGTGCCCACCAGGACGACCTTCGTCGCGTGCTAATCTTGCGCCTTGCCGCGGCCCGTTCGCGGCGCCGAAACACGTAACGCCGCGGGCAAGTGGCGGAATGGCAGACGCGCACGGTTCAGGTCCGTGTGTCCGTAAGGACGTGGGGGTTCAACTCCCCCCTTGCCCACTACCTCGCATTACCTCTAGGTACCGCGAGGTACCGCCAGATACTGATCAAGACCCCGACCTCGCGCCGTCAACCGCGCCTTTTCGGTGGGACACGGGTGGGATGCCCTGCCCAGCACCAGATGCAACTGCGGCCCCGGGCAGGACGTGCGTGTCGACTTGGAAGTGGGACACGAACTCATCGCGTTCGATCAGGTAGTGCTCATCCTCTGGGTAGAAGACGGCGACCTCGGTTTGCTCGCCGGCGAACGCCTTGACCGCGCCGATCGAATCCCAGAGCGTGAACATCACGAACTCTGTCTTGTCGTCGACATCGCGGCGGAGCATCCAGACTCCCCGATTGCCGTCGGTGTTGGCGTAGCCGGCGACGCCGGTGTCTTGCATGTACTGGGCGTACGCGTCGCCGTCCGACTTCGTGACGGCGCCGCGCCAGATCCGTGCGATCATCTTCGCTCTCCTCAGGTCAGCCGAAGCTTGGATTCAATTCAGGGGTGCGACGGGAGATGGGCCATTCGTCGACTCCGCCGGGGCTCAGGACGAGTGCTGCCGAGTGCAGGTTCATGGTCGGGTCGACATGGCCGGGGATGAGGGCTACGCGATCGCCGATCTCGTAGCCGTGGTTCTGGCTCGCGCGGAGCCGGGTGTGTTCGTCGGACATGCCGAGCACCGTCAAGTTGCCGTCGGTGGGGGTCGGGTAGCCCGAGTCCGGGCTCACCTGCTTGAGGCCGGCGTCGACTACGAGGTCGTGCTGATCCCGGCTGCTGATGACGGTAGCTACGCAGAACAGCGCGTTTCGGAAGGGGAGCCCGAGCTGGGCGTAGCTGGAGTCCATCAGCACATAGGAGCCGGCCTGGACCTCGTTGAGGACGCCGTTGCCCGCGGCGAGGTCGAGGGTGCCCGTTCCGCCGCCGGCGACCAGCCGGCAACGGTGTCCGGCGGCATCGAGCCTGTCCCGCTCGCGCCTGGCGATCTCGGCGGCCTGGGCGGTGAGGCAGGCCCGCTCAGCCCTGTCGATGACGCCGACGGCATGACCTTCGTAGGCCTGCAGCCCGGCGAGGTGCAGTCGTTCGGCGTTCCGGATCCGTTCCGCGAGCGCCAGAAGCTGCGGATCCGAAGGGGTGAGCCCACATCGCCCCATACCGACATCGATCTCGATCAGCACATCCAATGTTGCGCTGCTGCGCTGCAGTGCGTGCTCCAGTACGTCGATGTGCCGCGGCGAGTCGATGGTGGCTGTCAGCTCGGAGATGCTGGCGGCCTCGACGAGTTGCTCGACGGCGAAACTGTCCACGACCTGGTTGGAAACAACGATGTCGCGCACGCCCGAGCGCGCGAGAGTGAGCGCCTCCGCAGCCGTCTGGCAGGTGACGCCGGTCCATCGGCCGTTGCCGAGCTGGCGCTCGAGCAGCGGCAGGCACTTGTGCGCCTTGAAATGCGGTCGCAGCGCGACGGCCGTGCCGTCGAGCAACTGATCAGCTGCGGCGATGTTGTGGTCGACCGCCTCCAGGTCGATGACGAGGGACGGCGTGGGTACCTGCCGAAGGCGGCTGTCGCGAAGAACCTCTCGGGTGATCATGAGGCGCCGTCCGTGAGTGCATTGAGGGCGCGCCAGTTCTGCTCGACGCTGTCCAAACGTTCGGTCGCGGGCTGCGCGAGGAACGTGGCCACCGCTGCGATCAACGCCTCGCCCAGTGCCAGCGTGGCGATCTGGCTGTCGAACGGCCCGGCACCCTCGGCGTTGATCGTGAACGCGGCCTGCGCAACGGCGGCCAGCGGCGAAATCGGACTGTCCGAGAAAGCGATCACGTAGGTACGGCCAGTCGTCAGGATGGACAAGGCGTCGAGCAGCCAGCGGTCGTAGCGGCTCTGATCAATGACGATCGTGACGTCGTCCTCGCCTGCCTGGCGGAGGAGCTTGCCGATCTTGGTCGCATTGCCGTCCACAAAGACAATGCCATCGCGCAGGTTGCTGAGCTGGTCAACGATCAATCCGCCGGCACCCATCACGCACTCACCCGGTAACACGAACACTCTGCCGGAGCAGCGGGCAATCCGCTCGGCGGCCTCGGTGAACCTCGCGTAGTCGACGCCGGAGAATGTCGCGTGAAGGTTCTCCACGGCGAGTGTCAACGTTCTGGCGAGCGGGTCGTGTACGCCTTCTTCTCTGATCTTCTGCCGGGCCGGCCGCAGCCGATGCGACAGGTCGTTCTGAACGCGACTCTGCAGCGGACCGAAGCCGTCGAAGCCGAGCTTGGTGGCGAGTCGCAACACGGTCGTTCCGCTCGTGCCCGCTCGGTTGGCGAACTCGGCCAGCGTCCCGAACGCGACGTGCTCGGGCTCGCGCAGCAGCGCCTCTGCGACCTTGCGTTCCGAAGGACTGAGCTTCTCGTGGTTGGCGCTCACCAGCCTTGTCAGGTCCATGGAGCGAATGCTACGGTCACCCACCATCACGGAGCAACTACTCCAACCGACGTTTCGCAAAGCAGGGACGAACCGCCCCGCCGTCAGGAAACGGAGGCACTATGCGAAAGAGTCGAACCGTCGCCGCGGCACTCGCCTTGGTCGCCGTGCTCCTGGGCATCAGTGCATGCCAAAGCTCCACAGCCCGGAAGGCGGACTCGGGGCCCCCAGCCAGCCCGCTGCCGTCAGCCCTCGCCGGCTTCAGCACCGTCACGCCTGGTGTCCTGACCGTGGCGACAAATCTTCCAGGACCGGGGTTCTGGAACGGCGACAGCCCGAGCACGTTGACCGGGGGCTACGAGTACGGCATGGCCAAGTACATGGCCCGCCACCTCGGACTGACACTCAAGGTCGTCAACGTCGGCTGGGACGCCCTCGTCTCCGGCGCAGCAAAGGGATTCGACCTCGCACTGTCCACGATCAACATCACGCCCGAACGCGCGAAGATCGCGACCTTCTCCGTCGCGTACATGTCGTCCGACCAAGGAATACTGGTGCGACACGGCACGACGGTGACCGCCGCGAATGCGCGGTCGCTCCGCTGGGGCGTGGAGCAAGCCAGCACCAGCCTGGCGTACCTGGACTCCACGCTGAAGCCGACAACGGCACCGTCGATCTTCCAGGACCAGCCGTCGATGTTCACCGCGCTGGCCGCCCACCAGGTCGACGCCGTGCTCCTCGACACGGTCGAAGTCCTGGCCGAGGCAAAGCAGTCCGACGGCGCGCTGGCCGTCGTGGGTCAGTACCAGACCGGCGGCGTCTACGGCGCATTGCTACCCAAGGGTTCACCCAACGTCGACAAGGTCAGCACCCTGATCAGGCAGATGAAGGGCGACGGCACGCTCACCGACCTGTCGCAGCGCTTCCTCGTCCCCCAGTTCGGGCAGAACCCGACCAGCGTGCCGTACCTGAACCCATGAGTCGCGTCGCCATGACAAGGTCGCGACGAGAGACCGCGCCGGTGACTCCGCTGATCGATGCGACGGTGTCGCCTGCCGTTCCTCGCCCCGCCTCGGCGTTGCGTCGGCGCAGCCGACTGGTGTACATCGGCCTGCTCTTCCCGCCGCCAGGATGGCTGGCCGTCGCTGAGTACTTGCGGGCGCGGGCCGCCGATGCGAAGGGAGACCGATACGAGGCGCGGGTCCGCATGACTCGCGTCCGCACCTGGTGCTGGTACACGGTGACCATGCTCCTGGTGCTGGTGCTTCTCGCCTTTGCCGCAGCGCTCGCCACGGCAAACGGCCACGCCGTACTGCACACATTCTTCAACGGCACGGTCCTGCGCCAGTCACTGCCAGAGGTGCTGCGCGGATTCTGGCTCAACGTCAAGATGTTCCTGATCGCCGAAGCGTTGGTACTGCCCTGGGCGCTGTTGGTCGCGCTGGTGCGCATGACGCCGGGCAAGCCGGGTCGGCCGCTGCGGGCGATCTGCGTGCTGTACGTGGACCTGTTCCGGGGCATGCCGGCCGTCATCGTGATCTACCTCGTCGCCTTCGGGATCCCGATTGCGAACCTTCCCGTCGTCAGCCGGCTTTCCGGCTTCGAACTGTGCATCGCCGCACTGGTGCTCGTGTACGGCGCCTATGTCGCCGAGGTCTTCCGTGCCGGCATCGAGAGCGTGCACCCGAGTCAGACAGCCGCGGCGCGCTCGCTGGGATTGAGTCACCTGCAGAGCACGCGTTACGTCGTCGCGCCCCAGGCGGTCCGCCGAATCATCCCGCCCCTGCTGAACGATTTCATCGGGCTCCAGAAGGACACCTCCCTGGTGAGCTTCGTCGGCCTGCTCGACGCGTTCAACCAGTCACGGATCATCGCGAGCAACTCCTTCAACCTGTCCGCGGTAACGGGCGTCGGCCTGTTCTTCGTCGTGATCACGATCCCGATGGCGCGACTGGTCGACTACCTGGCCCGGCGGGACGCGAACCGCATGAACGGAGCGACCACATGAGGCCGCTGCTGACGCTGCGTGGTGTGTCGAAGAGCTTTGCCGGCACCGCCGTGCTGCGCGAAGTCGATCTCGATGTCTTCGAGCACCAGGTCGTCAGCCTGATCGGGCCGTCCGGCTGCGGAAAGTCGACACTGCTGCGCTGCGTCAACGCCCTGGAGGCCATCGACGCCGGCCAGATCGAGCTCGACGGCGAGTTGGTCTCCGGACCGGGGGTCGACGTCGACTTCCTGCGGCGCCAGGTCGGCATCGTCTTCCAGAGCTACAACCTGTTTCCGCACATGAGCGTGCTGGACAACATCACGCTCGCACCGACCAAGGTGCTGCGTCAGAGCAGCGCCGACGCACGGGCGCGCACCATGGTGATCCTCGAGCGGATCGGCTTGGCGGACAAGGCAAACAGCTACCCGGACCACCTGTCGGGCGGCCAGCAGCAGAGAGTCGCCATCGCTCGTGCCCTTGCCATGGGACCGCGGCTGCTGCTGCTCGACGAGGTGACCAGTGCGCTGGATCCGGAACTCGTGGACGAGGTGCTCGCCATCGTGCAGGAACTCGCATCCGAGGGCATGACGATGATCGTCGCCACCCACGAAATGGCGTTCGCACGCGACGTATCCGATGTCGTCTGCTTTCTGCACGGCGGGCGGGTGTGCGAGTCCGGCCCCCCGGAACAGGTGCTCGACCATCCGACGAATTCGCGGACCCAACTGTTCCTTCGACGTGTCCTGGGCTCGCCTGAACAACCCCGCGTGTTACTTCGAACCGACGGAGCGTCATGACAGACGAGCTGAGCTACCGCACGCTGTACTCGGGTGGAGCCTGGGTCGCTCCGCACGCCGATGCAACGATCGAAGTGGAGAACCCCGCCACCGAGGCCGTGATCGGCACGGTGCCACGCGGCGATGCCACCGACATTGAGTGCGCCGTCGAGCATGCTCGGCAAGCCTTGCCGTCCTGGTCCGCGACGACCTGGCCGGATCGCCAGCGATACCTACGATCGCTCGCGGAGAACCTGCGCGACGAGGCCGAGCGGACCGCGCAGACCATCGTGGCCGAGCTCGGCATGCCCATCGACGCAACGCTCGATGTCCAGGCGCTCGAGCCGGCGTCGATCATAGATTCGTATGCCAGCGCGATGGATCTGCTGATCTGGGAGCACGACGTCGCCCACTCTCTCATCGCGCGCGAACCGGTCGGTGTCGTCGGCGCGATCACCCCGTGGAACTACCCGCTCTACCAGATCGCCTGCAAGGTCGGTGCCGCGCTGGCAGCCGGTTGTACGGTCGTCCTCAAACCCAGTGAGCTGACGCCCTTCAACGCGTACATTTTCGCGGAGGCAGCCGACAAGGCCGGCTTGCCGCCCGGTGTGGTCAACCTCGTCACGGGGTTCGGCGCGGAGGCCGGCGAGGCACTTGTGACCCATCCCGGCCTCGACATGATCAGCTTCACCGGATCGACGACCGTCGGCCGACGCGTCGCCACCGCTGCCGCGGCGTCGATCATCCCGGTACTGCTGGAACTCGGCGGCAAGTCGGCGAGCATCATCCTCGACGGCGCCGACCTCGACAGCGCCCTTGCCGGGTCGTTACGCAGCTGCTTTCGCAACTCAGGCCAGTCGTGCTCGTCGCACACCAGGCTGCTCGTGCCACGCCACCTTCACGGTCAAGTCGTCGACGCCGTCGTGGATCGGGTCGGCAGCGTGCGGCTGGGCGATCCGCTCGATCACGGCGACCACCTCGGCCCGGTCGTCTCAGCCGCGCAGCGGGAGCGGGTACGCCGCTACATCGATCAGGGCACCACATCGGGCGCCCGGCTGGTCGCAGGTGGTCCGGCCGCTCCGGACGGTTTCGATCGCGGCTACTACGTGCGGCCGACGGTGTTCGCCGACGTCGACCCGAACGCGGTCATCGCACAAGAGGAGATCTTCGGTCCGGTGCTGTGCATCCTCGCCTACCGCGACATCGCGGACGCCGTGCGGATCGCCAACGCGACCCCGTACGGACTGTCGGCGGGCGTATGGTGCGCGACCGAGTCGGACGGGATGGAACTTGCCCGCCGCCTGCGCGCCGGTGAGGTCCAACTGAACGGGGCTCCGTTCAATGTCCACGCGCCGTTCGGCGGCATGGGCCTTTCCGGCTTCGGTCGAGAGCTCGGCAGTTACGGCATCGAGGCGTTCACTGCCACCAAGGCGGTGCATCGCGCGGCGCCGGCAACCTCCGTGGACGCGCCGGCGGCGGCCAGCCCGGCATGAAGTCCGCGACCCTCCACAACCTGCTTCCGGCGAACGCGCGAGCCACGCGGGACGGCCTCGTCGTCGGGGGCATAACCGCCGCCGACCTGGTCGATCGGTACGGCTCACCACTGGTCGTCTACGACGAGCAGGAGTTGCGGTCGCGGTGCGCGGCAGTCTGCGCCGCGTTCCCGGACGGGGCGTCGTACGCAGCCAAGGCCTTCCTATGTGGAAGCATTGCGCGGCTCGTGCACGAGGAGGGCCTCGGTCTCGATGTCGCAAGCAACGGTGAACTGGCAGTCGCACGCGCTGCCGGAGTGCCCGCCGCTGCTCTGACCCTGCACGGCAACAACAAGTCCCGGGAAGAACTCGACAGCGCGCTGCGCGCCGAGGTGGGCCGAACCGTCGTCGACAGCCTTGACGAGGTGCACCGACTGGAGGCACTGGCCGCAGCCTGCTCCTCGCCCCCGCGGGTGGCGGTACGCGTCAACCCGGACGTCACGGCGGCGACGCACCGATCGATCCGGACCGGGCAGGCTGATTCCAAGTTCGGAGCGGCCCTGGGATTTGGCGACGCCGAAGCGATCATCCACCGACTCCGATCCTCGCCACTGGTCAGCTTCTGCGGGCTGCACGTGCACATCGGGTCACAGATCACCGACCTCGACGCGCTAGGCCGCGCGATCCGGCGGACCGCCGCCCTCGCCAGCCGCGTCGAGGCAGCGGAACTGATCGTCGGCGGCGGCCTGGGGGTGGCATACCGCGTCGGAGACGTCGTGCCGGACATACCGGCGTGGGGCGCAATCGCCCACCGCGCCGCCCGCCAGGCCGGCTTCGCCGGACGAATCCTCGCCGAGCCCGGCCGCGCGGTCAGCGCGACGGCAGGCATCACCCTCTACACGATCGGCACGGTCAAGAGCGCCTCCTCAACCACGTTCCTCGCAGTCGACGGAGGTCTGAGCGAGAATCCCCGCCCGGCGCTGTACCAAGCCAGATACCAGCCCTTCCTCGCCCGCTGTCCGCAGGTCGACGCTCGACCAGGCCCGTACACGGTGGTCGGGAAGAACTGCGAAGCCAGCGACACCTTCGCTGGCGACGTCGCGATCCCCGGCGACCCACAGGTCGGTGACCTGCTATGCGTGCCTGTCACCGGCGCGTACTGCTACTCGATGGCCTCGAACTACAACCGCCTTCCCCGCCCAGCAGTCGTCATGGTCGGCGATGGCCACTCGTATCCCATCCTGCGTCGCGAGACCATCGCAGACCTGCTCCGGCTCGACCTGGTGGCGTGATCGTCATGTCTGAGGCCATGCGGGCGGACCGGACCGCCGACGTCGTAATCGTCGGCGCCGGCATCATCGGCGCCGCGATCGCCCTCGAGTTGAGCCGCGCCGGACGGGACGTGCTGGTCGTCGATGCCGGTGCAGGACCGGGACAAGGGTCGACCGGAGCATCATCCGCGATCGTCCGTCTGCATTACAGCCGCCTGGTCAGCGTGCTCGCGGCGCTCGATTGCTACTACGACTGGACGTCCTGGGAGGAGTACCTCGACTATCGCGACCCAGGCCCGACAATCTCGTTCATCCATACCGGCGCGCTCGTCCTGGACGGCAACGGCCTGCGCCGAGACTGCTTCACCCGGCATTTCGACTCCCTCGACATCGCCTGGGAAGAACTGACCGCCGCGGACATCGAGACGCGCTTTCCCGCCCTCGACGCCCGCCGGTTCGGCCCGCCGGCCCCACCTGAATCCGAGGCCTTCTGGCGACCGGCGAACGGACCCCTCGGCGGCTTCAGCTACGAGCGGGCGGGCTACATCGACGATCCCCAACTGGCCGCGAGAAATCTCTGCTCCGCCGCGCAGCACCTCGGTGCGCGGTTCCGCTTCCGCGAAACCGTGGTCGGGATCGTGCAGCGCCACGATCGAACGGCCGGGGTCGAGCTGTCCTCAGGCGAGACCCTCTCGGCCCCTGCCGTCGTCAACGCCGCCGGACCGGCCAGCGACGCACTCAACCTCCTCGCCGGCGTCATAGGCGACGGTCAGGTCCGCAGTCGTCCGCTGCGCACCGAGACCCAGGAGATACCCGCCCCCGGCAACTTCACCACGGCCGCAGGCGGAACCTTCGTCACCGACCTCGACCTCGGGGTGGCGTTCCGACCGCATGCCCAGGGCATGCTGCACATCAGCAGCATCGAGCCTGAATGCGATCAGCTGGAATGGCTCGACGACCCCTGGCACTTCGACCCGACCGCAACGCACGCCGCCTACAGTCGGCAGACCCTCAGGGTCGCGCGCCGAATGCCGACGCTTCATGTTCCGCACCGGCCGTCCGGCATCGGCGCGCTCTACGACGTCACACCGGACTGGACGCCGATCTTCGATCGCAGCGACCTCGACGGCTACTACCTCGCCTGCGGGACCAGCGGCAACTGTTTCAAACTCGCCCCTATGGCAGGCCGCGCCTTACGAGCCGTCATCGAAGCCAGCGAGAGCGGCCGCGGTGCTGAGGAACCGCCGATGCGGATCACCGCCGCACACCTCGACGCCGAGATCGACCTTGCGCCATTCTCTCGCCGCCGCACGATCAACCAACGCGGCCCGAACAATGTGATCGCATAGCCAGACGCAACAGTCTTCACGGCGCTGTGGACGCCCGCAAGCCACACGAAGCCAAGACGGAATCGATCAAGAACGCCGCTGTTGCGCTGATCGATCCGTCTTTCGGGACACCTGGACCGAGGTGGCAGGCGCATGATGCCGCGTACCTGGTTCCGCCGAGATGCTCGGGGCGGGCGCGCCGATTCGGGACAGCGGACCCACGCGCCACCGCCGTCCGTGACCACGCGCGCCGGCGCTGTACGTGCGTCTGATCAGCTGGCGTGAAGGTACTGGCCAAGGGCGCGGCGGATCACCTCGGACACGCTGGTGTGATCGCGCGCGGCGCGCAGGAGCAGTTCACGCTTCAGTTCGGGGTCCAGGCGCACCGATTCGACACTGGCCGCAGCTGAACCCAGCGCTGGCCGCCCACCGCGGCGACGCCGCAGGATCTCCTCGACGTCATAGCCGTGCTCGGCCTCGGCCACCAGCGCCCCGCGAACCCCCGCGTGGCCGGCTTCCCTCGGGGCTGGTCTTGGTCTCGCCGGTTGCGTTGACGCTGAGGCTTGCTTCTCCGTTCCGGTTAGCCGGCTTGGCCGGTTTCGAAGCGGGCGATCTTGCCGTCGCGCAGGGCGAAGTGCCACGACGTGCGCATCGCGCCCCAGGTGTCGTTGCGGTAGTTGGCGATCAGCGACCGCCCGCCGTCGCTGGCCGACTCCACCTCGATGTGGCCGTTGACAGTGAAGATCTCCCGGTCGACCCACTCGTGCAGGTCCCGGTCGGTGCCGTCGTCGGACATCGTCGCATCGGGCGTCAGGACAGCCAGGAACGCGTCGCGGTCGCCCGCGTTGATCGCGGCTAGTACCGTCCGCACGGCCGGCTCGGTTACCTCTACCTCGTCCATGCCAGCCAGCATGCCGCGCGCCGACCGGCCGCACCACGCCGGTCAGCCGAGCCGGTTGCGGTAGACGCTGCCGTCGACGGTGCCCGCGTACAGCCACCGACCGTCCGGCGACATGGCGAGGCTGGACACGTCCAGGTTGGCCAGCCCGGACGACATGTTCTGCCAGCTGCGCCCACCGTCGCGGCTGGACAGCACGCCCCGTCCACCCAGCGGCAGGCCGGCCGAGTCGCTGCCCGCACCGTCGGCGGCGTAGACCGTGCCGTGCGGGCCGAACAGCAGCTGGCTGACGCTCAGCCGGTACCCGGACGTGGCCGCGGCCGTGAGGTGCTTGCCGTCGTTACTGACGTACAGCGCAGCGCCGCCCACCAGCAGATGCGACGAGTCGTGCGGGTCGACGGCCAGCGCCGTGACCGGGATGGTCGACAGGCGGGTGATCGTCTGCCCCTGGTCGTCGGAGCGGAACAGGCCGGCGGGGCCGCCGAGCCAGATCAGGTCGGGATCGTGCGGGTCGGCGGCGATCGCGGTGACGAGTTCGGGCAGGTCGTTCTTGCGCCAGGTCTGCCCGCCGTCGCGGCTGACGACCACGCCCGGACTGATGCCGTCGGAGATCGTCACGTAGACGTAGTCGGGGTTGGCCGGATCGACGAGTACCTGGTAGCCCCGCGAGCTGGTCCGGACGCCCTCGACGGTGGTCCAGGTGGCCCCGCCGTCCGTCGAGCGCTGGATGCTCGCCCGGGAGAAAGCGGTGGCCACGATCGAGAAGACGGTGCGCGGGTTGCTCGGATCGACCGACAGCGACACCACCCGCTGGCCGATCGCGGACTGCTCGGCGGTGATGCCCCAGTCCGGGTTGACGTCGTTGCCGGGCAACGGAGTGGAGAACACCGAGAACGTCGTGCCCGCAAGGAGGGAAGTCTGCCCGGCCGCGTTCTGATCGACGACCAGGGCGTGCACATCGGCGGCGGTGAGCCCGACCCGGTGGTAGCTCGTGCCGGCGTCGGAGGTGGCGAAGATGCCGGTGGACTCGGCCGACACGAACAGCTGGCCACCGGTCGAGGCGAGGTAGAAGAAGTCGCCCGTCATCGGCGGCGGCATCGTCGTCCAGTCGGTACCCTCGCCGCGGTCGACCCAGATGTGCTCGAGGCCGCCGACGTAGACGTCGCCGTTCACGATCTGGACCGACGACAGGGTCGGGTCGTCGCTCGGCGCAGTGAGCAGGGTCTGCCAGCTGGCCCCGCCGTCGCGGGATGCGAACACCGTGTTGGACGTGCGGGCGAGCACGATCGAGCCGTCGCCGACCACGTCGAGCATGGACTGGTACGACAGCGGCGCACTGAGCACCTTCTGCACCGGCTGCGGCGTGCCGTCGATGTCGCGGATGACGTACAGGTCGGCGCCGTCGGCAATGTAGAGGTCGTGGCCGATCACCCGGGCCTGCTGGGCGAACCCGCCCGGACTCGGGTAGGCGTTCCACGTCTGGCCACGGTCGACGCTGACATAGACGTCGCCGTCGAAGGTGGGGACGGCCAGCATGCGCCCGGTCGCGTCGATGGTCATGGCGTGGATCGCCACGTCCGGGAACGGCAGCGTCGTCCAGGTGTCGCCGGCGTCGGTGCTGGCCAGGATGCGGCCCTGATACGTCGGGTCGGCGCCGCCCTGGACGGCGAGGTAGACCGTGCCCGGCTGCGTCGGGTCGGTCGCGACACCCATGTCGACACCGTCGCCGACGGGCAGGTGGCGCAGCTCGTGCCAGGTGGTGCCGCCGTCGTCGGTCCGGAACAACCCGGCGTGCGTTGCCGTGCCCGGCATCGCGAACATCCGCCCGGGCTGCGACGTGGCCGCCATCTCGTAGGC
>DATBER010000138.1:0-9403 GCA_036558905.1 Jatrophihabitantaceae bacterium | reverse complement strand
CGTCGCCTTGCCCACGTGCCGCCCGCCGATCCGGAAGAACACGTCCTGGACCACGATCGGGTTGACCGCCGACCCGCGGTTGCCGTGCTGCCGGGTGCCGACCCGCAGCAGCACCGGCGAGTTCTGCGCACCGGCGTCGATCATGAACCCGGCGAGCGTCACGCCCGGCACGTCCGCCACGGCCACCGGGGTCGAGCCGCGCTGCGCGGTCAGCGTCGGGATGCCGAGCCCCAGCACCACGGTGTTCGGCCGGTTGACGGCGATGGTGCGACTCACGTCGTACACGCCCGGCGTGAAGATCAGGTTCCGGCCCGACTGGAGCTGACCGAAGATCTTCCCGTCGCTGTCGCTCGGCTTGGCCAGGTAGAACTTGGACAGCGGCACCGAGGCGCCCGGTGTCGGGCCGTTCGCCCAGGTCGTGCCGGCGCCGTTGCGCTGCAGCGACGGGACGAAGACATTCCACCTGCCGGCTGCGTCGACGTACAGGTAGGGCCGCTCCCGGGAGACCGGGTTGGTGTCCAGGGTCGTGTACGGCGGTGTCGGGAAGCTCTGCGGCGGCGCGCCGACGGTGCCGGCGAAGACCTGGTTCCACACGCCGTTCGACCAGCCGTTGAGGCTGGAGTTGCGGACGATGAACTGCTGCTGGCTGCCGTTGATGGTG
Source organism: Jatrophihabitantaceae bacterium (assembly GCA_036558905.1). Lineage (GTDB taxonomy): Bacteria > Actinomycetota > Actinomycetes > Mycobacteriales > Jatrophihabitantaceae > DASXRA01. The sequence goes on along the minus strand of DATBER010000138.1, from coordinate 8,742 downwards.
TTGCCGGAGACGGCCGAGTCGGCGATGAACCCGCCGGAGGCGAACTGCGGGCCGGCCGAGCAGAAGTCCATCAGCGACAGGCCGCCGTTGATCTGCACCCGGCGCATCGGCGCGGCCTGCGAGACCGCCCAGAACTCGTTGCCGGTCTGGCAGCCGGTCTGCCCCATCACGTTGATGGTCAGGTTCGACATCGACCGCCAGAAGTTCACCAGCGCGGTGCAGTCGGTGGGCGCGCCCGGTGGAGTCGGGAAGCACTGGTTCAGCACGTCGATCGAGCCGTTGATCTGCACGTCGGTCGGGTTGCGACCGAGGCCGGCGACCTCGGTGTAGTAGCCGACGTTGAAGCGCAGCGGCTGCGCCGCTGACCCGTAGGTGCCCGGCTTGAACAGCAGCGCGAACCGGCCGGTGCCGAACTGGTCGGAGATCTGCCGGGCGGCCACCGCGTCGACCGCGGCCTGGATCTGCGCCTGCGGCATCGTCGGGTCGAAGATCAGCACGTTCGGGCCGAAGTCCGGGTCGTGGGCCGAGGCCGCGGAGGCCGGAGCATGCGGCGCGGGCGCCTGCGCGGCGGGCGCCGCGGCGGCCTGCCCGGTGAACGCACCGGCGGTGAGGAAGGAGGCGACGACCGCGGCCGCGAGCCCGGTCCCGAGCCGCCGACGCGCAGCGGAGAAGTGCATGAGGACCTGCCTGGTGACGACGGGAGCCGGCCGGGGCGCTGTCGTCCGCCCCGCGCGCCGGTGTCGCCGCCTCGACACCGGTCCGGCAGACGGGTCCCCTTCGACCCGGCCGGTTCATCTCTACCGGGGAAGTCCCGATGTGACAAGAGTTTCCGGCGTACGGCGAGGGCGGCGCGGGGACCGGACCCCGCGCCGCCCTCGGTGTCTGCTTACCGGGTGGTGCCGATGGTTATGGCAGCTTGCCGCCGAGCACCGGGACGAGCCTGTTCGCCTTCGGCGTGCCGAGGCCCGTCGCCGGGTCCCAACCGCGCGCAGCCGGGAAGCCCGGGATGCTCACGGTGACGCCGTTGTCGCCTTCGCCGGTGAACGAGTTGTCGCCGGTGGTGATGTCGTGGAACAGCGCCGCGTAGACCGGCTTGGCCAGCGACAGCGCGTAGACCTGCGGGTTGAGATACCCGACGCGGGCGTGCCGCAGCTGCGCCGCCAGGGCGGTCAGGCCGGCCCACTGCGGCGAGCCGGCGCTGGTGCCGCCGAACCGGAAGAACAGGTCCGAACCGAGGCCGGAGCTGCTCCACGCGGCGAGCACGCCGGAGTTGATGCCGGCGTTGTAGGCCACGTCCGGCACCCCACGCGAGGGCAGGTGCAGGTTCTTCTGGAAGATCGGCGTGCCGTAGACGGTGCTGAAACCGCCGCCGGTGCCCGCCTCGAACTGCGGCTCGTTCCACGTGGTCTCGCTGTGGTAGACGCCGGTGAGGTGGTCGGCGTCGAGCAGCGTGCCACCAACGCCGGTGACCAGCGGGTCGGACGCGGGCGAGCTGGCGGCCTTGATGAACGTGCTGTTGTCGCAGCTCGGCTGGGCCGCGCCCTGGTCACCGGAGGAGGCCAGCAGCGTGATGCCCTTCAGCGTCGCCTTCGTGAACATCTGGTGCTGCGCCCGCTCGATGGCCGGGTCGACGCACTGCTCGGCCTCGCCGAACGACTGCGAGATCACGTCGCCGAGGTTGTGGTTCACCGCGAACTGGGTCGCGGACAGGATGTCGGCGTCGTTGTTGGACTTCGCCAGCACCAGCTTCAGCGTGGCGCCCGGGGCGATCGCGTGCGCCCACTCGACGTCGAGCGTGATCTCGCCGGCCCAGCCGACCTGGTTGGCGTCGTTCTGGTCGAACGGCGTCAGGCCGTCCGGCGCGACGATGTTCACCGTCGCATCGGGCAGTTCGAAGGTCTGGTCGAACAGGTCGAGGTCGTGCTGGATCGTCGGGCTCTGGAACGCGTCGACGATGACGATGGTGCGCCCGGCCCCGGTCGCCTTGACCTTGTCGACGCCGTATGCGGTCCGGATCTGGGCCGGGCCGTAGCAGGTCGGCGGAGTGCTGACCTGGCAGTTGAAGGTCGGCGGGACGCCGGGTTCGGCCTTGCCGACGACCTTGTAATGCGGTGCGACCCCGATGGCCGGAGTCTTGGATCCACCGGAAGCCGCAGCCGGGAAAGCGGCCGCAACGAGCAGGCCGGCGACCAGCGCCACCAGCCAGGACAGGGTGGCAGCACGTCCCTGCCACCAAGTGCGGTTGGCCATTCAAGCCCCCTTCGGGGCGCCAGGGTCCGCCGACGCCCCAGGACAGTCGCCGCGATCGGATCCGCAGCGGTAGCGACCGGACCGTATCCGGACAGCAAGGCCCGGGAGAGCCCAGAAATCCCCTCGAAATTGCAAAGGTTGGGCCGGGTCGAGGTTGGTACGGTGCCCCGGTGCCGGCCTGGGTTTCTCTGAATCGAGACGGACTGGCGCTGGCCGGCGGCCCGGAGTCGTACTCGTTCCCGACCGGCCCGGCCGGCGCGACCGTCCGGCTGTCCTTTGTGGACGCCGTACGGGCGCAGATCTACCCGGCCGTGGTCGCGGAGCGGGTACTGTCGGCCTGGAGCCGGGGCGAAACGCTGCCCGAGTGGGTGCCCGAGGAGGACCCGCGGCACGAGCGCCGGCGCGGAGCCGCGGTGGTGCTGTCCGGCGAGCGCATGCTGCTCATCCGCTACTCGCCGGCCGTGCGGCACGGATACTTCATCCCCGGCGGCAGCGTCGAGCCGGGCGAGACTCCGGCGGTGGCGGCGGTGCGCGAGCTCAAGGAGGAGACCGGCCTGGTGGGCACCGTCGAGCGGCTGCTCGCGAGGGTGCTCAACCGCAGCCGGGAGGAGCACTACCACCTGGTCACGATCGCCGGCGGCGAGCCGACGCCGCTCGACCTCGGTCCCGGCCAGACGCTCGAGTGGGTGCCGGTCGCCGACCTGCCGGGCACACCGGTCTGGCCGAAGCGGCTGGCCTGGCGGCTGCCGCGGTGGGCCGAGCACGGCTGGCCCGACCCACCGCCCGTCCTCGCGGACATGATCCGCGACCTGCACACCCCCTGCGACTGGTGACTACATCGGATACTGCGGGAGGCTGCCCCGCACGGTGACCCACTGGGTGTCGGTGAACGCGTCGAGGTTGGCCTGGGCACCGCCGTGCCTGGCGCCGGTGCCCGAGTCCTTCACCCCGCCGAACGGGATCGTCGCCTCGTCGTTGACGGTCTGGTCGTTGATGTGCACCAGCCCGCTCGGGATCCGCTCGGCGATCTCCAGCCCGCGCATCACGTCGTTGGTGAGGATTCCCAGCGACAGCCCGTACGACGTGTCCGCGGCCAGCTTCACCACGTCGTCCACCGAGTCGAACCGGATGACCGGGGCGACCGGACCGAACACCTCCTCGGAGTAGGCCGGGGCGGTCACCGGGACGTCGGCCAGCACCGTCGGCCGGTAGAACAGCCCCTCGTACGTCCCGCCGCTGGCCAGCCGGGCGCCGGCGTCGACCGAGCGGGTCACCATGTCGTGGATCCGGTCCCGCTGCCCCGCGTCGATCACCGGGCCGAGCGCGACCTGGCCGGTCAGCGGATCACCGACGGGCAGGTGGGTCGCCCGCGCCGACAGCGCCTCGACGTACGCGTCGGCGACGCCGGACTGGACCAGGTGCCGGCCGGCCGTCATGCACACCTGCCCCTGGTGCGCGAACGAACCCCAGGCACCCACGGACGACGCCTGCTCCGGATCCACGTCGTCGAGCACGAGCAGCGCCGAGTTGCCGCCGAGCTCGAGGTGCACCCGCTTGAGATGCTGCCCGGCCAGCGTCGCCACCGCCCGGCCGGCCCTGGTCGAGCCGGTGAACGAGACCACCCGGACCAGTGGTTCGGTGACCAGCGCCTCGCCGACGTCCGCCGCGCCGGGCAGCACGTGCAACACGCCCGCCGGCAGGCCGGCCTCCTCGAACAGCGCCGCGAACAGCGCGCCGCCGCTGACCGCGGTCCGCGGGTCGGGCTTGAGCAGCACCGCGTTGCCCAGCGCCAGCGCGGGCGCGACCGCGCGGATGCCGAGGATCGTCGGCACGTTGAACGGTGAGATGACGCCGACCACGCCGACCGGCACCCGGCGCGCCATCGACAGCCGGGGCAGCGCCGACCGCAACAGCTCGCCGTACGGGGCGGAGGCCAGCGCGGCCGCCTCGTAGCACTCCTCGGCCGACGTCATCACCTGGAACCCGCCGAACGGGCCGATCGCGCCGGTCTCCCGCATCAGCCAGCCGGTGATCTCCTCGGCGTTGGCGTGCCAGAGGTCGCCCACCCGGCGCAGCACCGCGGCCCGCTCCACGTAGGGCAAGGCGGCCCAGTCGCGCTGCGCGTCGGCGGCCGCCGCGGCGGCCTTGTGCACGTCGGCCGCCGTCGCCCGCCCGGACCGGCCCAACGTCTCGCCGGTCGACGGCGAGACCACGTCGAACGGCTCGCCGGAACCCTCGGTCCAGCCGCCCGAGTAGATCCTGCCGCGCCAGCCGTCGCCGTCGAGAAGGGGCATGCTCGACCTCCCGAAGTCGCGGCGGCACCGTCGCCGCCGATGTTTCATCAGTCAACAACTACCGCGATCACGCGTCCAGGTCTGTCAGCCGTCGTGGGTACGGTCCGCGGCATGGGGTGGACGGTGGAAGATCACCTGGCCGGGCAGCCGGAGTCGTCCGTCGAGCTCTACCAGCTGTTCGTACGGCTGGTCGAGGCTTGCGGCCCGTTCTCCTATGCGGTGTCCAAGACGTCGATCACGTTCAAGGGCAGCCGGCGCGGGTTCGCCGGCGCCCGCCCGGACGCCAACGGCCTGCGCGGCTACCTCGACCTGCAGCGCGCCGTCGAGGATCCGCGCATCACCAACGTCTCGCCGTACACGAAGCGTCTGTTCGTGCATCACTTCCGGATCCACTCGGCCGAGGAGATGGACGAGGAGTTCGCCGGCTGGGTCCGCGAGGCCTACGCCGTCGGCGCCGGCGACCACCTCACCTGCCGCGCCTGACCCTAGCCTGACCGCGGCCGGATCGGGATCGGGGCGATCGGGCCCATTGCCGGGTGGGGACGACTTAGGGTCGTGACCATGTGGACGCTGCGTGTCGACTCGCGGCGCTCCGCCCACGGATCGGAACGCTGGCGCTGCTGCCGACCTTCCTGGTGCTGTTCGTCGTGGTGCGGGGCATCCCGGCAACGGTGGCAGCGCCGGAGGGAGCCCGCCTCACCGAGCGGGCGGCGATCGCCTTGTTCGCCGCCACCGGCCTGCCCATCATCGTCGCGGTCACTACGATCGGCCTCGACCCCGGCGAGTTGACCCGCTCGACCGCGGCCGCGCTGGTCGGAGCTGGCATGCTCTCCGTCCTCGTGTTCCCGCTGCTCGCCCTGTCCGTCGCCCGCCGCACCCGGCGCACCTAGCGGTGCCGGGCCGGATGGATCAGCTCCCGAACGTGACGTCCTTGGTCTCGACGGTGCCCGCGGTGCGACCTGGCGCAGCGTGGTTCGACCAGTAGAGGTTGGTGTGCGCGATGACCGCCTCCGGCGGCGGCGCGCCCCACTCGCTCAGGTCCTCGGTGGTGTGCGCGTCGCTGACCAGCGTCGCGTCGTAGCCACGAACCACGGCACCGTGCAGCGTCGAGCGGATGCACTCGTCGGTCTGCGCGCCGACCACGACGAGCCGCCCGACACCGAGCCCGGCGAGCACGCTCTCCAATGGGGTCTCCTCGAAGGAGTCCGAGTACTGCTTCTCGATCCGCGGCTCGGCGTCGTCCGGGGACAGCTCCGCGACGATCTGCCAGTCGTCACTCCCCTTGCCCGGCCCGTCGTCCTGCACCCAGACCACCGGCACCCGCTCGCCGCGCGCCTTATCGACCAGGCTGCCCACGTTGGCCACGACCGCATCGCGCTCGTGCGTGCCGGCGACCACGCCGGTCTGCACGTCGATGACCAACAACGCCGTGTTGGGCCGATCCTCGAGTGTCGTCATGTCCCGCGCCCCTCTCTCTCACTGACGGGACAGTAGACCGCGGTACCGACAAATCCGGACGAGAGCCGGGGCCTGCGGCCGGACCGCCGTAGGTCGTCGGGTGTCAGCCGGCGGGGGGTCGCCAGACGGCTCCGCACATGATCGGGTTGAGATCGTCGGCGAACTCGGCGCCCGGGAAGGCTCTCTCGTACGCAGCGTGAAAGGCGGCGCGGGTGAGGGGCGTGTCATGCCGGGCGAGTTGGAGCCAGCGCGGGTGCAGCAGGAGCCGGAGGGCGTCGGCCGCCGCGGCGCCGTCGCCGATGAGTTGGTAGACCACGCGGGCGTCGGTGAAGGCACGGTCGACGTGGAACTCGGAGGTCGGCCAACCGCCCGGATCGATGATGTCGGCCGCGATGAGCCGTCCGCCGGGCGCCAGCAGTGAGCGGACGTGAGGCAGCACGACGGCGGGATCCCCGATGTGGTGCAGCGCGTGCACCGACAGCACGACGTCGAATGGTCCGTCCTCCGGTGCCACCTCCAGGACGCCGCGACGTTGATAGTCGATGTTGGGCCTGGCCCGGTCGGCCCGAGCGATGTCCAGCATGCGATCCGAGATGTCGACCGCGAGCACGTGTTCGGCGCGGTCGGCCAGCAGGATGCTGTGCCGCCCCGCTCCGCACCCGAGATCCACCGCCGACGCCGCGCGCTCGGGCAGGTGCGCGAGGATCCAGTCGTCGAAGCTGCTGCTGATGCCGTCCCAGATCCTGGTGAAGCGGTCGAACAGCTCCGGGAACGCATCGAAGTAGGCAGCGGAGTCCTGCGCCGGGGCGGCGGACGACGACTCGGTCATTGCGGACCTCTCTCCTTCGCATCGTCCTGCCCGTGGCGGGGGTGCCGGTCGATTCATTTCCCGGGCAGCCTGATCGAGGCGTCGAGATAGTGGTTGGTCGCCAGCGCATCCGGGGTCGCGTCCGCCGGTACGGCTTTCTTCTGGGCACCATAGATGGGTCCGAGAATATCAAGCATCCGACGAACCCGGTGCGGGTCCATCGCGCCGAATGCGGCGCCGCGCAGAGAGGCCGGGTTTTCCACCAGGCCGTCGTTCTTCATGACGTCGACGCCGGCGCGGGCCTGTTCGATCGGGTAGGGGAAGGGGCTCGAGTAGTCCTTGTTGAGCGTGACGATCAACTGAAGGACCGGCTCCGGTCGATCCATGAAGTCGACCATTGCCTGCTGCAGCACCGGGACCAGCTTCGTCAGACACGTGTTCAGCTGCGGCAACGTGTCTCGCCGGACCACGAGCTCGTTCCGGTAGTCGGGATAGCCGGTCTCACTGACGTACTGGTATGCGACGTCGACGCCGAGGCTCCTGTAGATGAACGGCTCGTTGGTCGAGAAGCCGCCGACGACGATGGTGCGATCCGCCATCAGCCGCGACGGTGAGCCGTCGTAGCTGTAGTCGACCTGGCTGGCCCGGAGGATTCCCGCACCGAGCAGGTAGTCGATGTTCGCCGAACGGAAGGTGAGGACCTTGGTGTCGGTCTGCCCCACGTCCTGGAGGCTGTTGAAGGCTGGATGGCGCGCCTTGTCCCAGATGAACACCAGCGGATCGACGTCGAACGGCGCGATCACCGCGACCGTCGGCTGCTTGCTCGCCCAGCCGAGGACCTGGTCCTCCGTGGCCTGCTGGCCGAGGACGATGGACTTGTCGGTGGTCATGAGCGCCGAGACCGGCACGTTCCCGACGGCGGGACCGCCCGCGCGAATCTCCAACTCGATCCCGGTGTCGGCACCATGGCTGACGAGTGGGCCCGTCACGCGCTTGTGATTCTTGTCGACCCGGTAGTTCCGGCCCAACAGTTGGAACAGGCCGCCATGGGTCGACTCCGGATACCAGGAGGTCTGGACGACCAACGGGCTGGGGCAGATTCCCCTGAGCTGCCCGGCGCTCGCCGCCGCCGGCGCCGCGTCTCCCGTATTGCCGTCAGAGCCTCCCCCGCTGCACGCAGCCAGCGCGGTGGCCGTGATCACGGCCAATAGCACGCGGATCGGTCGGGACGAAAAGGCGCACACCGAGAGGGCTCCTCGCACTCAATGACGGAAAGGAGAACAGCCGCATCCGGACGCCAACGCACTTTCGCCGAAGGCGTCTCGGCGGCCGAGTTCACCGCGACAATGTCAGTGCCGGCGATCCGGCACAGCGGACGTTGTTACGCCAGCATCACTGATGAGTGTCCGACTCGCCATGCGGGTGCCAGCCGACGGCTGACCCGCACAGCCAGGTGAAGTGGGCGAGACCAGATCCGCCGAGGTGGAAGAGGCAGGTCCGAAGGTCGGCTCATCACGGAGTCCAAAGGCTGAGGGTGGCAAGCTGGAGAACGATTGCTGCAGCTATCTCAGCACAACTGATGCCCGGATGTGTATTGCCGGTACGCGATTAAGCCCGATCGGGTGAAGGTATGTTTCTATGCCAGCATGATGTTGGAATTCAATACATCACGCCGCCCTATGCACGGCCTTTATGGCGCGAGCTCTCGGGCCTCCAAACCGGTCGGGCGCTGATCGACGTTCGCCGGCCAACCGGCCAGCCGGCCAGCCGGTCGCCCGGCACCCCGACCGAGGGTTCCGCCAGGCGGGCGGCCCTGGGCGCCGTGGCCTATTGACAAAATGTTGTTGTACGTAAAGACTGGTTTTCGCCATGAGAGACGTCGTCTACCTCGACCAGATCGAGCAGGCTGAGGCCCTGCTCAAGCCGCAGCGG
>DATBER010000137.1:0-20320 GCA_036558905.1 Jatrophihabitantaceae bacterium | reverse complement strand
AGGAGGCGCTGTGGGATCCGACCTCGACCTCGACGACCTGATCGGCACGCTCGACACCCGCCTCGCGGCCGCCGATGCCGCGCTCGCGGCGCGGTTCCCGGGCGAGCGGGCCGAACGCCAGCCGGTGCACACGGTGTACGTGCCGGCCGATCGCTACACCGACGATCTCTGCGCCGTCTGGGGCGCCGAGGCGATCGCGGCGCTCGACCGTGACGTCGACGTGTTCGCCGAGCTGGTCGGCGACGATGCGCTCCGCCGCCGCGTCCGGGACAAGCTCGCCACCGAGCCGATCGAGGACCTGCGCATCGACTTCGAGGACGGCTACGGCGCCAAGCCGGACGACGTCGAGGACCGCGACGTCACCACTGCGGCCACCGCGCTCGGGCGCAGCCAGCGACAGGGCACCGCGCCGCCGTTCCACGGCATCCGGATCAAGAGCCTCGAGGCGCCGACGCGGGCCCGCGGCGTGCGCACGCTCGGGCGGTTCCTGGCTGCGCTGCTCGATCAGGGCGGCCGGCCGGGCGTGATCACCTTGCCGAAGGTCACCAGCGTCGACCAGGTCGAGGCGATGAGCTACGCCCTCGACGAGCTGGAGCGCCGGCTGGGCGTCGACGGGTTGCGCTTCGAGATCCAGGTCGAGACGCCCCAGTCGATCATCGGCGCCGACGGCACGGCGCAGGTGGCCCGCATGATCCACGCCTCGGGCGGACGGTGCTCGGCCCTGCACTACGGCACCTACGACTACTCCGCGTTCTGCGGGATCGCGGCCGAGTACCAGAGCTTGGCGCATCCGGTCGCCGACCACGCCAAGCAGGTCATGCAGGCCGCGGCGGCCGGCACCGGGGTGCGCCTGGCCGACGGATCGACGAACGTGCTGCCGATCGGCGACAACGTCCGGTCCGGATGGCAGTTGCACCTCGATCTGGTCCGGCGCTCGCTGGAGCGGGGTTACTACCAGGGCTGGGACCTGCACCCGGCCCAGTTGCCGAGCCGCTTCGCGGCCACGTTCCTCTTCTATCGCGCCGGGTTCGACCGGGCCGCGGCTCGGCTGCGCGCGTACACGCAGGACAGTGACTCGGCCATCCTCGACGAGCCGGCCACCGCCCGGGCGCTCGCCGACTACCTGCTCCGGGCGCTGAACTGCGGTGCGCTCTCCGCGGACGAGGTGCACCGGGCGGGTGGGCTGGACCGGGCGGATGTCGTCGCGCTGGCCCGCCCGGGTCGTTGACTGGCCTCGGCCTGATCGGTTAGGGTTCCCGCTATTCGGTAATTCACTTCCGTTCTACGGAAGGACTGAGGAGCGGGCGATGGGTATCTCTCTCGGTGCGAACCAGTACGGCAAGGCGGAGAGCCGGGTGGTCCGGATCTACCGCGACACGCCCCGGCACCAGATCGTCGACCTCAACGTCTCCACCGCCCTGCGCGGCGACTTCGCCGCGGCCCACACCGACGGCGACCAGGCCGACGTGCTGCCGACCGACACGCAGAAGAACACCGCGTTCGCGTACGCCAAGGAGCACGGCATCACGTCGCCCGAGGACTACGCGATCGCGCTCGGCGCGCACTTCCTCGACGCGTCGCCCAAGGCCGAGAGCGCGCAGATCCGGGTCGAGCAGTACGCGTGGGACCGCATCCCGGTCGGGCCGGACGGTCACGACCACTCGTTCGTCCGCAACGGGGGAGCCGTGCGCACGTCCATCGCCACCGTCCGGGGGCGTGGCGCCGACCGCACGACCTGGGTGGTGTCCGGCCTGCAGGACCTCGTGCTGCTCAAGTCGACCGGCTCGGAGTTCAAGGGCTTCCTGAAGGACAAGTACACGACCCTGCAGGAGACCGACGACCGCATCCTGGCCACGTCGCTCGTCGCGCGATGGCGGTATGCGGACAGCCGCGGCGTCGACTGGAACAAGTCGTACGACGCGATCCATACGACCTTGCTCGCGACGTTCGCGAACACCTACAGCCGGGCTTTACAGGAGACGCTGTACATGATGGGACGCCGGGTGCTCGAGACCAGCGACGAGGTGGCCGAGATCAGGTTCTCGGCGCCGAACAAGCACCACTTCCTCGTCGACCTCGCCCCCTTCGGCGTCGAGAACAACGGCGAGGTGTTCATCGCGGCCGACCGTCCGTACGGGTTGATCGAGGCCACCGTCATCCGCGACGGCGCGGCCGACGCCGGCGACGCGTGGCTGGCCGTGCCGTCGTTCGTCTAGTGCCCCGCGCCGGGAATTGGGCGAATAAGTCCGGTGATCCAGGTGTGGGCTCGCAAGGCGGAGGAGGAGAGCTGTACTTGGGCTGTCCTGCCGACGACGACAACGCAGCGAGCGCAGATTCTGGCCGCGCAGGCGACGCGTGGATTTTCTGAGTCGGGACACTAGGAGGCCTTGTGCGGTATCTGGCCAACTGCTCGATGCTCTTCACCGAGCGGCCGTTGCTCGAACGCCCCGCTGCCGCCCGGGCGGCCGGCTTCGAGGCCGTCGAGTTCTGGTGGCCCTGGCCGGATCAGCCCGTGCCGCCCGACGCCGACGTCGACGCGTTCGTGCGAGCGGTCGACGAAGCCGGTGTCCAGCTCGTCGGCCTGAACTTCTTCGGCGGCGATCTGGCCGGGCCGGACTGCGGCGTGCTGTCGACCCCGGCGCGCTCCGCGCAGTTCCGCGACAACATCGAGGTCGCCGTCGACATCGGCCGGCGCCTGGGCGTCTCGGCGTTCAATGCGCTGTACGGCAACCGGGTCGACGACGCCTCGCCCGAAGAGCAGGACGCCCTTGCCCGCGAGAACCTCAGCCAGGCTGTGGACGCGGCCGCTCAGATCGGGGCCACCGTTCTGGTCGAGGCGGTCAGTGGTCCGAAGCCGTACCCGTTGCGTACCGCCGCCGACGCGGTGGCTGTGGTGGAGGCGGTACGGGCCACCGGGCGATCGAACATCGGCTTGCTGATGGACCTGTTCCACCTCGCCAACAACGGCGACGACCTCGACGCGGCGATCGCCAAGCACGTCGACGTCACCGCGCACGTGCAGATCGCCGACTGCCCGGGGCGGGGCGAACCCGGCACCGGCCGGCTAGACATCGACCGCTACCTCGGGGAGCTGGCCGCCGGGGGCTACGCCGGATGGGTCGGCCTGGAGTACAAGCCGGCCACCGACACCGAGAGCAGCCTGGCGTGGCTCCCGCGCGAGCGGCGGGCCGCACCGATACAGGAGTGATCACATGACCAACGTTGCCTTCATCGGCCTGGGCATCATGGGCAGCCCCATGTCCGTGCACCTGCAGCGGGCCGGCTATCAAGTGAGCGGCCACAACAAGTCGCACGACCGCAGCGGGCCGCTCGTCGCGGCCGGCGGGCGTAAGGCCGAGTCGATCGCCGACGCGGTGAGCGACGCCCAGATCGTCGCCGTCATGGTGCCCGACTCGCCGGACGTCGAGGACGTCCTGCTCGGCGACGACGGTGTGTTCGCCACGGCCAAGCCCGGCACGCTGGTGATCGACTTCTCCAGCATCCGCCCGGACGTCACGGTCGAGCTGGCCGCGACGGGCAGGGAGAAGGGCTTCCGGGTGCTCGACGCGCCGGTGTCCGGCGGCGAGGCGGGCGCCGAGAACGCCACGTTGTCGATCATGGTCGGCGGTGACGCGGCCGACTTCGCCGCGGCCCGGCCGGTGTTCGACGTGGTCGGTAAGACGATCGTGCACGTCGGCCCGAACGGCGCCGGGCAGACCGTCAAGGCCGCCAACCAGCTCATCGTCGGGACGCACATCCAGGTGCTCGCCGAGGCGCTGGTGTTCCTCGAGGCGTACGGCGTCGACACCGAGGCGGCGCTCGACGTGCTCGCCGGGGGGCTGGCCGGCTCGAAGGTGCTGGACCAGAAGCGGCCGAACATGCTCGCCCGCTCGTTCGCGCCCGGCTTCCGCATCGACCTGCACCATAAGGACATGGGCATCGTCACCTCGGCCGCGCGCGAGGCCGGCGTGGTGCTGCCGGTCGGCGCGATCGTCGCCCAGCTCATGGCCTCGGCGCGGGCCAACGGCGACGGCGGCCTGGACCACTCGGCGCTGCTGCGCGGCGTCGAGCGCCTGGCCGGGCGAGCCGGGCGGGCCGCGGGATAGGAGAGCGCACATGGCACGCATGACCGCGGCCCAGGCCGCAGTGGAGATCCTGAAGAGGGAAGGGGTGTCGCACGTCTTCGGCCTGCCCGGGGCAGCGATCAACCCGTTCTACAACGCGATGCGTCTCAACCGGGGCCTGCACCACACGCTGGCCCGCCACGTCGAGGGCGCCTCGCACATGGCCGAGGGCTACACGCGGGCCGCGCCCGGCAACATCGGCGTGTGCATCGGCACGAGCGGCCCGGCCGGCACGGACATGATCACGGGTCTCTACTCGGCCCGTGCCGACTCGATCCCGATCCTGTGCATAACCGGGCAGGCGCCGGTGGCCAAGCTGCACAAGGAGGACTTTCAGGCGGTCGACATTGCCGCGATCGCCGCGCCGTTGACGAAGCTGGCGGTGACGGTGCTCGAACCGGCGCAGGTCCCTGGCACGTTCCAGCAGGCGTTTCACCTTATGCGGTCGGGCCGGCCCGGGCCGGTGCTGATCGACCTGCCGATCGACGTGCAGCTGGCCGAGATCGAGTTCGACGTCGACACGTACGAGCCGCTGCCGGTGTACCGGCCGCGGGCCACCCGGGCGCAGATCGACAAGGCGCTCGACCTGCTGGGCGCCGCCGAGCGCCCGCTGATCGTCGCCGGCGGCGGGGTCATCAACGCCGACGCCGCCGAGCGCCTCGTTGAGTTCGCCGAGCTGACCGGTGTGCCGGTGGTGCCGACCCTCATGGGCTGGGGCGCAATCCCGGACGACCATCCGCTGCAGGCCGGCATGGTGGGACTGCAGACCTCGCACCGCTACGGCAACGAGAGCCTGCTCGCCGCCGACTTCGTGCTCGGCATCGGCAACCGCTGGGCCAACCGGCACACCGGCGGCATCGACACGTACACCCGTGGCCGCACGTTCGTGCACGTCGACATCGAGCCGACCCAGATCGGGCGGGTGTTCGCGCCCGACTACGGCATCGCGTCCGACGCGGGGGCCGCGCTGGAGCTGTTCGTGCAGGCCGCGCGTGATCGCCGGCTGCCCGACCGCACCGCCTGGGCGCAGCAGTGCCAGGAGCGCAAGCGGACGATGCTGCGCCGCACGCACTTCGACGTCGTGCCGATCAAGCCGCAGCGCGTCTACGAGGAGATGAACCGCGCCTTCGGGCCGGGCGTGCGCTACGTCAGCACGATCGGCCTGTCCCAGATCCAGGCCGCGCAGCTGCTGCACGTGTACCGGCCGCGGCACTGGATCAACGCGGGCCAGGCCGGGCCGCTCGGCTGGACGGTTCCGGCCGCGCTCGGCGTCGCGACCGCCGATCCGGACAGCACGGTGGTGGCGCTGTCCGGCGACTACGACTTCCAGTTCATGCTCGAGGAGCTGGCGGTCGGTGCGCAGTTCAACATCCCGTACATCCACGTGCTGGTGAACAACGCCTACCTCGGCCTGATCCGCCAGTCGCAGCGGGCGTTCGACATGGACTACTGCGTGCAGCTGTCCTTCGACAACGTCAACTCGCCGGAGGTCGGTGGCTACGGCGTCGACCACGTCAAGGTGGCCGAGGGCCTGGGCTGCAAGGCGGTCCGGGTCTTCGAACCGGACGAGATCCTGCCCGCGCTCGAACAGGCGAAGAAGCTGGCCGCCGAGTACCGGGTGCCGGTAATCGTCGAGGTGATCCTGGAACGGGTCACCAATGTCTCGATGGGCCTGGAGATCGACAACATCACCGAGTTCGAAGAGCTGGCGAATTCCGCCGTCGACGCGCCCACCGCCACGTACGCCAATCTGGACTGATGGCGAGGGTGTTGCTGGCCCCGGACAAGTTCAAGGGGTCGCTGACCGCCGCTGAGGTGTCGGCGCACCTGGCGGCGGGGATCCGCGCGCGCCGGCCGGACATAGAGGTGGTGACCGCGCCAGTGGCCGACGGTGGCGATGGCCTGCTCGACGCGTGCGTCAGCGCGGGATTCGAGCGGGTCGCCGTCGACGCCGTCGGGCCGACCGGCGACGCGGTGCGCACCCACTACGCGCGGCGCGGCGACGAGGCGGTGGTCGAGCTGGCCGCCGTCGCGGGGCTGGCTCTTCTCGGCGAGTCGCGGGCGCCGATGACGGCGACCACTCGCGGCGTCGGGCTGGTGCTGCGGGCCGCGCTCGACGCCGGCTGTGCGCGCGTGGTCCTCGGCATCGGGGGCAGCGCGTCGACGGACGGGGGAGCGGGCCTGGTGCAGGCGCTCGGCGCGCGCGTCCTGGACGGCGCCGGGAACGAGATCGGCCCGGGCGGCGCCGCACTGCGCACGGTGGCCGAGCTCGACCTGAGCCGGCTGGCCACCGCTCGGCTCGACGTGGCCTGCGACGTCGACAACCCGCTCACCGGCCCGCACGGCGCGGCGGCCGTGTACGGACCGCAGAAGGGCGCCGACCCGGTCCAGGTGCGCGAGCTCGACGCGGCGCTCGGCCGCTGGGCCGACGTGGTCGCCGCGGCCACCGGCGCCGATCATCGCGACGATCCGGGCGCGGGCGCGGCGGGCGGTGTGGGCTTCGCGGCGGTTGCCGTGCTGGGCGGCCGGCTGCGCCCCGGCGTCCGGCTGGTGCTCGAGATGGTCGACTTCCCGGCCCGACTGGCCGGCGCCGACCTGGTCGTGACCGGTGAGGGGGCGCTCGACGAGCAGACGTTGCGCGGCAAGGCACCGGCCGGCGTGGCCGAGTCGGCGGCCGGCAAGGGTGTGCCCGTCGTCGCCGTGGTGGGCCGCTCGCGCCTCGACGACGGCCGGGCGGAGCAGGCCGGGTTCGACGCGGTGTACGCGCTGCTCGACGAGGCCGGCTCCGAGCAGGAGGCGCTGGCCGGCCCCGGCCCGCTGCTCGAGCGCATCGGCGCGCGTATTGCCGACCGTCCGGAGTTGCGATGAGGCTCGATCACGTCATCCGGGCCGACCGGGTCGTGGTCGGCGGGGCCGAGCGTGCCGGCGCGGTCGGTGTCGCCGACGGGCGCGTCGCCGTCATAGCCGGACGCGACGCCTCGCTCGACGCGGTTCACGAGGTCGTGCTGCCGAGCAGTCACGTGCTGCTGCCCGGCCTCGTCGACACCCACGTGCACGTGAACGAGCCGGGCCGCACCGAGTGGGAGGGCTTCGACACGGCCACCCGCGCGGCCGCGGCCGGCGGTGTCACGACCATCGTCGACATGCCCCTGAACAGCATCCCGCCGACCACGACGGTCGATGCGCTGGAGCTCAAGCGCGACGCCGCCCGCGGCCAGGCCCACGTCGACGTCGGGTTCTGGGGCGGGGCCGTGCCGGGCAATCTGGACGCGCTGCGCCCACTCCACCGTGCCGGGGTCTTCGGTTTCAAGTGCTTCCTCGTGGACTCCGGGGTGCCCGAGTTCGCGCCGCTGGATCCGGACGCGTTCGTCGCCGCGATGCGCGAGACGGCCCGGCTCGGCGCGCTGCTGATCGTCCACGCCGAGGACGCGGCGGCTCTGGCCGAGGCGCCCGCCGCCGGTGGTCGCGCATACGAGACGTTCCTGCGGTCGCGCCCGGCCCGGGTCGAGTACCGCGCCGTCGAGCGGGTGATCGGCGCGGCGCGCACCACCGGCGGGCGCGCGCATGTGCTGCATCTGTCGAGCGCCGATGCGTTGCCCGCGTTGCACCGGGCCCGGGCCGACGGCCTCGACGTCTCGGTCGAGACCTGCCCGCACTACCTGACGCTCGACGCGCAGTCGGTGCCGGCCGGCGCGACGCAGTTCAAGTGTTGCCCGCCCATCCGCGATCGCGACAACCAGGACCGGCTGTGGGCCGGCCTGGCCGGCGGCGACATCGACCTGATCGTGTCCGACCACTCGCCGAGCACGCCCGAGCTCAAGCGCCTCGACACCGGCGACTTCGCCGACGCCTGGGGCGGCATCGCGTCGCTGCAGCTCGGTCTGCCGGCCGTCTGGACCGCGGCGCGCCGGCGGGGCCACACCCTGGTCGACGTCGTCCGGTGGATGGCGACCAACCCGGCCGACCGCGTCGGGCTGGCCCACAAGGGGCGCATCGGGGTGGGCGCCGACGCCGACCTGTGCGTGCTCGACCCGGACGCGGAGTTCGACGTCGACCCGGCCCGGCTGTGGCACCGCCACCCGGTCAGCCCCTACGCGGGGCAGCGCCTCACCGGCGCGGTGCGCCAGACCTGGCTGCGCGGCGAGCGCATCGCCCCGGACGGCCCGCCCCGCGGCCGGTTGCTGAGGAGAGGAACCCGATGAGTCGCTACTACGCGCCCCGCGGCGGGCTGCCCGGCCAGACCGAGCTCACCACCGATCGGGCCGTCTTCACCGAGGCGTACGCGGTGCTGCCCAGGCGGACGATGACCGACATCGTCACCAGCTACCTGCCGTTTTGGGACGACACCCGCCTGTGGGTGATCGCCCGCCCGCTGTCCGGGTTCGCCGAGACCTTCTCGCAGTACATCGTCGAGGTGGCGAAGGGCGGCGGCAGCGACCGGCCCGAGGCCGACCCCGCGGCCGAGGCGGTGCTGTTCGTCGTCGACGGCAGCGTGCGGCTGACCGTCGCCGGTAGACGGCACACGCTGACGGCCGGGGGCTACGCCTACCTGCCGCCCGGGACGGAGTGGGCGCTGCGCAACACTCGGGCGGCGGCGGCCCGCTTCCACTGGATCCGCAAGGCGTATCAGCGCGTGGAGGGCATCGAGGCGCCCGAGCCGTTCGTGACGAACGAGCGCGACGTCGAACCGATCCCGATGCCGGGTACCGACGGCCGGTGGGGCACCACCCGGTTCGTCGACCCGGCCGACCTGCGCCACGACATGCACGTCAACATCGTGACCTTCGAGCCAGGGGCGGCGATCCCGTTCCCGGAGACCCACGTTATGGAGCACGGTCTGTACGTCCTGGAGGGCAAGGCGGTGTACCTGCTCAACCGCGACTGGGTCGAGGTCGAAGCGGGCGACTTCATGTGGCTGCGCGCGTTCTGCCCGCAGGCCTGCTACGCCGGCGGCCCGGGCCGGTTCCGATACCTGCTCTATAAGGACGTGAACCGGCACATGCCGCTTCGTCACCCATTCTGATTCACGATGCGGAAACTATTTTCCAAAAGCCCTTCCGTCGCATCGCGACGACAGTTACATTCGGCGGACTAGGGCGTGTTGCCTGACCCCGGCTCGTCGCGAGCGGCGGTCAGGTGCGTGAGGTGCGAGGCGGAGGAGGAGAGCAGTGGCTGCGGTACGCCAGCGCCAACCGCCGACGACGACAACGAAGCAGATCCCGTGCCTGGGCGTCGCGCAGCAGGGCATGGGGTCTGGCAATACGCCCTAGGCCGAGCGGAGGAATGTGTCATGGCACCGGCCGAACTCCACATCAACGGACAGCCCGTCGCGCTGTCCCACATCCCGGTTCACACCACGCTGCTGGACCTGGTCCGCGACCAGGGCCTGACCGGCGGCAAGGAAGGCTGCGCCGAGGGCGAGTGCGGCGCCTGCGCCGTGCTGGTGGCCCGGCCCGGGGTGGCCGCGCCCACCGAGTGGGTCGCGATCAACGCCTGTCTGGTGCCGGCCGCCGCGCTGGACGGGCAGGAGATCGTGACCGCCGAGGGCCTCGGCACCCCGGACGCGCTGCACCCGGTACAGCGCGAAATGGCGGTGCGGGGCGGGTCGCAGTGCGGCTATTGCACGCCCGGGTTCGTGTGCAGCATAGCGGCCGAGTACTACCGGCCCGATCGCGTCGCGGCTGCGACGGCCAACGGCGGCGAGCACGGCCCGAACGGCTTCGACCTGCACGCCCTGAGCGGCAACCTGTGCCGCTGCACCGGCTACCGCCCCATCCGCGACGCGGCCTACGCGCTGGGCACCCCCGAGGCCACCGACCCGCTCGCCGGGCGCCGGGCCGGGCCGGCCCCGCTCGGTGCCGCCACCTCACTGACCGAGGACGGGCGCACGTTCGTCCGGCCCGCGACGCTGTCCGAGGCGGTTCGCGTCCTGCGCGAGCGGCCCGACGCGATGCCGATAGCCGGCTGCACCGACTGGGGCGTGGAGGTCAACCTGCGCGGCGGCCGGGCCGAATGCGTCGTCGCGATCGACCAGCTGCCCGAGCTGCGCGAGCTCGCGATCGGCGAGGACGTCATCGAGGTGGGCGCGGCCCTGTCGCTGACCGAGGTCGAGCGCCGGCTGGCCGGGCGAGTGCCCCTGCTGGACCAGCTCTTCCCGCAATTCGCGTCCCGGCTGATCCGCAACGGCGCCACCCTCGGCGGCAACCTCGGCACCGGCTCGCCGATCGGCGACGCCCCGCCGGCACTGCTCGCCCTCGACGCGAGCGTCGTGCTGGTCGACGCCGACGGCGAGCGCAAGGTGCCGTTGGCCGACTACTTCACCGGTTACCGGCAGAGCGTGCGGCGGCCCGACGAGCTGATCCGCGCGGTGCGCATCCCGTTGCCCCTGGCGCCGGTGGCCGCGTTCCACAAGATTGCCAAGCGCCGCTTCGACGACATCTCCAGCGTGGCCGTCGCCTTCGCCCTCGACATCGCCGACGGCGTGGTGCGCAGTGCCCGCATCGGACTCGGCGGCGTGGCCGCGACGCCCATCCGCGCCCGCGACGCCGAAGCCGCGCTGATCGGCCGGCCGTGGACCGCCGCGACCGCGCAGTCCGCTGCGGCCGTGCTGCGGGCCGAGGGAACGCCACTGGACGACCACCGGTCGAGCGCGCGCTATCGGGCGGCAATGCTCGGCCAGAGCCTGCTGAAACTGCAAGCCGAGACGGCGGAGGAGGTGCCCGCATGAGCGCCCTGTCCGAGCGGCCGGCGAACCCCGCGGTCGGGGCCCCGATCCCGCACGAGAGCGCGGCCCTGCACGTGACGGGCGCGGCGCTCTACACCGACGACCTCGTGCAGCGCACCCGCGACGTGCTGCACGCCTATCCGGTGCAGGTGCCGTACGCGCACGCCCGCGTCACCGCCCTGTGCACCGAGCCGGCGCTGGCCGTGCCGGGCGTCGTGCGCGTGCTGACCGCGGCCGACGTCCCGGGCGTCAACGACGCCGGCATCAAGCACGACGAGCCGCTGTTCCCGACCGAGGTGATGTTCAACGGGCACGCCGTGTGCTGGGTGCTCGGCGAGACGCTCGAGGCGGCCCGGCTCGGGGCCGCGGCGGTCGAGGTCGAGGTCGAGGAACTCCCCGCACTGATCACCGTGCGGGACGCGATCGATGCCGGTAGCTTCCAGGGCGCGCGGCCGTGCCTTGAGCGCGGCGACATCGACGAGGGATTCGCCCGCTCGGCTCACGTCCTCACCGGCGAGTTCGAGTTCTCCGGCCAGGAGCACTTCTACCTCGAAACCCACGCAGCGCTCGCGCACGTCGACGAGAGCGGGCAGGTGTTCGTCCAGAGCAGCACGCAGCACCCGTCCGAGACGCAGGAGATCGTCGCCCACGTCCTGGCCCGCCGCAGTCACGAGGTCACCGTGCAGTGCCTGCGCATGGGCGGCGGCTTCGGCGGCAAGGAGATGCAGCCGCACGGCTTCGCAGCGATCGCCGCGCTCGGGGCGGTGCTCACCCGGCGTCCGGTGCGGCTGCGGCTGAACCGCACGCAGGACCTCACCATGTCCGGCAAGCGGCACGGCTTCCACGCGACGTGGCGGGTGGGCTTCGACGCCGACGGCCGGCTGCAGGCGCTCGATGCGACGCTGACCGCCGACGGCGGGTGGAGCCTGGACCTGTCCGAACCGGTGCTGGCCCGGGCGCTGTGCCACGTCGACAACGCCTACTACGTCCCGCACATCCGCGTGCACGGGCGCATCGCCAAGACGAACAAGACGTCCAACACGGCGTTCCGGGGCTTCGGCGGTCCGCAGGGAATGCTGGTGCTCGAGGACATCCTCGGGCGGTGCGCGCCCCGGTTCGGACTGGATCCGATGGAGCTGCGCCGGCGCAACTTCTACACCGCGGGCCAGACCACCCCGTACGGCCAGCCGGTTCGTCACGCCGAGCGACTCAGCACCGTATGGGACGAGGTCATCCGCCGCGGCGACGTCGTCGAGCGGCAGCGCGAGATCGACCGGTTCAACGCGGCGCACCCGCACACCAAGCGCGCGATCGCGGTCACGCCGGTGAAGTTCGGCATCTCGTTCAACCTCACCACGTTCAACCAGGCCGGTGCGCTGGTGCACGTGTACCGCGACGGTTCCGTGCTGATCAACCACGGTGGCACCGAGATGGGCCAGGGACTGCACACGAAGATGTTGCAGGTCGCGGCCACCACGCTCGGCCTCCCGTTGCGGCAGGTGCGGCTCGCGCCCACCCGTACCGACAAGGTGCCGAACACGTCGGCCACCGCGGCGAGCTCGGGCGCCGACCTGAACGGCGGTGCGGTCAAGAACGCCTGCGAGCAGATCCGGGAACGGCTGCGGCCCGTCGCCGCGAGCGTGCTCGGCGGCAACCCGGTCGACGTGCGCATCGTCGACGGCGTGGCCCGCGTGCTGGGCGGTACCGACGAGTTGGCGTGGGACGACCTCGTCCGCACCGCGTACCAGCAGCGGGTCCACCTGTCCGCGGCCGGGTTCTACCGCACCGAGGGATTGCACTGGGACGCGAAGGCGTTCCGGGGCTCGCCGTTCAAGTACTTCGCCTACGGCGCCGCGGCGGCCGAGGTCGAGGTCGACGGATTCACCGGCGCGTACCGCACCCGGCGCGTCGACATCGTCCACGACGTCGGCGACAGCCTCTCGCCGTTGGTGGACCTCGGCCAGATCGAGGGCGGCTTCGTGCAGGGAGCCGGCTGGCTCACGCTCGAGGACCTGCGCTGGCACCCCGAGGACGGGCGGCTGCTCACCCAGGCGGCGAGCACCTACAAGCTGCCGAGCTTCTCCGAGATGCCCGAGGTCTTCAACGTCACGCTGCTGCCCGACGCCGCCGAAGAGGGCGTGGTGTACGGCTCGAAGGCGGTGGGCGAACCGCCGCTGATGCTCGCCTTCTCGGTCCGTGAGGCGCTGCGCCAGGCCGCGGCCGCGTTCGGGCCGACCGGCGTTTGCGTCGAGCTCGCGTCGCCGGCCACGCCGGAGGCCGTGTACTGGGCGCTGGACGCCGCCCGCACCGAGGGCGTCGTCGAGAGGGTGCTGGAGGCGGCTCATGGCTGATACAGCCTGGCTGGATGCCGTCGCGCGACTGCGCGAGCGCCGCGAGCCCGGCGTGCTCGTCACTCTCACGACAGTGCGTGGCCACGCGCCGCGCCGGGCGGGCGCGAAGATGGTCGTCACCGCGACGAGTACCTCGGGTTCGATCGGTGGCGGCAACCTGGAGGCGGTCGCCATCGACCGGGCCCGCGAGCTCATCGTGGCGCGCAGCGTCGAGCCCGAGACGATCACCTCGTCGCTCTCCGACAAGGCGACCTACCAGCACGGCGTGCAGTGCTGTGGCGGCGAGGTGACGATGCTGCTCGAACCGCTGCCCGTCGCGCCGGCCGTCGCGATCTTCGGGGTCGGCCACGTGGGCCTCGAACTCGCCCGCATCCTGGCCCGCCACGACCTGGACCTGTACCTGATCGACAGCCGGGCTGAGCAATTGGCCGAGGAACGCCTGGCCGTACTGGCCGACGCGATCGCGCGCGTACACGTGCATCACGTGCCGGTCCTGCCCGAGATCGTGCTGGGCGAGCTGCCGGCCGGCACGCACGTCCTGATCATGACGCACGACCATGCCGAGGACGCCGCCCTGTGCGACGCCGTGCTGCGCCACGGCGACTTCGCCTCGATCGGGCTGATCGGCTCGGCCGCCAAGTGGGCGCGGTTCCGCAAGCGGCTGGCCGACGAGGGTGGCCATCCACCCGAGGCAATCGATCGGATCACAACGCCGATCGGCCTGTCCGAGATCACCGGCAAGGAACCCGCGACGATCGCGGTCAGCGTGGCAGCCGACCTGTTGCGGACCTTCGAGCGGGCGGCGGCGCCCACTGGCTCGGAGACGCCGTGACGATCTACCGCGCCCAGGTCGTCGACACCCCGGACGATCCGTTCACCGGCGGCGAGTTGCGCGCGGACGCCGACGCCGGTCTCGCCGTCGAGCGGGGCGAGATCGTCGACCGCGGACCATACACGCAGGTACGGGCACGGCGCCCGGCCGACGAAGTGGTCGACCTGCGAGATGGCGTCCTGCTGCCGGGCCTCATCGACACGCACGTGCACTTCCCGCAGCTTCGCATCATCGGCGCTCTCGGCCTCCCCCTGCTGGACTGGCTGGAGCGGTGCGCGCTGCCCGAGGAGGCGCGCTTCGCCGATGTCGGCTACGCGCGCGCCGTCGCCGGCGAGTTCGTCCATGGGCTGCTCGACGCGGGCACCACGACGGCGCTCGTCTTCGGCTCGCACTTCGCCCCGGCCGTCGATGCGCTGTTCGACGGGGCGTCTACAGCCGGGCTGCGGATCACGAGCGGCCTCGTCGTCAGCGACCGGCTGCTTCACGCCGACCTGCGCACGACACCCCGGCGGGCCTACGAGGAGGGCCGGGCCCTGGCCGAGCGCTGGCACGGCACCGGCCGGGCGCGGTATGCGGTCACGCCACGGTTCTCGCTGTCGTGCAGCGGCGACCTGCTCGACTCGTGCGGTGCGTTGCACGCCGACCTCGCGGGCAGTTGGCTCACCTCGCACATCAACGAGAATCCGGCCGAGGTCAGCCGGGTGCAGGACCTGTTCGGGGGCAGCTACCTGGACAGTTACGACAAGCACGGCCTGGTCGGCGCGCGGACCGTGCTCGCCCACAACGTGCACGCGACCGACGGCGAGATGGAACTGCTGGCCCGCTCCGGCGCCGCCGTGTCCCACTGCCCGACTAGCAATTGCGCCCTGGGCAGCGGCCTGTTCGCACTCGACCGGCACGTCGCCCACGGTGTCCCGGTCGCCCTCGGCACCGACGTCGGCGCCGGCACCGGGCCGTCGCTGTTCAAGGAGGGCCTGCAGGCCTACTTCGTCCAGCGGCTGCGTGGGCCGGACGGCGTTCTGCTCACGCCGACGCACCTGCTCTACCTCGCCACGGCGGCCGGCGCGGCGGCCCTGGACCTGGCCGAGCAGGTGGGCGACCTGTCCGTCGGCAAACGGTTCGACGCCGTCTGGGTGCGCCCCGAACCGGCCACGCCGCTCGACGTCGGGCTGCGGCATGCCGCCGATGCGGAGGGCGCGGTGGCCAAGCTGTTCGCGCTCGCGAGCTCGCCGGACGTCGCGCGCGTGTGGGTGGACGGCGTGACCGTGAAAGGCTGAGTCGGCGCTCTTCCGAGATGCGGAAATCTGTTATCGTTAGCGGCTCGAGCGCCGTTCGGACAGGGAGATCCAGTGGCAGCTGACGACTCCGCCGGCCGTACCCGGGGCGGCGTCCAGTCGCTCGACCGGGCCTTCGCCATTCTCGAGGCGATGGCCGACGCCGGCGGCGTGATCGGCCTGTCCCAGCTCGCCGCCGACTCCGGGCTGCCGCTCGCCACGATCCACCGCCTGGTCCGCACCCTCGTCGACCTCGGCTACGTCCGCCAGGAGCCGTCGCGGCAGTACTCGCTCGGTCCGCGGCTTATGCGGCTGGCCGACGGCAGCACCAAGCGGCTGGGCACGCTGGCCCATCCGTACATGCAGCGAGTGGTCGATGAGCTGGGCGAATCGGTGAACCTGGCCGTGCTCGACGGCGAGGAGATCGTCTACGTCGCCCAGGTGCAGCCGTCGCAGAACTTCATGCGGATGTTCACCGAGGTCGGCCGCCGGGCCGAGCCGCACACGACCGCGGTCGGCAAGGCGATGCTGGCCGTGCAGTCGGATCAGGAGGTGCTCGAGCTGCTCAAGCGCACCGGCATGTCCCGGCGCACCGAGCACACGATCACCGATCCGCACGAGTTCCTCGCCGACCTGCAGCGCGTGCGCGAGCGCGGCTACGCCCTCGACGACGGTGAGCAGGAACTCGGCGTGCGCTGCGTCGCCGTGGTCGTACCCGACTCCCCGCGGGCGATGGCCCTGTCCGCGTCGGGCCCGCTGCCACGCATGTCCGACGACGTCGTCGCGAAGGCGGCGCCGATGCTTCAGGGCGCGGCGCAGCAGGTCAGCGCCGAGCTGGCGGTGGGGGCCCGCCCGTCGCTCGGCACAGCTGTCGACTGACCGCGCTTTTGCGCTCATAGCGGCGCGCTTCCAACCACGGTGTGACGTCGCCGGTCGTGGCGCCCATTCCCCGCAATGCCACGACATCGGGTGAACACATGCCTCCAGACCCCTTGACCCACTGTTGTGACGCAGCTAACTTATCTGCAAAGCGAAAACAGTTATCCGCTTTGCGGAAGATTCGGCCACGACGTTGGCAACCGGAGGTCCCATGTCGCTGAATTCCGCGTCCCGCCGCGTTCATCCCGTGGACCAGGCGCTGCCGACGCACAAACTGGTCGTTTTCGGCCTGCAGCACCTTTTCATCATGTACGCGGGTGCGGTGGCGGTACCGCTGATCGTCGGACCCGCGATCGGGCTGAACTCGCACGACATCGCCGTCCTGGTCAGCGCGGACCTCCTGGTGTCCGGCATCGCGACGATCATCCAGTCGGCCGGCATCTCGAAACTGTTCGGCGTGCGGCTGCCCGTCGTCGCCGGGGCAACGTTCACCGTGCTCAATCCGATGATCATCATCGCGTCGCAGTACGGCGGCCGGGCCGGCTTGCCGTACGTCTACGGGGCGATGCTGGTGTCCGGCTTCTTCGGTCTGCTCATCGCCAAGCCGTTCTCGCGGGTGATCCGGTTCTTCCCGCCGCTCGTGTCGGGCACGGTCATCTGCATCATCGGCCTGTCGCTGGGCGGCGCCGACATCTCGCTGATCTACGGCGACGCCCACAACGGTGACAAGTACGTCGGCAGCGTCGGCCGGATCGCGCTGGCCGGCCTGGTGATCCTGGCGATCCTCGTGATCACCCGCAGCTTCCGCGGATTCGTCAGCCAGATCGCGGTGCTGCTCAGCCTGGTCATCGGCACCGTCGTGGCGGCGGCCATGCACCTGGTCGACTTCGGCAACGTCAAGGACGCCGCTTGGTTCGGTGCGCCGCACATCTTCCACTTCGGGGCTCCGAAGTTCTCGGTGGCCGCGATCATCACGATGTGCATCGTCATGGTCGTGACCTACACCGAGTCGACGGCCGACATGCTGGCCGTGAGCGAGCTGACCGGCAAGGACGTCACCCCCGACGACCTGGCCCGCGGCCTGGCCACCGACGGCCTGTCCGCCGTGCTGGCGTCGTTCACCAACTCCTTCCCCGACACCGCGTTCGCCGAGAACGTCGGGCTGGTCGGGCTGACCAAGGTTCGCAGCCGGTGGGTCGTCACCGTGTGCGGCGCGTTGTTGTTGGCGCTCGGGCTGATCCCCAAGGTCGGCCAGATCGTCGCCGACCTGCCCGGGCCGGTCATCGGCGGCGGCGCGACCGTCATGTTCGCGATGGTGACCGCGGTCGGCATCCAGACGCTGCACAAGGTCAACTTCGAGGGCAACAACAACCTGCTGATCGTCGCGGCGTCGCTGGCGGTCGGGTTGCTGCCGGCCTTCGACCCGACCTTCTACGACAAGTTCCCGAAGGACTTCCAGGTGATCTTCGGCTCGAGCATCACCGCCACGGTCATCGTCGTCTTCGTGCTGAACCTGGTCTTCAACCACTGGACGACCGGCCGGACCCGAACCGGCGCCGTGCAGGCCGCACTCAGCGAGGGAGCCGTCGCGGTCGACGTCCCGCACGGGGGAGCGCCGACGCGCCTGCACCAGACGGTGGCGGACTGACCGTGCTGGACCGCCTCAACGCCACCCCGGCGGACGAGCTGGCCGCGCAGCTGGGCAATTGCTGCGCGGCCCGGTCGTGGATCGACGCGATCGTCGACGGGCGGCCGTATGCGGACCTGAACGCGCTCGGCGCCGCCTCGGACGAGGCGACGGCCGGGCTCGACGCCACCGGCCTCGACGAGGCCCTGGCCGGCCACCCCCGGATCGGCGAGCAGGTCGGTGACGGCACGTGGTCGCGGCAGGAGCAGTCGCGCCTATTCGACCGCGCCGGCGCGGACGCGGACGTCCGGGCGCAGCTGGCCGCGGCCAACACCGCGTACGAGCAGCGGTTCGGGCACGTCTACCTGGTATGCGCCACCGGGAAGAGCGCCGACGAGTTGCTGGCGATCTGCCGCGCCCGCCTCGACCACGACCCCGCGGTCGAGCGCGGCGTCGTGCTCGGCGAGCTGACCCGGATCAATCGGCTGCGGCTGGCCAAGCTGCTGCCCGCGGAGGCCGGCTGATGGGCCGGTCGGCGATCACTCCGTGCCGGTCGAGACCATGAGCCAGCCGATGCCGGCGGGGACGCAGGCCGCGACGATCTGGTTGGTGAGCCCAGCTGCGGGACTCGCCGGTCAGCAGGGCGACACCGATGAGCGTGGCCCCGAACCAGCCGATGGTCTGGATCGCTACCGTGATACGCCAGGACCGTCCGCCGGCCAGGCCGACTCCGGCCGAACGAGCACTTCGTACCGGCGACCGTTCGTCAGGGCCGCGAAGTGGCTGACGGGGCGGAAGCCGAGCGACGTGACCACGCGCAGCGCTCGGCGGCTGAAGCCGGCGACGGTGACCCGGAACGCCCCGGGACGGAATTGCTCGCGCCCGAACGCCAACCCGGTCGTGATCGCGCTGCGCCCGATGCCCTGCCCGACCAGCTCCGGGCGCAGTCCGCCGCCGGTGTCCAGGGCGGACGAGTCGTATTCGCCGCCCGGTACCTGGCCATCGGGTCCGAAGGAGCGCAAGCCGATCAACCCCGTGTCGTCGACGACGGCGTAGAACCCGTTGCCGGGGTCGGCGAGAAATCCCGGGTCGCAACCGGTCATGTCGTAGCAGCCGTACGGCGCGGGATAGCGCCTGGTCACCACGTCGCGCGCGTACGCGGGCGTCATCGCAACGATGCGCATTCCCAGTAAATATTCATGCAACCAAGCCGGCCGATTCGAACGTCTAATGGAAAGGAGGCCTTCCTCGCCGCGTGCCGTTCACGCCCGATGAAGCGCCGGGCAAGGGGGAGACGGGCGATATGCAGCGATCTGGGTCTGCGCCCGGCCGGGGTGGGCACCGGCGGCGCGAGACGCGCGGCGTTCGGCCGGGCCTGCGGGTCGCGGCGCGCGCGCTGGTGTCGCTGGTGTCGCTCGGCGCGCTGGTGTTGAGCGGGCTGGCCTGGGCGACCTGGAACGACTTCACCAGTCACATCACCCGGGTCGCGGCGATCGACGACACCCCGAGCGGTGGTGCCACCAAGCTGCCCGACGTCGACGGTAAGGACCAGAACATCCTCATCGTCGGCAACGACGACCGCTCCACGGCGACCGACGCCGAGCTCAAGCAGCTGGGCACCACGCGCGACGGCGGCAGCCTCAACACCGACACGATGATGGTGTTGCACGTGCCGGCGGACGGGCGCAAAGCCACCGTCATAGCCATCCCCCGCGACTCCTACGTGGCGATTCCGGGCCACGGCATGAACAAGATCAACTCGGCGTACGCGTCCGGGTACAACGACGGGCACGGCAACAAGAGCACGGCGTCGCGGCTGGCGGTCGAGACGGTTCAGAACCTCACCGGTCTGAAGATCGACCACTTCGTGCAGGTAGACCTGATCGGCTTCTATCGGATCAGCATCGCGCTCAACGGTGTCCCCGTGAACATGTGCGCCGCGGTCAAGGAACCCAACTCCGGCATCCACCTCCCCAAGGGCGTCTCGACGATCCAGGGCACGCAGGCGCTGGCGTTCGTGCGGCAGCGCTACGGCTATCCCGACGGGCTCGGCGATCTCGACCGGATCCACCGGCAGCAGTACTTCCTGTCCGCGGCGTTCCGCAAGATTTCCAGCGGCGGTGTGCTGCTGAATCCGTTCAAGCTGCAGAAGCTGCTCAAGGCGGTGTCGTCGTCGCTCACCATGGACGACACGCTCGACCCGCTGAAACTGGCCGCGCAGATGCAGGACCTCACCGCCGGCAACCTGTCGTTCACCACCATCCCGACCGACGGCTTCGCGAACGAGGATGTCGGCAGCGTCGTCGTAGTGCACCCTGCGCAGGTGCAGGCTCGCATCGCCGCGCTGATCGGCAAGGCCACCCCGGCGTCCTCCGGCAGCGCTCGTCCGAAGGCGCCGGAGGCGCGCCCTTCCAGTTCGGCGTCCAGCGCGAGATCGAGCACCGGCGTCACCACCGCGCAGCAGGCCGCGAAGGGCTGCATCTACTAGGACTTGGGGGGCGCGTCCTAG
>DATBER010000136.1:0-19421 GCA_036558905.1 Jatrophihabitantaceae bacterium | reverse complement strand
TGGCCGTCGTGCACGGCAAGGTCGTGCTGTCGTCCGGACGGGAGGCCGACTATTACGTCGACCTGCGCCGGATCACCCTGCACCGCGAGGCGGCGCCGCTCGTCGGACGGGCGATGCTCGACCTGACTGCCGACTGGGCGTACGACGCGGCCGGCGGCCTGACCCTGGGCGCCGACCCGGTGGGTACGGCCATGCTGCACGCCTCGGGGGGCAAGGTCGACGCATTTGTGGTGCGCAAGGCGGAGAAGGCCCACGGGATGCAGCGCCGGGTCGAGGGTCCGGACGTGGCCGGTCGCCGCGTGCTGGCCGTCGAGGACACCTCGACGACGGGCTCGAGCGTGCTGACCGCCGTCGACGCGCTGCGCGAGGCCGGGGCGGAGGTCGTCGGTGTCGCGGTGATCGTCGACCGGGGCGCCGGCGCGGCTGTACGCGAGGCCGGCCTGGACTACCGCGCGATATACAGCTTGGCTGACCTCGGACTGTCCTAAGTGGACGATGACGTCCTCGACGGCGTCGGGGTCGGACCGCATCCCGAGCCGTGGCCGGACGATCCGCGCTTCGACGCCGAGCTGCTGGCCAACGGCGACCGGCGCAACGTCCTCGACAGATACCGGTACTGGACCGTCGAGGCCATCGTCGCCGACTTGGACACCCGGCGGCACGCGTTCGCCGTCGCCATCGAGAACT
This sequence comes from Jatrophihabitantaceae bacterium, assembly GCA_036558905.1. Classification (GTDB taxonomy): domain Bacteria; phylum Actinomycetota; class Actinomycetes; order Mycobacteriales; family Jatrophihabitantaceae; genus DASXRA01. The sequence goes on along the minus strand of DATBER010000136.1, from coordinate 18,734 downwards.
GGCGGCACGACCTGAACATCGGCACCGTCGTCCGCACGGCCAACGCGTTCCTCGCCCGCGAGGTGGTCATCGTCGGGCGACGCCGATGGAACCGCCGCGGGGCGATGGTCACCGACCGGTACCAGCACGTCCGGCACGTTGCGACGGTGGCCGAACTGGTCGAGACGTCGCCCGACTACACGATCGTCGCGATCGACAACCTGCCCGGCGCCCGGCCGCTCGAATCGGCCGCCCTGCCTGCGAACGCGTTGCTGCTGTTCGGACAGGAAGGCACCGGGCTCACCGACGAGGCGCGGGCCGCGGCGTCCGCCGTCTACTCGATCGCCCAGTACGGGTCGACCCGCTCGATCAACGCCGGGGTCGCGGCCGGCATCGCCATGCACGCCTGGATCCGCCGGTACGCCGAGCCGCCGAATTAGCTGTCCGACTCGTCGGCGCCGGGGAAGCCGAACGGCACGACCTCGAACGCCGTGGCGAACTTGGTGCCGAGCCGGCTGCCGGTCATCCGCGCGAACGACTCGAGGAACTCCTCGGGCTCGGACATCGGGCCACCGCCCAGCCCGGCCAGGTACGCCGCATGCGCCTTGAGCGAGGCGATGCCCCTCTCGAACGTATCGGTGACGTCGACGCCGTGCGCGGCGTCGGGTGAACCGTTGACGAATGCGGCCCGCACGCCGTTCCACGGCTCGAGGCCCTCGTCGAGCAGTTCGCGGAACACCCAGCGGTTGCCGGCGTCGCGGATGGCGTCGATGACGGCCCGTCCGGCTGCGACGTGATCGGCCTGGTTGAGCAGGCCGGGGCCGAACGTCTCGCGGTAGTTGCCGGTAATGATGATCTCGGGCTTGGCCCGCCGGATGGCCCGGGCCATGTCGCGCCGCAGAGGCAGGCCGTATTCGAGCACGCCGTCCTGATGGCCGAGGAACTCGACGGTGTCGACGCCGACGATGGCGGCGGCTTCGCGCTCCTCGTTCTCACGCAGCGGCCCGGCCTCCTCGGGCGCCAATGCGTCGATGCCGGCCTCGCCACTGGTCGCCAGGCAGTAGCTGATCGTCTTGCCCTGGGCCGTCCAGCGGGCGATCGCCGCGGCGGCGCCGTATTCCAGATCGTCAGGATGTGCAACGACCGCTAGCCCGGTCGTCCAATTCTCATCGATGGCCTGAAGGGGCGGCGGTGTCGTCATATCCGTGACCGTACCCGTGCCACCGACACTCCCGTGCTTGACCGCGTGGGAAAGCTTCGCTTGGCTAACCGGTTGGATTGTCACCCAGGACTACCCCATCGGAGGTATGTGCATGCCCCCATCCCTCACGCGGCGAGTGACAGCGTGCCTCGTCGCGGGCGTGACCGCAGCCGCGATCACAGCCGTTGCACAGACGGCGTCGGCGACTCCACAGCCGCACGCCGTTCCGGACAGCGTGCCGAAGTGGACCTCGCAGGCCCACACGTTGGGCAACGCTGCCACGTCGCAGCAGGTCAACTTCGGCATCGTGCTCAAGCTGCGTAACGCCCCGGACGCCCAGGCCACCCTGCAGCGCATTTCCGATCCGGACAGCCCGAGCTACGGCCGGTGGCTGACCAATCAGCAGTTCAACGCCCGCTACGCCCCGACCCGCTCGGACGTCGTGGCCGTGCGCAACTGGCTGAGCTCGCAGGGCTTCACGCTGCGCAAGACGCTGCCTAGTGGCATGTACGTCGAGGCCAGCGGCACCGTCGCTCAGGTGCAGAAGGTCTTCAAGACCACGGTGAAGAACTACAACTACCGGGGTCAGACGGTGCGCTCGAACTCGACGGCGCTGTCGTTCCCCACCAGCACGCCGGCCACGGTGATCAACGCGGTCGACGGCATCCTGGGTGTCGACCAGGGCGCGCAGATCCACACCCACGCCGACACCCTGCCCGGGCCGCCGGCCGGTGCGCGGTTCGGCGTCCAGCCCTGCTCGGACTACTACGGCCAGAAGGTGGGCAAGGACAAGCCGAAGGCCTACGGCAAGTCGCAGCCGTACGCGGTGTGCGGCTACGTGCCGCAGCAGTACCAGTCGGCGTACGGCGAGTCGAACCTGCTGCGGGCCGGCATCGACGGCCGGGGCGAGACCGTGGCGATCACCGACGCCTTCGCGGCGCCGACGATCCTCGAGGACGCGCAGAAGTACAACCAGGTCCACCACCAGCCGCTGTTCAAGCCGGGGCAGTTCAGCCAGATCACCCCGCCGCCGGACGGCTACTCGAACATCGACGAGTGCGGCGGTAACGGCTGGTACGGCGAGGAGACGCTGGACGTCGAGGCGGTGCACGCCATGGCGCCGGGCGCCAAGATCGTCTACGTCGGCGGCTCGGACTGCCTCAGCGGTCTGGACGAGGCGTGGGCCGAGACGATCGACAACCACGTCGCCGACATCATCACCAACTCGTGGACCGACGGCATCGACGACATCAACCTGCTCGGCCAGGACTACGTCGACTTCTACAACCAGTTCGCGCTCGAGGCGGCGATGACCGGCATCACCGTGAACTTCTCCAGCGGCGACGCCGGCGACCACACGGCCGGCGGCACCGACCTGGCCAGCAAGACGGTGGAGTTCCCGGCGGACGTGCCGTTCGTGTCGGGCATCGGCGGTACCAGCGTCGGCATCGGCAAGAACGGTAACTGGCTGTGGGAGGCCGGCTGGCAGACTGCGTACTCGCAGCTGACCAACGGCGCGTGGGACCCGGCTCCGCCCGGCACCTACTCGTCCGGCGGTGGCGGCGGCACGAGCGTCCTGTTCGGCCAGCCGTTCTACCAGAAGGGCCGCGTGCCGTCGTCCATCTCGGAGTACAACGGCTCGACGCCGATGCGCGCCGTGCCGGACATCGCCATGCCGGGTGACCCGAACACCGGCTTCCTGGTGGGCGAGACGCAGGTGTTCCCCGAAGGCACGCACTGGGACCAGTACCGCATCGGCGGTACCAGCCTGTCGTCGCCGCTGATGGCCGGTGTCATGGCGGTGGCCAACCAGTTCGCACACCGCAAGTTCGGCTTCGCGAACCCGCTGTACTACAGGCTGATTCGCACGCCGGCGCTGCACGACATCGCGGCGCCGAAGAAGCCGATCGCACAGATCCGCACCGAGTACACCAACGGTGTGGACGCAACGGGTGGCATCGACTTCAAGCTGGGCACGATCGACGTCCAGTCCTCGACGCTCCACTCGACCAAGGGCTACGACGACGAGACCGGGGTCGGCACGCCCGACGGCCCGGGCTTCTTCGCCGGGATGCTCGTGGCGGCGCACCTGCGCTGAGGTTCGCCTTTCCGGTTTTGGTCACCAGGTCCGGTATATCCGGCCTGGTGACCAAAACCGGGCTCATTCCTGTGTGCGCAGGTACTTCGCGAAGTGCGGCACGGTGAACGCGATGCGGCCGCGCTGCCCGGAGTAGACCAGCCCCTTCTTCAGCAACGCGTCGCGCGCCGGCGACAGCGACTGCGGATTGCGCCCCAACGCCTCGGCCACCGCCGACGTGGGCACCGCGTCGTCCGGCCCGGCCTCGACATCGGCCATCGCCCGCAGGTACTCGCGCTCGGCCGGGGTGGCCCGCTCATACCGTGACCCGAAGAAGCCGACGGCCAGCTCCGACTCGGCCTCGGGCGCGGCCACCGCGATGTCGGCCGCCGTGATCGGCGACGCCGGCGCGACGTCCCACGCCACCTTGCCGTACGCCTGCACGAAGTAGGGGTAGCCGGCCGTCCGCTGGTACAGCGCCTCCAGGGCGTCGTCGGCGAAGTCGGCGTCCTCGTCGCGGGCCGGCCGGGTCAGCGCGGCGTCAGCGGCCGACCGGTCGAGGCGGTCGATGCGGGCGTAGCGGAACAGCCGCTCCGAGTACGACTTGCTGGCCGACAACACGGCCGGCAGGTGCGGCAACCCGGCGCCCACCACGACGAGCGGCGCGCCCTGCTGGGACAGCTCGTGGCAGGCCGCGCACAGCGCCGACACGTCGTCGGGCAGCAGGTCCTGCATCTCGTCGATGAAGATCGCGATGCCCTTGCCGGTGTCGGCGGCCAGCCCGGCCACGTCGCTGAGCAGCTCGACCAGGTCGATCTCGATGTCGCCCGAGTCGGCCCGCCCGGCCACCGACGGCACGTCGATGCCGGGTTGCCATCGGGTCGCGGCGCCCTTGCCGTTCTTGCGGGCGGCCGGCGCCTCGCGCTGCGCGAAGGACTTGAGCACGCCCAGGACATGGCGCTCCTCGTCCTTGTTCGGGCTGGCCAGCTCGCGGATGGCCAGGTGCAGGGCTGCCGCGAGCGGGTGCCGCAACGGCTGATCGGGCCGGGCCTCGAGCTTGCCGGTACCCCAGCCGCGCCGGACCGCCGAGCCGCGTAACGCGTTGAGCAGCACCGTCTTGCCGACGCCGCGCAGCCCGGTCAGCACGACCGACCGTTCCGGGCGCCCCCGCGACACCCGTTCGAGGGTGACGTCGAAGGCGGTCAGCTCGACGTCGCGCCCGGCCAGCTCGGGCGGGCGCTGGCCGGCTCCCGGGGCGTACGGATTGCGTACGGGGTCCACGATCGGACTGTATCCGGCTCTCTAGCGAATCCCCGAGATTTGCCGAGACTTCGCAATCGTGTCGCGGGCGGGCGCTCTGCTTACCGGGGCGCGCCGGGGCTTAGGGGGCGCAGCGCCTCCGGTCGGCTGCGGCTGAGTCGGCGGTTCCGGGTGCCCTCTCGTTGATCAAGAGCCATTCGGCTTGCGTATTCGCCGGCTCAGGGGCTGTTGATCAAGGAAACCGGGGCGTTACGACGACGGCAGCGTCAGGATCTCGGCGCCGTCGTCGGTGACGACCAGCGTGTGCTCCCACTGCGCGACCCACGAGCCGTCCTGGGTGAGCACGGTCCAGCCGTCGTCCCACATGAACCAGTCGATGCCGCCGAGGGTCAGCATCGGCTCGATGGTGAACGTCATGCCGGGCAACATCGTGGTGTCCGCGCGAGGCTCGTCGTAGTGCAGGATCGTCGGCTTGGTGTGGAACGACGGGCCGATGCCGTGGCCGGTGTAGTCGCGCACCACGCCGTACCCGAAGCGCTTGGCGTAGGACTCGATCACCCGTCCGATCACGCTGACCGGCCGGCCCGGCTTGACCGCGGCAATGCCCCGGCGCAGCGCCTCGTGCGTGCGCTCGCCGAGTTCGCGAACCTCGGAGGCGACGTCGCCGGCATAGAACGTGCCGCAGGTGTCGCCGTGGACGCCGTCCTTGAACGCGGTGATGTCGACCTTGACGACGTCGCCGTCCTCGAGCGGCCGCGAGTCGGGGATGCCGTGGCAGATCGCCTCGTTCACCGACGTGCACAGCGACTTCGGGAAGCCCTTGTAGCCCAGCGTGGACGGGTAGGCCCCGTGGTCGAGCATGAACTCGTGACCGATCCGGTCGAGCTCGTCGGTGGTGACACCGGGCGCGACGTGCCGGCCGACCTCGACGAGGGCATCGCCCGCGATGCGCCCGGCCACCCGCATCCGGTCGACCATCTCGGGGCGCTTCACCATCGCGTCGTCGTAATCGGCCGGGCCGGAGCTGTCGACGTAGTGCGGCCGAGGGATCGACTCGGGCACGGCGAGACGCAGCGAGATCGTGCCCGGACGCAGCGAGGTCTTCACACCCATCACCCAATCATTCCTGAAATGCGCGGCGACGCGGCGAGCGGCCGACCGCCAAGGTCACGGAGCGAGCCTGACTGCCGCCTCGACGAGCTCCGGCCAGCTCGACGACTGCTGCACGCACCGGGCGAACAGCCACAACCGGACCCGCTCGGCGTCCAGGTCGAGCAGGCCGGCCATCCGATTGACCAACCCGATCGGATCGTCGCGCAGCCGGTCGGCGTTGAGCAGGTGCTGGACGACGTCGTAGGCCGGATCGCCGATGTACGGCTTCGGGTCGATCATCAGCCACGGTTCACGCTCGGCAGCCAGGACGTTCTCGCTGTGCAGGTCGGTGCACAGAAGCGCCCGGTCGGTGGCGTCCCGGGGCAGTGAGCGCAGCAGCGCCAACCCGGTCCGGACGATGCCCGGGTCGAGTGTCGGTGCACCGGTGAACTCCGCCGCCCACGCGTCGCACATCTCGGACAACCGCCGGAAGGGAGCCGACGAGGGTGCGTGGCGCCACAGCCGCCGTAGCAACCCGGCGATCACGACGTCCTGCTCCGGGCCGGGCAGCGCGCGGGCCAGCGGCGTGCCCGGCTCGCAGCGCTCGAGCAGCAGCGCGGTGGTCGACGCGAACGAACCCGCCGCGTACAGCCGCACCGCACCGTCGCCGGCCCAGATCCGCAGTCCGTCGGCCTCGTGCTCGGCCTCGGTGTGCGGCCAGCCGATCTTGAGCACTCGGCCGGCGCCGGCCGCGGCCACCCACGAGCACTGCCCACCCGGCTCGAACGGCTCGCCGATCGTCAGCGCCCAGCGCTGCGCGAGCACGTCGACGATCGCCGGCAGCTCGTCGAGCCAGGCCCGCAGCGCCTCGTCGGACGCCGCCGACGCAGCGAGGTACTGCGGGATCCTCAGACCTCGACCACCATCGGCATCAGCATGGGCCGGCGGCGGTAGGTCTGGTCGACCCAGCGGCCCACCGTGCGCCGGACGATGTGCTGCAACGCGTCGGCGTCGCGCACGCCCTCGGCCAACGACTGCTCGACGACCGTGATCAGCTCCTTGCGGATCGGGTCGAGCGCGGCCGGGTCGTCGGTGAAGCCGCGGGCGGTGATCTCGGGGCCGAATACGACCTTGCGGCTGGTCAGGTCGACGGCCACCAGTATCGAGATGAAGCCCTCCTCGCCGAGGATGCGCCGATCCTTCAGTGCTGCGTCGCCGATGTCTCCGACCGCCAGGCCGTCGACGTAGACGAAGCCGACCGGGATCGAGCCGACGATCGACGCCTGCCCCTTGACCAGGTCGACCACGGCGCCGTCCTCCGCCAGCATGATGCGCTCGTCGGCCAGTCCGGTTGAGCGGGCGATGGCGGCGTGTGCGCGCAGGTGGCGCCACTCGCCGTGCACCGGCATGTGGTTCCTGGGCCGGACCGCATTGAGCAGGTAGCGCAGCTCGCCGCCCGGCGCGTGCCCGGACACGTGCACCAGCGCAGTCGACTTGTGCACCACCGTGGCGCCCAGCCGCGACAGCCCGTTGATGACCTGCCCGACCGACGTCTCGTTGCCCGGGATGAGCGACGAGGCCAGCAGGATCGTGTCGTCGGGCACGATCCGCACCGTCGGATGCTCGCGGTTGGCCATCCGGGACAGGGCCGACAGCGGTTCGCCCTGCGACCCCGTCGAGATGTAGAGCACCCGCCGCGACGGCAGTTCCTCGGCGTCCTTGAGGTCGATGAGCACGCCGTCGGGCACGTGCAGCAGGCCGAGGTCGCGGGCAATGCCCATGTTGCGCACCATCGAGCGGCCGACCAGCGCGACGACGCGGTCACTCGCGACGGCGGCGTCGAGCACCTGCTGGACGCGGTGCACGTGCGAGGCGAAGCAGGCGACGATGACGCGTCCGGTGGCCTTGGTGATGACGTCGGCGACGACGCGGCCGACGTCGCGCTCGGACGGGATGAAGCCGGGTACCTCGGCGTTGGTCGAGTCGGCCAGCAGCAGGTCGACGCCCTCGTCGCCCAGCCGGGAGAAGCCGGGCAGGTCGGTCAGCCGGCCGTCGAGCGGCGTCTGGTCCATCTTGAAGTCGCCGGTGTGCAACACGGTGTGCGGGCCGACCCGGATGGCCACGGCCAGCGCGTCCGGGATGGAGTGGTTGACGGCGAAGAACTCGAGCTCCCAGTCGCCGATCGTCTCGCTGTCGTTCTCGCGGACCTGGCGCAGCTCGGGCTGGATCTTGTGCTGGTCGAGCTTGGCCGCCACCAGCGCCAGGGTCAGCCGCGAGCCGACGATCGGGATGTCGGAGCGCTCGCGCAGCAGATAGGGCAGCGCGCCGATGTGGTCCTCGTGTCCGTGGGTGAGCACCACGGCGTCGATGTCGTCGAGCCGGTCGCGGTAGTACGACCAGTCCGGCAAGGTGAGATCGACACCGGGGGAGTTCGTCTTGCCGAGCAACATGCCGCAGTCGACGACCAGGAGCCGCCCCGCGTGCTCGAACACCGTCATGTTGCGCCCGACCTCGCCGATGCCGCCGAGCGCGACGACGCGCAACGATCCGGGTGTGAGCGGTGGTGGTACGCCTGGGCCTTCTGTCACATGTCGAGGCTATCTGGCCCCGGTGACCACCGACCCGCTAGCGTGCCCGTCCGTGAGCCATGCGTTCAGCACCGATCAAGCCAAGACCCTCGGCATATTCGTCATCGCGGTCGTCCTGGTCGCCGGCGTCCTGCTCAGCCTCCTGTTCACCAAGGTCGCCAGCCGGCTGGTCGTGGCGGTCGTGGTGGTTGGGCTGGGCATCTTTATCTGGACGCAGCGCGACGCCATCGACAACGACGCCAAGAAGTGCGACGCGAAGTTCCTCGGCGTCCATCTCACGCCGAGCAGTTCGACGCTCAAACAGCACTGCCAGCAGTTGGCCGACCGCTAGGCGTCGATCTTGCTGCGGTGCCGCCCCGACGCGCGGCGGGCCCGCAGCCAGTGGATTGTGACCGGCAGCAGCGACAACAGGACCACGCACACCAGGATCGGGTCGATCAGCGGCTCGACGTGGTCGCGCACGAACGCGATGTGCCCGAGCCAGTACCCGGCCAGGACCACCCCGATCGTCCACAGGACGCCGCCGATGACCGAGTAGATGGCGTACACCCGGAAGCGCATCTTGCCCACGCCGGCCATGACGGTGGCCACGGTGCGCACGACCGGGACGAACCGGGCCAGGATGATCGTCCACGAGCCGAACCGCTCGAAGAACGCGTGCGACCGCTCGACGTACTCGGGTTTGAACAACGCCGAATTGGGCCGGTCGAACACCTTGGGGCCGGCCCGGTAGCCGATCCAGTAGCCGACCAGGTTGCCGACGACGGCCGCGATCGGCACGGTGACCAGGAACGCCCACAGCGGCGTGTGCAGCTTGCCGACGGCCAGCAGCAGGCCCGCCGCGAACAGCAGCGTGTCGCCCGGCAGGAAGAACCCGATCAGCAGCCCGCACTCGGCGAAGATGATGACGAGCAGCCCGGCCAGCCCGAAACTGTCGAGCAGGTGGTGCGGGTTGATCGGGCTCGTTGCGAGCACCGTGCCGGCAAGCGCGTGCATGGAGCCGGAGTGTACGGGGCGATGCCGGCCGGGGCCGCTCCGCTCTCAGCTCCTGGGCGGCCGAATCCGGGGGCGGTAACGCCCGCGGCCGGGGCGTCGACCGATTCGCCGTTGAGCGGCGCAGGGTCAGGTCAGCGGGCGCGCCAGGCCTTGAGCAGCTGCTGCTCCTTCTCCGGATCGAGCCCGGGCGTCATCTCGGCCGGCCGCCACCCGCCGGGCACGGCCTGCTGCCAGGCCCACATGTCGGCGATCGTCCGCTCGACCGGCCGCACCGGCAGGCCGGCGGCCTTCGCCTCGGCGTTGTCGTGACCGAACGTGCTCGGCTCGTTGGCCCAGAGCGGGATCTCGGTCCACTCGTCGACGTCCTGCCCGGTGAGCCAGCCGGTGTCGACCCAGGTGAACGTCGCGTTCGAGCCGGTCACGTCGCGGCACGCGGACAGCAGCTCGCGACGCGGCACGGGGTCGCCGGTGACCTCGAACGCGCCGGTCGGGCGGGCCAGGGCGAACCGGGCCAGGTCGCGCGAATCGATCACCGCCACCGGGTCGTCGGGCGCGCCCGGGGCGAGCACCTCGCCGCCGCGGCTGACCCGGTCGATCCACCAGGACAGCCGCCCGACCTGGGTGTCGTCCGGCCCGACGATGCAGCCGGCCCGCAGGAGCGACGACCGGCCGACACCGAACGCGCGGACCACAGCCTGCTCGCAGCCGGCCTTGAGCCAGCCGTACGCCTCGTCCGGCTTCGGGGCGTCGTCGCGGGTGGCGTCGGGATCGCCCACGTGCACACCGCCCTCGTGGTAGTCGTCCATGGTCGGCCAGCCCGGGAACACGTTGATCGTCGAGACGAACGCGTAGTAGTCGCACGACGGGGCGAGCAGTTCGGCGCTGCGGGCGACGTCGACCGGCACGTAGCCCGAGGTGTCGACGACGATGTCGAAGTGCCGGCCGGCCAGCTGTTCCAGGTCGGCCGCCACCGTGCGGTCGCCGGTGATCTGCTCCGTGCCATCCGGGGCCGGCCCCGACTGCCCACGGTTGAAGACCGTGACCTTCGCGCCCGCCGCCTGCGCCTCGGCCACCACTGCGCGCCCGAGGAAGACCGTTCCGCCCAACACCAATACGTCCATGGATCGAGCTGACCAGGTCCGGGTGGTGCGCGTCCAGGTTGTTCGCTCTCGGCGGTACTTGGCCCGGTCCGGGCGACGTTCTAGTATTTAGAAACTGCTAAATAACATCGGCCAAATTCTCGGGGTTTTGGCGTGGCTATTCGCATCCAGCTGGGCCGCCTGGACCTGGCGCGCGTGCGGTTCGCGGTGTCGCCGGCGTACGAGACGGTGATGGCCTGGTCAGTGTTACGGGCTCCGGGCGATACCGCCATCCATGTGCCCTGGGCGTCCTGGGCGCGGGCCCGACTGCGCGACATCCCGGACGTGAAGCTGCTCGATGCGCTCACCTCCTACCGGGCCAAGCCGTCGTCGCTGATGCCGCCACCGGATACCCGGATGCCCGACATGCCGGCCGAGCTGCGCCGGATCCGGGCGGCGTCGCCCCGGCAGATCCGGGCCGACATCGACTTCCTGACCCGCCACGACGTCCGGCCGTCCCGCGTATTGCGCGACATCCACGCCGACCCGGACGCGTATCTGCCCCGGATCGTCGCCGCGCTACAGGCCGCCCACGAGGCGATCATCGAGCCGCACTGGGGCCGCATGCTCCGGGTGCTCGACGCCGACATCGCCCACCGGGCCGGCATCCTGGCCGCCGACGGCGCGGCTGCGGTGTTCGCCGGACTGCACCGCGAGGTGGTCTGGCAGGAGGGCGAGCTGATCGTCCAGGGCGCCCGTGCGCCGGCCAATCCGCAGACGGTCGCGCTGACCGGACAGGGCCTGGTGCTGTGCCCGAGCGTGTTCGCTTGGCCGAGGGTGACTGTGGCGATGCGCCCCATCGCGGCCGGCACCCTGCGCTACCCGGCCCGCGGCATCGCCTCGTTGTGGGAGCCGGACGCCGTCACGTCCGACGCCCTGGCCGCCCTGCTCGGCCGCACCCGAGCGGCCATGCTCGCCCTGCTGGCCACCCCGGCAACCACCGGCGACATCGCCGAGCGACTGGACGTCACGCCCGGCGCCGTCTCGCAGCATCTGGGTGTCCTGCGGGCGGCCGGCCTGGTGGCCAGCCGCCGCGACGGCCGCACCTTGCTGCACCTGCGCACCGAACGAGGCGATGCGCTGCTGCGTTGACGCCCGCGGCGGGGCGGCACACCGACGCGGTGACATACTCGGCCCGAAGACGCCGCCGAGCTCGTCTGGAGAACGCAATGCCCATCGCCACACCCGAGATCTACGCCGAGATGCTCGACCGGGCCGCCTCGTCGGGCTTCGCCTATCCGGCGATCAACGTGACGTCGTCCGAAACGCTGAACGCCGCCCTGCGCGGATTCGCCGACGCCGGTAGCGACGGCATCGTGCAGGTGTCGACGGGTGGCGCGGAGTTCGCGTCGGGCACTCGCGTCAAGGACATGGTGACCGGGGCCGTGGCGCTCGCCGAGTACGCGCACGTGGTGGCCGACAAGTACCCGATCCACATCGCGCTGCACACCGACCACTGCCAGAAGGAGAAGCTGGACGGTTACGTCCGGCCGCTCATCGCGATCTCGAAGCAGCGGGTGGATCGCGGCGAGAATCCCCTTTTCCAGTCGCACATGTGGGACGGGTCGGCCATCCCGCTCGAGGAGAATCTGCAGATCGCGGCCGAGCTGCTGGACAAGACGTCGGCCGCGAAGATCGTCCTCGAACTCGAGATCGGCGTGGTCGGTGGCGAGGAGGACGGCGTCGTCGGCGAGATGAACGAGAAGCTGTACACGACCCCGGGCGACGCGCTGCGCACCGCCGAGATGCTCGGCACCGGCGAGAAGGGCCGCTACCTGCTGGCGGCGACCTTCGGCAACGTGCACGGCGTCTACAAGCCGGGCAACGTCAAGCTGCGCCCCGACATCCTCAAGGAACTGCAGGACGCCGTCGGTGAGAAGGTCGGCAAGCAGCGGCCGTTCGAGCTGGTGTTCCACGGCGGTTCCGGCTCGCTGCTGGAGGAGATCCGCGAGGCTGTCTCGTACGGCGTGGTGAAGATGAACGTCGACACCGACACGCAGTACGCGTTCACCCGCGAGGTCGCCGGGCACATGTTCACCAACTACGACGGCGTGCTGAAGGTCGACGGCGAGGTGGGCAACAAGAAGGCCTACGACCCGCGCTCGTACCTCAAGCTGGCCGAGACGGGCATGGCCGCCCGCGTGGTCAAAGCCTGTGAGGACCTGCTGTCGGCCGGCACGGCGCCGACCGCCTGACGCAATCGATCGGGCAACCCCTGGCGTCGTGCGGACGCCAGGGGTTGCTTGTTCGTGCGGTCAGCCGGCCAGGGCCAGCTCCTCGACCTCCGGCAGGTCCTCGGCCGGCTCGGGCCGGTGGGCGCCGCGCAGGGCGACGAACGCGACGACCCCGCCGATCGCGACCAGCAGGGCGGCTACCAGCAGTCCGCTGCGGTAGCCGGCCAGGAACGCGCCGGTCGCGTCGTGGCCGGCGTGCAGCGCCGAGCTCTGGCGCGCGGTCAGGATGGCCCCGATGACCGTGATGCCGAGCAATCCGGCCACCTCCCGCGAGGCGTTGAAGATGCCTGATGCCACGCCCGCCTCACCGGCCGGCATCGCCTCGAGCACGGTCGAGGTCAGCGGCACGGTCAGCCCACCGCCGATGCCGATCACGGCGAAGCTGGGCATGAGCGACATGAACGAGGCGTCCCGACCGAGCAGGCTCACCGAGGCGATGCCCACGGCCATCAGCAGCAGCGCGGCGGCCACCGAGCGGTGCGCGCCGATCCGGCGGGCCAGCCGCTCGGACAGCATCGCGCCGGTCGCCATCAGCAGCGCCATCGGGACGAACGCCGAGCCGGCCTTGGTCGGCGAGAACCCGAGCACGCCCTGCAGGTACAGCGACGTGAAGAAGTAGATGCCGAACACCCCGAAGCCCCACATGATCAGGGCGATCGAACCGCCGGCGAACACCCGCTCGCGGAACAGTGACACGGCCACCATCGGATCGGCGGTACGCGCCTCGATAACGACGAACGTCAGGCCGAGCGCAGCGGCAATGGCGAAGCTGGCGGTGATGGCCGAGGACGTCCAACCCAGGTCGTGGCCCTCGATCAGACCGTACGTGAGCGCGAACAGCGCGCCGGCCGAGGTGATCAGCCCGGGCAGGTCGACCCGCTTCGGGGTGGCGTTCTCGCGCGACTCGCGGATGGCCCAGACGGCGAGCGCCATCGTGGCGATGCCGACCGGCACGTTGATGTAGAAGATCCAGCTCCAGTGCATGTGCTGGCTGATCAGCCCGCCCAGCAGCGGACCGACCGCGAGCGCCAGCGCCCCGACCGCTGTCCAGACGCCGACCGCCGCCGCGCGCTGCCGCTTGTCGGTGAACGTCGCCGAGATGATGGCCAGCGTGGGCGGCGTGACCAGGGCAGCGCCGAGGCCTTGTACTGCCCGGCTGGCGATCAGGACGCCGACCGATCCGGCTACGCCGGCGAAGAACGAGGCGACGGTGAAGATGCCCAGGCCGGTCAGGAAGATTCGGCGCCGGCCGAAGACGTCGGCCAGCCGGCCACCGGCGAGCAACAGGCTGGCAAACACCAGGATGTAGCCGCTGACGACCCACTCCAGGCCGGCCGTCGACAGGTGCAGGTCGCGCTGGATCGCCGGCATCGCGACGTTGACGATGTTGTTGTCGAGGTAGGTCATGAACGTGGCCAGCGACACCGCCAGCAACGTCCACCGAGATCGGGTGAGAGTGCTCATCTGTCTGATCCGTCCGTCCGTGTGGCTGTAGCTATACGCCGTACATTTACGCTGTACAGCTAACCTCTACGGTGTATAGTTGTCAAGCGTGAGAACGAAAACTGCCGCCGGCCGAGGCGGCCGAGCCACGCACAACGGGGCTCGGACAGCCAAGGAAGAGCTGAACCGCGACGCCGTGGTCGACCGCGCCCTGGCGATCGCCGACGTCGAGGGGCTCGACGCCGTGACGATCCGCCGGCTGGCCACCGAGTTCGGTGTCACGCCGATGGCGTTGTACTGGCACGTCAGCAACAAGGACGAACTGCTGGCCGCCATGGGCGATCGGCTGTTTGCCGACATCGACGTCGACGCCCTGGTGAGCACCGGGCCGTGGCAGCAGCAACTGCGTCGGATCACCGCCGCGCTCGTCCGTGCGTTGCGCGCGCACCCGGCTGCGGCCATGCTCGGCGCCCAGCGGGTCCTGTTCAGTGAGACCGGCTGCGAACTCGCGGAGCGGGTACTGCAGTTGCTCGTGAAGGCCGGCTTCGGCATCGGTACGGCCTGCGACATCGCCAGCTATGCGATGCAGACCGCGGTCATGCTCGTCGCGCAGCGGCCCGGCGAACCTACCTCTCCGGCCGACGAGCGTGACGCTGTCACCACGGCGAAGCGGGAAGCCATTGCGCAGCTGCCCCGTGACCGATTCCCGCTCCTCGTCGAGTCGGCCGAAGCGCTGACCTCGACCGATGACGAAGACGCCTACTACCGGTTCGGCATCGATCTGTTCATTGCCGGCGTCGAGGGCATCCGGCCGAAGGGCGCCAAGCGCGCCGGCTGACGGTGGGCCGGTCGCGACTCGACGGGTCCGCTCGGGGCCGGTCCGACCGCCGGGGCCGAACCCCCGGACCGCGCGCTGTACGGACCGATCCGCGACAATGCCGGCATGACCTCGCACGGCAACCTGCTCGCCCCGCCTACCAAGCTGCCCGACGACCCGGCGATGGCCCGGCTCGCCGCCGGCGACGATCCGGCGGAGGTGGCGGCCGCCTATCCGCGGTCGAGCGCCGCCTGGGCTGCGCTGGCCGAGGCGGCGCTGCGTGACGGCCGCACCGTCGAGGGTTACGCGTACGCCCGCACCGGCTACCACCGCGGTCTGGATGCGCTGCGCGGCAACGGCTGGAAGGGCAGCGGGCCGGTCCCGTGGGCGCACGAGCCGAACCGGGGCTTCCTGCGGGCCCTGCACGCGCTCGGCCTGGCGGCCGCGGCGATCGGCGAGCAGGACGAGGCGCAGCGGTGCGCGCAGTTCCTGAACGACAGCGACCCGGCGGCCACCGCGGCCCTGGAGTCCCCGCCGGCCACTTGAGCCAGGCCGTGCAACGAGCCCAGTGAACGCCCTGACCTTCCCGCTCTCCGCCGTGCTGACGGTGGTGACCGTGCTCGTGTTCGCGGCCAGCGTGCGGCGCCTGCTCGGGCTGCACTTCTCGGCGCTGCGCACGCTGGTCGCCGGGCTGATCGCGTTCTTCCTGGCGATCCCGATCGTCGACGCGATCGGCGGCGACACCATCGCGAGGAACAGCCCGGTGCTGCCCGGGCTCTGGTTCGTCATGCTCGGCATCGCCTGCGCACTGTTGGTCGGCATGGTCTTCCTGGTCGTTGCCGAGGCTCTGGTGCCCAGCGGCACTCTGCCCGGCCCGCTGTACCTGGTCCGCGGCATACGCCGGCGTATTGAGCGGACCCGCCGTTACTCGCAGATCGCGCGCATCATCGTTCGGCACGGCCTCGGCCCGTACCTGCGTGGTGGGCGGCGGGCCGAACTGGCGACGGTGGACGGACGTCGACCCGTCGCCCGAAGCCTGCGCCGGGCGCTGGACGACGGCGGCGTCACGTTCGTCAAGCTCGGCCAGGTGCTCTCGACGCGACGTGACCTGTTGCCGCCCGAGTTCGTCGACGAGCTCAGCCTGCTGCAGGACCAGGCCGCGCAGCTGCCGTGGGAGCGCGTCGAGCCGCTGGTGAACGACGAGGTCGGGCTCGCCGCGTTCGCCGAATTCGAGCGGACGCCCATAGCGGCGGCGTCGGTGGCGCAGGTGCACGGCGCGCGGCTGAACACCGGCGAACGGGTCGTCGTGAAGGTGCGCCGCCCGGGCGTGGAGGCGGTCGTCGAGCGTGACCTGGACATCGTTGGCCGGCTGGCCCGCACCCTGCAGCGCAGCACACGGTGGGGCCGCTCGATCGGCACCGTCGAACTGGCCCGCGGCTTCGCTGACGCGCTGCGCGAGGAGCTCGACTTCCGGGTCGAGGCCCGCAACATGAGAGGGGTCGCCGTCGCCCGAGCCGCCGACCAGGTGACCATCCCGAAGCCGTACGACGGGCTGTGCACCCGCCGCGTGCTTGTCATGCAGCGCCTGGACGGCGTGCCACTCACCAGCGCAACCCCGGCGGATCCGCAGCAACTCGCCCGGACGCTGCTCGACACGATCCTGCGCCAGGTGGTCATCGACGGGGTGTTCCACGCCGACCCGCATCCGGGCAACGTGCTGCTGCTAGAGGGCCAGCGGCTGGGTCTGCTCGACTTCGGCTCGGTCGGCCGCATCGACGCCGGGCTGCGCAATGCCCTGCAACGACTGCTCAGCGGCCTGGATCGTGGCGATTCCACCGCCGTCACCGACGCGTTCCTCGAACTCGTCGAGCGGCCGGACGAGCTGGACGAGCAGCGCCTGGAACGGGCCCTCGGGCAGTTCATGGTGCGCCACCTCGGCCCGGGCACCACCCCCGACGTGCGCATGTTCACCGACCTGTTCGCGCTCGTGTCCGACTACGGGCTGGCCATCCCGCCCGAGGTGGCCGCCGTGTTCCGGTCGCTGGCCACGCTCGAGGGCGGACTGGCCAAGCTCGCGCCCGGGTTCGACGTGGTCGGCGAAGCACGTGCGTTCGCCACGGCGCACTTCGCCGACCAGTTCCGTCCCGAGACGATCCGGCGCACTGCCGAGCAGGAGCTGGCCGCCCTGCTGCCGATGTTGCGCCGACTGCCCCGGCGGATCGATCGCATCGCCGGCGCGCTCGAGAACGGCCGCCTCGGCCTGCGGGTGCGGTTGCTGGCCGACGACGCCGACCGCCGGGTCGTCACCGGGCTGCTGCACCAGGTATTGCTGACCGCGCTGGCGTCGACCACCGGAATCATGGCCGTGTTGATGCTCGGGCTGCGCGGCGGTCCGCGGCTGACCCACACCGTCGGCCTGTTCGAGTTCTTCGGCTACTGCCTGCTGGTGATATCGGCCATCCTCGCGCTGCGCGTTCTCGTGTTGATCTTTCGTCCTACGCGGACGTGACGGCCGGGAGGTGCTCCATCGCCTCGGTGATCGCCGCGTCGTCCAGGGCCTTGTCCTCCATCTGCCCGGAGAGGTAGGCGTCGTAGGCCGGCAGGTCGAGGTGTCCGTGTCCGCACAGCGCCGTCAGGATCACCTTCGACTCGCCGGACTCCTTGCAGCGCAAGGCCTCTTCGATCGCCGCGGCCAGGGCGTGCGTCGGCTCGGGCGCCGGCACGATGCCCTCGGTGCGGGCGAACTGCACCCCGGCGGCGAAGCACTCGCGCTGCTGCCTGGCCACCGCCTCCATCAGTTGCTGCTCGTAGAGGTGGCTGATGAGCGGGCTCATGCCGTGGTAGCGCAGCCCGCCGGCGTGGATCGGATCCGGCACGAAGTCGTGACCGAGCGTGTGCATCTTGATCAGCGGCGTCATGCCGGCGGTATCGCCGAAGTCGTACGCGTAGACGCCGCGGGTCAGCGACGGGCAGGCGGCCGGCTCCACAGCGCGGATCACCGGCGCCTGCCGGCCGGCCAGCTTCTCGCGCAGGAACGGGAACATCAGCCCGGCGAAGTTCGAGCCGCCGCCCGTGCAGCCGACGATCAGGTCGGGCGTCTCGCCGACTTTCGCCATCTGCAGCAGGGCTTCTTCGCCGATGACGGTCTGGTGCAGCAGCACGTGGTTGAGCACGCTGCCGAGTGAGTAGTTGGTGTCGGCGTTCTGCGCGGCGACCTCGACCGCCTCGCTGATCGCGATGCCGAGCGAGCCGGTCGAGTCAGGGTGCTCGGCCAGGATCTTGCGGCCGGCCGCGGTTACGTCCGACGGCGACGGGTGCACCTTTCCGCCGAACGTCTCGATCATGATCCGGCGGTACGGCTTCTGGTCGTACGAGGCGCGCACCTGCCATACCTCACAGTCCAGCCCGAACTGCGCGCATGCGAACGCGAGTGCCGTACCCCACTGCCCGGCGCCGGTCTCGGTCGTCAGGCGCCGGACGCCCTCGACCGAGTTGTAGTAGGCCTGCGGCACGGCGGTGTTCGGCTTGTGCGAGCCCGCCGGCGAGCCGCCCTCGTACTTGTAGTAGATCCGCGCCGGCGTGCCGAGCGCCTTCTCGAGGTCGAGCGCCCGGATCAGCGGCGTCGGCCTCCAGATCCGGTAGGTGTCGAGCACGGGGCCGGGGATGTCGACCCACGGCTCGGTGGTGACCTCCTGCTGGATCAGGGCCATCGGAAACAGCGGGGCGAGCGCGTCCGGTCCGACCGGCTCCCTGGTCTGCGGGTGCAGATATGGGCTCGGTGGGCTCGGCAGCGAGGGGGCGATGTTGAACCAGGCCGTCGGCAGTTCGTCCTCAGTGAGCAGGATCTTCCTCGGCTCGGCCATGTCATCCTTCCTTGGTCGCAGGGTCTTCGCCGCCGGGTCCGGTCC
>DATBER010000135.1:0-26411 GCA_036558905.1 Jatrophihabitantaceae bacterium | reverse complement strand
GCTTGCGACGAGCGGGAATTGCCAGACACGGCCTAGACGCCCACCGAACGGCACGGCCGCGACCGCAGTTCGGCCACGTACTCGTCCGGCGCCCCGGCCTTGTCGGCCGCGTCGGCCAGCAACCCCAGGTAGCGGGCCGACGGCAACCCGCCCTCGTAGGCGTTGAGCACGTAGACGCCGGCCAGCACCTCACCGTCCAGGGTGGACACCCGCACGTGGATCTTGCGGTAAATGCCCGTATCGGCGGCCTCCCACCGGTCCAGCAGCTCGTAGTCGTAGGGGGACACGTCATAGAGCGCGACGAACACGGTGCTGGCCGGATCCTCGACGATGGTGACGAGCGCGCCCTCCCAGCCGAGGTCCTCGCCGCCGAAGGTCAGCCGCCAGCCGTTGAGCCAGCCGGTTCCGGCCGCGGGCGAGTGCGGGCAGCGCTCGAGCATCTGCTCGGGATCCATGTTCGATCCGTACGTGCCGTATACGCCCACGCTGGGGGAGCGTACCCACCAACCTGTGAACACGGGACAATGTCTGTGTGAGTGAGCATCGCAGCGAGCGCCAGCGAGCCGGCCACGAACGGCGAGCGAGACCGAACAGCGCGATGAGCGCTTGCGCGAAGAGCGAGGTTGGCCAGTGGCTCGTATCGTGATCATCGGCGGTGGACCGGCCGGCTACGAGGCGGCGCTGGTCGCCGCCGGCCTGGGCGCCGACGTGACTTTGGTCGACAGGGACGGTATCGGAGGCGCCTGCGTGCTCACCGACTGCGTACCGTCGAAGACCCTGATCGCCACCAGTGACTCGGTGACTGCGTTCCGCGACGCTCCCCGCCTGGGCCTGCGGACCGGCGGCGCCGAGGTCGGTGTCGACGTCGTCGAGGTGAACGAGCGGATCAAGGAGCTGGCCCGGCAGCAGTCCGACGACATCGGGGCCCGGCTGGTTCGCGAGGGCGTGACGATCGTGCCCGGCTCCGCGCGGTTCGCGGCCGGGCACTCGGGGCGCACCTACCTGATCGAGGTGCTGGACGAGCTGGGCGCGGTCACCGGCACGCTCGAGGCCGACGTGGTGCTGCTGGCCACCGGCGGCACGCCGCGGGTGCTGCCCGACGCGCGGCCCGACGGCGAGCGGATCCTGTCCTGGCGCGACGTCTACGACCTCAAGGAGCTGCCGGCGCATCTGGTGGTGATCGGCTCGGGCGTCACCGGCGCCGAGTTCGCCAGCGGTTACAGCGAGTTGGGCGTGCCGGTCACCCTGGTGTCCAGCCGCGACCGGGTGCTGCCCGGCGAGGACCCCGACGCGGCCGAAGTCCTCGAGCAGGTGTTCACCAGCCGGGGCGGCAACCTGCTCAAGCGGGGCCGGGCGGCCGCGGTGCGCCGGACCGACGACGGCGTGCTCGTCGAACTGGTCGACGGGCGCCAGGTCACCGGGTCGCACGCGCTGGTGTGTGTGGGCTCGGTGCCGAACACCGGCGGTCTCGGCCTCGAACACGTGGGCGTCCAACTCGACGGCGGCAACTACATCGCGGTCGATCGCGTGTCGCGCACCAACGCGCCCGGCGTCTACGCGGCCGGCGACTGCACCGGCGTTCTCGCCCTCGCGTCGGTGGCCGGCATGCAGGGCCGCATCGCGATGTGGCACGCGCTGGGCGAGGCAGTTACCCCGCTGCGGCTCAAGACGGTGGCCGCAAACGTGTTCACTCATCCCGAGATCGCGACGGTCGGCATCGGCTACGAGGCCATAACGTCGGGATCCGTACCGTCCCGTACTGTCATGCTCCCGCTGGCCACCAACGCGCGGGCCAAGATGCAGGGCCACCACGACGGCTTCGTCAAGCTGTACTGCCGGCCGGCCACCGGCGTGGTCATGGGCGGGGTCATCGTCGCCCCCAACGCCTCCGAGCTGATCTTCCCGGTCACGCTGGCCGTGCAGCGCGGCCTGACGGTGAACGACCTGGCCGGAACAATCGGCGTCTACCCCGCGTTGTCCGGCTCGGTCGCAGAGGCGGCCCGCCGGTTGATGCACCACGACGACCTCGACTAGGGCGTGTCGTATGGATCTACGGTGTGCTGCGCGACGCTCGCAACAGCGCCTGGCGGCGTGTTTCGCTGGCATCCGTCCGGTCGTCCATAACGCTGCCATGGCCTCCTCCTTCCGCGCGGTTCGCAACCAGTCAGCCGCCGTCCGAGCGCCGCTCGCGACCACCAAGATCCATACGACACACCTGAGGAGCCCACGTGCCTGACCTGTCGCCGGAAGCGAAGGAACGCGCCCGCCAGACGATCGTCGTGGCCGAGGTGTTCGGCGCCAACGCCGAACTGATCGCGGCCGCGGTGGCCGAAGTGCCCGACGAGCACGTCCTGGTGGCTGTCGTCGACGGATCGCACGCCTTTTCCGGCACGCACCACGTGAGCACGGCCGACCTGGTCGAGATCGTGCCCTCCCTGGAGGCCGACGGCGGCTGGGCCATGGTCTTCTCGCCCGGGGCCGACGTCGAGCACGTACGCCGGCGTAGCGCCGAGATGGCCTCGATCGCCCAGCAGCGCGTCGACACGATCGAACGCATCCAGGCCCGACGGGCCGGCAGCTAGAACCCGATTCGGTCTGATCAACCGCGAGCGTCGTCCGGCGGCGCGCCGTCGCTGCCCGGTGGCCAGCTGCGCCCGGCCGAGCCGTCGGCCGGCAGCACGACCTGGGTTCCCCGGCTCGACGCCAGCAGCTGGCCGGCGTCGTCGTGCAGGTCGGCCGCGCAGAACACCACTCGACGGGTTCGGCGCACGACCGTGCCCGTGGCGTGCAGTTCGCCCGGGCGAGCGGCCCGCAGGAACTCGACCCGTAGATCCACCGTCAGGAAGGCCTGATCGGCGTCGAGCACCGACCAGCACGCCCCGCCCATGGCGGCGTCGAGCAGCGCGGTGACCAGTCCGCCCTGGACGATCGGCCCGCCGCTGGTCGGGAAGCAGTAGTCCGGGCGGGCCGTCCAAGCCACCGTCGTGCGGCCGGGCGACCAGTCCAGGCGTCGGTAACCGAGGGTGTGCCACACGTGGCGGGACGCGTCGCCTTGGTCACTCATGAAGCCAGACGCTATCCCGAACGAGCTTCCTGTCATTAGAATCCCGTTCGGTTTAGCAGTGAGGAGCGGCCGTGGACGTGTCGTACGAACCCGAGACCGAGCGGTTCCGGGCCGAGTTCCGTGGCTGGCTGGAGGCCAACCTCCCGGCTGAGTGGCGCGCGTCCGGATACTGGGAACGCCTCGATTCCGACGAGGCGTTCGCGACCCGGCGCGAGTGGGAGGCCGGCAAGGCGCGGGCCGGGTTCGCAGGCATCGAGTGGCCGACCGAGTTCGGCGGCCGCGGTGGAACGCCGGCGATGAAGGCGGTCTACGACGAGGAGATGGCGGTGGCCAACGCGCCCCGCACGGTCAACTCGCTCGGCCTGGTGTTCCTGGCGCCCACCGTCATGGCGATCGGCACCGACGAGCAGAAGCGCGACATCGTCAAGCCCTTGCTGTACAACGAGGTCATCTGGTGCCAGGGCTTCTCCGAGCCGGGCGCGGGAAGCGACCTGGCCGCCGTGGCGCTGCGGGCCGACGTCGACGGCGACGACTACGTGCTCAACGGCCAGAAGACGTGGACGTCCAACGCGCGGCATGCCGACATGATGTTCGCGCTGGCCCGCACGGATCGCGCCGCCGAACGGCATCAGGGGCTGAGCATGCTGCTCGTCGATCTGCACGCCCCGGGTGTCGACGTGCGCCCGCTCAAGCAGCTGAGCGGCGCCACCGAGTTCGGCGAGGTGTTCTTCACCGACGTCCGGGTGCCCCTCGCTGCCGTGCTCGGCGCGGAGAACCGCGGCTGGCAGGTGGCGATGCTGCTGCTGTCGTTCGAGCGGGGCGCGTCGGCGATGGGCCAGTACACCGCGTTCCGGCGCGAGGTGAACGACATCCTGGCGCTGGCCCGGCGCACCGGCCGTGACCGGGATCCCTTGCTACGTCAGGCGATCGGGCGCTCAGTCGTCGAGTTGGAGTGCCTGCGCCTGCACTCGCTGCACGTGCTCACCGAGGTCGAGCAGGGCCGCGAGCTCGGCGCGGCCGCGTCGATGACCAAGCTGCAGTGGTCGGAGACGCACCAGGACATCGGTGAGCTGTTCACCGACGTCGCGGGTCTGGCCCACCAGATCGGCGAACCCGCGCTGCAGCAGTCGTTCCTGTGGTCGCGGTCGGAGACGATCTGGGGCGGCACCTCACAGATCCAGCGCAACATCGTCGCCGAGCGGCTGCTCGGCCTACCCCGCTGAGGTGCATCGTGTTCTTCGCGCTCACCGACGAACAGCGCGCGCTGCAGGACAGCGTCCGCCGCTTCACCGCCGACCGGTTCGGGCTGCGCAGCGTCCGCGAGGTGTGGGACGACGCTGACGGCGACGGCGATCCGCCCGAGCTGTGGAAGGCGGTGGCCGACCAGGGTTGGCTGGCCGGCCTGGTGCCCGAACGGTTCGGCGGCCTCGGCCTCGGCCTGCTCGACGCCGCCGTCATCGCCCGCTGCTGGGGTGAGGCGGTTGCCCCCGGTCCGTTGCCGGCGACCACCGTGGCGGCCGAGGCGATCCGGCTGGGTGGCAGCGACGAACAGCAGCGCGAATGGCTGCCTCGGGTGGCGGCGGCCGAGGTCCGGCTGACCCTGGCCGTCGGTGGCGTTTCGGTGCACGACGGGGCCCTGAGCGGCGTCGTCGACCACGTCGAGTACCCGCACGTCGCCGACCGCATCGTGGTCGTGGGTCCGGACGGGATGTGGCTGGTCGACCCGGCCGGACCCGGCGTCACGGTCACCCGGCACGACGCGCTCGATCGCTCGACTCGTCTGGGCACGGTCGCTTTGCAGCGTGCGCCCGGCGAGCCGCTCCGGGCCGACGCCGCGTCCGACGTGCTCGACCGCGGCGCCGTGCTGTGCGCCAACGACCTGGTCGGCGTGGCCCGCCAAGCCCTCACGCGCACCGTCGACTACGTACGCACCCGGGAGCAGTTCGGCCGTCCGGTCGGTTCGTTCCAGGCGCTCAAGCACGCGCTGGCCGACCTGCACGTGGCGGTGAGCATGGCCGAGCATGCGGGCTGGTACAGCGCGCACGCTCTCGACGAGGCCCGCCCGGACGCCGACCGGGCCGTGTCGGTGGCCAAGGCGAAGGCCGGGCAGGCAGCGCGTGACACGACGGCCGCGATGATCCAGTTCCACGGGGGCATCGGCTACACCTGGGAGCACGACGCGCACTTCTATTTCAAGCGGGCCAAGCGCGAGGAGTACCAGTACGGGGATACCCCGACGCACCTCGAACGGCTCGCCCGCCTCGCCTTCGACGGTGGGTGAGCATGGCCCGCCGGGCCATCAGGCAGACTGTCGGCGTGACCGAGGTGAGTGGAGGGCGCGCTCAGGTGACGCGTGCGGCGCTGCTGGCCGCTGCCCAGGACGTGTTCGCCACGGCCGGATACGCCGACGCGAACGTCACTGACATCGTCGACCAGGCCGGCTCGAGCGTGGGCAGCCTGTACCACCACTTCGGCGGCAAGTCCGATCTGTACATCGCCCTCTACGACGACTATCAGTTGCGCCAGCAGCACCGATCGGCCCGGGCGTTCCGCACCGCGCTGGCCGCCGGCGAGGAAGACGCGCTGCAGCTGTTCATCGTCGGGGCGCGCGCCTACCTGGAGGGTTGCTGGGAGGAGCGCCAGCTGGCCCGGCTCTTCCTGTCCGGCGGCGGGCCGCCCGGCTTCGAGCTGCTGACTCGGCGGCGATTCCGGTCCTGGCTGCGCACCAACGCGACCCTGCTCGGCGAGCAGGCCCACCCGCTCAGCGACATGCTCATCCTGGTGCTGACCACCATCGCCACCGAGGCCGGCCGCGAGGTCGCGGTCGCGTCGTCCAAGGCCAGAGCCCGGCAGATGATCGACGAGGTCTTGGACCTGATGGGCCGGCTGTATCCGAAGGAGTCGACCTCCGAGGCCTCGGCGCCGCCGCCGCGCCCTCGCCGTCCCACGCGCTGATCTTCCCGCCCCGGACCCTGAACCTCTGGGCAAGCTGCGCCGTTTTCTGTAACGTGCACCAAACCGAATCACGTTCGGAACGGCGTGAGGGGCGATTGTGGCGGAGGACGACGGCGTAGCGCTCCTGCAGGCGGAGCACATCTGCGTGTCGTTCGGGGGACTCGACGTCCTGGTCGACGTCAGCCTCGACGTGCCGGCCGGCTCGGTGGTGGGCGTCATCGGCCCGAACGGGGCCGGCAAGACCACGTTGTTCAACACGATCTGCGGATTCACCCGCCCCGACTCGGGCACGCTGCACTTCGACGGGCGTTCGCTGCGCCGGCATCGCCCGCACGACCTGAACCGGCTGGGTATCGCCCGAACGCTGCAGGGACTCGGGCTGTTCGCTCGGCTGAGCGTGCTGGACAACGTGCTCGCCGGGCTGACCAGCCGCTCGCGTACCCGCCCGGTCGGCGCGTTGCTCGCGACGCCCTGGGCCGACCGGGACGAACGCCGGCTGCGCGCGCGCGCGTTGCAGGTGCTGGACGAACTGCATCTGGCCGACGACGCCGACCGCATCTGCGCCACGCTGCCCTACGGCGGGCGCAAACGGGTGGCTTTGGCCCGGGCCCTGGTCGGCGAGCCCCGCCTCTTGCTGCTGGACGAACCGGCCGCCGGCCTGTCCGCCCCCGAGACCGCCGAGCTGGCCGAGATCGTGCGCGGTTTGCGGGCGCGCACCACGGTCATGCTCGTCGAGCACCACATCGACTTCGTCATGGGCCTGTGCGACGAGCTCGTCGTGCTCGACTTCGGCCGGGTGATCGCCCGCGGCCAGCCGAACGTGGTTCGCGACGACCCGGCGGTGCAGCGCGCGTACCTCGGCGAGTCGGTCGAGGCGGTGAAGGCCGATGCTTGACGTCGCCGGCCTGACCGCGGCGTATGGTCCGGTCCGCGCCCTGGACGGTATCGACCTGCGTGTCGAGGCCGGCTCGATCACTGCCGTGCTCGGGGCGAACGGCGCGGGCAAGACGACGCTGCTGCGGGCGATCAGCGGCATGCTCCGGCCGCGCGCCGGGTCGGTCCGCGTGGCCGGGCGCGACGTGACGGGTCGTCCGGCCGAGGACATCGTCCGCCACGGCGTCGCCCACGTGCCCGAGGGACGCGGCGTGATCGTCGAGCTGACCGTCGACGAGAACCTGCGCCTGGGCGGACTGTGGCGGCGCGACCGGGGCTGGCTGCGCGAGGGAGCGGCCCGCATGTACGAGCTGTTCCCGCCGCTGGCCGCCCGTCGGTTGCGGCGGGCCGAGACGCTGTCCGGCGGCGAGCGCCAGATGCTCGCGATCGCCCGTTCGCTGATGAGCAAACCGAGTCTGCTCCTGCTCGACGAACCCTCGCTCGGACTGGCGCCCCGCACCACCGCCGAGATCGTCGCCACCCTGCTGCAACTGCGTGACGAGACCGGCCTGACGATGCTGCTCGTCGAGCAGAACGCGCAGACGGCGCTGTCGGTGGCCGATCGGGCCGTCGTGCTGAACCTCGGCCGCAAGGTCGAGGACGACACCGCCGACCGGCTGGCCGCCGACGATCGCGTCCGCCACGCCTACCTGGGTATGTGATGCTGCGCTTCCTCGACCTGACCCTCGCCGGCCTCACCAGTGGCGCGGTGTACGCGGCGATCGCGCTGGCCCTGGTGCTGATCTGGCGATCGACACGAATCGTCAACTTCGCCCAGGGCGGCATGTTGATGATCACGACGTTCATCGCCTACACCGTGATCAACCACGGCGGCTCGTACTGGCTGGCCCTCGTGGTCGCCGTGCTGAGCGGGTTCGTGCTGGGCGGTGTCGTCGAGCGGGTGCTGATCCGCCCGGTCGAGAAGAGGCCGCCGTTGGACGCCGTGGTGGTCACGTTCGGGTTGCTCGTGCTGTCGCAGGGGCTGGCCGGCATGATCTTCGGCGGCACGCCTCGGTCCTATCCGCCGGCGTTCAGCATCATCGGCTTCAAGGCGGGCGACCATCGCCTGCTCTTCGCGCCGAACGACCTGTGGGTGGTGCTGGTCGTCTGCGGCGTCATGGTGCTGCTCGCGGTCGTGTTCCGGTGGACGTCGCTCGGGCTGCGCATGCGGGCCAGCGCGTTCGCCCCGGAGGTGTCGCGGCTGCTCGGCGTGCGGGTCGGACGGATGCTCACGATCGGCTGGGCGCTGGCCGCGGCGGTGGGCGCGCTGGCCGGCGTGCTTATCGCGCCGTCGACGTTCGTCAGCCCGACGGCGTTCGACGCCTTCCTGGTGTTCGGCTTCACCGCGGCGGTGATCGGCGGGCTGGACAGTCCGCCCGGCGCGCTGATCGGCGGGGTCGGCCTGGGCCTGACGCTGAGCTACGTGTCCGGCTACATCGGCTCGGACGTCGTGGCGCTGGGCGCGCTGGTCGTGCTGATGGCCGTGCTGATGGTCCGGCCTCGCGGCCTGTTCGGCTCACCTGTCGGGCGGCGGGTATGACGGCGATCGCGGTTCGCGCCCCGCTCGTGTGGCGGCAGTCGACCCTGCTGCGGCACCTGATCTGGGCGATCCTCGGCGGCGTCGGGTTCTACCTGCTGTCGATCTGGCTAAGCCCGTTCCACGACCTGCAGCTGGCCCAGATCAGCTACACGGCCGTCGCGGCCGCCGGGCTGACCGTGCTGTCCGGACTTAGTGGCCAGATCTCGCTGGGCCACGGCGCGCTCATGGCGGTCGGCGCGTACTCGACGGCGCTGCTGCTCGAGCACCAGCATTGGAAGCTCGGCCTCGTCCTCATCGTCGCCACTGCGATCACCGCCGGCGTGGGTGTGCTGGTCGGCGCGGCGGCGGCCCGCCTGCGGGGTCCGTACCTGGCCGGCGCGACGCTGGCGCTGGCCGTCGGCCTGCCCTCGTTGGCCAACTACCACAAGCTGCGAGAGACGCTGGGCGGTGCGAACGGGCTGACCGTCGTCTCCGGGCCGCCGCCGCTGTCGCTCGGCGAGACGTTCCCGGTCGAGCGCTGGCAGGCGTGGATCTGCGGGCTGTGCCTGATCATCACGCTGTTCGTGTTGGCGAATCTCGTTCGGAGTCGCGTCGGCCGGGACATGCGACTCGTGCGCGAGGACGAAGATGCGGCGGCGCTGTCGGGAGTGCACGTGGCCCGCGTGCAAGTGCTGACGTTCACGATCAGCGCGGCCTGCGCCGGGCTCGGCGGCGGGCTGCTGGCCTGGGTCAACAGCCTGGCCGCTCCGGGGGCGTTTCCGCTGAGCCTGTCGCTGTCCCTGCTGACCGCGGCCGTGCTGGGCGGGCTCGGCAGTCTGGCCGGCGCCGTATACGGATCGGTGATCGTGACGCTGCTACCGACCTGGTCGTCGGACATCGCGCAGTCAGCTCATCTGTCGCGGAACGTCTACGCGAATGTCCCGCTCGTCATATATGGCGTAGTGCTGATCGGGGTGATCGTGCTGTTCCCGGGTGGCCTGCAGTCCGGCGTGCTGTGGGTGTGGCGGAAGGCGCGGGTCACGATTCGCGGACGACTCCGGGGAACCACTCGCGCGGGGTGATCAGGCTCAGTACAGTTTCGGAAAACCGAATGCCGTTCTAGTCTCTGGTACGGGAAGCGAGCGTAGGAGGCGCAAGGATGGTCGCGTATACCCGCCTGTGCGTTGCAACCGCCGTGACCGCGGTCATCGCCCTCACGGCAAGTGCGTGCAGCAGCGGTGGAAGCAAAGGATCGAGCGCACCGGGGGTCACCAGCACCACCGTGACCATCGGCTCGACGCAGCCGCTGACCGGCCCGGCCGCCCCGGGATACAGCGAGATCGCCCCGGCGGCCCAGGCCTACTTCAACTTCGTCAACGACAGCGGCGGCGTGAACGGGCGCAAGGTCACCCTGAAGTACCTGGACGACGCCTACAACCCGACGCAGACGCTGACTCTCACCAAGCAGCTCGTCCTGCAGGACAAGGTGTTCGCGATCGTCGGGGCGCTCGGCACGCCGACCCACACCAAGGTCGTCGACTACCTCAACCAGCAGCGCGTGCCGGACCTGTTCGTCGCATCGGGTTGCTCCTGCTGGGACGAGCCCAAGGCACACCCATACACGTTCGGCTGGCAGCCCGACTACGTCGTCGAGGGCAAGATCCTCGGCGACTACATCAACAAGAACTTCGCCGGCAAGAAGGTGGCGTACTTCTACCAGGACGACGACTTCGGTCGCGACGGGATGAAGGGCCTCGACACCTACGTCGACAAGAGCCTGGTCGTGAGCCGGCAGCCCTATCAGCCCGGCAGCACCGACGTGTCCGCGCAGGTGTCGGCGATCGCACGAGCGAAGCCGGACGTGGTCGTGCTGTTCACGATTCCCCAGTACACGGCGCTGTTCAAGCTGACCGCGCTGAAGCTCGGCTTCAACCCGACGATGGTGGTGTCGAACGTCGGCTCCGACCCGATCACCGTGTCGGGCCTGCTCGAGAGCTTCGCCAAGCAGGCCGGCGCATCCGTCAAGGGTGACCAGCTGATCGAGGGAATCGTCACCGACGCCTACCTGCCGTCACTCGGCGACACGTCGAACTCGTGGATCACCATGTTCAAGAAGGTGCACGACAAGTACGTGCCGAAGCTGCCCTTCGACGGCAACGTCGTCTACGGCATGGCCTACGCGTACACGTTCCTGCAGGTGCTCCAGGCCGCCGGCAAGAACCCCACTCGGCAGGAGATGATCGACGTGCTGCAGAAGGGCGGGCTGAACGGGCCGGGTCTGGTGCCCTACCGCTACAGCTCGACGTCGCATGCCGGCTTCACCGGGGTGCAGGTCGGCACGATCAAATCAGGTGTCTTCGTGCCTTCCGGTACGGCGATGACGACCGACGACGGCACCGGGGCGATCACGTCGTACACGAACCAGCAGCCCACCGCGCCGGCCAACGGAGTCCCGGCCGGATAAGGCTTCTGGGGGCATCGCCGGCCTGTCGGCGATGCGCGCGACCGGCGACCGGCTGGCCCCCCCTCGGCCGGGTCGCCGGTCGCGTCATGTCTCGCGTAGCAGTCGCCTGACGATCTTGCCGGTCGCGCCCTTCGGCAGCTCGGCGACGATGCGGACCTCGCGCGGGTACTTGTACGAGGCGATGCGGTCCTTCGTCCATTCGACGATGTCGTCGCCGGTGACGTCGGCGCCGTTGCGCAGCGACACGACGGCGACGATCTCCTCGCCCAGCCGCTCGTCCGGCCGGCCGATGACCGCCGCCTCGGCGATGGCCGGGTGGCGGTAGAGCAACTCCTCGACCTCGCGTGGGTAGACGTTCAGCCCACCTCGGATGATCAGATCCTTCTTGCGGTCGACGACGTAGACGAAGCCTTCGTCGTCCTGGTAGCCGAGGTCGCCGGTGTGGAACCAGCCGCCGCGGAACGCCCGGGCCGTCTCGTCGGGCCGCTTGTAGTAGCCCTTGGTCAGGTTGTGGCCGCGCAGCACGATCTCGCCGATGTGCTCGGGGCCGTTCGGCAGAGGGTGGTCGCTCTCGTCGACGATCCGCAGCTCGATGCCCCAGATGGGCTTTCCGATGGACAGCACCTTGCGCTCGTCGGCGCTCGGGTTCACCGTGGCCGTGGACGCCGACTCGGACAGGCCGTATCCCTCGAGGATCGGGATGCCGTACTTCTGCTCGAACGCGCGCAGCACCCGTTCGGGAATCGCCGCACCGCCCGAGCTGGCGATGCGCAGGCTGCTCGTGTCGTGGGCGCCCGCGTCGGCGTTGGCCAGCGCGTGGTACATCGTCGGGACGCCGGCCAGGATCGTGATGCGATCCCGCTCGATCGCCGAGAGGACGGCCTCGACGTCGAAGCGGGGCACCACCGAGATGCACCGGGCGTGGCGCACCGCGGCGTTGAGCACGCTGGACAGCCCGTATACGTGGAAGAACGGCAATGCCGCGAGGGCGACGTCGTTCTCGTCCAGACCGAACCGTTCGGCAGCCAGGCTGCAGTTCATGTACAGCTGGAAGTGCGACACCTCGGCACCCTTGGGTCGGCCGGTCGTTCCGCTGGTGTACAGCAGGACTGCGGTGTCGTCGGCGGCGCCGGGCCAGATGTCGCGGTCGTCGTCGGCCTCGAGCAGCTCTTCGAAGCCGGGCCAGCCGGTATCCGCGGCGCCGACGGCGACCGGAGCGACGCCTTCCACCTTGTTCAGCGCGGCGGCGACCTCGTCGGCCATGAACGCGCTGGTGATCAGCATCCGCGAATCGGAGTCGTCCAGGTGGTAGGCGATCTCGTCGGCCTTGAGCAGTGGGTTCAGTGGCACCATGGCCAGGCCGGCCTTGAGGATGCCGAAGTAGGCGATGACGAACTCGGGCACGTTGGCCAGCCGGACCGCGACCTTGTCGCCCGGGGTGAGCCCGCGCCCGCGCAGGGCAGTCGCCAGCCGGCCGGACGCCTCGTCGACCTCGGCGAACGTCATGGATCCCGTGGCGAAGCGCAGGAACCGCTTGTCCGGCGCCGACTTGGCCGCCTCGCGCAGCATGATCGCCAGGTTGAAGCTCATCGTCCGGCCGGCCTCTCCACGACGGGGCAATACCGAATGACATTCTGTTTACCCGAGTGGGGCGATCCTGTGCAACGGGGCGTTACGTCGCGGCCCGCGCCCCCCGGTTTTGGTCACCCGGCCGGATATATGAGACCTGGTGACCAAAACCGGGGAGGAGAGCCCTAGCGCAGGCGGTACGCCCGGATCAGGGTCTGCTGCTCGCCGTCGCCGGCACTGTCCGAGGCGCTCACGCGCAGCGACACGTACTGCCCCTGTGCCGGGTGGCGGTACATCGCCTGGAACTTGCCGCGGCCGGTGGACCGCACGGACGCCGACGACCAGGTCGCCCCGTCGTCGTAGGACACCTGCACGCTCACCCGGTCCACGGGCGGGCCCGTCGAGCCGATCTGGTGGCTGGTCGTGAGGTGCAGCGACACCCACTGCGACGCCCGCGCGGTGTTGGCCAGGTCCAGCGCGCTCTGCCCGGTGACCGCGTCCGCGACGTCCGTGTAGTCGAGGTCGATCAGCGGCAGCGTGCCCTGAGCGGCGGCCGACGAGGGGAACGTCCACTCGGTGTGCGCCTGCGTCGACAGGCCGATCACCGAGCCGTCGTGGTCGACGTCGGTGATCAGGCGATACTGGCCGGCATCGGCCGGCACGGCGGCCGTCCCGCGCAGGCCGTACGCCGACGAGTACAGCTGCTGATCGCCCAGGTACAGCGCGCTCTTGGCCGACGAGCCGGACAGCTGCTGCGTCCAGTTACCGGCCGAGTCGGTCAGCCCGGTGATGTTGTAGAAGATGCTGTCGCCGATGCGCCGGCTGATCAGCTGGGTGTTGCCGTTCGTGCTGTTGGCCACGCCCGGCGAGAACGGCGCCTTCAGCCAGTCCTGCGTCGTGCTCTGCCCGGGCCGGTACGTCTGCCCGGTGCGCTGCATGAGCACGTCCGCGGGCAGGCCGAGCTGGAACTGCCAGGCGGTGTAGTTGACGACATCGGGGCGAGCCGACATGTACTGGGTGCGCACGTACCCCGTCGAGGGCACGTAGTCACCGACCGCGGGCGGCGCGCAATCGCAGCCGGTGTAGGTGTTCTGGTTCAGCACCCAGCCCCGCTCGGCGGTGCCCGTCGTGTGCACGCGCACGCCCACCTCGGCCAGGTCGGCCGGCTTGACGCGGTAGGCCAAGTTGACGCCCACGTGCTGCTTCTCGACGAACGCCACGTTGTAGTCGTACGGCGTGCGCGGCGTGCCGGTCAGGGTCACCGACGCGTGCGGGCGGCCCAGCAGCTGGGCCGCGTCGGCCTGCGGCAACGCGATCACCGGCACCGGTCCACCGGCGTACGGGTAGAACGCGCCGGGCTGGGCCGAGTACAGCGCGACGACGGCGGCGCCCGCGTCGGCGGCGGCCTGGATCTGCTCGTCGAACGAGACGGACGGATCCTCGCGCACGAGCGCGATCTTGCCGTGGACGTCACCCGGGAAGGCCGCGACTTGGTAGCTGTGCCGGCCGTCGACCATCGGCCCGCCGGTGAACACCGCAGACAGCGACTTGCCGTTGGCCGTGGCGTCCAGTACCGGCACGCCGGCGTCCCAGCTGGTCGTCACCGAGAACTGTGCGTCGTTCACCGTCTTGGTCGGCGCGACGAAAAGCTGCGTCGGCTCGCCGTCCTCCTGATCCCAGTACCACTCGTCGTAGGTCGCGATCGGGTTGTCGGGATCGCCGCGCGACCAGTCGAGCGTGATGTAGTGCGGGGTCGACTTGCGTGGAGTCTGCAGCGAGATCGGCTTCGCGGTGCGGGCGTCCAGCGTCACCGTGAAGTTCGGCGCCCGGACGTCGAGCTGCGGGTTGCCGACGATGCTGTCCGACTCGACCCACCGACCCGACGCGTCCATCGTCGCGATCAGTCCGAACACGTTGTACTGGCCCTGGGGCAGGCGCAGCGTCCACTCGGTCTGCTGGGGGTCGAGGTAGATATTGTCCGGGTAGTAGCGCCCGTCGTTGTGCACGTACGCAGCGATACGCAGCCGGGCTGTACCAGGCTGGCCGTTGCGGTCCAGGGCTCGGAACGTGACGTCGACGGTGTCGTCCTGCTTGTAGAAGCCGAGCGCGGTGTCGACCTCGACGCCGTCGCCCGTGGCGGTGACCCGCCCGCTGTACTCGCCTGCGGCGGGCAGCGTCGCGTCGAGGGCGACGCCGGCCTGCGCCGAACCGCCCGCCGGGATGGTGAGCGTCGACGGCGTGACGGTCAGCGTGCCGTCCGGCGGCGGGTCGCCGAACTTCGGCGCCAGCGCGCTCGCCAACGTCAGGGTGATCGGCGCGGAGCCGTCGTTGCGGTAGGTCAGCGTCCTGCTCGGGTGCATAGCCGCCGGGTCGTACGGCTGGGCGATGTAGCCCAGGTCGACCAACC
This sequence comes from Jatrophihabitantaceae bacterium, assembly GCA_036558905.1. Lineage (GTDB taxonomy): Bacteria > Actinomycetota > Actinomycetes > Mycobacteriales > Jatrophihabitantaceae > DASXRA01. The sequence continues at coordinate 11,500 of DATBER010000135.1, read as the reverse complement.
CGGCGTCGACGGACACGGACTGCCGGGTGGCCCGGTCGATGTCGACGCGACCCGCCCCCGAGCGGAACACGCCCAGCCCGGGCAGGTCCGTGGCGGTCGACGTCAGGGCCGTCTTGAGCTCGTCCGGCGTCCACGTCGGGTGCTCCTGCTTCAGCAGCGCCACCGAACCCGTGACGTGCGGGGTGGCCTGCGACGTGCCGGTCATGGTCTGGTAGCCGCCGCCCGGCGCGGCCGCGGTGATGCTCATGCCCGGCGCCACCAGGTCGGGCTTGATGTAGGCGTCGCCCATCAGGCCGGTGCGCGAGCCCGACCACAACGCGTCGCGCTTGCTGACCGCGCCGACGGTCAGCGCCGAGCGGGCCGCGCCGGGCGCGGTGACGTCGGAGGTGCCCGGCACGCCCGGCGAGGTGTTGCCGGCCGCCACCACGAACAGCGTGTGGTATTGGGCGCTGAGCCCGTCGACCGCCTGACTCATCGGGTCGTCGCCCTTGGTCACCGGACCGCCCAGGCTCAGGTTGATGACGTCCGCGCCGTGCGAGGCGGCCCACTGCATGCCGTTGATGACCCACGAATCGGCGCCGGTCCCGTCGTCGCCGAGCACCTTGCCGATCATCAGCGTGGCCCCGGGGGCGACGCCCCGGTATCGGTCGTCCGACGCCGCACCGGTGCCGGCCGCGATCGACGCGACGTGGGTGCCGTGCCCGTACCGGTCGACGACGTCGCCGCCGCCGGTGAAGTCGGCCGTCGCGCCGATGCGGCCGGCGAAGTCGGGATGGGTCGCGTCGATGCCGCTGTCGAGCACCGCGATGTCGACGCCCTTACCGTCGTAGCCCCGGGCCCAGGCGGCCGGACCGCCGATCTGCGGCACGCTCTGGTCGAGGGTGGCGTGCACCTGGGCGTCCAGCCAAACCTTGGCCACGTCCGACCGCCCGGCGATGCTCGCCCAGAAGCTCGACGCCCGCGCCTTCGTCTCGGCCACGGCCAGCGCGTGGGCACTGGTCAGGTTGGCCTGTACGCGCGATCCGGTCGGCGCCGCCTGGGGGACCATTCCCGGGCGGTAGGACATGATCAGCGGCAGCGACGGGCGGCCGGCGTCGTCGTAGCCCTGCCGGACGAGCGCGCTGACGTCGAACAGCTGCTCGTCCAGCCGCCCGGCGGCGATGAGCGGCGACGCCGATGCCGGCTCGACGTACACGTCCCCGCCCGAGGTGAACGTGTGGATGCCGGCCCGGCGGTCGGCGGCCCGGACGACGCCGGCCCGCTGATGGCCCGCCGCATCGGTGTCGAGCCGGACGACGTCGCCGGTGATCAGCGTGACGGTGTTGGTCGAAATGGCTGGGCCTACCGTCGGCGCGCCGCGTTCCGCGGCCGACGGGGTCGCCGTTCCGGCAACGAGCAATCCGCCCAGCAAAGTGGCGGTCACAGCCAGCGCACGGGTCCGCATCGCGCGACCGTACTTATGCCGAATCGACCGTCACAATCAACGATTGCGACCGATTCCGGCCATGGCGGGAGTCAGCCAGTTCGGTCGCGCCGCGCCGCCTGCAGGCCGGCCTGGAACCGGGTGCGCGCACCGAGCGCCTCGAGCAGTCCGGACATGCGCCGGCCCAGGGTCCGCACGCTGATGCCCAGCTCGCGGGCGACCGCCTCGTCCTTCATGCCGGTGCCCAGCATGACCAGCAGCTCGTGGTCGATGCCCTCGTCCGACTCGACGTGGTCGGCCCACTCGCTGAGCGGGCTGGCCTGCCGCCACAGCAGCTCGAACATCCGTACCAGGGCGGCCACAACCATGGGCGCGTGCACGACGAGCGACGACTCGACGTCGCCGGTGGCCGTCATGGGCAGCAGCGCCGTGGCTCCGTCGACGATCACCAGCTTCATCGGCACGTCGGCGTGCACCCGGGCCCGTTCGCCGGCCTCCTGCGCCCGCCGCGCCTGGAAGAACGCCCCGGGCAGCTCGAACGCCTCGGGCGCGTAGATGCCGCGTACCGAGATGCCCCGCTTCAGCGCGTCGATCTCCGGACCGTTGGCCTCGCTCACCGTCTGCGCGTAGGGCGGGCGGTCGAGCACCAGCATCTCGTGCTCGATGCGCTGAGCCAGGTGGGCGAATCGCGCGGCGACGGCCGTCCGCCCGACGACGACCTCGATCAGCTCGTCCGGATGGGTGCGCTGGTCGGCCGGGAACTGCGCGGCCAGGTGCAGGGCGGTGCGCTCGGCGTCGCCGAGTTCCTGCCGGCGCCGGGCGGCCAGGGCGCTGACCGCCAGGTCGGGCGGCACGGGGGTGAGCCGGGCCGGCGAGCCCACGCGGTGCGTGACGAAGCCGAGGTCCTTGAGCCGGCCGACCGCCGCTCGGGCCCGCTCGTCGCCCACTCCGATCTCGCGGGCGACCTCGTCGGCCGTCGAGCCCCGTCCGGTCAGCAGCGTGACGTAGACGGCCTCCTCGGTATCGGTCAGCCCGAGCGCTTCGAACACCCCTTGATCCTGCCGTAGTACGGCAAACCGGAAACGGGTTCAGGGCCGGGGCGGGTTCGGCGGGTCGGGATCCGGGCCGGACGGCGGCAACAGCCCGTGCTGGCGCAGGCGGTAGGCCCGGAACTCGTCGGCGTAGGCGCCGCCGACGAACAGCGGGCCCACCACCAGGAACGACGCGGTCATCAGCCGCAGCCCGATGTCGCCGGGCAGGAACATAACCCCGACGATGAACGGGATGGGCAGCAGCATGATCCGGCCGACCTCGCGCCAGCGCCAGCCCCGGTCGTTGAGGTCGTGGAAAACCCAGTCGTCATAGCGTTCGGGCAAGCCGAACCCTATGGCGTAGAGCAGCCAGCGCCACGTGGGCGGGCGCGTTGCCATACGCCCATCCTTCCCGCTTTTGGTCAGCCGGTCTCCTATAACCGGCCCGGTGACCAAAACCGGGGGAGGGCCCGCCGGACCCGAAGCGCTCAGTCCTTGATGTCGCAGATCGCCGCGCCGGACGTGACGACGGCGCCCACCTCGGCGTTCAGCCCGGTGATCGTCCCGGCCTTGTGGGCGTTCAGCGGCTGCTCCATCTTCATCGCCTCGAGCACCACAACCAGATCGCCGGCCGCCACCACGTCGCCCTCGCTCACCGCGACCTTGACGATCGTGCCCTGCATCGGCGCGGTCAGTGCGTCGCCCGACGCGGCACCGCCCGACTTCTTGCCGGCCGAGCGTTTGGGGGCCGCCTTGCGGGATCCGCCGCCCCCACCCGAGCCGGCGCCGAAGCCGGCCGGCAGCGACACCTCCAGCCGCTTGCCGCCCACCTCGACCACGATCGTCTCGCGCTCGCCGGCGTCCTCGTCGCCCGCGACCGCACCGGCGAACGGCGGGATCTGGTTGTCGAACTCGGTCTCGATCCACCGCGTGTGCACCGTGAACGGATCGGACGTGAAGGCCGGATCGCGCACCACCGCCCGGTGGAACGGCAGCGCCGTGGCCATGCCGTCGACCACGTACTCGTCGAGCGCGCGCCGGGCCCGGGCGAGCGCCTCGTCCCGAGACGGACCCCAGACGATCAGTTTGGCCAGCAGCGAGTCGAACGCCCCGCCGATCACCGAGTTCGGCTCGATGCCCGAGTCGACGCGCACACCGGGGCCGGCCGGCTCGCGGTAGGTCGTCACCAGGCCCGGAGCCGGCAGGAAGCCGCGCCCGGGGTCCTCGCCGTTGATGCGGAACTCGAACGCGTGCCCGCGCGGCACCGGGTCGGAATCGAAGTGCAGCCGCTCGCCGTCGGCGATGCGGAACTGCTCCCGCACCAGGTCCAGCCCGGTCGTCTCCTCCGACACGGGGTGCTCGACCTGCAACCGGGTGTTCACCTCGAGGAACGACACCGTGCCGTCGGCGCCCACGAGGTACTCGACCGTGCCCGCGCCGTGATAGTGGGCCTCCCGGCAGATCGCCTTGGCCGATTCGTGGATCTGCGAACGCTGCCCGTCCGTGAGAAACGGGGCCGGCGCCTCCTCGACCAGCTTCTGGTGCCGCCGCTGCAGCGAGCAGTCGCGAGTGCCGACCACGATGACGTTGCCGTGCGTGTCGGCCAGCACCTGGGCCTCGACGTGGCGTGGCTTGTCCAGGTAGCGCTCGACGAAGCACTCGCCCCGTCCGAACGCCGCCTCGGCCTCGCGCACCGCCGAGGCGAACAGCTCGGGGATCTCCTCGATCGTGCGGGCGACCTTGAGGCCGCGCCCGCCGCCGCCGAACGCCGCCTTGATCGCGACGGGCAACCCGTGCTGCTCGGCGAACGCGACCACCTCGTCCGGGCCGGCCACCGGGTCGGACGTGCCGGGCACCAGCGGCGCCCCGGCCCGCATCGCGATGTGCCGGGCCGTCACCTTGTCGCCGAGGTCGCGGATCGACTGGGGCGACGGCCCGATCCAGGTAAGTCCAGCCTGCTCGACCGCTTCGGCGAAGTCGGCGTTCTCCGACAGGAAGCCGTACCCCGGGTGCACCGCGTCGACACCCGCTTGCTGGGCGGCGGCCACCACCTTGTCGATGACCAGGTAGGAGTCGCCGGGCGTCGTGCCGCCCAGCGCGTAGGCCTCGTCGGCCATCCGGACGTGCAGTGCATCGCGGTCGGGGTCGGCGTACACGGCCACCGAGGTGTACCCGGCGTCGCGGCAGGCCCGGATCACCCGGACCGCGATCTCGCCCCGGTTGGCGATGAGCACCTTCTGCACGATGGGGCCTCCTGAAGGGAACGGGCGGGTACGGGCGCAGATTACCCGCTCGGGCGGTGCCCTCTGCCCGCGTTGTCAGACGCATCTCGTTGCCGGGCGCGATGTCCGAACTGCGCCTAAGGGAGGACCAGGTTGACGCGGGCGGCTGTCACTGACGGTCACCGTTCAGTCGCCGCGACGGTGAACGCCTTCTGGCCCAGCTGCCCTAACTGCCTTATCGGGCAGGGATTCGTGGCCCATGTCCGGCCGCGGGGCCGCCGGCCTCCGACGTTTGGCGGGATTTACCAGTGCGTCGAGTCACGGACGTCGGTGAAGCTGGCCACTCCACAGGACGTACCGGGGGGATCTTCCATGAGTTCGACCATGACCGGCTGTCAGATGTTCGGTCCCGACGACGAGGGCTACGCCGAGGCGAGCATCTCGTGGAACGCGGCGTTCGTGCACCGGCCCGCGTTCGTGGCCCTGCCCACCAGCGCGGCCGAGCTGATCGCGGCGGTGCGGTACGCGGCCGAGCACGACCTGCCGATCGCCGTGCAGAACACCGGCCACGGCGCCGAGTGCAGCTACGACGGTGCCCTGCTGATCAACACCTCGCGGATGCGGGACGTGCGGATCGACGCGGATGCGCGCACCGCCCGGGTTGGCCCCGGCGTGCGATGGCAGGAACTGCTCGAGGCGGCCGGGCCGCACGGGCTGGCCGGCCTGACCGGAACGTGCATGAGCGTGGGCGTCGTCGGATACACGCTCGGCGGCGGATTCGGCTGGCTCGGCCGCCAGTACGGGTACAGCGCCGACCACGTCCGCGCGGCCGAGGTGGTCGTCACCGACGGCCGGCTGCTCACCGCCGGCCCGGACGAGAACGCCGAACTCTTCGACGCCCTGCTCGGCACCGCCGGCACTGTAGGCGTCGTCGCCTCCCTCGACCTCGAACTGTTCCCGGTGCGCGAGGTGTTCGGGGGCGGCGTGGCGTTCCCGATGGAGCGGGCCCGCGAGGTGGCCGGCGCCTACCGCGACTGGAACGCGGCGCTGCCGCCCGAGGTGACCGCGACGCTGCTGTTGCTGCGCATGCCGCCGCTGCCGACGGTGCCAGAACCCTTGGCCGGCAAGGAGATTGTCGCGGTCATGGCCTGCGTCGACGCTATCGAAGAACACGCCACGCAGCTGCTCGCGCCGATGCGCGCGCTGCCGGGCGCGGTCATGGACACGTTCACCACCCTGCCGTTCGCGCGGGTCGGCGAGATCATGCCGGCGCCGTCCGAGCCCATTCCTTCGGTGAACTTCGGCGGCGGAATCAAGGTGCTGACCGATGAGGTGATCGATGACCTGGTCGCACTGGCCGGGGCCGGATCGGGCTGCCCGTGCAACATGATCGAGGTCCGCTACGTCGGCGGGCCGCGACCGACCGGGGCGCGCGGGGGGTTCGCGGGCTACGCCGGTGAGTACCTCATGCACGCCCTGGCGATCGCTCCGGTGCCCGAGGCGCTGGCCGACGGGAAGGCCTACCTGAAGCAGTTCGCCGCGGCGCTGCAGCCGCACCTGACGGACGGCGCGCTGCCCAACTTCGTCGGCGACGTCAACGACCGGGCGACCGTGCTGCGCAACGCGCTCAGCGCTGAGCGCTACGAGCAGCTCGTCCGGGCCAAGCAGGCGTTCGACGCGGCCGACCGGCTGCGCTTCGCCTACCCCGTTTAGGCAACACTGGCCGGGTGCAGCTCACGGCCGACGACTTGCTCCACCACGCCGGCGGGACGGTGTTTGCCCGCGGCGAGGGCTATATCCGATATGTCCAAGGCTTGGTCGTGTCTGGAACGTCGGCGCGAGCGAGCATCCAGGCCAAGCGGGTGTATCAGGTCGAGCTGCGCTGGACGGACGGCGTCTCCGGGTCATGCACGTGCCCGCACTACGCGGACGGCAAGTTCTGCAAGCATCTGGTTGCCGTCGGGTTGGTGGTGCTGGACACGGCGCCGGCGCCGCCAAGGTCTGCCGAGGGGATGGCGCTAGCCGCTTACGTCGACACGCTCGATCGTGACGCACTGGCCGGACTCGTCCTGGGGCTGGCCCGCGAGCACGAGCCGGTGCGCCACGTGCTGCAGGCGGGCGCGGTCCGGGCCGGTCAGACGGCCGTCGACCCGGCCGAGCTTGTCGCCCATGTCAACGACACGCTCAGCGTCGGATTCGTCGACTACCGTCGCTCCTTCGCTGTCGCCACCGATGCGCAGCAGTTGCTGGACGACCTGGAGATCTGCTCGACGCCGGCGCGGCCGACGCGGTGCGCCCGGCGCTGCACCGGGCGACGATGCGGCTGCGCAAGGTCAGCGAGCACGCCGACGATTCGGGCGGCGTGCTGGGCGACGCCTGCCAGCGGGCGGCTGACCTGCACGCGCGGGCGTGCCGGGAGAGCTCACCTGATCCGGTCAAGCTCGCGCAGTGGTTGCTCAGGTTCCGGCTCGAGGCGCCAGGTTGGCCGTACACGCCAGTCGCCGACTACGCCGGCGTGCTCGACCTGGACGTCTACCGCCTAACTCACGCAACTACCAGGAGGCCGCCCGGCATCTGCTGAAGGTGCGCGAGCTGTTCGACGCAATGGGCCAGCGGCCGGCCTTCGAGACCTACCTCGACCGCGTCCGGGAGGAGAACAAGCGGCGGCCGACGTTCATGGCTGAGCTCGACCGGCGCCTGCGCTGAGTTCGACCAGGCGCGTCCGGCACTGGTCGGCCACGTCGTTCACCTCCGTGAGGGTGCGACGCAGGTCGGCCTGCCGGGCGCGCAGGTCGGCGGCGATCTCGTCGAGCCGGCCGAGCAGCTTCTCCAGTTGCCGCCGCTCGGACGACGCCGCGCCGTCGTACATGTCGACGATCTCGCGGATCTCGGCCAGGCTCATGCCGAAGCGCTTGCCGCGCAGGATCAGCTTGAGTCGGGTGCGGTCGCGGGCGTCGTAGACGCGGTTGGTGCCGGATCGTTGCGGCGAGATCAGCCCTTCGGCCTCGTAGAAGCGCAATGTCCGGGTGGTGACGCCCAGGTCGTCGGCCAGCTCGCCGACCGTCCACGTTCCCGCTTCCCTCGTCGCCGCCACTGAGTTATCGTGATTGACGTTGACGTAAACGTCAAGGCGGCCGCGGAACGCCGCGCGCCGACTGATAAGTCCAGGCGCTTCGGTTAGCACAGGAGATCTCATGTTCGAGCTGTCCGAGGATCACGAGCTGTTCCGCAAGGTCGTGCGCGACTTCGCCGAGGCCGAGATCGCCCCACACGTGGCCCAGTGGGACCGCGAACACCACTTCCCGGTCGATGTCGTGCAGAAGATGGGCGAGCTCGGGCTGTTCGGCCTGGCCGTCCCCGAGCAGTACGGCGGCGGGGGCGGCGACTTCACGTCGGTGTGCGTCGCGATCGAGGAGATCGGCCGCATCGACCAGTCGCTGGGCATCACGCTCGAGGCGGGCATGGGCCTGGGCATCAACCCGATCCTGACGTTCGGCACCGAGGAGCAGAAGCAGCACTGGATCCCGGATCTGGCCGCCGGGCGCAAGCTCGCCGCGTTCGGGCTGACCGAGCCGGAGGCCGGTTCCGACGCCGGCGCCACCAAGACCCGCGCCGAACTCGTCGACGGCGAGTGGGTGATCAACGGCGCCAAGTCGTTCATCACCAACTCGGGCACTGCGATCACGTCGCTGGTCACGATCACCGCCCGCACGGGTCCGGACGAGATCTCGGCGATCATCGTGCCGTCCGGCACTGCGGGCCTCGTCGTGCAGCCCGCGTACGACAAGTTGGGTTGGCACATCTCCGACACGCACGGGCTGACGTTCGACGACTGCCGGGTACCGTCGGCGAATTTGCTCGGTACGCGGGGCCGCGGATTTCAGCAGTTCCTGAGCGTGCTGAACGACGGGCGCATCGCGATCTCGGCGCTGGCCGTCGGGCTGGCCCAGGCCTGCCTGGAGCACTCGGTGCGCTACGCCAACGAGCGGCAGACGTTCGGCGTACCGATCGGGTCGCGGCAGGCGGTCGCGTTCTCGCTGTCGGACCTTTCCGTCGCGGTCGAGGCCGCCCGGCTGCTGACCTACAAGGCGGCCTGGCTGAAGGACGCCGGCCGGGCGGACGCCGAGGTGCGGCAAGCCGCCGCGCGGGCCAAGCTGTACTCGTCGGAGGCGGCCGTCGCCGCGACGCGGACCGCCACGCAGGTGTTCGGCGGCAACGGCTTCATGGAGGAGTTCCCGGTGGCCCGCTTCTACCGCGACGCCAAGATCCTCGAGATCGGCGAGGGTACGTCCGAGGTGCAGCGCATGGTCCTCGCCCGCGGCCTGGGCCTGCCCCTCTCATGACGGCGCCCGCGCCCCGGTTTTGGTCACCCGGCCGGATATACGGGACCGCACGACCAAAATCGGAGGGCGTCCAGTGACCGCCAAGGAGGTGGCCGCCGCTCGCGAGGCGACGCTCACCCCGCCCGAGAAGGCGGCGGCCAAGCTGGCCTCTCAGCACAAGCTGTACGTGCGCGAGCGTATAGCGCTGCTGTTCGACGGAGGCACCTTCGTCGAGGACGGCCAGCTGGCCAACGCCCAGTCGACGGGATTGCCGGCCGACGGCGTCGTCACCGGGCAGGGCCTGGTCGACGGCCGCCCGGCGCTGGTCGTCGCCAACGACCCCACCGTCAAGGCCGGCTCATGGGGCGCGCGCACTGTCGAGAAGATCATCCGGGTCACCGAGCGGGCGCTGATCGAGGAACTGCCGGTGTTCTGGCTGATCGACTCGGCCGGCGCGCGCATTACCGACCAGGTCGCCCTGTTCCCCGGACGGCGTGGGGCCGGGCGCATCTTCCACAACCAGGTGGCGCTGTCCGGCAAGGTGCCCCAGATCTGCTGCCTGTTCGGGCCGTCCGCCGCGGGCGGTGCGTACATCCCGAGCTTCTGCGACATCGTGATCATGGTCGAGGGCAATGCGTCGATGTATCTCGGCTCGCCCCGCATGGCCGAGATGGTGGTGGGCGAGAAGGTCACCCTGGAGGAGATGGGCGGCGCGCGCATGCACGCCACCATCTCCGGCTGCGGCGACAACCTGGCCGTCGACGACGAGGACGCCATCGAGCAGGCCAAGCTGTTCTTCTCCTACCTGCCGACGTGCTGGCGCGAGCAGCCGCCGGACGTGGCGCCCGAGGCGCCGGCGCGGTTGCTCGAAGACGACGCGATCCCGGCCGAGGAACAGGTGCCCTTCGACATGCACGACGTCGTCGACGGCCTCATCGACGCCGACTCGTTCTTCGAGGTCAAGCCGCTGTTCGCCGCCGAGCTGATCACCGGGTTCGCCCGCATCGACGGTCGGCCGGTGGGTGTGGTCGCCAACAACTCCGCCGTGCGCGGCGGCGTGCTGTTCGTCGACTCGGCCGACAAGGCGGCCCGGTTCATCTGGCTGTGCGACGCGTTCAACGTTCCCTTGCTGTACCTGGCCGACGTGCCGGGATTCATGATCGGCAGCGAGGTCGAGCGGCAGGGCATCATCCGGCACGGCGCCAAGATGATCACCGCCGTCTCGGAGGCCACCGTGCCGCAGGTGTCGGTGATCGCCCGCAAGGCATATGGAGCCGGGCTGTACGCCATGGCCGGTCCTGGCTTCATGCCGGACGCCTGCATCGCGCTGCCCACCGCCAAGATCGCCGTGATGGGCCCGCAGGCGGCGGTGAACGCCGTCTACGCCAACAAGATCGAGGCCATCGACGACGCCGACGAGCGGACCCAGTTCGTGGACGAGAAGCGGGCCGAATACGAGCAGGACGTCGACCTGATGCGGCTGGCCTCGGACCTGGTCATCGACGCCGTCATCAATCCGAGCGAGCTGCGCGACGAGCTGGTCCGGCGGTACCGGGTGCTGGTCGGCAAGTCCCGGCACCTGGCGAGCAAGCGCCACGGCGTCCCCCCGACATGACCGACCTGATCGTGCGCGGCACCGCGACGGCCGACGAGCTCGCCGCCCTGCTCGCCGCGCTGGCCCGGCGTCCGGCCCCGGTGGACGACGACTCGTACGAGCGGTGGCGTCGCGGGCGGATCGCAGCGTTGGCTCGCAGTCGGGTCGTCGGTCCGCCGCCGCGCTGACCCTTACGCCGTCCTGACCGGCCTCTGATCCGGGCGCATCGAGCGCGCGGTGTTAGCTCCGTGCGCAACCGGCAGGCCGGTCGGTGTATAGCCCGATTCATAGCGTTTAGGGCAGGTTGTGGCCATTCGCAAACCTGACAGCCGATCCTCTTCGGCCCTTACACGTGCCCTGGCAGCGTGGGATTCCCCCCAGTAGGGCGCAATACGCCCTAATCACCCCGAGGAGGTACCGACATGCGGATCGCACGCCGAGGGCTCATCGCTCTCACGGGTGCCGGTGCGCTGGCAGTCGCCGGGCTGTCGGTCGCCGTGGTGTCCGGTCAGGCGGCCGGAGCTGCTCCCGCCCAGAACCACCTGGCCCGACTGTGCTCGACGGCGAAGGCCGGCTTCGCCTCGTGCCTGGCCTTGCGCCAGACCAACCCGATCAAGGCCAGTACGGCGGATGCGGCGCCGAGCGGCCTCGGACCGGCCGATCTGCAAAGCGCCTACAAACTGCCGTCGGGTGGCGACGGCCATACGGTCGCGATCATCGACGCCCAGGACGACCCGAACGCCGCGTCCGACCTGGCGACCTACCGCTCCACCTACGGGTTGCCCGAGTGCAGCAGCGACAACGGCTGTTTCAAGAAGGTGAACGAGAACGGCCAGACCTCGCCGCTGCCCGATCCGGACGCGGGCTGGGCTGGTGAGATCTCGCTCGACCTCGACATGGTCTCGGCG
>DATBER010000134.1:0-11002 GCA_036558905.1 Jatrophihabitantaceae bacterium | reverse complement strand
GCCCGAGCCGGCCCCGCGGGATCTGGCCCGGGCCCTGGAACTCGCCCGGGCCGGCCCACCGGCCGAGGAGGTCGGCCTGGAACCGTTCGCGCCGCCCGAGTCGCTCGGAGCCCGCCGATGAACACCTTCCTGTGGGTCATCATCTCCGGTCTGATGACGGTGGCCGGCATGGCCATCCTGATCTACCGCCGCCGCACGACCGGCCCGGTGTTCTCTGCGACCACCCGCAACGACAAGGCGATGTACGTGCTGCTGGCCGCGACCATACTGGCCGGTCTGGCCACCACCGTGCTGGGCAATGCCACCGGGCATCCACACGACTACCGGCTCACCGTCGCGCCGTACTTCCGGTCGATCTTCTACTTCCACCCCGACACCGACCTGATCAGCCGCGCGCCGATCGGCTTCCAGATCCATGTCATGCTGGCCTGGGTGCTGTTCGCCGCCTGGCCGTTCACCCGCCTCGTCCACGTCTTCTCGGCGCCGATCGGGTACCTGACCCGGCCCTACATCGTCTACCGCTCGCGCGAGGCCCGGCCGCCGGCCCGCGGCTGGGAACCGATCCGGTGACGGTGGCGAGACTCAGTCGCTGACCGACCCGCAGATGTCCAGGACGGCGAACCGGGTCAGCGAGGCCAGCATCTCGTCGGGGGCGTGGCCCAGCTCGGCCCAGGCCGCGGTGACGAACGTGACCAGGTTGGTGATCAGCTTCTGCTCGCCCAGCACCCGGGCGATCTCGAACTTGGTCACGTCGTCGCGCGCCCGGGCCGCTTCGATGTAGCGCAGGGTGAGCAGCCGGCCCTCGGCCGGATCCGGGCAGTCGTGGGCCATCCGGGCGAGCGCCGCGGCGGGCGGTCCGGCCGCGAACTCCTCCGTCGACTGATAGAGCAGATCGGCGACATCGATCGAGCCGATGCCGAGCACGGTCCCGAACTCGTCGGTAACCGTGTCGTGCGTCGACGCCTCGTCCGGCTCGCGACCGTCGTCGGCCAGTTCACTGCTCATCGGCTCGGGTCCCCCTCGGCCTCGTCGAAGCCCGCTCTGTTCTCTGACTAGACGGGGTTCGAGGCCGACCATGACGCGAAACGGCCCAGAAACGTCGGCCAGTCGGATGACGGATTCGCGGCGCCGGCGGCCGACCTAGCGTCGTCGGTCAATGGACAAGCCGCACATCGGGAGTCGAGATGAAGGTTCTGCTGGCCGGTGCCACCGGGGCGTTGGGCGCTCCGCTCACGAGCGCGCTGCTCGCCGACGGCCATGAGGTCATCGCGCTGAGTCGGCGCCAGCGCCCGGCCACGCCGGGGGTCAAATCGGTCGTCGCGGACGCGCTCGACCGCGACGCGTTGCTGCGCGCGGTGGATGGGCTGCACGCTGACGCCGTCATCCACGAGCTGACCGCGCTGAGCAAGGCGCCCACCCGGCACTCGGGCATGGCCCAGACCGACCGGTTGCGCATCGAGGGCACGACCAACCTGCTGGCCGCCGCCGACGCCATCGGCGCCCGCCGGTTCGTCACCCAGTCGATCATCTTCGGCTACGGCTATCGCGACCTCGGCGATCGCCTCATCACCGAGGACGACCCGTTCGGCCGGCCGCAGGGCGGCAAGGTCAACCGCCACCTGGCCGCCCTGCTGTCGACCGAGCAGCAGGCGTTCACGGCGCCGGAGGGCATCGCCCTGCGGTACGGGCTGCTCTACGGCGGCGACGTTGCCGCGCTCGTCCCGCTGCTGCAGAACCGCCGGCTGCCGGTCAGCCGGGGCGGCGTGCTCGGCTGGGTGCATCACGCCGACGCTGCCGCGGCCACGGTCGCCGCCCTCGACCGGGGCCGGGCCGGCGAGGCGTACAACATCGTCGACGACCTGCCGGTGTCGTGGGCCGACCTGTTCACCGCCATGGCAGTGGCGGTGGGCGCCCCGGAGCCGCGCCGCCTGCCGCCGTGGCTGATGCGGATGGCCGCCCCGTACGTCGCCACCTTCGCCGTCGGCACGTCGATGCGGGTGTCCAACGCCAAGGCGCGGGCCGAACTCGGGTGGCGGCTGCAGTACCGGACCTACCGCGACGGCCTGGCCGCGGTGAGCGCCGCCCGGCGGGCGAACCTGCGGAGCGTCTCGAACTAGGGCGCGTCGCTCGAGTCCCGGTCGCGACGACCGGAACTCGAGCGACACGCCCTGGCGATCGGCGCCCGATCCGGACAAGCTGGTCGGGACGGGAGTGGGAGCAGGAGCAGGAGCAGGCCGATGCTGTACGGGCGCGACGACGAGCGAGCGGTGATCGACTCGCTGCTTCTCGACGCCCAGGCCGGGCGCAGTGGCGCACTGGTGATCCGCGGCGAAGCCGGCATCGGCAAGACGGCACTGCTCGACTACGCGGCGCAACGCGGTTCCGGCCTGCCCGTGCTGCGCGGGGTGGGCATCGAGACCGAGTCCGAGCTGCCCTTCGCCGGGCTGCACCTGCTGCTGCACGGCCACCTCGACCACCTGCAACGGCTGCCGGCCGTCCAGGCCGAGGCGCTGCGCGGCGCGCTCGGACTCGGCGCGGCGGCCCGCGGCGGCGACCGATTCCTGATCGGGCTGGCCGTGCTGTCGCTGCTGGCCGACCTGGCCGACGACGGCCCGCTGCTGTGCCTGATCGACGACGCGCAGTGGGTCGACCCGGCGTCGATGGACGCGTTGCTGCTCGCCGCGCGACGGCTCGAGGCGGAGGGCATCGCGCTGATCGTCGCGGCCCGCGACGAGGGTGCGCCGCTGCGCACGCCGGGGCTGCCCGAACTGCGGCTGACCGGCCTCGACGGCGGGGCCGCCGGCCAACTGCTGGCCGCGCACGCCGGCGAGCTTTCCGCGGCGGTACGCGACCGCATCCTGGCCGAGTCGGCCGGCAATCCGCTCGCGCTCATCGAGCTGCCGAACGCGCTGGGCGACGCGTCGGTGTCCGTGCTCGATCCGTTGCCGGTGCCGCACCGCATCCAGCAGATCTTCCAGGCCGCGATCGCGGCGCTGCCCGAGCCGTCCCGGGACCTGCTGTTGATCATCGGGATCGACGACACCGGCGACCTCGACGTCGTGCTGCGCGCCGCCGAGGCGCTGTCCGCGTCGGCCGAGGACCTGGCCGGCATCGAGGCGGCCCAGCTGATCCGGCTCACCAGCCGCGGCGTGACGTTCCGGCATCCGCTCATCCGCGCCGCGACGTTGCAGGACGCGCCGCTCACCCGGCGGTGGGCCGCGCACCGGGCGCTGGTCGACGCCCTGCCGGGGGAGCACAACGCCGCCCGCCGGGCCTGGCACCTCGCCGCGCTCGCGACCGGCCCGGACGAGCAGGTCGCCGCCGAGCTCGAGCGCAGTGCCGAGCACGCCCGCGAGCGCGGCGGCATCGCAGCCATCGTGACCGCCTACGAGCGGGCCGCCCGGCTGAGCACCGAGCCGGCCGCGCGGGCCCGGCGACTGACCGTGGCGGCCGAGGCGGCGGCCGAGGTCGGCGACCTGCACCGGGCCGAGCAGCTGGTCGACGAGGCGCTCGCGACGGCCGACGACCCGATCCTGCTGGCGCGGCTGGCCACCGTCCGCGGCCACGTCCAGCACGCCTCCGGGCGGCTGCCGGCCGCCTTCCGCCAGCTGCACACCGCCGTGACGCTCATCCACGACGAGCAGCCCGAGCGGGCCCTGTGGCTGCTGATGGAGATGACGTTCCTGACCTACGCCACCGGCGACCACGCCGACACGGTGCAGACGGCCGAACTGCTCGACGCGCTACGCCTGCCGCCCGGCCACGAGCTGACCCCGCTGCATCAGGTACTGCGATGGGGCGTGGCCCGGCAGGTCGGCGCCAGTACGACCGGCTTGCCTCCGTTGCCGGAGACGGCCGCAGCCGCGCTGCGGGTCGGGGGCGGTGGGCCGCGCGACCAGCTGTTCATCGTCGACCTCTGCCTGATCGCTGGCGACAACGCCCAGACCTACCAGGCCGTCGACGACCTGGTCGCCGAGATCCGGGCCGCCGGCGCGGTCGGCCTGCTGCCCCAGGGGCTGGCCCACCTGGCCTACGTGCAGGCCTACCGTGGCCGGCACCGCGACGCCCGGGCGTCTGCGGCGGAGGCCGAGCGGATCGCCCAGGCCACCGGCCAGCCGGAGTGGATCCGCCAGGCCCGCAGCGTCCTGGCCCTGGTCGCCGCGATCGAGGGCGACGAGGAGCGCTGCCGCGAATACGCCGGACCGGGGTGCGACGGCGAGCTTGGCGCGGGCGGCACGTCCGGGGCGCAGTGGGCGCTCGGACTGCTCGATCTCGGTCTCGGCCGGGCCGACGCCGCCCTCGCCCGGCTCGAGGTCCTGAGCAGCGGGCCGACCCGCTTCCAGGTGCGGGTGATGCGCAGCGCGCCGGACCTGGTCGAGGCGGCCGTGCGGGCCGGGGAACCGAAGCGGGGCGCCGCCGCGCTGGAGCGCTACGAGCAGTGGGCGGTGCACACAGGTCAGCCCTGGGCCGAGGCGCTGCTCGCGCGGTGCCAGGCGCTGCTCGCCCCGGACGAGGCGGCCGAGCCCTACTACCGGGCCGCGCTGGCCCGGCACGAGGCCGACCGTCCGCTCGAACCGGCCCGCACCGCGTTGCTCTACGGCGAGTGGCTGCGCCGGATGCGCCGGCGCACCGAGGCGCGCGACCAGCTGCGGGTCGCGCTGGACGCCTTCGACCGGCTCGGCGCGCGTCCGTGGGCCGATCGGGCACGCGGCGAGTTGCGCGCCACCGGCGAGATGGTGGCGGCCGGCGATCGCACACCGGAGCTGCTCGACCGGCTCACCCCGCAGGAGCTGCAGGTCGTCCGCCTCGCCGCGGCCGGGATGAGCAACCGGGCGATCGGCGCCCAGCTGTTCCTCAGCCCGCGCACCGTCGCCTATCACCTGTACAAGGCGTTCCCCAAGCTGGGAGTCGCGTCGCGGGGCGAGCTGGCCCGCTTGCCGCTACCCGTCAATTGACGGATTCGACGAGCGCGCGCGCTGCCTAGCGTTCGCAGCATGACGATGACACCGGTGCCGGCGTACTCGCTGGCCGAGCGAGACCGGCGCTGGGCCCTCGCCCGGGAGTTGATGGCGGCCGAGGGGGTTGACGCGCTGCTGGTCTACGGCGAGCGCGAGATGGTCTACCCGACCCTGCACGCGCACGACGTGTACTTCACCAACGACCGGCCGGGTTCGATCGTGATCTTCGGGCGGGACGGCGACCCGATGGTGCTCGTCGCCTTTCCGGCCCAGGTCAGCGACCACATCGAGGCGAGCGACCGGGGCGAGCCGGCCTGGGTGGACCCGCGCAACCTGCGAGTCGCCCGCCATCCGCGCGGCGTGATCGACGTGCTGCGCGAGTACGGCCTGGACGACGCGACGATCGGCGTCATCGGCATCGACCCGTCACCGCCCTGGCACGTCGTCCCGATGCTGCCCCAGGCGCTGTGGCTGGCCCTGTCCGAGGAACTGCCGGCCGCGACCTTCGTCGGCGTGCACGGCAGGTTCCTCGATCTGGCCAGCCGGCAGTCGGCCGAGGAACAGGCCGTGCTGGCCTACTGCGCGGCAGTGGGCGACGCGATGGCCCAGGCCATGCTCGAGGCGACCAAGCCGGGCGTCACCGAGGCCGAGGTGATCGCGGCCGGCGCCGCCGAGGGCTACCGGCACGGCACGATCGTGCCGCCGATGATCGTGCAACCCGGCACCGCCGCCGTCGGGTGGGACCGGCCGGCCTACGCCTACCAGCCCGGCGCTCCGCGCGTCCTGGCCGAGGGCGACCTGCTGCTCGCCGAGGCATCGTGCTGCTTCGCCATGCGCGAGAGCCAGCATCAGATCGCGATCGCCGTGGGCGACGTGCACCCCGACGCCGCGGGCGCCGCACGGATCGCGCGGGACGCCTACGACGCCGGTCGGCTGGCGCTACGCCCCGGGCACACGTTCGGCGATGTCGTCCGGGCCATGCGCGACCCGATCGCGGACAGCGGTAGCTGGAACGTCCACCCGCTGGTCCACGCGCTGTACCCGTACCGCCCGTCCGGTGCCTGGGGTGCCGGGATGCGCGCCCGGCCCACCACGAGCGGGTGCGGCCCCATCGCCGAGATCGCGATGATCGGCGCCGACACCGCCATACGCCCCGGTATGGCGTTCAGCCTCGAACCGAACTGCGTCGTCGGCCGGCACACCGTCAGCATCGGCGGCACGGTGATCATGGGCGACGGGGGACCGGTCGAGCTCAACCCGTTCACCGCGCAGCTGCTACGCGCGTGAGGTCCGGCGTGGCTCTAGATCACCTCGAGACCGGTGACGCGCAGCAGGTCGAGCTTGGCGGCGGCCTCGCTGCCCGGACGGGCGGTGTAGACGACGATGCGCAGGTCCGAGTCCGGGGCGGTGAGGACGTCGCAGTCGAGGGTCACGGTTCCGATCGTCGGCGAGACGATCGTCTTGCGTTCGGATATCAGCCGCACGACGGCGTAGGTGTCCCACAGTTCGGCGAACCAGTCGCTGATCGCCCGCAGGTCGCGGATCAGGCCGGCCAGCTCGCGATCCGCGGGGTAGCGCGCGGCGGCGTCGTGCAGGTCGGAGACCATCGTGCGCGCGAACCGGGTGTAGTCCTGCGCCGTCCGCGCGATCCGCGACCGGTCGTGGGCGAAGAAGCGCCAGATGAGGTTGGCGTCGCGCCCGGTTCGTTGCTCGTGATCGCCGAGCAGGGCCTGCCACATGGGGTTGGCCAGCACCTGATCCCAACTCGCGGTGAACACGGCGACCGGCGTGTCGACGAGCCGGTCGAGGATGCGTTGCACGCCGGGCCCGACGTGACGCGGGACGACCGTCGGTGCGGGCGGTGCCACTCCCGCGGCTAGGTAGAGCACGTCTCGCTCGCTGCTGCTCAGCCGTAGCGCTCGCGCCAGCGCGGCGAGCACCTGCGGCGAAGGGTTGCCGGCCCGGCCCTGCTCGAGCCGCACCAGGTAGTCGACCGACACCCCGGCGAGCGCGGCGAGTTCCTCCCGCCGCAGGCCGGATGCGCGGCGGCGCCCGCCGACGGGAAGCCCGACCTCCTCCGGCCGAACGCGATCGCGCCAGGCCCGAAGAGCGGCGGCCAGTTCGGAACGGGGCGGCATACGCCCATCATGCGGCCGGGCCGAAGGGTTTGGGTGGTACCGCTGTTGCCTGGATACCGCCGTCCGCCGCGGTGATCGTCGAGACATGACGATCACGCTTATCACCGGGGCCAACAAGGGACTCGGATTCGAGGCAGCCCGCCGGTTGATATCCGCCGGCCACACCGTCTACCTCGGTGCGCGCGACCGTGACCGGGGCACGGCGGCGGCGGCCGCGATCGGGGCGTGGTTCGTGCCGCTCGACGTCACCGACAACGCGTCGGTCGACGCCGCATTCAGCCAGATCGCCGACCAGTCCGGGGGGCTCGACGTGCTGATCAACAACGCCGGCATCGCCGGGAGCGGCGTCGCCCCGGTCGACGTCACCGCCGACGACATGCGCCGCGTCTACGAGACGAATGTGTTCGGGCTGGTCCGGGTGACACATGCGGCGCTGCCCCTGCTGAACAAGTCGGAGCGGCCGGTGATCGTAAACGTCGCCAGCGGCCTCGGCTCGCTCGGCGTCGTGACGGATCCGCAGCGGATGGAGTCGCAGTTCCCGACGCTCGTCTACGGCTCGTCGAAGTCGGCCGTCGTCGCGCTGACCGTGCAGTACGCCAAGGCACTGCCGGCGATGCGGGTCAACGTGGCTGACCCCGGATACACCGCCACCGACCTGAACGCCAACCGAGGAACCCAGACTCTGGCCGAGGGCACCGATGCCATCGTCACGCTCGCGACGATCGGGCCCGACGGGCCGACGGGTGGGTTCTTCGACCGGTTCGGCAGCGTTCCCTGGTGAGCCATCGGCCGCACGGTGCGTAGCCGCTGATTCGCGGACGGTCGCAGAAAGTTAGCCCCGCGAACTACTTGACCGCGAATTTCGCAGGGTTTAGCGTTTTTGGCGCTACCGCGGGCATCCCGCGCATTAGCGATCATGTGACTTAGCCTGCGCCATTTCACGCGGTTCTGGTCGGGGGTCTCGAGTGGCACCTGAAGGCGATGGAACCGCCGGCCACCCAGGTGCCGTCGACGTGCACCTCGATGCGCGACCCCCGCCGAGACGGCGCCGGCGACACCACCTGGTTCATCCGGCGTAGGCGCTCGTAGCGCGTCCGCGTAAATGGGCTGCGCCGACATCGAGGGGCGCATTCCCCGGCAATACCTCACCCTGCTTTGCCGTGCCCTTTTGAAAGGACGATCAATGCGAAGAGAACCGCCGGAGACACCCCCCGACCGGCGGCGCCGACGCAGTGCGCTGGCGCTGACCGCGGCCGTGGCCACGGTGGCGGGCCTGCTCGTGCCGGGTGCCGTGGCTGACGCCGCGCCGGCCGCCTCGGCACCGGTAGTCGGCGACGCGAAGAGCGGTGGCCCGGTCATCGTCTGGCTGAAGAACCAGCACGCCAACCTGAACCTGCGCACGCAGAGCCAGCAGCGCATCGACGCCACGCACGCCGATCAGGCCTCGCTGGTCGCCGACATCAAGGCGCACGGCGGCACCGACGTCCGGCAGCTGGTCAGCGTCAACGCGGTAGCCGCGGACATGTCCGCCGACGAGGTCCAGCGGCTGAGCACCAATTCCGCGGTGCAGCAGATCGTTCCCGACTCGGAGTTGACCGTCGGTGAGGCGCCGATCGCAGTGTCGACGGAGGCGGCGGCCATCGCGCCGAGCTCGGCTGCGGGCCAGGCGCCCAAGTGCGACACGAAGCAGCCTCAGGTCGAGCCCGAGGCGCTGACCGACATCCACGCCTACAGCAGTGACCCGCGCACGCCGGAGATGGCCAACTCGGTCGCCACCGGCAAGGGAGTCATCGTCGCCAACGACGGTATCGACGATCTGGCCGGCAACCCGAACTTCACTCGGCCCGACGGCACGCACGTGGTCATCGGCGCCCCCGACTACACCACCGACGACAGCGACGGGGAGTACTACGGCGACGCGTCCTCCATCGCGGCGCAGGGCACCGTCGTATACGACTACGCCAAGGAGCTGCCCTTCTCCGGCCTACCCGTCGGCAAGTGCACGTTCGTGCTGCGCGGTGACGCGCCGGACGCCTCGCTGCTCGACATCAACCACAACGACCACCCCGAGAGCAGCTCGGGCAACGCCGGCGTGCTGACCGAGAGCGAGTCGCAGATCGTGGCCGGCATCGACGAGGCGGTCACCGTCTTCCACGCCGACGTGCTCTCCGAGTCCTACGGCTACGGCCTTCGCCCCGGCAACTACGCGACGCACTACGCGGCCAACGACGCGGCCGTCGCAGCCGGCGTCACCGTGGTCGTCTCGTCCGGCGACAGCGGCGTGCAGGGCACGGTGTCCTCGCCGGCGTCCGACCCGCAGGTGATCGAGGTCGGCGCGACGAACACGCTGCGGCTGAACGCGACGGCGTACGGCTACTCGAAGTGGGTGAACGACGACATCACCCCGCTCTCGTCGGGCGGCACCACCCCGAACAACAAGGTGCCCGACCTGGTGGCACCGGGCTACGGCGGCGAGGCGGCGTGCAACCCGGCGTCCAGTAGCTGCCCGAGCAACACCAACACCGAGGCGTTCGGTGGCACCAGCCAGTCGTGCCCGCTCGTGTCCGGGGCAGTGGCCGACGTCATCCAGGCCTACCGCGACACGCACGACGGCCAGAGCCCGTCGCCGGCGCTGATCAAGCAGATCCTGACCGGTACGGCCACCGACACCGGCGCGCCGGCCGACCAGCAGGGCGCCGGCCTGCTGAACATCTACGCCGCGGTGCAGGCCGCAAGGCAGATGCCCGGCAGCACCGTCCACAGTGGACAGAGCAACTCGAGCTTGATCGCGTCGACGAACTCCGCGGACACGTCGCAGCTCGAGGTTGTGGGCGATGGTGGGTCAACCGTCAACCAGACAGTGAGCCTGTACAACACCAGCTCGCGCTCGACCCGGGTGGCGGCCACCTACCGCACGCTCTCCGACCAGCAGCAGTTCGGCAGCACGGTCACCGAGAACGTGAGCGCACCGGATCCCAGCCTGCCCGTACCGGCCAAGGGCGCGGACGCCGCGAAGGGCATCGACTTCAACGTTCCACCCGGCCTGGACCGGATGACCGCGGAGATGATCTGGCCGGATCCGACCAACGGCAACGTCCTCTCGTTCATCCTCACCGACCCGCGCGGCCGGCTGCGCCAGCAGTCCTACGACTTCGGCACGGCGTCGACCAACCCCACGCGGCTGGGCACGGTGCCCGACTTCCAGCGGGTCGAGATCGCGCACCCGGAGCCGGGACGGTGGCACGCCCAGATCCTGTGGGCCAACGGCCGGGCGCACCTGCAGGAGCCGCCGAACGTCCCGGGCAGCTACACCGGCACGTTGCAGTTCCGGACCATGGGCCAGCACTTCCAGACGGTGCCGGCGACGTTCCCGGTGAACATCCCGGCGCACTCGAGCGCCCCGGTGTCACTGCACATCGCGATGCCGCAGGACCCGGGTGACCATCCAGAGTCGGTGCAGTTCGTCGCGGACAACGGCGCCCGCACGTCGCTGGCGGTGGCCCGGCGGACGGAGATCCCGGCTGCGGGTGGCCCGTTCCACGCCGACATCGTCGGCACGGTCGGCCGCGGTACGGGGCAGATCAGCACGTTCGTGTTCCCGGTGGCGGCCGGTCGCCCCGACCTGACCGTAAACCTGAGCACGGCCGACGCGTCGCCGGACAACGGATTCACCGCCTACCTGGTGCGCCCGTCCGACGGCCTGCTGCAGACCTCGGCGGCGTTGGTCAACGGCGCCGCGACGCTGCAGGTGGCCAATCCGGGCCCGGGCCTGTGGGAGATCGACATCAAGCTGAATCTCACGACGTCAGGCAAGGAGTTCCAGCAGGTCGTTAACGGCCAGGTGATCCCGCCGGCCACCACCTGAGGCACCGGCCCGAACGGCCCGGCGGGAGACAACAACCGCCG
>DATBER010000133.1:0-47621 GCA_036558905.1 Jatrophihabitantaceae bacterium | reverse complement strand
TCCCTAGTGTCCCGCGCCGGGAATTGGGCGAATAAAGTCCGGCGATCCAGGTGTGCGACGACGACAACGCCGCGAGCGTGCAGCTGGGCGCCGGAATCATCGTCTGAATTCCCGGCGCTGGGCACTAGTCGACGTAGCCGTCCTGGTATACGGGGTTGTTGCCGTGGGTGGTGTGGCGCCCGGGGCCTTCCCAGCTCTCCGTGTCCGGGTTCTGCTGGTAGACGTAGCCGCCGGCCGAGCTCCACGGCAGCACGCCCACGCCGGCCGTGATGCTGTCGAGCTTGGGCTGCGGCAATCCGGTCAGGGGCTGGTCCTTCATCAAGGCGCCGTCGGGATTCACGGACCAGACGCCGCCGCCCTGTGGCCCCGAACCCACCACCCACAGCGTGCTGTCGTCGCTCCACGTGACGTCGGTCAGACGGTACGCCGGCGGGGTGACCGGTTCGATCTGGTCGATTCGGCTGGGTGTGCCTTGCGTGTTGTCGTTGCGCACGACCGAGCCGATCCAGAGCTGGGAGGCGTTGCCTTGCTCGATGATCATCGCGACGCGGGAGCCCTCCGGGCTCAGCCGCAATGCCTTGATGCGGGCATTGCCCGGCAGCAGGGGTACGGATACGGCCTGGGTCTCGGCCTGGGTCTGGGCCTGGGATGAGGAGGTTGGGAAGTACTGGACGGCGTACACCTTTGATCCGCTGGCCACCCACACCTGGGACTGCCCGGCCAGCCAGGACGGTCGGGTCAGTGGTCCTCGGGGTACGGCGCTGACCTGGGTGTTCAGCCCGACCGTGGTCCGCCCCAGCCAGAGCGTCTGCCCGGAGCCCTGACCCCGGGTGGCCGCAACGTAGTAGTCCGAGTCGGCCCGATTCCCGGTTATGGCGACCGAGTTGAGGTCGCCGTAGCGGCCGGGTGTGCCCATCGGCCCGCTGACCGGCGCCCCGTTGCCCGTTACCAGGCGGTGCTGGTCGTCGACGTAGAACAGCGGCCACTGCGCCGGCGGGTCGGGCGTCTGGTCGAAGAAGTGCGGCGCCTGCCCGGGCGCGGCCGGGGCCGAGAGCCTCGCGAAATCCGCGCGGGTGAACGACGACCCGAGATTGCCGATGTCGACCGGTACCCCGCCGTCGGTGATGGTCATGGTCGTCTTCGGCGACTGGCTGGCCAGGGTGGCCAGCAGCTGCGCGGCCATCCGGACCTTGTCGTCGCTGTCGAGACGAGAGCTGCCGGGCAACTCGACCCGCACCTGCAGCCCGTTGATGGACACCGACGCGCGACCCGACGGCTGGTTGGGCGGGATCTCGTTGTGCACCGCGTTGGTCAGCTCGGACCGCGGTCCGGCGATGAGCTGGTTCAACGCCCACGTGGCGATCGCCTGGGGCGACTGCAGCGCGGTATAGCGGACGTCGGGCACCAGCCGGGTCTCGGCGCCGTCGAGGAAGTACAGCCGGACCGCGCGATAGAACTGGGCGAACTCGGTCGCGTACACCACCAGACCGTCCGGCGCGTCGCTGATGCGGAACTGGCCGTTCACCGGATCCAGGCCGTACGTCGGGGCCCACTGCGTCCCCTCGCCGCCACTGCCCACGGGCCACGCGGTGTACGCGCCGTTGGCGCCGATCGACCCGACCTGCGTTCCCTTCACCTGCACCGCGACGGCGTGCGTCGTACCGGTGACGCCCAGCCCGACGTGAGCGTCGTCGATGCTGCCGGACAGGATCGTGACGCCTTGGTCTGACCACTTGCGCTGCTCGTCCGGGGTCAGGAATTCGTGCGGGCCTCGCGGATCGAGCGGCTCGCTGATGTTGGCCCGCAGGAACTCCTGCACGATCTCGCGCGGCTCGGCGTTCTTCTGCGGCGTGTTCGTCGGCTGCGGAGCGAGCGAGTTGCCGCCGAGCCCGGGCCCGATCACCTGGGGCTTGGACGAGCTGGGTACGCCCGAACAGGCGGCCACTGCCAGCGCGAGCGCACCCACGACGGCCGCGACCCGAAGACCCCGAAGACGACGCCGGTTCACGAGCTGCTCCCAACCGCATCGGCCGGTTCGAGGGGCAACGGCGAGGACGACAGGGGCTGGCCGACCCGGCGGGGCAGCGTCAACCGGAACTGAGCGCCGACGCCCCGCTCGCCCCACGCCTCCAGCCAGCCCCCGTGCAGCCGGGCGTCCTCGAGGCTGATCGCCAGGCCCAGGCCGGTACCGCCGGTGAGCCGGCTGCGGGACGGGTCGCCGCGCCAGAAGCGGTCGAACACGAAGCCGGCCTCGCCGGGCCGCAGGCCCACACCGTGGTCGCGCACGGTCACCGCCGCGGCGTCGTCACTGGACGCCACGGTGACGACGACCGGACGGCCGTCGCCGTGGTCGAGGGCGTTACCGACGAGGTTGCGCAGGATGCGTTCGATGCGCCGGGAGTCGATCTCGACCGAGACGCCGTCGTCGGGCAGATGCGTGACGATCTCGCAGCCGTGCCGGCCGGCCAGGATGCGGTTGGCGTCGACCACCCGGGTGACGACCGAGCGCAGGTCGATGTCGTCGGGCTCGAGCCGGGCCACACCGGCGTCGTAGCGCGAGATCTCCAGCAGGTCGGCCAGCAGCATCTCGAAGCGATCCAGCTCGGTCTGCAACAACTCGGCCGACCGGGCCAACTGCGGCGGGAAGTCGCCCCGCCGGGCGTGCAGCACCTCGCTCGCCATCCGGATCGTGGTCAGCGGGGTGCGCAACTCGTGCGACACGTCGCTGGTGAAGCGGCGCTGCAGCCGGGAGAGTTGCTCGAGGCGCTGGATCTGCTGCTGCAGGCTGGCGGCCATTTCGTTGAACGCCTGGCCGAGCCGCGCGATGTCGTCGCTGCCACGTACCCGGATGCGCTGGGACAGATCGCCGCCGGCCACGCGCGCCGCGGTCCGGGCGGCGACCCGGACCGGCCCGACCACCTGCCGGGTGACCAGCACGGCGATCATCGCCACGAACAGCACCAGGCCCAGGCCGGCGAGCAGCACGGTGCGCTGCACGAGCGCGATCGTGTCCTGCTCGGCGTTGAGCGGGAACAGGTAGTAGATCTGGAACAGGCCACCGCGGCTCTGGATCGGCTCGCCGACGATCAAGCCGGGCACCAGCGGGCCGTTGCTGGAGCGCACCCGCCCGTACTGCACGGCCGCCCGGCCCTGCTCGACCAGTCCGGTGAGCGCGACCGGGATCGGGTCGGTGTCGAACACGTCGGAGAGCGCTTCCGGCGCGGCGTCGGCCTTGATCACGACGCGGTAGAGGCCGGCGTCGGTGCCGTTGAGGGCCAGCTCGCTCTTGAGGTTGGTGACCGCGTTGGCTACGCCCTGCACGTCGGCGAAGCTCGTGTCGCCCAGCGCCATCCGGGCCGAGGTCATGGCACTGTCGACCTGCCCGATCGCGGCGGTGCGCTTGGCCTTGAGGACGCCTTCGGAGATCTGGTCGACCAGGAAAAGGCCGACGATCAGGACGACCGCGCCGCTGACGATCAGGGTCGTGACGGCGACCCGAAGCTGAAGCGACTCGCCCCAGATCCGGGCCGCGGTCCGGGCGGCGCGGATCGCCCAGCGCCGCAGCGCCAACCACCAGGCGGCCAGGACGGCCCCGGTGGCGGCCAACGTGTCGGGCCGGGGCCGCGGCGACGCGCGGTCGAACGGCCGATCGGACGCGCTGGGCGTCCCGTCGACGTCGGTCGATGTCACCGGGACGTTCTCGATCATGGAGGTCCGGCTTTGTACCCAACGCCGCGGACGGTAAGGACGATCTCGGGCTTTTCCGGGTCACGCTCGACCTTGGAGCGAAGGCGCTGCACGTGCACGTTAACGAGCCGGGTGTCGGCGGCGTGCCGGTAACCCCACACCTGTTCGAGCAGCACCTCTCGAGTGAACACCTGGCGTGGCTTGCGAGCCAACGCGACCAGCAGGTCGAATTCGAGCGGGGTCAGCGCTATGGGCGATCCGTCCCGCCGGACCTGGTGTCCGGGCACGTCTATGCTCACCGGCGAGTCGGGCGGGCCGATCGTCAGCGACTCGCTGGCGATGTCGTCGTGGTGGCGCAGCCGGGCCCGCATGCGGGCCACGAGTTCCTTGGGCTTGAACGGCTTCACGACGTAGTCGTCGGCCCCGGACTCGAGGCCGAGCACGATGTCGACGGTGTCGCTCTTGGCGGTCAGCATGATGATCGGCACGCCGCTCTCGGCCCGGATCGCCCGGCATACGTCCAGGCCCGACAAACCCGGCAGCATGAGATCGAGCAGCACGATGTCCGGCTTGGACTCACGAAACGCGGTAACGGCGCGGTTGCCGTCCGGCACGAAGGCCGGCTCGAACCCGTCGGCTCGCAACACGATGCCGAGCATTTCGGCCAGGGCGGAGTCGTCGTCGACTACGAGGACACGTGGCTTCACAAATCACATCCTGACATCTTTTTGCAGTGCAGGAAGTGAACAGCTTGCCAGATTAGCCGCGAATACGTGGCATCCGCCCCACTCAGCCGACCCATCCGGCCTCCCTCCGGCCTCTGCCATGCGTAACCGATCGCCCCGACCACCGCAACGCGTCCACCACAGCTACGGCTCACGCAATGTTCGGGC
Organism: Jatrophihabitantaceae bacterium; assembly: GCA_036558905.1. Classification (GTDB taxonomy): domain Bacteria; phylum Actinomycetota; class Actinomycetes; order Mycobacteriales; family Jatrophihabitantaceae; genus DASXRA01. Next base: position 43,041 of record DATBER010000133.1, on the reverse strand, counting down.
ACTGCTCATCTCCGGCATCCATACATCTTCCCGGCGAGTCGAATTGCTGGTACAGACTCGGGCTATCCGTCCTCACCCCCAGGGAGGTCGTCATGTCCCGTACCCGTCTGCTGATCGCCGCCGTCGTGGCGGCGTTCAGCGTCCCACTCGCCCTGGCCAGCCCGGCCGGCGCGGCGTCGAGCACGCACTACGTCGCGCTCGGCGACTCCTACGCCTCGGGCCTCGGCTCGGGTAGCTACGGCACCAGCGGCGACTGCTACCGCAGCTCGCTGGCGTTCTCGCAGCTGTGGGCCGACGCGCACAGCCCGGCGGCGTTCGTCTCGGTCGCCTGCTCCGGAGCGACGTCCAGCGACGTCGCGAACACCCAACTCTCCGCGTTGAGCGCCGGCACCACGCTGGTCAGCGTCGTCGTCGGCGGCAACGACGTGAACTTCGCGCCCACCTTGGAGGACTGCGTCATCTGGGGCACCGACACGTGCGTCAGCGACATCAACGCCGACGAGAACGAGGCCCGCACGGTGCTGCCCGGCCGGCTCGACTCGCTGTACTCGGCGATCCACGCCGACGCCCCGAACGCGCGCGTGGTCGTCGTCGGCTACCCGCGCTTCTACGACCTGTCCGTCTCGTTCTGCATCGGCCTGAGCGAGACGTCGCGGCAGAAGATCAACGAAGGCGCTGACGTGCTGGACGGCGTCATCCAGGCGGCGGCCGCCCGGCACGGCTTCGGGTTCGCCGACGTGCGCGGCAACTTCGCGGCCGGCCACGAGATCTGCGACGGCGGCTCGTCGTGGCTGCATTCCGTCGACTGGGGCGACCTCGGCGACTCGTATCACCCGACGGCCGGCGGCCAGTCCGGCGGCTACCTGCCGGCGTTCACCGCGCTGGCCGGCAGCTGACCGACGACGGCGCCCCCGGGACGAGATCCCGGGGGCGCCGCGTGTTCGCTCAGTAGCGGTAGAGGTCGGGCTTGTACGGGCCGGCGACGTCGACCCCGATGTAGTCGGCCTGCTCCTTGGACAGCGTGGTCAGCTTGGCGCCAACCGCCTCCAGATGCAGCCGGGCGACCTTCTCGTCCAGGTGCTTGGGCAGCACATAGACCTTCTTGCCGTACTCGCCGACCTTGCCGTGCACCTCGATCTGGGCGATCGTCTGGTTCGAGAACGACGCCGACATGACGAAGCTCGGGTGGCCGGTGGCGTTGCCCAGGTTCAGCAGCCGGCCCTCGGACAGCACGATGATCGAGTGGCCGTCGGCGAAGCGCCACTCGTGCACCTGCGGCTTGACCTCGATCTTCTGCACGCCGGGCACCTTGGCCAGACCCGCCATGTCGATCTCGTTGTCGAAGTGGCCGATGTTGCCGACGATCGCCTGGTGCTTCATCCGGCCCATGTGCTCGGCCATGATGATGTCCTTGTTGCCGGTCGCCGTGACGAAGATGTCGGCCTTGTCGACGACGTCGTCGAGGGTGACCACCTCCAGCCCGTCCATGGCGGCCTGCAGCGCGCAGATCGGGTCGATCTCGGTGACGACGACCCGCGCGCCCTGCCCGCGCAGCGACTCGACGCAGCCCTTGCCGACATCGCCGTAGCCGCAGACCACGGCCAGCTTGCCGCCGATCATGACGTCGGTGCCCCGGTTGATGCCGTCGATGAGCGAGTGCCGGCAGCCGTACTTGTTGTCGAACTTGCTCTTGGTGACCGAGTCGTTGACGTTGATCGCCGGGAACAACAGCGTGCCGTTCTTCTCGAACTCGTACAGCCGGTGCACGCCGGTGGTGGTCTCCTCGGTCACGCCGATGATCGAGCCGGCCATCCGGGTGTAGTGCCCGGGGCGGTCCTGCAGCGAGCGCCGCAGCGTCTCGAGGATGATCTTGTACTCCTCGGAGTCGTTCTCGTCGGCCCGGGGCACCGCGCCGGCCGCCTCGAACTCCACACCCATGTGGATCAGCAGCGTGGCGTCACCACCGTCGTCGACGATCGAGTCCGGGCCGGAGCCGTCGGGCCAGGTGAGCATCTGCTCGGTGCACCACCAGTACTCCTCCAGCGTCTCGCCCTTCCAGGCGTAGACCGCGACACCCTTGGGGTCCTCGGGCGTGCCGTCCGGGCCGACGACGACCGCCGCCGCCGCGTGGTCCTGGGTGGAGAAGATGTTGCAGCTCACCCAGCGCACGTCGGCGCCCAGGGCGGCCAGCGTCTCGATCAGCACCGCGGTCTGCACCGTCATGTGCAGTGAGCCCGCGACCTTCTTGCCCTTCAGCGGCTGCTGCGGGCCGTACTCCTTGCGCAGGGCCATCAGCCCGGGCATCTCGTGCTCGGCCAGCTGGATCTCCTTGCGCCCGAACGCGGCCAGGGAAAGGTCGGCGACCTTGAAGTCGTTGACCGATCCCGCCTTGTCCGGGGTCAGCGTGACACTCACTGCTTCTCCTTCTGTGCTTGTGTTGGCGTCGAAGCCTTCGGCGTCTGGATAGTTCTGCTCGACGGTCGCGAGCTTGCGGTAGATACCCGCCTGCGGCGGTGGCATCGGCCGATGGATCGCCCCGAACCACTCGTCCACCGCCCGGGCCAGCTGCGCGTCGGTGCGCATGCGCAGTTCGAAGGCGATGTCGGTGATGCCGAGGTCGTGCGCGGTCAGCAGGTCGCGCAGCCGCTGCAGCCGCTCGATCTGGCGCGGCCCGTACAGGCGGTGGCCACCCGGGGTCCGCATCGCGGCGACCAGCCCGGCCTGCTCCAGGTAGCGCAGCATGCGTTGCGACCAGCCGGTCACTTCGGCGGCCTGCTGGATCGTCAACGTCTGCGTCTCGTGCACCGCCCGGAACCCTACCACGGTTGTGTCAAGTTTACTGGCTACCCTCCGTGAACGTTTCCCATTGGTTGATCAACAGCGCGAACTGGTCGCTCCAGCGACCAGAAAGCGCTGTTGATCAAGAACGTGGGCTGGTCAGCTGAGGTCGCCGACCGTGGCGAGGAACGTCTGCCCGGTGCCGGTGAGCGTGAAGGCCTCCGGCCGGGCGGCCACGAACGCGGCCCGGCCCGGCGCCAGCTCGACGACGGTGCCGGCGACGTCGAGGCTTACCGATCCGGACGCGCACAGCACGATGTAGGGCCGGCCGGCCTCGCCCGCCGCGCAGGAGCCGGCCGCCTGCCCCGCCTTGCGGTAGGCGTCGAGCTCGGCGCTGGCCAGCCGGAAGTCGGGAACCGGGACCGGGAAGTCGTGCCCGAACTCCGAGCCGTCGTCCGGACAACGGGGCTCGGCCAGCTCGGCGAAGTCGGTGACGCGCAGCAGCTCGGGGACGTCGATGTGCTTGGGGGTGAGCCCGCAGCGCAGGACGTTGTCGCTGTTGGCCAGGATCTCGACGCCGACGCCGTGCAGGTATCCGTGCACGTTGCCGGCGGCGAGAAAGATCGCCTCTCCGGGCGCCAGCCGGACGAAGTTGAGCAGTAGCGCGACCGCGATGCCGATATCGCCCGGGAAGTGGCCGGCCACCCGGGTCAACGCCGCGCCGAGGTCGGCCCATTCGGTGCCGACCAGTCGCGGCAGGGCGGCCACCACCGCCTCGACCAGCGGCTTGGGGTCGTCGAGGGACAGCAGCCCGGTGAACGCCGCCCGCAACCCCTCGCGCGCGAGCCGGTCGCGGTGCGGTGCCAGCTCCGCGACGTCGAGCGCGTCCAGCAGGGCCAGCGTCCGGTGCACCGGGCGGAACCCGCACAGCGCGTCGAACTCGGTCAGCGCGCAGAGCAGCTCGGGCTTGTGGTTCGGGTCCTTGTAGTTGCGGTCGGGGGCACCGCGCGGCACGGCGGCCGCGTCCTCGGCGGCGTAGCCGGCCTGGGCCTGCGCCAGGTCGGGGTGGACCTGGATGGACAGCGCCGTCTCGGCGGCGAGCACCTTGAGCAGGAATGGCAGTTGTGGACCGAACCGGGCCACCACGTCCGGGCCGAGCAGTCGCTCGGGCCGGGCGGTGATCAGCTTGTCCAGCGTGGTGCCGTGCGCGCCGGACGGGTCGTCGGGGTGCGCACCCAGCCACAGCTCGGCGGCCGGCTGGCCGGTCGGCTCGATACCCAGCAGCTCGGGGATCGCCGTCCGAGATCCCCACGCGTACGGCCGGATCACTCCGTCCAGGGGGAACACCAGCGGGTCGTCGTTCATCCGGGCAGCGTACGGGGACCGTCGGCGGTGGACTCGGCGGGCTCGGACATTTCCTCGGATTTCGCGCCGGCCTTGCCGCGGTCGACATCGGGCTCGAGGTAGATGACCCGAGCGGCCGGGACGGCGGCCCGAACCCGGGCCTCGGCCGCGTCGATGGCGGCGGCCACGTCGGCCAGGCGGGACGAGGTCGGCATGGCCAGCTTGGCGCCGACCAGCAACTCGTCCGGGCCGAGGTGCATGGTGCGCAGGTGGATCACCCGGTCGACGCCGGGGCCGACCAGGCTGGAGGCGATGGCTTCGACGGCGTCGGGCGCGGCCGACTCGCCCAGCAGCAGGCTCTTGGTCTCGATGATGAGGATGACCGCGACGCTCAGCAGCAGCGCGCCGATGCAGACGGTGCCGATGCCGTCCCAGACCGAGTCGCCGGTGGCCGCCGTGAGGCCCACGCCGGCCACGGCGAACATCAGGCCGGTCAGCGCCGCGACGTCCTCCAGCAGCACGACGGGCAGCTCCGGCGTCTTGGCCCGGCGGATGAACCCGAACCAGCTCAGCTCGCCCTTGGTGTGCCGCGACTCGCGGATGGCCGTGCGCAGCGAGAAGCTCTCCAGCCCGATGGCCACGGCCAGCACGATCAGGGCCACGGCCGGCGAGTCGAGGTGGTGCGGGTGAAGGATCTTCTCGACGCCCTCGTAGATGGCGAACAGCCCGCCGGCCGAGAACAGCACGAGCGCAACGAGGAAGCCGTAGACGTAGCGGTCGCGGCCGTATCCGAACGGGTGCTCGGGGGTGGCCCTTCGGCGCGAGCGGTGCCCGCCGAGCAGCAGCAGTCCCTGGTTGCCCGAGTCGACCACCGAGTGCACGCCCTCGGCGAGCATCGACGCCGACCCGGTGATCGCGAACGCGATGAACTTGATCAGCGCGATGCCGAGGTTGGCCCCGAGCGCCGCGATGACCGCGCGGGTGCCGCCGCCGGCGCTCAATGGGCCAGCTCCCCGGGCCGCGGCTCGGACGGGTCGATGCCGCGGCCGAGCGCCAAATAGGCCGCGGTGAACGTGCCGAACAGGGTCGCAGCGCCGAATCGGACGAGCGGCGGGCCGGGCGGTACGTCCACAGTGGACGATCGCAGGCCGCGCTGGGTGGCGATGCGGTGCAGCGCCTCGGCGGCCCGCCGGGCGGCGACTTCGTCGAGCTGGATGTGCACGCCGGAGCGCTCACCGAGACTCTCGTCGTCGGCGTCGCCGTCGTCGCCGATCGTGACCAGGCGCGGGCGGGCCGGCTGCTGATCGTCGAGCCGGTCGCGGAAGAACTCGTCGTCGAACGAGTCCTGCGGCTCCCCCACCAGCAGGGCACCGGCCGGAGCTACGCCGTCGGGCAGGCTGACCGACACGGCCGAAACCCCGGCCAGCAGCTGCAGCTGATCGGCGAACAGTCGCGCGGCGACGCCCGCCAACTGGCCGGCGCCGGCGATCAGCGGCAGCGACTCGGCGAACTCGACGGCCAGCGCCTTGGCCGGATTGGTGAACGCGTCGGCCGAGGGCCGGCAGGCCTCCGCCGTGGTGTCCATCGCATCGGCGACCTCGGCCAGCAGATCGGCCGGCACGCTCACCACCTCGAGCGCGTCGGCGGCCTGCAGCAGCGGGGTGAGCACCGCCCACAGCAGCGCACGCCGGTTCAGGTCGGTCGGCACGTGGGCCACCGGCGCCCGGCCGGTCGCCTCGGCCACCGGCGAGCCCTCCGGCGCGGCCACCGCCATGGCCAGCCCGCGGTGGGCGGCCTGCTCGACGACCCGGGCCAGCCGAGGGTGGCGCCCGTCCGAGGACGCGACGAGCAGCGCGTCGGCCGGGCCGGCCCAGCGGGGCAGCTCGACGCCGTGCCACAGCAGCGTGGGGGTGGCGGGCCGGCCCAGCCGCACCAGCAGCCGGGCCGCCCCGGCGGCCTGGCTGTCCGCGGCGACCAGCAGGGCCCGTGGTCCGGCCGCCGGGCGCAGCCGGGCGACGTCGAACTCGCCGGCGACGTCGACCGCGCGCCGCACCTGCGCTCCACTGCCGGCCAACGCCCACAGCAGGCGCCCGTCGTCGCGGACGGCGAGTGCCTCCTCGTCGTCGAGCAGCGACTCGTCGAAACTCACGGGACCGCTCGCACTCCGATGCCGTTGGGGCCGGGGGTGGCGTCGTCGAGCAGCAGCACCGGGATCCCGTCGCGGATGGGGTAGTTGGTCAGGCAGTTCGTGCAGACGAGCACGTCGGCCCCGTCGCGCGTTTCCTCGCGCAGCGGCGCGTGGTCGTCGCTGGGGCAGGCCAGGATGTCGAGCAGGTCGGCGTCGAGTGGCACCGGTCTCAGTCCCCGCGAATGACGGCGAGCGCCTCGTCGCGCACCGCGCCCATGACCGCGTCGTCCGGGCCCTCGACGTTCAGCCGCAGCAGGGGCTCGGTGTTGGACGCGCGGACGTTGAACCAGCAGCCGTTGTCCAGGTCGATGGTGATGCCGTCGAGGTCGTCGACCTCCACCGTCCGGGCGGCGAAGTGCTCACGCACGGCGACGACCCGAGCGGCCTGGTCGGACACCGTCGAGTTGATCTCGCCCGAAGCCGCGTAGCGCTGGTACTTCCGGGTCAGCTCGGCCAGCGGCCGGGGCTGCTCGCCGAGCGCGGCGAGCACGTGCATGGCGGCCAGCATGCCGGTGTCGGCGCGCCAGAACTCGCGGAAGTAGTAGTGCGCCGAGTGCTCGCCCCCGAACACCGCGCCGGTACGGGCCATGTCGGCCTTGATGAACGAGTGGCCGACCCGCGAGCGCGACGGCACTCCCCCGTGCTCGCGCACGATCTCGGGCACGGCCCGGGAGGTGATGAGGTTGTGGATGACCGTCTCGCCCGGGTGCTTGGCCAGCTCGCGGGTGGCGACCAGTGCGGTGACGGCGCTGGGCGACACCGCGTCGCCGTTGCCGTCGATGACGAAGCAGCGGTCGGCGTCGCCGTCGAAGGCCAGGCCGATGTCCGCGCCCACCTCGACGACCTTCTTCTGCAGGTCGACCAGGTTGGCCGGCTCCAGCGGGTTGGCCTCGTGGTTGGGGAACGAGCCGTCCAGCTCGAAGTACAACGGCACGATGCGCAGCGGCAGCGCGTCGAGCACGGAATCACCCAGCACGGCCGGCACGGTGTAGCCGCCCATTCCGTTGCCGGCGTCAACGACGACGGTCAGCGGCCGGATCGTGCTCAGGTTGACGAGTCGGCGAAGGTAGCGGGCGTACTCGGCGAGCAGGTCGGCCGACTCGGTCTGCGCGCGGGGAACGGTCAGGCCCTCGTCGAGGTAGCGCCGGGCCTGGTCGCGGATGTCGGCCAGCCCGGACTCCTGCCCGATCGGCACCGCCCCGGCCCGGCACAGCTTGATGCCGTTGTACTTGGCCGGGTTGTGGCTGGCGGTGAACATCGCGCCGGGCAGGTCGAGGTGGCCGGAGGCGAAGTAGAGCAGGTCGGTGGAGCCCAGCCCGGCGTCGACGACGCTCGCGCCTCGGCTCGCCGCGCCGGCCGCGAAGGCGGCGGCCAGTCCCGGCCCGGAGTCGCGCATGTCGTGCGCCGTGACCAGCTGGGTGGCACCGGTGACGTCGGCGAACGCCGCGCCCAAAGCGGTCGCGATCCGCTCGTCGAGCTGATCGGGTACGACGCCGCGCACGTCGTAGGCCTTGACGATGGTGGCGAGATCGGTCACGGGCGGTGAGCCTACCGGCGGTGCTCGGCGACGTTCGTGTTCGGCCGCCGAATCAGTTCGCCGGCGGCACCACGCGCAGGTGCCCGCGCCGGCCCGGGCCGGCCGCCCGCCCGGATCCACCGGCCGCCTCGACGCCGGCCGCCCGCTCGGGCGGGTCGATGCGGGCGGCCTCGCGAACGGCGTCGGCGAGCGCCTCGAGATCGTCGGCGTGCGGGATGGGCGCCGGGAACTCGCCGGCGTGGCGCACCACCTCCCATCCGCGCGGGACGGTGAGGTTGACGGCGTGCTCCTCGCACAGGTCGTAGGAGTGCGGCTCGGCGAAACTCGCGAGCGGCCCGACGACCGCCGTCGAGTCGGAGTAGACGTACGTCAGCGTGGCGACCGCGGGACGGCCACAGCCGGTCCGGCTACAGCGACGCACATGCCTCACAAGCGGCGACGATAGCCCCTGTAAGCAAGAACCCCACGGATGGCCGAGGCCGTTGCCCGTCGTGTCGCGATCCGCTGCCGGGTCCGGCACTCGCTGCGTACCCTGTCGTTCGTGCAGCGCGAGAACCGGCTCGAGGGCCCGGCCCGCCGGCGGACCCGACGACGCGACCGCCGCGGACGTGGGCTGCGTACCCCGCTGGCGCCGCGGGAGGTGCCGCTCGCCCGCAGCCGGGCCGCCCGTTTCGACGACCTGGTCCTGGACGCCATCGAAGACCTCGAACGGCACCTTCCGGACGAGTTGCAGGCCGTCGAATTCGCCATCGAGGACGTGCCGCCCGGCGGCGCCTCCGAATTCGACCCCGACACGGTCGCCGATCGGGGCGTGGCGCTCGGCCGGCTGTTCCGGAACGGGCTGGGCTCGATCGACAAGCCGGTAGTGGTGATCTACCGCCGCCCGCTCGAGGCGCGGGCCGTCGATCCGATCGATCGCGGCGACCTGGTGTTCACGGTGGTCACCGAGCTGGTGGCCGAGCTGCTCGGCAAGGACATAGACGAGATCGACCCGCCGTAACCGGCGGGATGTCGGTCAGCCGGCGCTTCAGACCGCGCGGCGCTTGAGGCGGCGGCGTTCCCGCTCGGACAGTCCGCCCCAGATGCCGAATCGCTCGTCGTGCTCGAGGGCGTACTCGAGGCACTCGGCGCGCACCTCGCATCCGGTGCAGATACGCTTCGCCTCCCTCGTCGACCCGCCCTTCTCGGGAAAGAAGGCCTCCGGGTCGGTTTGCGCGCACAGCGCTCGTTCCTGCCAGCTCTGCTCGTCGGGCAGACCGAAGATCTCGGCGAGGTCGGCCTCGGTCAGGGTCCTCGTCAGTTCCGTCACGGCGCTCTCCTTCGCAAGGCCTCTAGTGCACGGTGCCCAAGGCTCGGGTGCAGCTCGGACTGGACGACATGCATGAAATTACACCCGTGTCGTTCCCGATTAGTCAAGCTGAGATCTGCTATCGGCCCGGAAGGGCAAGCACGAACTTCACGAGCGGGGCAACCCGCCACCATACCGAGGCGCATGGTGGCGTCCGTACCGCCCCGCATGGAGTCACTCGATCACGCGACGGCGCTCGACTCCACCTGGCCGTAGAGCGTGGTGCGTTGCCGGGCCGGCCGGCCGATGCGCGCGGCGAGCGCGACCAAGTCGGCGGCCGTGCGCCGCGAGCCGTGGGCCGAGCCGGCCATGCGGCTGATCGTCTCCTCCATCAGCGTGCCACCCAGATCGTTCACGCCCGAGCGCAGCATGTCGAGCACGCCCTCGTCGCCGAGCTTCACCCAGCTGGTCTGGATGTTGCGGATGCGTCCGTGCAGCAGGATGCGCGCCATCGCGTGCACGGCGCGGTTGTCGCGCTGCGACGGTCCGGGGCGAGCGATGCCGGCCAGGTAGATCGGCGACTGCTGATGCACGAACGGCAACGGCACGAACTCGGTGAACCCGCCGGTCTGGTCCTGCAGCCGGGCGAGCAGTTGCAGGTGCCGCACCCAGTGGTCGGGGCGGTCGACGTGCCCGAACATCATCGTGCTCGTACTTGGGATGCCGAGCCGGTGCGCCGTGGTGATCACCTCGATCCACGCGCTGGTCGGCAGCTTGCCCTTGGTGAGCACCCAGCGCACGTCGTCGTCGAGGATCTCGGCGGCCGTGCCCGGGATGGAGTCCAGGCCGGCCTCGCGGGCGGCGGTGAGCCATTCGGCGATCGACAGGTTCGTCCGGGCTGCGCCGTTGACGACCTCCATCGGGCTGAACGCGTGCAGGTGAATGCCCGGCGCGGCCCGCTTCACCGCGCGGGCCAGGTCGAAGTACACGGTGGCCGGCATGGCCGGATCGATGCCGCCCTGCATGCAGATCTCGGTGGCGCCGTCGGCTGCGGCCTCGCGCACCCGCGCTTCGATCTCCTCGCTCGACAGCGTGTACGCATCGGCGTCGGTGGCCCGCTGGGCGAACGCGCAGAACCGGCAGCCGGTGTAGCACACGTTGGTGAAGTTGATGTTGCGGTTGACGACGTAGGTGACCTCGTCGCCGACGGTGTCGCGGCGCAGCTCGTCGGCCAGCCGGCACACCGCGTCCAGGGCCGGACCGTCGCTGGTCATCAGGGTCAGCGCCTGCGCCTCGGTCAGTCCGCCCGGGTCGCGCTCGGCCGCGCGCAGTGCCGCGCGCACATCACTGTCCACAGTGGACAGTTCGGTGTTCACCCGCGCGGCGATCTCGCGCCAGTCGCCGTACACCTCGTCGAAATCCTCGCGGCGATCGCTGCGCCGACCCTCGGCGTCGATCGCCACGTGCAGGTCGGTGCGCCCGCTGGACGCCCACGACACATCAGGCTCCTGCCACGGAATGCCCTTGGGCGTGACGGCCTCGTCGGCCAGCCCGTCCCCAGCCCGCAGCGCGCGCACGTGCGGCACGACCCGCGGATCGAGCCAGGGCGTCTCGGCCCGCACGTAGGACGGGTGGGCGGTCAGCCGCTCACGCAGCTGGAAACCGCGGCCGGCCGTGGCGGCGCGCAGCGCCTCGATCTGCGGCCACGGGCGCTCGGGGTTGACATGATCGGGGGTCAGCGGCGAGACACCGCCCCAGTCGTCGATGCCGGCCTCGAGCAGCCGCGCGCACTCGGACAGGTCGACCAGGTTGGGCGGAGCCTGCACTCGCATCGAGGGTCCGAGCAGCAACCGGGCCACCGCGATGGTCGCGACGTACTCGTCGAGCTCCAGGTCGGGCTCGTTACGCATGGCGGTGTCGTCCTTGGCCCGGAAGTTCTGCACGATCACCTCCTGGACCGCGCCGTACTCGCGGGCGGTCTGCCGGATCGCGTAGATCGACTCCGCCCGCTCGATCCGGTTCTCGCCGATGCCGACCAGGATGCCGGTCGTGAACGGGATCGACAGCCGACCGGCGTCATCAAGCACCCGGCGCCGCACCTCAGGGTCCTTGTCCGGGCTGCCGTAGTGCGCCCCGCCCGGCTCCTCGAACAGCCGCCGGGACGTCGTCTCCAGCATCATGCCCATGCTCGGCGCGACCGGCTTGAGCCGCTGCAACTCCGTCCACGACAGCACGCCCGGATTCAGATGCGGCAGCAGCCCGGTGCGTTCAAGCACGGCGATGGCGGCCGCGCGCAGGTAGTCGACCGTGGAGTCGTAGCCGCGTTCGGTCAGCCAGGCCCGAGCAGCCGGCCAGCGGTCCTCGGGGCGATCGCCCAGCGTGAACAGCGCCTCCTTGCAGCCCAGGGCCGCGCCCCGGGCAGCGATGTCGACGACCTCGTCGATCTCCAGGTAGGCCGCCGGCAGCCGGTGCGGCACCGTCGCGAACGTGCAGTAATGGCACCGATCACGGCACAGCCGGGTCAGCGGGATGAACACCTTGCGCGAGTAGGTGATGACACCGGGCCGCCCCGCCGCCTCCAGCCCGGCATCGCGCACCCGCCCGGCGATAAGCGTCAGCTCCTCGAGCTGCTCACCCCGGGCGGCCATCAAAGTGGCCGCCTCGGTCGGGTTGAGCATCGCACCGTCACGCGCGCGACGCAGCACCCGACGCAGCGCGGACTCGGCCGGCGCATCAGTCACACTTCGACCCTAGACAGCCATGCCGCCGGAATTACGGCCAGGTGGGGTTCGGCTCACCACACCAGCCCGTGCTGGGCCAGTTCCGCCTCGGTCTGCAACCGGACGACGCCGCTGAGTGGACGCTCGATCGGCTCGGGCAGGCCGAGCTCGTGGCAGCAGGCCCGCAACGTGTCGTCGTAGGCGAGGTTGAGGGCCCGCAGCCGGGCGGCGCGCGCCGGCAGGTCGGACCGCTCCACGCGCAGGTACTCGCGCTCGATACGGCGCAGGCCGTCGACCAGGCGTTGCAGGTTGGGCACGGCTGGCGGTGGTTGCGGCTCACCGCGCTCCTCGGACCGGTTCGACCAACAGCGAGCCGCCCGCAGCACCAACCAGAAGGCAGCCGTGGGCGTCACGAGTAGTAGGCCGTACATGACGAGAGCGTTCACCGGTCCGCCGCCTAACAGAAGGAACCAGCATCTCTCGCGGCCGGGCCCGGCGCCAGTGCTTTCCTCCGCCAGTGCGGGGCCCTAGTGCGCGCCACCGGACAGTTGCAGCCCGATGACCCCGGCCAGCACCAGCCCGATCGACAGCAGCTTGAGCGCCGACGACGACTCGTCCAACCACAGCATGCCCACGGTCACCGTGCCGGCCGCTCCCAGACCCGTCCATACCGCGTAGGCCGGGCCGACCTCGAGGTACTTCAGGCCCAGAGTGAGCAACCCGAAACTGCCCAGCGCGAACAGGCAGAAGCCGATCGTCCAGCCGATCCGGCTGAATCCGTGGCTCAGCTTGAGGCAGATTGCGAAGCCCGTTTCGAGCAGGCCCGCCAAGATGATGAGGAGCCAGGCCATCGTCACCTCCCCGCCGCCGATATGGGATCAACGAGCGAGCAGCCAGGGTAGTTCGAACTCGCCCTGATCGTGGGGACGTATCCTCGCCCCGACATGGCCTGCTACGTGGACAGCGTGCGTGCGTACCCCGGCGCCGGGCTGCGCCACCGCGAGTTCTGTCACCTGCTGGCCGACACCCGCGACGAGCTCCATGCGATGGCCGACGCGATCGGCATGCCGCGACGGTTCTTCCAGGACCATCCGTGGCGGTGGCACTATGACCTGCCGCGCCACCTGCGTGAACTCGCGGTCGGCAACGGCGCCGTCGAAGTGACCCTGCCCGAGGTCGGTGCGCTGTTGCGCGAACGCCGGCGGGCCCTGCGCAACCAGGAGGAACGTCCAGGTGCCTGACCGGATCGCCATTGACTTGCTGCGCATGGCCCGCAACCCGGCCACCGGGCGGCTGCGGCACCGGTCGTCGCTGGAGGTTGCGCTGCGGGCCGCGCTGTTCTCGGAGCTGGCCCTGAGCGGCAAGGTCGTCGACGACGCCAACGCGCCGAGCCTGGCCGACGACGAACCCACCGGCGACCGCATCCTCGACGCCATCCGGCGCACCATCGAGCAGCGCCCGCACGTGACGTGGCGGCGCTGGTTCCGGCACGTGCGGGTCGACCGCATCGCCCTGTGCGACGAGCTCGTCGCGTCCGGGCAGTGGACGCGCAAGTCCGGGCCGCTGCGCGCCTACACCGACGCCAAGCCCGAGGAGCCCCAGGCCCTGGCGTTCGAGCTGACCAAGATCGTGACGTTCGAGCGCGCCCCGGCCGATTCGCGCGAGGCCGTGCTGGCGCTGCTGGCCGTCGCCTCGGGCGCCGTGGGCCGTCGGCCCCGTCCGCGGGCGGTCCGCCGCGAGCTCAAGTCCGTCCTCGAGGCGGTCAACCACCACACGACGCAGAAGATCGTGGTGACCGCGGCGACGGTGATCCGCCGCGGCCGACGGGGATTGGGCGCCGTCCGGTAGGAGGTCGCACGGCCAGCCCTGTCGCGGCGATGTCGTGCCAGGCCAGGCCGAGCGACGCGTACACGCTCCGGGCCGCCGCGTTGTCGGCGTCGACCATCAGGGCCACCCGGCCGTGGTCGCCGACCAGCCGGTGCACCGCAGTCGCCACCACTGCCCGGCCGAGTCCCTGTCCACGGGCCGACCCGCGGGTGGCCACGCCGGCGACGAACCCGACCGTCGGCGCGCTCCACGCATCGGCGGTGACGGCGACGAGCCGGCCGGTCCGGGCGTCGCGCACGCCCCACCAGCGGCGCACGCCGGGAGCGCCGGGGCGTGCATAGGAGCCCGGGAACGCGGCGTCGAGCAGGTCGGCCACCTCGGGCCGGTCGGCGTCACCCAAGACGCCAGCCCGCCCGTCGGGCGCGGGTGCCGTGTCGGTCTGCATCCAGCCGAAGGCGCTGGCCGGGCCCAGCCCGGGCACCCGCTCGCACACCGCGCGGATCAGCTGCGGGTCGCCGAGCGGGCGCAGCGACGGGCCGACCTCGGCGAAGGCGTGCCGCACCAGGCGGCTCACCGGGCCGGGCGATCCGCGCACGACCAGCCGGTCGCGGGTGGACAGGTCCCGGCTGGCGACCGCCACTGCGTCACGGCTGCGCCAGGCTCGCACCGCCGGCCCGAACCGCTGCGCGGCCCAGGCCACCAAGCCGTCGTCCGGCAACTCACGGGACGACCGGACTTCGGTGATCGGTGCCATGCGCTCCATACAAGCCGATCGCGTACGTTCGAGGGGTGCGGATAACCGTCCTGGCCGGCGGCATCGGCGGCGCGCGCTTCCTGCGCGGCGTGCGCGCGGCCCGACCCGGCGACGACATCACGGCCGTCGTGAACACCGGCGACGACATCACCCTGCACGGCCTGCGCATCTGCCCGGACCTCGACAGCGTCATGTACACCCTGGGCGAGGGCATCGACCGCGACCGGGGCTGGGGTCGTGACAAGGAGAGCTGGCGGATCAAGGACGAGCTGGCCGCGTACGGCGCCGAGCCGACCTGGTTCGGGCTGGGCGACCTGGACATCGCCACCCACCTGGTGCGCACCCAGATGCTCGACGCCGGCTACCCGCTGTCGGAGGTGACGGCCGCGCTGTGCGGGCGGTGGCAGCCGCGCGTACGGCTGCTGCCGATGACCGACCAGCGCTGCGAGACGCACGTCGTGGTCAACATCGACGGGGTCCGCAAGGCCGTCCACTTCCAGGAGTGGTGGATCAAGCACCACGCGGCGATCCCGGCGCAGGCGTTCGTGCAGGTCGGCCTGGACGAGGCCCGACCGGCCCCCGGCGTGCTCGAGGCGATCGCCGACGCCGACGTCGTGCTGCTGGCGCCGAGCAACCCGGTGGTGAGCATCGGCACGATCCTGGCCGTGCCCGGCATCCGCGACGCCGTGGCCAGCGGGCCGGCCCCGGTGATCGGCTTGTCCCCCATCGTCGCCGGACGCCCGGTGCGAGGTATGGCCGACGCGTGCCTGCCGGTGCTCGGCGTGGAGGTCAGCGCCCAGGGCGTGGCCGGGCACTACGGCGCCCGGCGCGCCGGCGGGCTGCTCGACGGCTGGCTGGTGCATTCGACGGACACCGCGGACGTCCCGGGGGTCAGGGTGCGCGCCGTCCCGCTGCTCATGACCTCCGACGAGGCGACGGCCGCGATGGTCGACGCCGCCCTGGACCTGAGCGGGCTCGCGCATGCCTGACCACTCGGCCGAACGGCTGGAGATCCTGCCCGTGCTCGGCATCGGCGAGCTGCGTCCGGGCGACGATCTGGCCGGCCAGATCGTCAAGCACGCCGACCTGCGCGACGGCGACGTCCTGGTCGTCACGTCCAAGGTCGTGTCCAAAGTCGAGGGCCGGCTGATCGCGGTCGGCTCCACCGACCCGGCCGAACGCGAACGGGTCCGCCAGGAAGCGGTCGCCGGTGAATCGGTGCGGATGGTTGCCCAACGCGGGCCGCTGCGCATCGTGCAGACCCGGCAGGGTCTGGTGCTGGCCGCGGCCGGCATCGACGCGTCGAACGTGGCCGGCGACGAGATCGCGCTGCTGCCGGAGAATCCGGATCGCTCGGCCGGCGCACTGCGCGATGCCATACGCGAGCGTACGGGCGTAGAGGTAGGCGTGATCGTCAGCGACTCACTGGGCCGTCCCTGGCGCGAGGGCATCACCGACCTGGCCATCGGCGTGGCCGGCCTGTCGGCGGTGTTCGACGCGCGCGGCCGGCTCGACTCGCACGGCAACCCGCTGATCGTCACGACGGTCGCGGTGGCCGACGAGATCGCGGCCGCCGCCGACCTGGTCAAGGGCAAGCTCACCGGCGTGCCGGTGGCCATCGTCCGCGGGCTGCACCTCCCCGACGACGGGCTGGGCAGCGCACCGCTGATCCGCCCGGCCGACGACGACCTGTTCCGGCTGGGCACCGCCGAGGCGATCGCCCTGGGCCGCGAGGACGCCGGCGGCGCCACCGAGGTCGCGCCGCCGCTGCACGCCGACGCCGTCGAGGTGATCACGACATCGGTGCCGGACTCGTCGGTGCGGCAAGCCTTCCTGGCCTTCCTCGACGCCCGCCCTGATGCGATGTGGCGCTCGTGCCTGCCCGGCCACGTGATCGCCACCGCCCTGGTGGTCGACCCGTCGCGGCAGGCCGTGCTGCTCGGCCTGCACCCGCGCATGGGCCAGTGGGTCACCCTCGGCGGGCACTGCCATGAGGGCGATCGCACGCTGCTCGACGCGGCCGCGCGCGCCACCCGCGAGGAGTGCGGCATCGGGGCGTTGTCGTTCGATCCGGTGCCCCTGCGACTGGGCGTGCTGCACGAGACGTGCGGCAGCGGCGTGACGACCCGGCACTTCGAGGTCGGCTTCTGCGCGGTTGCCCCAGACGGCGCCGAGCCGTCGACCCGCGACGAATCCGTGCCGCTGCGGTGGTTCTCGTGGGACGGCCTGCCCGACGACGTCGCCCCCGACGTCCCGGGGCTCATCGACACTGCGCGAACCCGGTTGTCGGCATGACACCACTCGAGGCGGCACTGTCCACTGTGGACAGTTGGCCGGCAACTGCCGCGGCGGCGGTGATCACGCCGTCAGGCCTCGCAGCTGGGTACGGCCCGACCGCCACGACGTTCCCGCTCGCCTCGGTCACCAAGCCGCTGACCGCCCTGGCCGCGCTGGTCGCCGTCGAGGAGGGCGCGATCGAGCTCGACGACCCGGCCGACGAGGCCGTGGTGCCGGGCGCCACCGTGCGGCACCTGTTCGCGCACGCGTCCGGGCTGGCGCCCGAGCGGCCGATGCGATCGTTCCCGCCCGGCACGCGGCGGGTGTACTCGAACGTCGGCATCAACCGGCTGGCCTACCTGGTCGAGCAAAGCGTCGAGATGCCGTACGCCGCCTACCTGACCGAGGCCGTGCTGACGCCGCTGCAGCTGACGGCCACGACCCTGCCCGGGTCGGCCGCCGCCGGCGGAGTGTCCACAGTGGACGATCTGGCCCGGGTCGCGTTCGAGCTGTTGTCGCCGACCGGCCTGTTGCATCCCGACACGCTGGCCGACGCGACCAGCGTGCAGTTCCCCGGCCTGCGCGGCGTGCTGCCCGGATTCGGCAGCCAGGACCCCAACGACTGGGGGCTGGGCCTGGAGATCCGGGGCACCAAGCATCCGCATTGGACGAGCCCCCGCAACTCGCCCCGGACCTTCGGCCACTTCGGGCAGAGCGGCTCGATGCTGTGGGTCGACCCCGATGCCCGCGTGGGGCTCGTCTCGCTGGCCGACCGGCCGTTCGGCGAGTGGGCCGCCCAGGCCTGGCCCAAGCTGGCCGACCTCGTCCTCGACGCCGCGTGATCCGGTTTTGGTCACCCGGTCTCATATAACCGTCCCGGTGACCAAAACCGGGTTACATGGCGCGCATGTCGCGGGGGGCGTGGCGCGGGCCGAACCGGGGCTTGCCCACCCCGGACAGCTCGATCAGCCGCACCACCCGCTGCCGGTGCCCCGCCCAGGGCTCGAGCAGGCGCAGCATCTCGGCGTCGTCGCCCCGCGGCCGGCCGGTCAGGGCGTGCACCACCTGGTCGTGGATGTGGTAGTCGCCGAGGCTCACCGTGTCCGGATCGCCCATCGCCCGCTGCACCGTCTCGGCCGCCGTCCACTGGCCGATGCCGGGCACCACGCGCAGCCGGGCCAGCGCCAGCGGACCGCGCAGGGCCACGCACTGCTCGAGTCGTGACGCCACCGTCGCGGCCGCGCGCAGAGCCCGTTGCCGGGTGATGTCGACGCCCAGGCGGTGCCAGTCCCACGTCGGCACGTCGAGCACCGCGTCCGGCGACGGCGGCACGCGAAGTCCCGCCCGGGGCCCCGGTGCCGCCTGGCCGAAGCGGCGCAGCAGGCCCCGCCAGGCGCGGCGAGCCTCGACGCCGGTCACCCGCTGTTCGAGCACGGCCGGCAGCAGCGAGTCGAACACCAACCGGGTCCGGGCCAGGCGCAGCCCGGGCCGCCGGCGCCGGGTGCCGTGCAGCAGCGGATGCATGCTCACGTCCAGGCCGGACCAGTCGTCGCCGGCGCCGAGCAACTCGGGCACGCCGTCCAGCAGCCAGCCGGCGCCGTCGCCCCAGGCGGTCGAGTGCACGCCGTCGCGCCCACCCCGCAGGGCCACCGTGCCGGGGCCGTCCGGCGTCAGCGTGGCCCACCAGAACGTGCCGTCGGGATCGACCTGGTGCGCCGGATCGCCGGTGCCCCGACACAGCGAGCCGAGCGTCGCGAGTACGTCGACGGGCCGTCCGGGCCGCCAGATCGACTCGGCGCTCTCGGTTACAGTGCACAGACCCGGCTCCACAACGATCGGACGATAGTGCACGACGACGTGTATGCGGTGATTCCCGCGGGCGGCAGTGGTACCCGTCTCTGGCCGCTGTCGCGCACCGGCCGGCCCAAGTTCCTGCATCCGCTCACCGGCACCGACCGTTCGCTGCTGCAGGCGACGTTCGACCGGCTGGCGCCGCTCGTCGGTCCGAATCACGTCTACGTGGTCACCGGGATGGCGCACGCCGATGCGGTGGCCGCCCAGCTGCCCGAGCTCGCGGCCGCCAACCTCGTCGTCGAGCCGTCGCCCCGTGACTCCTGCGCCGCGATCGCGCTGGCCACCGGCATCATCGAGCGCCGGGCCCCCGGGGCGGTCATCGGCTCGTTCGCGGCCGATCACCTGATCAACGACGTCCCGGCGTTCCATGCCGTGGTGCGGGCCGCTGTCGAGGGCGCCCGCGCCGGCCGGCTCATGACGATCGGCATCACGCCGACGCGGCCCGAGACCGGCTACGGCTACCTCGAGTGCGGCGAGCCCCTCGGGGCGGCGTGGCAACGGGTGCTCGCGTTCCGCGAGAAGCCGACGCTCGACGTCGCGACCGAGTACGTCAAGTCCGGGCGCTACCTCTGGAACGCCGGCATGTTCGTATGGTCGGCCGCCGGGTTCCTCGACCAGCTGGGTCGGCGCCGGCCCGACGTCGCCGAGCCGGTCCAGCGCATCGCCGCCGCCTGGGACGGCCCTGATCACGAGGCGGTGCTGGCCGCCACCTGGCCGACATTGCCCAAGGTCGCCGTCGAGTACGCGGTGATGGAACCGGCCTCGCTGGACGGGCTGGTCGCCACCGTGCCGGGCGACTTCGGCTGGAGCGACATCGGCGACTTCGAGACGGTCGGCACGCTGCTCGGCCGCGACGAGGACGGGATCACCGTCGTAGGCGACGGGCCGGTCGTCAACCTCGACAGCGATGGCGTGATCGTCGTGCCCAGCGACGGCCGGCTCGTGGCCGTGTTGGACGTGCACGACGTGGTGGTCGTCGACACGCCGGACGCCGTCGTGGTGTGCCGGCGCGATCGCGTGCAGGACGTCAAGAAGCTCACCGAGCGGCTGCGCGAGCGCGGCGACGACGAATACGTCTAGGGACGCGGCTCCCAATGCGCGCCCCCCAAGGCTCGCGATCTCCTTCGTTGTCGTCGTCATAGCGCTGCCATGGCCTCCTCCTTCCGCGCTGTTCGCGGCCGGCATCTCGCGTACCTGACCGCCGCTCGCGACGAGCGGGACTTGGGAGACGCGTCCTAGCCCTCGCGCAGCCCGGCCTCGCTGGGCACACTGGCGCCGTGGTGATTCCGGTCTACGACCGCAACCCGGTGCGCCGGGTGCCATGGGTCACCTATGCGCTGATCGCCGCGAACATCATCGTGTTCCTGTTGACGCCCAGCGCTCCGGAGACGATCAGCGGCAACGCCAGCCTGGCCCAGACCTGCCGGCAGCAGGCGTTCTTCGACCGGTGGGCGGCCATCCCGTCCGAGCTGATGCGCAACCGGCAGCTGGCGCTCGTGCCGAACGGGCACACCGGAGTCGGGCCGCAGGGCGCGGGCTGCGTGGTCGGCGCGCCCGGCTACCACAAGGTGCCGCTGCTGTCGGCGTTCACGGCAATGTTCCTGCACGGCAGCTGGCTGCACCTGCTGGGCAACATGCTGTTCCTGTTCGTGTTCGGCAACAACGTGGAGGACCGGTTCGGCCGGCTGCGATATCTGCTGTTCTATCTCGGCTGCGGGCTGGTGGCGACGTACGGTTTCGCGCTGGCCAACCGCAACTCCACCGAGGTGCTGATCGGCGCGTCGGGGGCGATCGCCGGCGTGCTCGGGGCGTACATCGTGCTCTGGCCGAGGGCGCGCGTGTGGAGCCTCGTGCCGTTCCTGTTCTTCATCCCGTTACCGTTGCCGGCCTGGCTGGTGCTCGGGCTGTGGTTCCTGCTGCAGTGGGCCTACACGGCCGGCTTCGCGGTGACCTCGGCCGGATCGGTGGCCTACCTGGCCCACGTGTACGGCTTCCTGGCCGGGGCGATCGTCGCGTTCGTGGTGCGGGGGCTGTCCGACGACCGCCGGCGCGCCCCGCCCTACTACTACCGCTGAGCCCGGTTTTGGTCGCCGGGCCGGTTATATGCGCCCTGGTGACCAAAACCGAGGGGCGGCCGCTGAGCTATCGGCGCTGCGGCGCGGCGCCCTCGGCGACGCTGCGCACCCGCTTGGCCAGCAGCGACCGGGCGCCCAGCCCGAGCCGCAGCATCCAGCGCACCGGTGCCCAACGCCGGCCCCGGTAGTGATTGGCGATGTAGATCCAGGCACTGCGGTGGTGTTCGGCGGCCATGCGCACCGGATCACGCGATGTGGCGTGCCCGCCGGTGTGGGTGACGACCGCGGACGGCACGTAGACGTTCTGCCAGCCGGCCTTGCCCAGGCGCTCGCCCAGGTCGACGTCCTCGAAGTACATGAAGTAGGCCGGGTCGAAGCCGGCCACCGAGTCGAACGCCTCGCGCCGCACGAGCAGGCACGAACCGGACAGCCAGTCGCTGAGCCCCTCGGTCGGCTCGCCGCGTTCCCGGCGGTAGGCCGCGGTCCACGGGTTGGACGGCCACCACCAGCCGCACAGGGCGTGCCCGATGCCCCGGCCGAGCGAGGGCAGGGCCCGCGCCGACGGGTACACCGTTCCCTCGACGGTGCGGATCAGCGGGCCGAGCGAGCCGGCGCGCGGCCAGCGGGCGGCGCCCGCGAGCAGCTCGTCGAGCGACCCCGGCTCCCACACGACGTCGGGGTTGGCGATGACGACGAACTCGCCACTCGAGGCGGCCACCCCGACGTTCACCGCTCGGCCGTAGCCGACGTTGCCACCGGTCGGCACGACCCGCACGCCGGGGCGCTGCACCGCGGCGTCGACCGAACCGTCGACCGAGCCGTTGTCGGCCAGCACGATGTCGACCGGGGCAGTCGTCGCCTTCTCCAGCGAGTCCAGGAAGGCGGCCAATGCCTCCCCGGGCGAGTAGGTGACGGCGACGACTGTCAGGTTGCTCATTCAGTGACTCCTCGCGGCGTCCTCGTACGCCTCGACGTGCAGGCGGGCGGCCCGCTCCCAGGTGAACTCGGCGGCGCGCTCCAGCGCCGCGGCCCGCAACTTCTCGCGTAGCCCGGCATCGTCGAGCAGGCCGCGCAGCGCCGCCCCGATGGCGGACACGTCCGGCTCGGTGTAGGCGACGGCATCACCGCCCACCTCGGGCAGGGACAGCCGCCGGGTGGTCAGCACGGCCGCCCCGCAGGCCATCGCCTCGGCGACCGGCAGCCCGAAGCCCTCGCCCAGGCTCGGGTACGCGACGACCTCGGCGCCGCCGAGCAGGGCCGGCAACTGGTCGAGCGGCAGGTAGCCGGGGCGGCGGATGACCAGACCGGGCGGTACGGCGGACAGCGCGGCCTCGACGCCGCCGTCCCAGCCGCGTCCGCCCGCGATCACCAGGGCCGGGGCCGCTGGGCGTCCGGCGACGGCAGCGGCCCAGCCGCGGATCAGGCTCGGCACGTTCTTGCGGGGCTCGACCGTGCCGAGGAACGCGACGAACGGCCGGTCGCCGAGGTCGAGCGACTCGCGCAGGGCGGCCACCTCGGCGTCGGTCGGCGGACGGAACGTCGTGTGGTCGACCCCGTGCGGAGCGACGGTGACCCGCCCGGCGGGCAAGCCGACCACGCGCTCCAGCTCGTCGCGCGTCGCGGTCGACGGCACGATCAGGCCGGCCGCGCGCCGGGCGGCCTGCCGTGTCGCGGTGCGGAAGAAGCGCCCCTTGCCGGTGGTGTGCAGCTCCGGATGGGTGAAGAACGTCGCGTCGTGGACGGTGACCACGGTCGGCCGCCCGGCGCGCCAAGGCTGCGTGTAGTGCGGGCAGTGCAGCACGTCGGCCCGTTCGCGGCCGGCCAGCCGGGGCAGGCCGACCTGCTCCCAGGCCAACCGGGCGGGCCGCCGCCGCAACGCGTCCGGACCGGCGATGCTGCGCACCCCGAGATCGGCGAAGAGCGCCTGATCATTCGGCTTGGCCACCACGCTGACGTCGGCCTCGATCTGCGCGAGTCCGCTCACCAATCCGTCGAGGTATCGGCCGACCCCACCACGGTCGGCCGGGATTGCGGTCGCGTCGATCAGTACGCGGACCACGGCGGTGAACTCCAAACGACACGGCGAATGACCCGAAGCAGAGTACGCGACCGATCTGGACGGTGGCGCACCGTGCCCGATTCGCCCGTCAACGCAACGTGCGGTACAACGCCCAGGCCCGCCGGGCGACCGCGTCCCAGTCGTAGTCGAGCGCCCGGGCGCGCCCGGCGTCGGCCAGCTTGCGCAAGGACGTCTCGTCGCCGAGCAGCTCGTCGATCGCACCGGCCAGGGCCACCGGATCGCCCGGCGGTACGAGCACGGCGGCGTCGCCGGCCACCTCGGCCAGCGCCGGGATGTCCGACGCGATCACCGGTGTGCCCACCGCCATCGCCTCGGCGACCGGCAGGCCGAACCCCTCGGCCCGCGACGGCATGACCAGCGCTGCCGCCCGCCGCAGCACCACGCCGAGCTCGTCGTCGGGGATCCGGCCGAGCACGTGCACGCCGGGACGGTCGACCTCGACGCCGCCCCAACCCGGCTGGCCGGCCACGACCAGCGGTGGCGCGACCGGGCCGAGCCGGTCGAGCGCGGCCATCAGCACGTCCAGGCCCTTGCGCGGTTCGAGGGTCGCCAACGAGAACAGGTACCGCCCGGGCAGCCGCGCGGCCATCCGCTCGACCAGCTCCGGCGCCGGCTCGGCGAGCAGCGCACGGGCCACGCCACCCCCGAGCGGGTGCAGCCGTTCCGCGGCCCGCGCCGGAAGCAAGCCGGCCAGCTCGGCGGCCACCGCCCGGGTCGGCACGACGATCGCGTCGGCATACCGGGCCGCGCGCTCGGCCATCACCTTGTGCCAGTGCACGCCGCGCGGGGTCAGCGTCTCGGGATGCGTCCACGGCACGGCGTCGTGGATCGTGACGACCAGTGGCTGGCGCCGGCGCGGGAACAGCGGCGTCGGGGCGTGCAGCACGTCGGCGCCGCTCGGCCCCGGCCCGATGCCGCGCTCCCAGGCCGCGACCAGCCCGCGGCGGGGCAACGGCAGCCGGCTTGGGCCGGACACGCCGGCCGCCCGGGCCGGCTCGACGTCCCGGTGCCAGGCCACCCAGCTGCGGACCCGGTCGGACGACTCGGCCGTGCGGGCCAGCGCGGCCGCGAGCTCGGCGGAGTACCGGCCGGTGCCGCCGGGCACCGGACTCAGCACCTGTTCCAGGACGATCCCGAGACGCACGGTGGTCAGGCTACGGTCGGCGCCGAGTTCACCGCGTGACCTTCGCGTCCCGGGCCGGCGTCGGGATCATCCGGGACGCGCCGGCGAGGCCGGCCAGCAGCAGGTCGCTGAGGATAAGCAAGGCGCGCGATCCGACGACGACGGCCAGCGCCTGACCCGGGGTCAGCACCGATCTGAGCACCAGCACGAGAACGACCTCACGCAGGCCCGCCCCGGCCGGCGCCGGGATGAACAGCACGCCGGCCGACACGGCCAGGGCCATGCCCCCCACGCACAGCGCGAGCGACGAGAGGCCCCCGTGCCCGAGGGCGGCGCACAGGACGTACAGGTGCAGGCCCAGCACGATCCAGCTGGCCAACGACCAGGCCGAGGCCCGCAGCGAGGAGCGGGCCGGCAGCGTCTCGTGCAGGGGCGGCCGGTGCAGCACCGCGAACGCCTTGTCGAGCAGGGCCGGGAGGGCTCGCGGGTGCAGCAACGCGAGCAGGAACGGCAGGCTGAGGAACACCCACCAGTAGTGGGACAGCGCGTGCGGGCTCCAGGCCGGCAACGCCGCGCACGCGACGAGCAGGCCCACGCAGCAGCTCAAGACGATGGTCAGCAGGTTTCCGGCGAGCATCGTCCGGCGGCTCGCCCCGCGGGCGCGGCCGGCCTCCATCTGGATCAACACCGGCCAGACCGAACCGGGCAGGTATTTGCCCAGCTGGCTGGTGAAGAAGACGCGCGAGCCGAAGCCCCACGGGAATCGCACCCCCAGCCCGGTGAGAACCTCCCGCCAGACCGGGAACGTCAGGGCGACGCCCACTGTCCCGACGACGAAGCTCAGCACCATTGCCCAGATTCCGGCCCGGTGTACGGCATCGCCGAACGAGTGACGTTCGCGGTAAACGGCTACGCCGGCCGCGACAAAGACCACCAGCACGAAGCCGACGGCAATGGCGGTACGGCGCCGGTTCGGCCGTTGCGCGGCGGGCTCGTTCGTCGGATCCGCTGCCTCAGGGCGCACAGCTACCTCATCCATCGTCGCGACATCGTAACGTGGCGCGACGGACCGCTTGCGCCCGAGCCGATCGGCCTGGTAGCGCGGCGAACCGCCCGAGCGTCACGCCCAGTAGATTCTGGGGATGCAGATCGCAGTCGTCGGACCGACCCATCCCATCAAAGGTGGCGTGGCCCAGCACACCACCGTTCTCGCCCGGCGCCTCGCCGCCGCCGGCCACGACGTGCGCATCGTCTCGTGGCTGCGGCAGTACCCACAACGGCTCTACCCCGGTCAGCAGAACGTCGATCAGCCCGAGTTCGAGCCGTTCGAGCCGACCGAGCGCACGCTGTCGTGGAACCGCCCGGACAGCTGGATCCGGGCCGCGCGCCGGCTGCGCAGCGCCGATCTGGTGGTGTTCGCGCACATCACCCCGGTGCAGGTGCCGCCGTACCGGGCGATGATCGCCGCGCTGCGTGGCGGTCCGCGGATTGCCGTCATCTGCCACAACGTGCTGCCCCACGAACGCACCCGGGCCGACAAGGCCATGGTGTCGACGCTGCTGAACGGCGCCGACCTCGTGCTCGTCCACTCCGACGCGCAGGCCGACATCGCCCGCGAACTGACCCGCTCGCCGATCGCCGTCGCGCAGATCGCACCATTCATGCCCGACGGGTTCGTGCGGCGCGCACCCGAGCCCGGCATCCATCGACGGTTGCTGTTCTTCGGTCTGGTCCGGCCGTACAAGGGACTCGACGTGCTACTGCGGGCTCTCGCGCAGGGACCGCGCGACGTCACGCTGCGGGTGGCCGGAGAGTTCTGGGGCGGTGTGCAGTCCATGGCCGATTTGTGCCGCGAGCTCGGCGTCGCCGACCGGGTCGACCTGCGCGACGGCTACATCGCCGCCGGCGAGGTGCCGACGCTGTTCGCGGACGTCGACGCGCTCGTACTGCCCTACCGGACGGCGACGGGCTCGCAGGCGGTCTGGACCGGGTTCGAGTTCGGGGTACCGGTCATCGCGACTCGCGCGGGCCACCTCGCCGACGACGTGCGCCCAGGCGTCGACGGCCTGGTTGCCGAGCCGGACGACGTCGAATCCCTGGCCACGGCGCTGTCGCAGTTCTACGCGGGCGACACACCGGGGCGGATGCGAGGCGAGGTACGGCCCGTCGACCCCGATCCGTACTGGGCCCGGTATCTTGATGCCCTGCTCGGCGCGTCGCCGAGCGCTCCCAAACCCAATCTCGTCCCCGGAGGAAGCCGTATGGCTCAGGCAGCCCCACCTGGTGGCCGGCTCCTGCATCTGGCAAAACTCGGCGCCGAGCAGGCGCTGTGGACCCGGGTCGCCGCCCAGCGGGCGCTGGCCGAGCGCCGGCACAGCGAGCGGCCCCTGCCGCAGCGCGTTCCGCCGACCGATGTGCTGAGCACGGTGGCCGACTGGCAGTCGGCCGTCGCCGAGTGCCGGCGGCTGCACCTGCCGCTGCACCACGACCACCAGAAGAACTGGGACGCGCTCGGCGCGGTCAGCACGGTGCTGCACGAACTCGGCCCGGACATCCGGCTGCTCGATGCCGGCGCAGCGCGCTACTCGTCGATCCTGCCGTGGCTGCGGCTGTACGGGGTACGTGAGCTGGTCGGCAACAACCTCGAGTTCACCCGCTCGATGCAGCACGGCCCAGTGCGGTTCGAGCCCGGCGACATCACCTCGACGCAATACCGCGACGGCTGGTTCGACGGCGTCACGTGCATGAGCGTCATCGAGCACGGCGTGCCGCTCGAGGGGTTCGTCGCGGAGATGGCGCGCATCATCCGGCCCGACGGGCTGCTCGTCGTTTCGACCGACTACGACCAGGACCCGCCGGACACGACCGGTAAGACGGCGTACGGCACGCCGGTACGCATCTTCGGTCCCGACGACATCCGGCAGTTCGTCAAGATGGCCGAGGCGTGCGGGCTCATGCTGGTCGGCGAGCTCCGGCTGGCGCACGAGACCCGCCCGGTGCACTGGAAGCGGACAGGTCTGGACTACACGTTCATCCGGCTCACGTTCCGGCGGACGGCCTAACCCCCGACCGTCGAGCCATCCCAGCAAGGAGATCACGTGCCCCGCGCACTCATCACGGGAATCACCGGCCAGGACGGCCTGTACCTCGCCGAGCTACTCGTCGACAAGGGATACGAGGTCTACGGCCTGATCCGGGGGCAGAACAATCCCAAGGCCGACCTCGTGGCCCGCACCGTCCCGGACGTCAAGATCGTGGCCGGCGACCTCACCGACCTGTCGAGCCTCATGCGGGCCCTCAACACGTCGCAGCCGGACGAGGTGTACAACCTCGGCGCGGTCAGTTTCGTCGCCTACTCGTGGGAGCAGGCCGCCCTGACCACCGACGTCACCGGCAAGGGCGTGCTGAACATGCTGGAGGCGATCCGGCTCTACGCCGGTAGCGAGTTGGCGAAGGTGCGCTTCTACCAGGCGTCGAGCTCGGAGATGTTCGGCAAGGTCCAGCAGGTACCCCAGAACGAGTCGACGCTGCTCTGGCCGCGATCGCCGTACGGCGTCGCGAAGGTGTTCGGGCACTACATGACGATCAACTACCGCGAGTCCTACGGCATGCACGCCTCCAGCGGCATCCTGTTCAATCACGAGTCACCCCGCCGCGGTCCCGAGTTCGTCACCCGCAAGGTGTCGCTCGGTGTGGCCGCCATCAAACTGGGCCGCCAGGACAAGCTGGTGATGGGCAACCTCGACGCCCGACGCGACTGGGGTTTCGCCGGCGACTACGTCGAGGCGATGTGGCGGATGCTGCAGCAGCCCGAAGGCGACGACTACGTCATCTCCACCGGCGAGACCCGCTCGATCCGTGACTTGCTGACCGCCGCGTTCGGCGCGGCCGGCATCGAGGACTGGGAGCCCTACGTCGAGCAGGATCCGCGCTACTTCCGTCCGGCCGAGGTCGATCTGCTGATCGGCGACGCGTCGAAAGCCCGGACCAAGCTCGGCTGGTCGCCGTCCGTACCGTTCGACAAGCTCGTGCAGATGATGGTCGACTCCGACCTCGCGGCGATGAGCGCCAAGACCGACTGACGATGACTCGGCGCGCCCTGCTGACCGGCATCACCGGCCAGGACGGCTGGTACCTCACGGAGTTGCTGCTGGCCGACGGCTACGACGTGTTCGGCGTGGTGCGGCCGGGCGACCCGGCTCCCGTGCCGCCCGGTGCCACAGCGATCGAAGGCGATCTCACCGACGCGTCGTCACTGCGCGAGGCGTTGAAGCTGGCCGGACCGCAAGAGGTCTACAACCTGGCCGGCATCTCGTCGGTCGCCCAGTCCTGGCAGCAGCCGGTGCTGACCGCCGACATCAACGGGCTGGGCCTGCTGCGCCTGATCGAGGCGGTTCGCGACCAGTCCGAACGCAGCGGTGATCCGATCCGCATCGTGCAGGCGTCCAGTGCTGAGATCTTCGGCCACGCGCCCGCGCCGCAGACCGAACAGACCCCGATCGCCCCGGCCACGCCGTACGGCGCCGCGAAGGCTCTGGCCCAGCATCTGGTGGCCGTCTACCGGGCCGGCGGCATCTCGATCAGCTCGGCCATCCTCTACAACCACGAGTCACCGCGCCGGCCGGCGACGTTCGTGACCCGCCGGATCACCCAGGGCGTGGCTCGCATCGCCCGCGGATCGGCCGAGCCGTTGCGGCTGGGCAACCTCGAAGCTCGTCGCGACTGGGGTTTCGCCGGTGACTACGCCGAGGCGCTCCGGCTCATCGCCCGCCACCTCCGGCCGGACGATTTCGTCGTCGCCACCGGAGTCAGCCACAGCGTGGCCGACTTCGTGCAGGCGGCCTTCCGCCACGTCGGCATCGACGACTGGCAGGACCGTATCGAGGTCGATCGTGCGCTGACCCGCCCGGCCGATCCCGGCGAGCAGCGCGGCGACGCGAGCAAGGCCCGGCAGGTGCTCGGCTGGCGGCCCAGCGTCGACTTCGACCAGATGGTGGCCGCGATGGTCGACGCCGACCTGGACGAACTCGGCTAACTGCGCGCGGGCTCGCGGCGCATCAAGTGCTCGGTGGTGACCGAGTCGGGCACGCGCGCCGCGCCGTCGGCGCCCGGGTGGTGCAGGTCCTCGCCCTTGCCGAACCGCATCTTCTTCGTATGTTCGAGCGTGTCCTCGATCAGCATCCGGTTCGTTCGGATCAGGTCGGAGATGATGCCGATGATCACGCAGAGGAACGCCACGATCAGCAGCACTGAACCGATCAGCAACGACTGCAGGTGGCCGCCGGGGTTCTCGTCGACGATCTGGAGGATGGCCCACCGCACGAACGGGATGATCCCCAGCAGTCCGAACAGCCCGGCCAGGAACGTGAAGATCACGTACGGCTTGTACATGATGTAGGCCCGGATGATCGCGCCCGCCGACATCATCACGTGCTGGCGCATCGACTTGAACAGCCGCGACTCGCGGGTCTTGGCGTTCGTGGTTACCGAGACGCTGTCGATGCGCAGCTTCTTGTTGCCGGCCTGGATGATCGTTTCCATGCAGTAGCTGAACCGGGTGATCGTGTTCAGCAACATCAGGCTGTCGCGCGAGTAGGCGCGGAATCCGCTGGCCGCATCGGGCAGGTCGGTGCCGGCCGCCATATTCACGATCTTGCTGCCGAACTTCTGCAGCTTGACCTTCAGCGGCGAGAAGTGCTCGACCAGGTGCACCTGCCGGTCGGCGATGACGATGTCGGACGTGCCTTCGACGATCGGGCGAACCAGATCCGGGATGCGCTCCTGCGGGTACTGGTTGTCGCCGTCGGTATTCACGACGATGTCGGCGCCCAGCTCGAGCGCGCGCTGGATGCCGTCGTGGAACGAGCGGCCCAGCCCGCGATTACGCGCATGCCGGACGAAATGGGTCACGCCGTGCTGACGGGCGATCTCGACGGTCCGGTCGGTCGAGCCGTCGTCGATCACCAGCACGATGATCTCGTCGATGCCGGGAATCTGCTTGGGGATCGACTCGAGTACCAGAGGAAGGGTCTGCTCCTCGTTGAGGCACGGAATCTGAACAACCAGACGCAACGGGTTACCTCACTCGACCGTTTGGGTGCTTTCCGGGCCGCCGCGATGCGGCCCGACCCAGCAGAGGATGGTACCCCGGGTCGGCGCGGGCACTGAGCCCGCTCGGGTGTCGGCGCCTCAGGTGTCGGCGGAGAAGCGCACCGATCCGTCGCCCAGCACGGCTTCCGGCCAGACCCGCACGCCGTGCCGCAGCTCGATGTCGGCCCCGATGCGGGCCCGGTCACCGATCACCGCGTCGGCCAGCACCGAACCCGGCCCGACGACGGCATCGCGACCGACGACGCTGCGCTCGATCACGGCGTCGGCCTCGACCGAGGCACCGTCGAACAGCACCGCACCGTCCAGGCGGGCCCCGGCGCCGACGACGCAGCCCGCCCCGACCGTGGTGCCGCCGGAGAGCTTGGCGTCGGGCGCCACGCGCGCCCCGGGCAGCACCAGCGCCTCGCCGCACTCGCCGGGCAGCGCCGACGACGGAGCGATGCCCCGCACCAGGTCGGCCGACCCCGCGACGAAGTCGGCCGGCTGGCCCAGATCGCGCCAGTAGCCGGCGTCGACGTAACCCATCACTCGGGCGCCGGCCGCCAGCAGCCCGGGGAACGTCTCGCGTTCAACCGACACCGGCCGGGCGGCCGGGATCGAGCCGACCCGCTCGCGGCGGAACACGTACGTCCCGGCGTTGATCTGGTCGGTGACCGGATTGGGATCCTTCTCGAGGAACGCCGTGACCCGCCCGTCGCAGTCGGTCGGCACGCAGCCGAACGCGCGGGGATCCTCGACCCGGGTCAGGTACAAGGTGAGGTCGGCCTTGGTGCGCTCGTGGTGCTCGAGCAGCGAGCGCAGGTCCAGCCCCGACAGCACGTCACCGTTGAAGACCATCACCGTGTCGCCGCGCAGCCGGTCGGCCACGTTGCGGATGCCGCCGCCGGTGCCGAGCGGTTCGGTCTCGACGACGTACTCGAGCTCCAGACCCAGGGCGGCGCCGTCGCCGAAGTGCTCGGCGAACACCTCGGCCCGATAGGACGTGCCGAGCACGACGTGAGTCACGCCGGCGTCGCGGATGCGCGACAGCAGATGGGTCAGGAACGGCACGCCGGCCGTGGGCAGCATGGGCTTGGGCGCCGACAAGGTCAGCGGCCGCAGACGGGTACCGAGGCCGCCGACCAGGACGACGGCGTCGACGTCGCTCATACCTCTCCCGCTGATGATCTATGGGTGGGCCCTCTGACCGGCGGAGCCTACCCGGTTGCCGGATCGCGGCCGGGCCGCCCGGCCCACCGGCCCGGCCGCACCGGGTCCGCATAGGGTGACCAGACAATCCCTATCTGGAGCTCTGAGCCTCATGCCGCCCGGCCCGACGACCGACCAGAGCCCGCCCGCCCGGGTCCGGCGCAGCCTGCACGAGGATCCCGGCGCGCCCCGCGTGGTAGACGCCGCCGTCGCGGAGTTCCAGCGCGCGAGCGGGTCGATCGGGCTACCGCCCCTGGTCGTGGTGATCGCCGCGCTGGACGAGGAGCCGAGCATCGGCGCGGTGCTGGACGAGGTGCCCGACACCGTCGCCGGGCTGGCCACGCGCGTGCTGGTGGTCGACGACGGCAGCACCGACGGCACCGCGTCCGTCGCCGCCCGGCACGGCGCGCTGGTGGCCCGGCTGACCCGCAACTGCGGCCACGGCGTGGCCCTGCGCGCGGGCTACCGGCTGGCCCGCGAAGGCGGGGCCCGCTACATCGCGACCCTCGACGCCGACGGGCAATGGGATCCGGCCGACCTGCCGGCGATGGTGGCGCTGCTCGAGGCCGACCGGGCTGATCTGGTGATCGGCTCGCGGCAACTGGGCAGCACCCACAACGACGACGCCGTACGCAACCTCGGCGTCCGGTTCTTCTCCGCCGTGATCAGCCTGCTGACCCGCACCCGCGTCACCGACAGTTCGAGCGGCCTGCGCGCGATGCGGGTCGAGGTCACCTCGCGGGTACGCCAGACCCAGCCCCAGTACCAGACCTCCGAGCTGCTGATCGGCGCGATCTTCCAGGGTTTCCGGATCGCCGAGGTGCCCACGGTCATGCGCGCGCGCGGCGCCGGAACGAGCAAGAAGGGCCGCAACGTGTTCTACGGCACCCGCTACGCGCAGGTGATCATCCGCACCTGGTGGCGCGAGCGTCACTCACGCTGACACGGCTTCGCGATCCACCGAGCCGCTCGCCTCGGCCGGTTCGGGCGCGAAGACCCAGCGGTGGAAGATCAGGAACTTGACGACGAACAGCACGCCGTAGGTCAGCATGTACGCGGCCGCGTTGACGGCCGTCCGCGTGGTGCGCGGCTCGTCGGCGAACGCGCCGTTGACCGCGCCGGTGGCCAGTGCGGCGATGACGGTGCTCGACAGGGCCGTGACCCAGTACGGCACGACCTCGCGCCAGAACTGCGACCGTTCCCGCCGGCCCCACGTCCACGTGCGGTTGAGCGCGTAGCCGGGGATGATGCCGATGATCGAGGCCACCGCCGAGGCCCCCCGGGCTCCGAGCAGCTGCGAGGCGAACAGGCCGACGAACGCCGCTTCCGATATGGCGAAGCAGATGATCGACCCGATCGTGTAACGCGAGAAGCGCCGCCACAGGGGCAGGTGCGTCGTCACGTCAGCGGACCACCGTGTTCTTCGGGCGCCACAGCGACCGGCACGGGATCTTGCTGATGTCGCAGCGGTCGGCGTACTTGCGGGCGATGTCCTCGACCTCGCTCAGCAACCCCGTAGTGAGCACGGTCGGGTCGAGTCCGAGTTCGAGCAGTCGCTGGTTCTCCACCAGCAGATCGTTCTCCGCGTCCTCGGCCCGCGGGTTGTCGACCAGGTCGATGCTGGCTCCGGTCAGCCGAGAAATGATCTTGGCCAGGTCGATGACCCGGTGCACCTCGGTCATCTGGTTGAAGATGCGGACCCGCTCGCCCCGCTCGGGCGGGTTCTCGATGGCCAGGCGCACGCAGCGCACAGTATCCCGGATGTGGATGAACGCGCGGGTCTGGCCACCTGTGCCGTGCACGGTCATCGGGTAGCCGATCGCGGCCTGCATGAGGAACCGGTTGAGCACGGTGCCGTAGTCGCCGTCGTAGTCGAAGCGGTTGATCAGCGCGGGGTCCCGCTCGGTCTCGTCGGTCTGCGTGCCCCACACGATGCCCTGGTGCAGATCGGTGATCCGGATGTGGTTGTTCTTGTTGTAAAAGGCGAAGAACAGTTGATCCTGCGCCTTGGTCATGTGGTAGATGCTGCCCGGGTTCATCGGATGCAGGATCTCTTGCTCGATCGTGGTGCCGTCGCTCGCCGTGATCGCGACCTTGAGGTATCCCTCGGGGATCGGCGAGCCCGACGTCCCGTACCCGTACACCCCCATCGTGCCGAGGTGCACGACGTGCGGATCGGTGCCCGACTCGCTGATCGCCGCGAGCAGGTTGTTCGTGGCGTTGAGGTTGTTGTCGACGGTGTAGCGCTGGGTCTGCGACGACTTCATCGAGTACGGCGCGGCCCGCTGCTCGGCGAAGTGCACGACCGCGTCCGGACGGAACTCGCCGAGCAGGCCGAGCAGGCCGTCGTAGTCCTGGGCCACGTCCAGCGGGCGATACGCGACCTCGCGGCCGGTCAGCTCGGCCCACACCGAGCATCGATCGGTGATCGGCTGTATCGGCGTCAGCGAGTAGGCGCCCAGTTCGTCGTCGATGCGGCGGCGGGAGAGGTTGTCAGCGATCGTCACGTCGTGACCGTGCGCCGAGAGATGTAGCGCGGACGGCCATCCGCAGAATCCGTCGCCCCCGAGCACGAGTACGCGCACGTCACCACCCTTCCAGAGGGCCCCGGGCCGGGGCACGGGTCCGCGTGACCATATCTACCCCACCTACGCCGTTCCTATGTGTCCGGATGTATGTGTCTCGTACCGCATTTGCTCATCCGCCATAACGGTCCGGCGCGACCGATATCGGGTGATCCCAGACCAGGACCCGGTACTTACCCACAGCGTAGGTGCGCGCCGCCGGTCCGAACGTCGTGGCTGCAGACGCCGAATCGATCCCGCCCCACGGCGCCGCCACGTTGTAGACCAGGAACCGGAACGGCCGGGCGCTGTACCAGTCGCGGGTCGACTGCTTGCCGTACCGCACGATCGTGCCGTCGTCGACGATCACCGGACGAACGACGACGTCGCCGTGCGCCGCGACGGTCGTCATCGACGCCTCCCAGTACGAGCCGACGCCCTCGTGCAGCCCCTGCGCCTCGAGGAATCGGACCACGTCGGCCGACGTGTACGGCACGACGGCGCGGGTCACCGTGGGACCCATCGCGGCGAGGTAGCAGGCCAGCACCCCGACCCCGAGCGCGTAGCCGCCGCGCCGCACCGCGCCCGTGCCGACCGCCTCGACCAGCCGGCCGGCCTCGCGTCCGGCCAGCACCGCCCCGAACAGCACGAGCGGCGTGAGGTAGCGGACGAAGTTGGCGTCGCCGCTGGTCGTCAGCACGACGAACAGCGGCAGGTCGATCAAACAGGCCAGTACGAGCAGGTCGTCCAGCCGCCAGCCGCTGGACGCGTCGTCGGCTCGTTGCGCGCCGGTCCAAGCACCGCGCACCAGCCGCACGGCGGCCGCAACTGCGGCGGCCGTCACCGCGAGCAGTCCGACGACGTGCACTGCAGCCAGCGCGGCCGGCACGTCGCCCGGCCCGAAGTGGCCGTTGCCGGTGCCGAACAGGGCCGCGGCCATACCCGGCAGGCTCTTCACGTTCGCCAGCATCCGGTCGTTGTCCGCACTCGGGTTGGCGTGGCCGATCGCGTAGGTGCCGACCAGCTCGGCGATCTTGCGCACGACGACGGC
The DNA here is from genome assembly GCA_036558905.1 of Jatrophihabitantaceae bacterium. Taxonomy (GTDB): domain Bacteria; phylum Actinomycetota; class Actinomycetes; order Mycobacteriales; family Jatrophihabitantaceae; genus DASXRA01. Next base: position 8,282 of record DATBER010000133.1, on the reverse strand, counting down.
CAGCACACCGCCCGCGACCGCGGCCGTGACGGTCGGCAGGCCACGACGCCAGTCGCGGGTGCGCAGCATGGCGATCACACCCGCGCCGAAGGCCGGCGCCACGCCCAGCGGCAGCATCAGCAGATCGCCGAGCAGCCCGGCCGCCAACAGGACCACTGCCGCTGCCCACCGCCAGCCCCAGCCGCCCCGGCGCAGCGCGGCGAAGGCCAGCAGGCACCAGAGCACGGTGCCTATGTGCAACGGCCCGCGCAGGAAGAACCGGGTCCAGACGTCGCTGGGCAGGGCGAGCAGTCCGAGCACCGTCACGACGGCGACCGCGGCTGGTACGCCGCGGCGCTCGCCCCGCGCCAGCCAGCTGCCGACCACCGTGACCGCCGCCGCGAGGACGGCCGGCACCAGGTACAGCAGCCGCGGGTCGACGCCGAGGATCGCCACCCCGATCGCATAGAACGGCGCGTCGACCGTCCAGAAGGAGTCGTACAGCGTCCGCCAGCCGGACAGGGTCAACTGCCCGGCGTGGATCGACTGGCCCTGCAGGACGACCGTCGCGCCATCCGAGTCACCCGGGAAGACGCGCACCCCGACGTAGTAGAACCAGATGACGAGCACGGCCCCGCCGACGACCCAGGCGGCGACCAGCAGGGCGGTCCGATAGCGGCGCGTCGCTGCCCCGGTGGCCGGAATCCCGGTCGACGACTCGGGCGCGGCAGCGCGGGAGGCCAGCATCGGCTGCACCCTAACGCGCGCCCCTGGGAGGTCCGATTCCTGGTAGACGCGCGGGGTTGGATCGGCCTCCGGGGCCCTCAGCCCAGAAAGCTCCGGTAGCCTCGCAATCCGTGAGTTCCCACGGCGTGACTGCGGCCCACAACGATGTGACCGACGTCCCCACCGATCTGACCTCGCCGCAGGCCCCTCCGGCCGGTCCGGAGACCCCCCAGTGGCGACGGTACGGGTGGCCGGCGCTGATCGTACTGAGCGTGCTCATCCCGTTCGGGGTGGTCGCGAACACCGCGATGCACTCGATCACGACCTTCGACGGCGGCCTGAACTTCCAGGTCGCATACAACATGCTGCACGGCGTCGGGTACGCCCGCGATTACGGCGGCGTGACCTACTCCCCCGTCGAGGTCGAGACCTCCGGCTACTTCCTGGTGATCTCGGCGGTCGGGTTCAAGCTGCTCGGCATCACCAACCTGTCGCTGAACCTGCCCAACCTGCTGTTCATGCTGGTGCTGCTCGCCGGCGCAAGCTATGCGCTGCGACGCCGGCCGATCCTCCGGTTGCTGGCCCCGTTCGCGATCGTCCTGATCACGCCGCACGTCGCCGAGTTCGGCCTGGACGGCTTCGGCGAGTTCGTCAGCGCCGCGCTCACCGTCTGGTGCTTCGTCCTGCTCACCGAGCTCATCGAGGGCGTCTCGCGCCCGTACCTGATCTCCAGCCTGGCCTTCGTGGTCATGGGCGTCGGCCTGACGATCAAGGTCGTCTACATCGCGACGGTTCCTGTGGCCATCGGCGCGTTCGTGCTGGCCCTGCTGCTGCACCCCCAGTTGCGCCGGACCCGCTTCGTGCTGACGGTGCTGTGGACAGCCCTGCCCATCGGGCTGTGGGAGATCTACCGGATCTCTGAGGTCAGGTCGTTCCACGAGTTCCTGGCCTACTGGCACGCCCAGCTCCTCGGCATCTCCGACCGGGCCGCGACCAACGAGGCCCACGTCGGCATCCTGCAGAAGGGAGCCGACCACTTCCACCTGCTGCGCGGCGCGACCGGCCTGGACGCCGTGCCGCTGCTCCTCATCCTGGTCGTCCCGATCGTCGCGCTGGCCGGCGCCCTGGTGCTGGCCCGGCACAACCTGCGCGAGTGGGTCGGCAAGGGCGGCCACTCCCTGGCCCTGCAGCTGGGCGTGTTCGCGGCGCTCTACGAGATCTGGTGGATGTTCCTGACCCCGACCGCGCAGGCCTGGCTCCGCCGCTTCCTGATCGGCTGGATCGCGCTCGTGCTGCTCACCCTGCTGCTGTGCGGGATGCTCTGGGACGAGGTGGCCCCCCGGGTGCGCGCCGGCTCGATGCGCACCCGCTGGCTGGTGGCCGGCCCGGCGGTGGCGTGCGTCGCCCTGCTGGCCGTGCTCACCGTTCCGGGCGAGTGGAGCATCGCCAAGTACAACGCCAAGAGCTACAAGGCCCCCGACTCCGAGCAGGTGGCCGAGAAGGGCGCCTCGGCCGAGGCCGTACGCCTGGCCGCCTCCGGCGGAAAGCTGTGCGGGTCGGGCTGGTGGGCCGCTCCGGTGGTCAGCCTCACCGCGAAGGCCCCGCTGTGCAATCTCGTGACGATTCCCAACGCGACCGCGTGCTCTCCGGAATGGCAGAAGGCCTTCGCGGACGGGCGGGTCTACCTCATCTGGGACCGCTACGCGAGCGGCATCGTGTCGGCGACGCCGCCGCCGACCGCACGCTTCAAGTTCACTCGGAAGGTCGCCAATCCGACCACCTACGCGTCGTTCTGGACCGCGGACTATATAAACCCGGCAATGTGCAAGTAGCCGATTTAAGAGCTACCTAAGACCCTGCCGCTCATGAGCCCCGATCAGCGACGCAATCGGCGCTGCCGGCGTTGACTTCCGATTACCCTCTCGGCATGTCGACCGAGGAGGCCAGCGGCGTCGCGCTGGGCGATGTGCGATCGCCCTCGCTGCTTTCCGGGCTGGCCCAACTCCGGGAGGTCGACTGGCGCACCGTGGCCCGACGGTGGGCGCCGCGCCTGCTGCCCCCGATCCTGTACCTGCTCGCCGCGTTCTACTTCGCGCAGGACTTCTGGGCCGACCCGCAGCATCGGGTGTACGGCACCGACGATGCGATCTTGTTCTCCTGGTACTTCGAGTGGGTCCAACACTGCATCGCGCACTGGCAGAACCCGTTCATCACACACGCCATGGCCGTGCCGGGCGGGGTCAACGTCATGTGGAACACCGCCGTGGTGGCGCTGGCCTTCGTGTTCTCGCCCTTGACCGCACTGATCGGGGCCAGCGCGACCGTCGGCGCGCTCGAGTCGCTCAGCCCGGCGGTGTCGGCCATCGTGGCCTACTTCGTGCTGCGCCGCCTGACCGGCCGCAGCCTGGGCGCCGCACTGGGCGCGGCCCTGTACGGGTTCGGCCCGTTCTTCGTCATCAACACCGGGCACCTGCACCTGATCTTCGCGCCGTTCCTGCCGCTGGTGGTGCTGGTCGGGCACCAACTGCTCGTCCGGCAGGACAAGAGCGCGATCCGCACCGGACTGCTGCTCGGCGCGCTGGTCGGCATCCAGATGCTGATCTCCGAGGAACTGGTTGTGCTCGCCGCGCTCGGGTCGCTGTGTGCCCTCATCGCCGTGCTGATCGTCAACCCCCGCCAGGTCCGGGCCCGGTTCCGGCACGCCGCTATCGGGCTCGGTGTCGGCGCCGCGACCACGTTCGTGATCAGTGCGGTGCCGTTGTACTACCAGTTCTTCGGGGACTATTCGCTGCCGAACGGGTTCCGCGGTTCGCCCGCGGCCAAGGCGGATCTGGCCACCATCGTTCGCCCCAGCCCGCTGCAGTACTACACGTCTGCTTCGAGCAATTACGCCACCACGCACTTCAGGGTGGTCGAGAACTCCGCCTACCTCGGCTGGCCCCTCGTCGTCGCCGCCCTCGGGTACGCGATCTGGCTGATCATCCGCCGGAGCCGCTTCGCCGTCTGGTGGCTCATCACGACGGTGGGCGTGATCATGCTGTCGCTGGGCAGCCCGATCCAGGCCAACGGGCACCACCTCCTGACGGGACCGTGGGCGGCGGTACGGAAGCTGCCCCTTCTCGACGGCGCCATGCCCGTCCGGCTGTCGCTGGTCGTGATGTTGCTGCTGGCCGGGCTCATTGCCGTGGCGGTGGCCAACTACCGCGGTTGGCGTCAGGCGATCGCCGCCGTGGTGGTGGTTCTCGCGCTCATACCACTGCGGCCGTACGGCCCGTACCGGACGCGGGTCCTGCCGGCGACCCCGGAGTTCTTCACCAGCTCCGCGGTGAAGGTCCTGCCCAAGGGCTCCAACGTGCTGGTCATGCCGTACGCCAGCTACCCGAACGCGGAAGCGATGTTGTGGCAGGTCCGGGCCGGAATGCGCTTCAACATCGTCGGCGGGTACAGCGTCTTCAACCTGGACGGTGAGGGGCGCTACTGGCCCCCGTTCCCCGACGTCGCCCTGATACTGGGCCACTTCTACTACCCGCGCGGGCCGCTGACCGCGCAGCAGAAGGCAGCCGGGCTGGACTCGTTGCATTCCAGCCACATCCGCTACATCGTGATCGCCGAGACGTTCGACCAGTATCCGGCGGTGGCCCAGGCGGCGGTCGATCTCACCGGCTGCACGCTGCGTCCGGTCAACGACGTCCTGCTCTGCGAGGTGCCGGCCGGCGCCGTCACCGCGTCTACGCCTTAGGGCGCCCAGCCTTAGAGGATGCCGTCCTGGCGCAGGAGGGTCGCCAGCCCGGGAGCCATCAGGAACGACCATCGGGGCGTGATGTGGTCGTGGTCCTTGCGGACCTCGACCCCGGACAGCACGGCGTCGCACACGGGCAGCCGGGGACAGACGAGCGGGTCGATGTCGACGTCACGCACGCGCGGCAGCTGGGTGGTGAAGCGGTGATAGGCCAGCTCGGCCCGGCTGAGCGGCTCGGTGACGAAGCTGCACTCGTCGACGTAGCGGGCCTGTTCGAGGCAACTGGCGGTGTTGACCGGGGAGACCGGCACCGGGTCGATCACGGCAAGCGTCCTACCGGGAGCGGCCAGGCGTTGTAGCCCGATCCGGGTGCTGTTGATCAGCAGGTCGGACTCGTCCGTGCCCTGAACCTCAGGGGCGGTCGACTCGACCGAATAGTCTCCGCCGATCTTGTGGTCGGTGGCCCGGGTGATCATCAGGATCAGGGCCGGCTTGTACTTCGGGATGACGCTGTCGTACCAGGTCTTCTTGACCCCCAGACACTCACCGTGGTTGCTGTCGGAGAAGACGAGGTCGGGTTGCCACGGGCAGCCGGTGACCGCGGCGATGGCCAGCTGCCAGTGGTTCTGCTCGGCGATCAGGCGCAGAGCCGGGACGAGCATCATCGCGTGCGAGTCGCCCATCAGCAGCACCCGCCGGTTGCCGTGCGGGACAAGCATGCAGTTGGCCAGCACGCCGTGCGTGCAGCTCACGTCGGGCGGCATCGCGTCGGATGTGCCCGATCCGGGCGGCACCGACCAGGTCGCCTTCCAGTCGACGCCGGTGGCCGGCACGCGTTGGCCGGCCGGCACCGAGACGCCCGTTCCGGACGAGTCGCTCGCGACGTGAATCGCCACCGGACGGGTCGACCGCAGGATGGCGGGGAAGACGAGCAGCCCGCAGATCACACTGGTCAGGAGCGCGATGCTGACGACGCTGCGGCTGTGCCGGCCGAGCGCGCGGGACCGGCGGATCGGCAGTTCCAGGACCCGCTGGCTGAGCGCCGCGAGCGCCGTACCCAGCAGGATGGTGAACACCATGAGCATGAACGGGCTGATCTCGGCGAAGTGGCGCAACAGCACGATCACCGGGTAGTGCCACAGGTAGGTGCCGTACGAGATCTGGCCGAGGTAGGCGATCAGCGACAGGCCGAGCACGCGCGAGGCGGGCGCGTTTCGACCCGCCTCCAGCGCCCAGAGCAGCACGAGTGTCGCGAGCGCGACGTAGACGCCGCGGGCCGCCTCGCCGGTCGGCATCGCCGAGCTGGCCAGCAGGCCGATCCCGGCCAGGGCGAGCAGCTGGATGACGGGGGCCAGCCGGACGAGCACGCTCGGGCGGCGGGCCCAGGACCAGTACTGGATGCCGACGCCCAGCAGCGCCCCGCCGAGCAGTTGGTACACGCGCACGTGCGTGCCGTAGTAGGCCATGTTCGCGTCGCCGGCCCGGATCGTCAGAGCCAGCACGATCAGGCTTGCCGCTGCGAGGATCCCGGCCAGCGCACCGATCGCCAGCGGTCGGCGGCGGCTCACCTTCCAGCCGAGCAACAACAGCACCGGCCAGAACAGGTAGAACTGCTCCTCCACCGACAGCGACCAGAAGTGCAGAACGGGGCTCGGGTCGTTCTGGGCGGCGAAGTAGTCGGTGGACTGGGCGATGAAGTGCCAGTTGGAGTAGTACAGCGCCGCCGAGCGGACGTCGCCGATCAGGTTCGTGCGATCGGTCGGCCCCATCACCAGCAGCCAGGTGACCGACACGGCCGCGAGCACCACGAGCGAGGCCGGCAGCAGGCGGCGGACCCGTCGGCCGTAGAAGCTGCGCAGGGTGAACGAGTCCCGGCCCAGGTCGGTCAGCATCACCCGCGTGACCAGGTAACCGGACAGTACGAAGAAGATGTCGACGCCCAGGTACCCGCCGCCCATGGACGACACGCCCGCGTGGAACGCGATCACGATGTAGACCGCGATGGTGCGTACCCCGTCGAGGGCCGGGCGCTGCTCCAGCGGCTCGACCACGCCGGGCGAACGACGCGCTACGCGACGAGTCGGGGGTGTTGCGACAAGCTGTTCCTCCACGGGCACCGATAGAGGATAGCCACCGCTGCTGGGCCGCCTGCCCTCGTGGATGGCGCCCCGGAATCGCCTGCGCCCCGCGGCGTCTTCGCGCCTCGCAACCGCGGCCCGGTCACGCGAGCAGCGTGTTGACCGCGCCGGAAAACATTGCGACCCCGCCCACCGACACGACGCTGACGAACGCCCACCGCCGATTCAGGGCGTTGATCAGCAGCGCGAGAGCCGCCACGATCAGCGGAATCAGCGACAGCCCGTACCGGTCGGTGACGGCCGGGAAGTAGGCGTGCGTGGTGACGACCGCCTGGAGTTCGACCACGAAGGGGTAGGCCATCACCCCCAAGAGGCACAGCACGCCGAGCTGGCCGCGGGCCGAGCGATCCGAGAAGAGCAGCACGACGAGCGGTATCGCAGCCAGCGCCGCGGCCACGACGTGACTCCAGGCCTGCACCGCCGAGGTGTCCATGTCGGTGGGCAGGTAGTAGGGCGTCCAGTCGAACCCGGACGTCGCGCTGCGCAGGAAGGCACCGAACGGCATTCCGTGCACGGGGCGGGTATTCACCCCGGCAACCGGGTTCACCCAGTGCGCCAAGCCTCGGGACGACTGGTACAGCTGCCAGCCGAAATGCAGGATGCCGAAGGCCACCAGAATGGCCGCGGCGCGTTCGAGCTTCCACCGCACATCGCCGCGGTCGTTGACCCGGTCGTAGATCGCCCCCGCCACGAGCATGAGCGCGATGATCAGGAAGGGAAGCGCGTTCAGCTCTTTCGTCGCGGCACACGCCAGGGTCAGGGCGAACGCCATCGCGATCGGCACGCGCCGTTCGGCGATTCGGAGGTAGAACCATAGTGCGAGCGCCCCGGACAGCGGCGCGGCCGCGTCGTTGTTCACGGTGCTCGAGGCGTGAAATACCAAGGGGACGAACGCCAGCGAGGCACCGGCCGCGAACGCGATGCGCCAGTCGATCGCGAGCCGGCGCAGGCACAGGTAGAGCAGGAAGCAGCCGGCGAACAGCCAAACCACGCCGACCAGCCGCCCGGACGAGACGAAGTGCGCTCCGGGCAGGACCTTGTCGATCGTCCGGGCCGCGAACCCGGTCATTACGTAGTACAGGGGCGGGTGCCCGGCGTTGTAGTTCTCGCCCCGAAACGGGTACTTGCTGGGATCGGGGTTCTGGACGCCGCACGGCGGGATGTTCGGCGCGCCCCGGGCGTACCGGTGGCACGAGATCTCCTGCAGGATCGCCGGCGAGATGGTCGAGCCGCGTGCGGGAATCTGCAGGTGCGACGCGCGGTAGGCATAGTCGGCGTGGACCGCCTCGTCGATCGGCGAGACGCCCTTGCTTCCGATGATGGCCAAGCCGACGAGGGTGACGCAGATGCCGAACAACCCGAGCGCGACGAGGACGAGGCGCTGTCTGGAATCAGGGTCGCGCGGACCGCGCTCCGGCTGTGTTTCGGTGTAGTCGGCGGGCTGAGCCACCTGGGTCGCGGACTGCCAGCTCGCCACGGCGGGCATCGTACAAGGGGGTCTGGGTGACACAAATCGGGATGTCGTGAGAGCCTCTGCGCGGCCTGCTCGTTCCGGGGCAGGTCCCGCCGAAACGAGAGGCAGCCCGTGCAGCCGGCCGAGGTGACCGTCGTCGTCGTCACCTGGCAGGGTGCGCACCTGCTGCGTGATTGCCTCGAGTCACTCGCCGCCCAGACGCGCCCGCACGAGGTGATCGTCGTCG
>DATBER010000132.1:0-11614 GCA_036558905.1 Jatrophihabitantaceae bacterium | reverse complement strand
GACGACGGCGCGGAAGCTGCCCGATGGCAGGTCTTCGATGTGGCCGCGCTGGCGGCGCTTGCGTGGCGGCATAGATCAAGAGGTTACCTGCGCGCCATTCCACGACCCATTCCACGGATGCGGCCGTGCCTCGCTTGAATGGCCTATACCCCTGCATTTGCAGGGTGCCCCCGGCAGGATTCGAACCTGCGACGCCCGGCTTAGGAGTCCGGCGCTCTATCCCCTGAGCTACGAGGGCCGGCAGCGGTCCTGGTGGAAGCATCCCATAACCAGCAGGCCCGGGCGTGGTCGAGGGGGCGGCTGGCCAGCAGCCGCCCCCTCTAGGCATCGCGTCAACTCAGGTTGAGCGCGGTGTCGTCGATGAGGAATGAGGTTTGTAGGGAGCTGTCTTCGGTGCCGGTCCATTTCAGGGTGACGCTTTGTCCGGCGTAGCTGGACAGGTTCACGCTGCGTTGGACGTAGGTGCTGCCTTTGTTGATGTTGGAGAAGGACTGCACGGCGGTGCCGTTGGCGGTGAGGGTGATCTTGTCGTAGGCCCGCGTGGTGCCTTCGCTGCTGGAGATCCACAGGTAGTAGTTGAGGTTGGCCGAGCAGCCGGCTGGGATGGCGACCGTCTGGGACAGGGTGTCGGTGTGGGTGGTGCCGTAGCCGTCGAGCCAGGCGTAGCCGTTACCGGTGCGTGAGTGCGCGCCGTCGGTGTTGATCACGCCGCTGGTTGCCGTCCAGGACGCCGATCCGGATTCGAAGCCGGGGTTGGCCAGCTTCTGCCCGGAGCAGCCACCGCCACCGGTCGGGTTGATCGTCCAGGAGAACGGGGCGTTGCCCGTGGCGTTGGTCGAGTCCGTTGCCGTCACGGTGACGTTGTAGGTCGTGGCCGTGGTGGGCGTACCCGAGATCAGCCCGCTCGATGAGTTGATCGACAAGCCGGCCGGCAGGCCGGTGGCCGACCAGGTGTACGGCGCGGTGCCGCCCGAGGCCGACATCTGCAGGCTGACCGCCGTGCCGACGGTGCCGGTCTGGTTGCCCGGGTTGTTCACCGTGACCGGACCCGGACCGCCGCCGCCACCGGCCGTGAACGCCGCCGTGCCGTTCGGGGTGCCCAGCCCGGACGGGCCGTCCCAGCCGGCGCCGCCGTGGCACAGGACGCTCGGCGAGCACGAGCCGTTCGAGCCGGACGTGACGTCGAACAGGTTGCCGGTGTGCGCGTACGGGTAGGAGTTCGGGTGATCGCTCGCACCCGGCGTGCCGGCCACCGCGTATACGGACGCGATCAGCGGAGCGGACAGGCTGGTGCCGCCGTACACGCTCCAGCCGCTACCGCCGTAGGTCTGGTAGACGGCCAGGCCGGTGTTCGGGTCGGCCACCGCCGAGACGTCTGCGTCGGCCCGCTTGCTGCACGCCGAGATGATGCTCTGCCACGACGGTTTGGTGACGTCCGACGAGCAACCGCTGCCGGCGCCGCTCCACACCGACTCCGACCAGCCGCGCGACGTGCCCGAGGCCCGGTTGAGCGAGGTGCCGCCGACCGAAACGACGTACTGCGACGTCGACGGGTAGATGACGCCGGCCGAGTACCCGCTGTCGCCGGTAGAGGCGGTGTAGACGATGCCGGTGTGGTTGAAGTACTGCGAGTCGTAGCTGTTCTCGGCGCCGCCCTCGCTGCCGCCCCAGCTCATCGAGATGAACTTGGCGCCCAGTGTGCGGGCCGTGTTGACCGCGGTGAACAGGTTGTCCGACGGGTCGTTGGCCTCGACCAGCAGGATGTGGCAGGCCGGGCAGGCGGACGAGACGGCGTCCAGGTCGAGGGAGATCTCGCCGGCCCAGCCGGTGTCGCCCTGCGGCAACGGGCTGGTCTGCCCGCTCTGGTTGACCTTCTTGAAGCAGCCGTTGGACGTCGTGCAGGCCGACAACCCGTACTGCGAGCGGAACACGCCGAGGTCGGATTCCGCGTTCGGGTCGTCGTAGGCGTCGACGATGGCCACCGTCGGCGATCCGCTCGCCGCTGGCAGCTTGTACGCGGACTGGATGTCGGACGGCCCGTAGCCGGCCGGCGCGGCGTTCGGCGCCAGCACTGTGGGCTCGTGGACGTCGGTGCGCTTCAGGGCGAAGCAGGTGAACTGGCCCTTGGCGACGTGCTGGCTACAGCTGTGGGCGAAGCTCGGGGACTGGGCGTCCGCCGAACTCGTCAGCGCCGAGGCGGACAGTGCGACGGCTGCGATCGCCGCACCTCCGGCGAGGATGGCTAATCCTCGGGACGGGAACTTCACGGGTACCTCCTGGGGGTGAGGTCGGGCCACACCGGTTGTGGCCCGCGCGTGAGGTTAGGGGTTAAGTGCCGGTGAATTGCCCGATTTATTCACCCAGCATGTGGCTACTTCCGGACTCGCACTAAGCTGTCCGTAAACGTGTGTAACCGGTTCGTGCTGAAACAGGTTCGCGGCGGTCTCAGATCACCGCTATCTGCAGGCGCCAGGCGGTGTGCGGGACCGTGACGGTGACCGTGCCCGTGCGGATGGCGGACAGCTGCATCAGCACCGATGTCCCGGACCGCGATGCGTGCGTGACGAGATTGCTCGCCGGCGTCGCGGTGGGCAGCGCCCAGGTCTGGCCGGCCGGAGGCCTGATCATCAGCCGCACGACGGTGCGGGCCTGAACGCACAGCTCGACCGGATTGGTCTGCGTGCCGTCGTAGGTCTCGGTGACCGGTCCCTGGCTGCACGCGATGTGCGGGGCCGACATGGTGAATCCGCCGCCGCTCGGCGAGCGGGTTGGCGGGCTGGCCGACACGGTCGACGGTGTCGGCGGGACACCGCTCGGCGGGCTGGCCGAGATGGTTGGCTTGCCTCCGGAGTCCGTCTTCGAGCTCGAAGAGCATCCGGCGATCACCGCCGCGGCGGCCAGCAACGCGGCAACCGGGATTGCGCGGGGCGATAGGCGAGTCATCGCTCCGACTGTAGTGCGCATCTGGGCGAACTGGGCAAATCCGATCAGCGGCCGGGGCGGGGCCCGCCCGAGACTAATCTCGGCTCATGGAGCTGACGCACGTCGACGCGAGCGGCGCGGCGCGCATGGTCGACGTCACCGGCAAGGACGTCACCGCCCGCGAAGCCGTAGCCGCCGGGCGGCTCACCACGACGCCCGGGGTGATCGACTTGCTGCGCCGCGACGGCCTGCCCAAGGGCGACGCGCTGGCCGTCGCCCGCATCGCCGGCATCGCCGGGGCCAAGCGAACCCCCGATCTGGTGCCGCTGTGCCACCCGATCGCACTGCATTCGGTGAGCGTCGACCTGCAACTGACCGACGATTCGGTCGAGATCGTCGCGACGACCCGGACGGCCGATCGAACCGGCGTCGAGATGGAGGCGTTCACCGCGGTGGTGGCGGCCGGGCTGGCGCTCTACGACATGGTCAAGGCCGTCGACCGCGCGGCCGTGCTCGGCGACGTCCGGCTGCTGGCCAAGTCGGGTGGGCGCAGCGGCGAGTGGCGGCGCGAGCCATGACGACGACAGCCGCCGTCATCACCTGTTCGAACCGCTCGGCGGCGGGCACCCGACCCGACGACTCGGGCGAGCTGCTGGCGTCATTGCTCGAACAGGCCGGCTGCCGGGTCACGTCCCGCGCGGTCGTGCCCGACGACGTCGAGGCGATCCGGGACGCGGTGCGCTCGGCCGTCGACGGCGGATTCCAGGTGGTGGTGACGACCGGCGGTACCGGCCTGGCCCCGACGGACGTCACGCCCGAGGCGGTGCGCGGGCTGCTCGACCGGGAGGTGCCGGGCGTCGCCGAGGCGATACGACTGGCCGCTCGGGATCGGGTGCCGACGTCTGTGCTGTCCCGCGGCGTGGCCGGTACTGTCGACGGGGCGTTCGTCGTGACCTTGCCCGGCTCGCCCGGCGGGGTGCGCGACGGCATGGCGGTACTGGCCCCGCTGCTGGGGCACGTGGTCGATCAGCTCGCCGGTGGCGATCACCGGGTAGGAGGTGGCGTGTGAGCGCTCTGGCCGAGCAGCTACTCGTCAGCGTGGTCGAGGCGCCGCTGGACGTCGCAGCGCACGAGCGCGCGGTCACGCGCACCTCCGCCGGAGCGCACGTCGTCTTCTGCGGCGTGGTGCGCGACGTCGACCACGGGCGCCCGGTGGTGGAGCTCGAGTACGAGGCGCACCCGAGCGCGGAGGCGGTACTGCGCGAGGTTGCCGAGCAGTTCGCCGCTCTGCCTTCGGTCGACGGCCTGGCGGTCAGTCACCGGGTCGGCCGGCTGGCGGTGGGCGATGTCGCCCTGGTCGCGGCGGTCAGCTCGATGCACCGGCGCGAGGCGTTCGAGGTTTGCGCACGCCTGGTCGACGAGGTGAAGCACCGCCTGCCCGTGTGGAAGCGGCAGGTGTTCGATGACGGCACCGACGAGTGGGTCAACTGCCCCTAGCCGGTCCGTGCCGCCTCGCCCTGTCCGCGAGGACGCGCTCGGTCGGCAACGACGCGCAGCGGTCCGTGCCCCCTCGCCCTGTCCGCGAGGACGCGCTCGGTTCGCGAGGACGCCCTCGGCCGGCGGGCAGGCTCAGCCCGCCCGCCGACTCAGCCGCCGGCGAAGGGCGGCAGCACGTCGATGGTCGCCGAGGGCGGCAGTGGGGCATCGTCGGCCACCGCCAGCCCGTCGACGAGAAAGCTCGAGGCAGCCACGATCGCGGCTAGGTCGGGACGAGCAGCCAGCTCGTCACGAAGTGCGGCCAGGGTCGGCGCCTGGGTCGCCTCCTCGGCGTGGCCGGCAGCCCGACGGGCACCGGCCCAGAACCGGATCGTGGCTGTGATGGCTCAGTTCTCCTGGCTGGGGGCGGGCTTCTCGGTGCTGGTCGGCGGCATCGGCGTGGTCGGCGGCATCGGCGTGGCCGGCGGCACCGGCGTGGCCGGCGGCATCGGCGTGGTCGGCTCGGCCGCGTCTGTCGGCACCGGGCCGGGCGCCTGAGCGTCGGCCGTCTGGCTGCCCGCTTGGGTAGCACCGTTGTGGCTCGGATCGAGCAGGTGCTCGAGCTTGGTGCTGACCGAGTTGATCTGGTCGTGGTAGCGGCCCTTTGTGAGCTCGTCGAGCTTCTGCGCGGTCACCCCGACCCCGTGCGCGGCAATCGGCCCGGCCTTGTGGGCCAGTTCCGTGGCCTTGTCCTTGGCCTGCCCGGCCAGCGGCTTCGCCCGGTCGACCATGCCGCCGGCGACTTCGGTGGCCTTGTCCTTGGCCTGGCCGGCAAGGGGCTTCGCCCGGTCGACCATGCCGCCGGCGACTTCGGTCGCTTTGTCCTTGGCCTGCCCGCCGAGATGGGCAGCCTTGCTGGCCAATTGCCCGGACTTCTCGGCGCTCTTGTCTTGGTTCGTCATACGACACTGCCTCCTATTGGCTCCTCCGTCACCCCGCCGGGCGGGGCCCAGTGCCGACCAGCCAGGTCTATCCAAGCACTCCCGCGACAATGGTGGCGTGAACGCATCTGCGGCCCACACGCCTGATAAACATGCGCGGAGAGGCGGACATCGGCCGAAATCTGCGCCGGAACCGGCCACATTGCCGGACCGCTCGTCCGACGAAAAGGACGAGGGCTGGGGTGATCGCGAAGCATCAGGCGAGCGTGACCGCGACTGGTACGAACGCGAACGCCCGCCCCACCACGAGTGATCGGGCGGGCGCCGCGAGCGGCCGACCTACGCCTCGGCCCGTCCGCCGGTCTGCTGAGCGCGCAGCAGGTCGCGGATCTCGGCCAGCAGGTCGACATCCGTCGGCGGGACCTCTGGCTGGCCCCGGCGCGCGCGCAACTTCTCGTTCGGCAGCACCAGGATGAAGTAGATGATCGCGGCGGTGAGCCCGAAGACGATCACGGCGTTGATGAGCGTGGAGATGTCGATGAAGGTCTTGGGCTTGAGGTCGCCGCCGCGCAGCGAGAATCCCCAGCCGTTGGTGTTCGCGCCGGGGAACGCGTTGATGATCGGCTTGACGATGGCGCCGACGAACGTCTGGACGAGCGCTGCGAACGCAAGGCCGATAACGAATGCGACGGCCAGGTCAACGATGTTGCCGCGGAAGACGAAGTCCCGGAAACCCTTGAGCATGCTTGTCTCCTAGCGGAGTTCTTACGCGTGACGCCCTGTCACCGCGGCAGATGTTAGGGGGGATCGCGCAGGGTCGCGAGCAGAGCACGTCCGGCCGCGGCGGCGATCTTCAGCGACGTCGCGCGGTCGACAGCGATCACGATGTCGAGCGGGGCGGGCCCGTCGGCCGCGTCGGTGGGCGGTGCGGGCGTCACGGCGAGGACCCGGGCCGCCTCGGCGAGCACGTGCGCGGCCGGCTGTCCGGTGCCCGTGGCGTCGGGCGGATCGCCGACCAGCAGGTCGATCGAATCGCCGGCCTGAATCAGCGCGGCACCGCTCACCTGCACCGGCACGGCCCGCAGATTCGGTGGCAGGCCGAGAGTCAGCCCGGCGCCGACGAGGCGGGTTGTAGTGAGCGCATCGCCCGTCCGGACGGGGCCGGCCACCCGGTGCCCGACGGCATCGGCGGCTCGGGTCAGCGCGCCGGCCGGCCGCAGCTCGTCGGGCCAGGGTTTCAGCCGGACGTCGGCCGCGCCGAGCTGAGCGCCGGCCGCCAGATCACGCGCGGCGACCAGCACCGGATCGCCCGACCGGGCCGGGGCCGGACGGTGCGCAGCGAGCGCCGTGACCGCGGCGAGGATCAAGCAACACAGGGCGAGGATGCGGCGCGGCCAACCGGCCAGGCGTCCGGCGAGTTCGGAGATCGACACGCCGTCGAGTCAAGCGCCCGGAACCGGGGGTGTCAGCAGAAAAGTGCGATCTGTGGATAAGAGGCGAGGCTGTGGATAACTCGGACCGAAGCCGGATAACTCCAGCCGACGCCAGATGACTCAGGCCGACGCGGCGGCCTTGCTCGAACTGCTCGAGGCGCCCGAACCGCTGCCGGTGGAAGCCGGCTCGGACTTCTTCTCGCTCGACTTGCTCTCCGACGAGGACTCGGACTTCGACGGCGACGAGGCAGATGCGGCGGCCCGGCTGTCGGTGCGATAGAAGCCGGAACCCTTGAAGACGACGCCGACCGAGCCGTAGCGCTTGCGTACCGGCTGCCCGCACACGGGGCAGGTGCTCGCCGCGGGGTCGGTGAACGACTGCACGAGCTCGAACTGGTTTCCGCACTCGGGATTCGTGCAGGCGTACTGGTACGTAGGCATCGGTTCGCGATCCTCCGTCGATTGGCACTCGACTCTACAGACTGCTAACCATGGTGCGTGATGCAGGCATTCCTCGTCCACCCCACAGGATCAGCGTCACTCGAACGAATGCCACCCGGACGGGGTGATCGCCGCGCGCACCGGCCGGTCCCACTCGTCGGCCGGCAGGTCAGGCAGGATCTCGTCGTCGTACAGCAGCGCCACGACGGGCACGTCCGCCGGCACCCGGGCCAGCGCCCGGTCGTAGGAACCGCCCCCGCGGCCCAGCCGCATCCCGCGGCGGGACACGGCCAGCGCCGGCACGAGCGCCACCTCCACCCCGCCGATCGCATCGACTCCCGAGGAAGGACCCGAGGGCCACACCGCCCAGTCCAGGTCACGATCTGCGAGCAGCACCGGGATCAGCACCGTGGCGCCGCCTTGCACCAGTTCATCCAGCAGCTCGACCGATCCCGGCTCGGTGCGCAGCGGCCGATACGCGGCGACCCGGCGGCACCCCCCGAACCGGGCGAGGACCTGCTTTCGCACCGCGCTTCGAGCGGCGGCGATCTGCTCGGGCGACCGCGCCGCCCGCGCGGCGAGCAGCCGGGCCCGTAGCTCAGTCTTCGAGCTGTCCTGCACCCGGTTAGTCTGCCGGTCATGCCTCGTGAGCGCGTAGCCAAAGCACTGATTCCTGCGGCCGGTCGGGGCACTCGGTTCCTGCCGTTCACCAAGGTCGTGCCCAAGGAACTGCTCCCGATCGTCAGCACTCCGACGCTGGAGCTGGTGGTGGACGAGGCCGCGCGCAACCGGCTGACCGACGTCATCCTCGTCGTCAACGACGAGAAGCAGGCGATCACCGAGTACTTCGCGCCACACCCGGAGCTGGAGGCGGTGCTTGCCGCCAAGCCGGACCAGGCGGCGCTGGCCGCGATCAAGCGCGCCGCCAACCTGGCCCGCATCCACGAGGTCAAGCAGCTCGAACCGCGCGGGCTGGGCCACGCCATCGCGTGCGGCGAGGAGCTGGCGGCCGGCCAACCGCTCGCCGTGCTGCTTCCCGACGACCTGATCGACGATCGCGACCAGCTGCTCGGGCAGATGCTTTCCGTCTACGACCAGCACGGCGGCATCGTGCTCGGATTGCTGGACGTGCCCCGTCCGGAGATCCGCAAGTACGGCTGCGTCGTGCCCGGCGCGGTCGACGGCGACGTCGTCGAGATCACCGACCTCGTCGAGAAGCCGCAGCCGGACAAGGCGCCCAGCACGCTCGCGGTCATCGGCCGGTACGTGCTGCCGCCGGAGATCTTTCCGGCCCTGCGCGAGACCCGGCCCGGCTACGGCGGCGAGATCCAGGTAACCGACGCGATGCGGCAACTGGTCCGGGACGGTGTGCCCGCGCACGGCGTGGTGTTCCGGGGGCGCCGCTACGACACCGGCGATCAGCTCGAATACATCAAGGCGGTTGTGCAACTCGCGACGCGACACCCAGAGGTCGGTGCGCCATTCACCGCTTGGTTGCGCGAGTATGTGCGTGACTTCGATTAGACAGGAGCGGTAGTGGCAGACGACCCGCCCGTGCGGTCGGTCGACGAGCACCTCACGGCAGTACTCGACAGCATCGGCTCGATCGCGCCGATCGAACTCCCGCTGCTCGAGGCGCAGGGCCTGTTGCTGGCCGAGAACGTCGTGACCGACGTCCCGCTGCCGGGCTTCGACAACTCCGCGATGGACGGCTATGCCGTACGCGCCGTCGACACTCGCAACGCCAGCGAGCAGAATCCGGTCGAGTTGCCGGTGGTGGGCGACGTCGTGGCCGGCACCAAGAACCGCAACGGCATGGGTCCCGGGCTGGCCATGCGGATCATGACCGGCGCGCCCATCCCGGCCGGGGCCGACGCAGTCATCCCACTGGAGCTGACCGACCGCGGACTGGCCCGGGTGGCGATCAACGCGCCGGTACGCAGCGGCGAGTGTGTGCGGCGGGCCGGTGAGGACCTCGCCGCCGGCGCGCCGGCGCTGTCGGCCGGCTCGGCGATCGGCCCGCAGCAGATCGCGCTGCTCGCCGCCATCGGCCGCGAGCGGGTGCTGGCCCGTCCGCGGCCGCGCGTCATCGTGCTCTCGACCGGCAGCGAGCTGGTCGAGGTGGGCCATCAGCCGGGATTCGGCGAGGTCACCGACTCGAACTCGTACCTGCTCGCGGCCGCCGCGCGCGACGCCGGCGCCAACTCCTACCGGGCCGGCATCATCCCCGATGATCACAGCAAGCTGCTCGACGTGCTGGAGAGTCAACTGCTGCGCGCCGACGTGCTGATCACCACCGGCGGCGTCAGCATGGGCGCATTCGACATCGTCAAGCAGGCGCTGTCCGAGCTGGGCACGGTCGAGTTCCTGCGCGTGGCCATGCAGCCCGGCCGCCCGCAGGGGTTCGGCCACCTCGGCGACAACGTCCCGATCTTCTGCCTGCCCGGCAACCCGGTCAGCGCGCTCGTCTCGTTCGAGGTGTTCGTGCGGCCGGCGATCCGCAAGCTGCTCGGTAAGCGGCAATTCCAGCGGGCCACCGTCCAGGCCGTCGCGATCGAACGCGTCGATAGCCCGGCCGGCGTCCGGCAGTATCGTCGCGGGGTGCTGCATCGTGAGGCCAACGGCACGTACAGCGTGTCGTTCGTCGGCGGACCGGGCTCGCACCTGATCGCGTCGATGGCGTCGGCCAACTGCCTGGTGGTCATCGACGAGTCGGTCACCGAAGTCGTCGCCGGATCTCGGGTGACCGTCATCCCGCTGCTGCTGTCGCAGCGCTGATGTCCGCGCACCCCGGCTGGCCTGCTGAGCTCGTCGCGGGACCGGTTCGGCTACGCCCACCCCGCATGCGTGACGGGCGGGCGTGGAGCGACGTGCGCCTGCGTAACGAGCGCTGGCTCTCGCCCTGGGAGCCGACGTCGTCGTTGCGCTGGCCGGACCGCAACGGCATCTCGGCCTGGCCGCCGCAGCTGTCGGCACTGCGCAAGGCGGCCCGCAGCGGGACGATGCTGCCGTTCGTCGTCACCTACGGCGGGCGGCTGGTCGGCCAGATGAACGTGTCCAACATCGTCCACGGCGCGCTGCGCGGTTGCACCGTCGGGTACTGGATCGACTCCGAAGTGGCCGGGCGGGGCATCACGCCGACCGCCCTTGCCCTGGTGATCGACCACTGCTTCGCCGGCGTGGGACTGCATCGGGTCGAGGTGGACATTCGGCCGGAAAATACAGCTAGCCTGCGTGTGGTCGAGAAGCTGGGCCTGCGCCGCGAGGGATACTACGAACGCTTCCTCGACATCGACGGCGCCTGGCGTGATCACGTCGCCTTCGCGATCACGGTCGAGGAGCTCGGCGGCCGTTCGCTGCAGTCGCGGCTGCGCTCCCTGCCGCCGATGCCCTGACCCGTTCTGATCTTGTGGAGCCTCGTCGCGGTGATCACCTCCACTCGACACGCCGGGCGAGGTGCCCGGACCGGCCCGCACTGCTGGTTACCGTGGGTAAAGCTGTTACGGGTGTGACTGGAGGTGCGATGACGTCACCCATGTTGACGGTGGTCGTCCTCGCCGTCCTGTGGTTGATCGTGGTGGTTCCGATGATCGTGCGCCGCCACGACGATCGGGCCAACGAGCGCTCCGTCGAGCAGTTCGGCCGGTCGATGCGCGCACTGACGCGCCGCCACGTCGCCATGACCCGCCCGGCCGCGTCACATCCCGCGGACGCCGACGTCGTGCGCCGCCCTGAGTCGCCGGCCGAGCTGTTCGTCACCGGGACGCGTCCCGCAGCCGCCGCGCCGTCGATGCGCCGGCCCGTACCCGCCGCGCAGGAGGCGCTCATGTATCCCGTTGACCGTTCCGACCTGTCGCCGGCCCGCCAGCAGATGATGGCCCGGCGCCGGCGTTCGCTGGGCATTCTCGGCGCCGGCAGTGTCATCGCACTCGTGCTCGCCCTGGTGATCGGCGGCCCGATGTGGGTCCCGGCCCTGCTGTTCATCGCCGGACTGGGCGGTTACCTGTACTTCCTGCGCAGTCAGGTGCTGCGCGACAAGGACCGGCGTCAGGCCCGGCAGGTGCGCGCGAGCGCGCGTGTCTCGGCCGGCTACGACGCGACCGAGCGAATCGAGGCGCCGGCGCCCGAGTCAGCGGTGCGCATCGACGACGACGACCTCGCTCTGCACAACCACGACACCGTCGACCTCACCGGCTTGTACGAGGAGGAGGCGTTCGCCGAGCCGACCGCCGAGCGCCGGGCCAGCTGACGAGCGTCTTGCCCGTCGGGCCTACCTGCTAGCCTTGGCAGTCGCCCCGCCTGGCGGGGTTCCCGTTCTGGGGCTGTGGCGCAGTCCGGTAGCGCACCTCGTTCGCATCGAGGGGGTCAGGGGTTCAAATCCCCTCAGCTCCACCCAGCAAA
>DATBER010000131.1:0-41113 GCA_036558905.1 Jatrophihabitantaceae bacterium | reverse complement strand
ATCCGGCGAACCGGGCCGGCCTCAAGGTGCCGTGGGACGTGTGGGTCCAGGACTTCGACAGCAGCGCGCTGCGTGCGCTCTACGACGCGGACGGCCGGGTCGATGCCACCGCATTCGACGCCCTGCTCGCCGGCGAGGGAGTGGACGTCGCCGTCGTGCTGGCCGAGTACAGCCCGAAGGTCACCGGCTGGCAGACCGCCGACGACATGGCCGCGCTGGCCACCGACCGGATCCGGTTCGCCGCCAACGTCAACCCGCACGTGCACTACCCGGTTGTCGACGAGGTCGAACGACAGCTCGAACTCGGTGCGGTCGCGTTGAAGGTGCACCCGGTGCACGGCGGGTTCCGGGTCGACGACCGCGCTCTCTACCCGGCGTACGCGATCTGCCAGGAACGCGAGCTGCCGATCGTCGTGCACTGCGGCACGTCGACCTTCCCGGGCGCGCTCAACCAGTACGGCGACCCGGTGCTGCTCGACAACGTGCTGCGCGACTTCCCCCGTCTCGACATCGTCCTGGCCCACGGCGGGCGCGGCTGGTGGTACGACGCAGCCGCCTTCCTCGCGCTGTCGAACCCCCGCGTATGGATCGAGCTGTCCGGGCTGCCGCCGTCGCGGTTGCCGACCTACTACGCGCGCCACAACTGGAAGCGCCTGACCCGTCGAATGATCTTCGGCACCGACTGGCCGGGCATCCCCGGCATCGCCAGCAATGCCCGGGCCGTCGCCGCCCTGATGCCCGACGACGAGACGGCCGACCTGGTGCTGTGGCGCAACGCCGCGCAGGTCTACGGCCTGAAGGTCCCGCGATGATCTTGGCGCTCAGTGACGATCGGCGCCTCAAGCGATGCTTCTGAGGTAGTAAGTGACTGGTATCGGGCTGAAGCCGAGCGATTCGTAGAGGCGGCGCGCAGGCTCGTGGAAGCCGTCACCGCCGGTGCCGACCTCGACGACCAGCACGGTCGCGGCGCGCATGTGGGTCAGCGCGTGCTCGCACAAGGCCCGGCCGATGCCCGACCGGCGGCGCGCCTCACGAACCGCCAGCATCTCGATCTCGCCGTGGTGCCGCTGCACGTCGATGCTCCACGCGATGAAACCGAGGGGCGCGCCGTCGGCTTCGGCGACAGCGACGTGCTGGCCGTGCGCCGGATCATTCAGGGTCGGGATCTGGCGACGGAAGTCGTCGGCCCAGTCGCCGTGTTGATGGGTGAACACCTCGGCCGGCACCATCGAGCGGAACGACTGTTCGTAGAAGGGGCCGAAGGTTTCCTGTGCGATCTTCGTGACCTCGGCCTGGTCGGACGGCACATAACTGCGGATGTGCATGACCGTGCCTTTCGCTGAGCAGGGGCCTAGGAGTCAGCGAAGACGCGGACTAGAACTCGCTCAGCTCCCAGATCGCGTGTGCGACGACGGCCAGCTCCTCGGGCGGCAGCTGCAAAGCGGCGTGAACGAACGCGTCGAGCTCCAGCGGACTGCATTTCCCGCCGATGGCGAAGTACGCGGTGAACAGTGCCTCAGCGCCCAGCTTCCCGGCCGCGGCGCGCAGGCCGGCCAGGTCCAGCGGCGGCCCGCTGGGGTGCGGCGCCGGAAGGTTCCCGAGCCTGAACGGCGGGCCGATCAGTCGGCGCAGCCGGACCGCGTCCAGCCGTTGCCGCGCCAGGTCGGCGCGCTCCCGGGCGCGCTGCAGCGCCGCATCCGCGGCTCGGACGTCGTCGGGCGCGGTCCGCCGTCGGTGCTGGAGTCGCAGGCGTCGGTCCCGGCACTGCGCGGCGCGGGCCTGGGCCGCATCCGCCGCGATCGCATTGGCAGCGCGGGCGTTGAAGGCGGGCATGTCACAACTATGCGCCCTCCTGGCGGATTCTGCGCCAAGCTCGCGTCGGCGGGCTCAGCCCGGCGCCCGGCAGCGCGCGTAGCCGTGTCGGCACGGCCGACCGCGGATCGCACCTGCCGCTTGAACAGGCGGTGCGGCGAGCGTGAGGCGATCCGGCTGCACGAATCGACCGCCGCTCGCCAGGATGCCTCGGCCGCCCAGTTGGACGAGCAGGCCATCGAGGAAATCAGCGAGGAAGAATGCGGCCGGCGCCTGGATCGGGCCGCGTCGTCGACGCGAACGCCGCGCGCGGCCAGGCCCGCCGGCGGACCCGGCTGGCCGGCGGACCCGGCTGGCCGGCCGGGCGGCGCATCCGACCCGGCTCGATGGCGGCCGATCGGTTGCAGACCGTCCCGGTCGAGATAAGACTGGATGCAGCGGGCACCAGAGTCCATGATCACGCAAGCGGCGTGGGTGAGTTGCGATGACGTCCCAGTCGGACCTTGATGAGATCCTGACTCGGCTGCGCGACTACCGCGACCGGCTGGCCAGCATCGGCAGTCCGGTCGGAGCCCTCGAGCCGGGCAATTCGCTGCTCGACGTCGCCGAGCTCGGCGAGGAGTTGCTGGTCGCTGAGGAGGAACTGCGCGTCCAGCACGAGGAGTTGGTTGCCGTCCGCCTCGAGATGGAACGCGTGCTGGCTCGGACGACCGAGCTGTTCGGCGCCTCGTCCACCGCGCACGTGATCACCGATCAGCAGGGCATGATCGTCGATGCGACCGCTGCGGCATGGCAGCTGTTCGACACGATTCCGCGCAGTGCGCGCCGGCCGATCGTGTCCATGTTCGCCACGCCGCACCGCCGTTGCATCCGCTCCCTGATCAGCGCCGTCGAGCAGGGTGCGGGGGGCCAGCACGCCGAGGCGGTGCTCGCCCGGCACGGTAGGTGGGTCCGTGTCGCCGTCGAGCGGCGCACCGAACCGCAATCCGGCACATCGCTGCTGCACTGGCACCTCACCCCGAGCCGGGACGGCGAGAGCAAGCCGCCGCCACGGCCGGTCGACGCCGAGCCGCCCGCCGCGAGCACGGCGCCCGGTGCCGACACGGCCACCGACGGCGAGCTGAGCCGATTGCTGTCGCTGGCCCGCAGCGACCTCGCGGCCGAGCTGTCGGCCGAACAAAGTCCCGACTTCTTCCTACGGCGGCTGGTGCAGCTGACGGTGCGCAGGATACCGGGCACCGAGCATGCCAGCGTCACCCAGCAACACGACGACGAGCGGCTGCGCTTCGCCGCCGCCACCGACAGCGTCGCCATGGCGTGTGACCGGCTGCAGTTCCACCACGCGCAGGGCCCCGCGTTCGACGCGCCTGCGACCGCCGGCACGATCCGCGTCGACGACCTGCGAGATGATCACCGCTGGCCGGCGTTCGGCCCAAGCGCCGTCGACCTCGGCATCCGCAGCGTGCTGGCCTGCGAGCTGCCGGTCAGCGGCCAAAACCACGCCACGCTCAACCTCTACTCCGGCGAGCCGAGCGCGTTCAAGCCGATGGCCGAGCTGGTGGCGCCGGTGTTCGCAGCCCGCGCGAGCATCGCCTTGTCCCATGTCGACGAGGTGTACAACCTGCGCAGGGCCATCGCGAGCCGCCAGACCATCGGCCAGGCCGTAGGCATCCTCGTGGAGCGTCATCGCATAACGGCCGACGAAGCGTTCGATCGACTGGTCGCGGCCTCCAAGACCAGCCATATCAAGCTCCGCGATCTTGCGCGGATAGTCGCCGAGACCGGCGAGGAGCCGGACCAGGCCCGCCGGCGGTAGCGGAGTCCAGGCTCCGAACGCGGGTTACACCCGTGGGGCCCTCGGCTAGTCCGTACCTATGGCCCGCAACGCGGCGAAGGTGGTCCGAGTGGCAGACGATCGCAACGCGTGCGGCACGGCGACGAGGCGCATCAGATGGCGGGCGAGAACCGGCCGAGCCCGACGACACGGACGGGTGCCGAGCCGTGCCACTGGCCCCGGCCGGGCGGGCGCTGAGGCCGGGGGTCGGACGGAGGCGGCTCAGTGCTCGGCGTCAGGCGGGATGACTGCCCAGCGCAGGGCGTCGGCGAACGGGCTCGCGGCCGCGGCCAGCTTGACCGGGAGCTCGCGATCGTCGAGCCGGCGCTGGGTGGCCTCTCCGGTCACGCACCCTCCGTTCCGCACCGCTCGGCTGATCATCGACCGGACCGTGCCGCGCGTCGGCAGGGTGAATTGGGCAACGAACGGCCGGCGCGACCAACGCAGCAGCGGCCACGTCATCAGATTGCGCGCGGCCCCGTCGACCTCGATCACCAGCCCGGCGCGGTCGGTACGCAGGTACGCGGTGTTCGCGCCGGCGAACGCAGCTTCGTACTCGTTGCTCGTCAGGTGGGCGGCGAGCCGGGCCGCATGGAGCTCCTCGTCCTGAACGCGCAGTTCCTCCTGCGCCGTCAACAGCTGCTCGCCGCCCGCCCGGACTTCGTCGCGCAGCTCGCCCGATGCGTGCAGGCGAGGCGCGCCAGCCGGCGCGGGCGGCTGTCGAGTTCGGCGAGGAAAGAAGCGAGGCCGGGATGTGTTGCCATGGCGACTCTCCGGCGAGGAGACAGAAACGAGGTTGTCCGGAGTCTTCCCCTAATCCGATCCGTCCAGCGGCTACTGGGAATTCGGCCTCGACCGTGGTCGGATGGCGGACGACGCCAACGCCGACGGACCAGGTTAAGAAAAGAAGCTTTCATGCGGCGTGACATTGTGGTGATTGGCGCCTCCGCGGGAGGCGTCGAGGCTCTCCGGACACTCGTCGCCTCGTTACCGGCCGACTTGCCCGCAGCGGTCCTCGTCGTGCTGCACATTCCGGCCTACGGCGGCAGCGTGCTGCCGGCCATTCTCGACCGCGCTGGACCGCTGTCCGCGCGCGCGGCCGTACCCGGCGAGCCGCTCGTACCGGGCCATGTGCTCGTCGCGCCGCCCGACCAGCACCTAGTGGTCGAGGACGGGTCCGCCAGCCTCAGCCGGGGGCCCCGCGAGAACGGGCACCGGCCGGCGATCGACGTGCTGTTCCGCACGGCCGCTCGCGCCCACGGGCCCCGCGTCGTCGGCGTAGTGTTGTCGGGCGTACTCGACGACGGCACGGCGGGGGCCGTCGCCATCCGCAGGCAGGGCGGCGCGGTGCTCATCCAGGATCCCAAGGACGCGATGTATCCGGCGATGCCGGTGAGTGCCCTCGAGCACGTCAGCCCCGATCACATCGCGGCCGCCGACGACCTCGGGCGTCTCATCGACGCGATATGCCGAGCCGAGATCGACGGCCCCGAGCCTGAACCGTCCACCCTGACGCAGATGGAAGCCGATCTAGCGAAGATGGACGGCGACGCGATGAACGATCCGGTCCGGCCGGGAGTGCCGTCGGGGTTTTCGTGCCCGGATTGCTCAGGCACGCTGTTCGAAATCCGTGACGGCGAACTGGTCCGGTACCGATGTCGGGTAGGGCACGCGTGGTCGCCGGAGAGCCTGCTGGGCGAGCAGGCGTTGCAGCTCGACGGTGCGCTGTGGATGGCGTTGCGCAGCCTCGAGGAGAAGGCGGCCCTGTCCCGGGAGCTCCGTGAGCGGGCCGCCGAGCGCGGCAACCCGCTCACGGCGCAGCGGTTCGCCGAGCAGGCCGACGAGGCGACGCGGGCCGCCTCGTTGATCCGGAGGATGTTGCAGTCACAGCTGGCGCCGACGCGTCAGCGCGACAAGGGACAGTGACCCATGGCGGATGAGAAGTCGACGGACTCTCCGGCCGGCGAGCCACGGGCGAGTGGCACACGTCGTCCGGCCGAGACCGCCGATCCTGCGTTCGAGCGGCTGCTCATCTACCTGAAGGAGAGTCGCGCGTTCGACTTCACCGGTTACAAGCGGGCCAGCCTGATGCGCCGCGTCCAGCACCAGATGCGCCAGAGCGGCGTCGACTCGTTCGAGGAGTACCACGACTACCTGCAGGTGCACCCGGACGAGTTCACCGCGCTGTTCAACACGATCCTGATCAACGTCACCGGCTTCTTCCGCGACGAGGACGCCTGGGAGTACATGCGGGAAGGCGTCTTGCCCGAGCTCCTGGATGAGATCGGCACCGGACCGATACGGGTGTGGAGTGCCGGCTGCGCGTCCGGGCAGGAGGCCTACAGCCTGGCGATGGAGCTGACCGAGCGCCTGGGACAGGACGCCTTCCGGGCTCAGGTGAAGATATACGCCACCGACGTCGACGAGGAGGCGCTGGCGATCGCCCGTCAGGCCACGTACAGCGAACGGGAACTCGGTGGGCTGCCGGAGGGCTACCGGGAGCGGTACTTCGAGCCCGTCGCGAACAGCAGCCGCTACCTCTTTCGCAAGGAGTTGCGCCGCAGCGTGATCTTCGGCCGCAACGACCTCGTGCAGGACGCGCCGATCTCGCGGATCGACCTGCTGGCCTGCCGCAACACTCTCATGTACTTCAACGCCGAGACTCAGTCGCGCATCGTCTCCCGGCTCGGGTTCGCACTGCGCCCGAGCGGCGTGCTGTTCCTGGGCAAGGCCGAGATGCTGCTCAACCACGCCGCGACGTTCGAGCCGCTCGACCTGAAACGGCGCTTCTTCCGCAACGCGGCCCAGCCGAACGGCGACGACCTCCCCGACGGCATGACGGTGCGGTACATCAGGGCTCGCCCCTACCACACCTCCGGCCTCGAGCCGCTGCGCACCGAGGCCTTCCTCAACAGCCCGGTGCCCCAGCTGGTGTTAGACGAGGCGGGCCGGCTCGCGCTGGTCAACCACCGCGCGACCAACCTCTTCGCCCTGAGCGAGCGGGACGCGCGACGCCCGTTCGAGGACCTCGAGGTTTCCTACCGCCCCGCGGAGCTGCGCTCCCATCTCTCCGCCGTTCAGGACAACCGCCTGCCGGTGTGGCTGCGCGACGTCGAGTGGCAACGCTCGTCCACCGAGCAGCTGTTCTTCGACATCCAGTTGGTGCCTCTCGTCGACGCGCGCTCTCGGCTGCTCGGCGTCACGATCATATTCAACGACGTGTCGCGGTACCGGCAGTTGCAGAACGAGCTGGAGGCGGCCAACCGGCAGCTGGAGACCGCGTACGAGGAACTGCAGTCCACTAACGAAGAACTCGAGACCACCAACGAGGAACTGCAGTCGACGGTCGAGGAACTCGAGACCACCAACGAAGAACTCGAAACCACCAACGAAGAACTCGAAACCATGAACGAGGAACTGCAGTCGATGAACGACGAGCTGCAGGCCACCAACGACGAACTGCGCGACCGCACCGCGGAGATCTCGTCGCTGAACCACTTCATGGAGTCGGTGCTCGGCAGCCTCGGGGCAGGCGTCGTCGTGATCAGCCGGAAGATGATCGTGCAGGTCTGGAACCGCCAGGCCGAGGACCTGTGGGGACTCCGCGAGGACGAGACGGTCGGCCAGTACTTCCTCAACCTGGACAGCGGCCTGCCGACGGAGCGGCTCAAGCCGCTGGTGCGTGAGGTGATCTTCGACGGCGGCACCGGCAACGAGATACTGATGCAGGCGGTGAACCGGCGGGGCCGCACCATCGGCCTGCGCGTGGCGGTCACGCCGCTGCTGTCCGGCGCCGACGAGCCGAGCGGCGCCCTGCTACTGATCGAACCGCACGACGACCCCGATCGGCCGCGGGCGGCGAGCTGACCCCCACCCGGGCTAGCCCGCCGCGCGGCCGGGACGGTCCCACGGCGAAAGCGCGGCCGAGCGCCCCACGCGCTACCCAGTCAGGCGTCAGGCCGATGGCGGGGTCGGATCGGCGACGATGGGACGCAGGTCGTGCAGCGTCGGCGGTGGATGAGGTTCCTGGTTGGTCTGCAGGTAGTGCAGCATGATCCCCTCCCGCAACGCCCAGGGGCAGACGTCGACGCGGGAGATGTCGAGCGCGTTCATGGTCAGCTTGGCCACGAGGGCGCCGGCGAGCAGTTGCCGGGCCCGGGGCGGCGAAACCCCGGGCAGCTTCGCCCGTTCGTCCGCCGATCGGCGGGCCAGTCGCGGGATCCAGCGGACCAGGTCCCGAGTTGTCAGCGACCGCGGCACGAACGGGCCCTTTCGTTGCGGGGCACATCCGGCCAGTCGGGCGAGTTGCTTGAAGGTTTTCGAGGTGGCGATGGCCCGCGCCGGTTGGCCTTCCCAACGCACCCGGTCGGTGACCTCACGGACGGTGTGCCGGATGTGCTGGCGAAGCGCCTTGAGTTGCGCCGGCGTCGGTGGATCGTCGGGCAGGAACGCACGGGTGAGCCGCCCGGCGCCCAGCGGCAACGAGAGCGCAAGGTCCGGCTCGGCGTCGCGGCCGAGCACGATCTCCATCGACCCGCCGCCGATGTCGATCAGCAGCACCCGGTTGGCCGACCAGCCGTACCAGCGGTGCACCGCCAGGTAGGTCAGCCGCCCCTCGTCCTCGCCGCTGAGGAACTGCGGACGCACGCCGGCCGCACTCTCCACGGTGTCGACCACGTCGTCGCGATTGTGGGCGTCGCGGATCGCCGCTGTGGCGAACACGTACAGCAACTCGACGCGGTGTTCGCGAGCGGCCCGCATTGCCTCGACGGACGCATCGGCGACGCGCTGGATCCCGGCCGGGCTGATCGAACCGTCCTCGTCGATGTCCTCGGCGAGCCGGGTCGGCTGCTTGACCGCATACGCCGGCAACGGTGGGGCCCCGTGACGGAGGTCGACCACCTGCAGTTGAGCCGAGTTCGAGCCGATGTCCAGCACGCCCAGGCGGGTAACTCTCGGTCCGCCCAGGGTCGGCAATGGGCCAGCGGGGATGGGCTGCAGCTCAACCGTCGTGCCCTCCCCCGAATGCGCTGACGCCGACAGACGACCGCGGCGAGATAACGTCACGCTCGCTCCTACCTCTCTCGGCTGTCGGCTCAGCCGCACCAAGGGCCTACCCAGGCTGCGCGAAGGCCAATCGGACGGGCCGTCGCTACGCGCCGACCGGTCGGACTTGTCGTGAATTCCACCGTTAAGAGAATCCAGCAGACCCGGTTCTCGCCTCATATCGGGCGCTGCGCAGAATCCGGGCGCACTGGTCAGCCGAGCCTCCAATTCACAGGACGGCTGTAGAAGTCGGTGAGCGCCTTGGGAAACCTTGAGAATCTCTTCGGCGGGCGCTGGTTCGCTGATGAGAACTGACGTTTTGCCGCACCCCTCGCATCCGGGCCTGCTCGTCCCGAACGGGTGAAGCCTCCCGCCGGCCCGAGCATCGACACTTGGGTATCGGCGGCGGCGCCCGGCCGGCCGGTGCGAGGGCACCAAGGTGGGAAGCGGAAATGACAACGTTCACCGTGTGGAAGTTCGAGGATCCGTCCGGCGCCGAGCGGGCCGCTGCGATTCTCAAGAACGTCGAGCACGAAGGCCTGATCAAAGTCCTCGATCACGCCGTCGTGTCCTGGCCGGTCGGCAAGTCGCGGCCCAATCTGAGCCGGACCCACGACGCCGTGCGGCACGACACGGGTTGGGGCGCTTTGTGGGGCCTGGTCGTGGGTGGGCTCTTCTTCGTGCCGGTCGTCGGCGCCGCCGCCGGGGCCGGCATCGGCGCGATCTTGCAGGCCACCGACGGCGTCGGGATCGGCAAGGATCAGCTGGAGGCCATCCGCAGCCAGGTCACGGAGGGAACGTCGGCGCTCATGGTGATCACCGACGAGGGCAACCTCGACCGGGTCGCCGAGCACTTCCACGGCATGCACTGGACGCTCGTGGACACCAACCTGACCGAGCCCGAGCGCCGGCTGTTGCTGGAGACGTTCGGCGGCGGCTGACGAGGCCCGGCATCAGTCGAGCTGGTCGCGTAGCAAGCTCGAATACGAGCCCGAATCCTTCAGCGTGAGCTCGGTCCCCTCGGCGGCCGCCTGCCCGAAAACATGGGTGGCGGTCGACTCCACCGTTTCGCGCAGCGACTCCTCCGGGCCGTTCGCCTCGAAGCCCAGGGTCCACCAGTTGCGTCCGAGCATCGTGACCTCGGTCAGTTCGACGGCACATCCCGCGCCGCCGGCCGGTGGGTCGACGCCGACCACCAGATGCTCGGAGGGCCCGGAGAAGAACGTCAGGCGCCGAACCTTGTGTATCGGCTGCCAACTCGACGATTCGTCGGTGTAGCGCAGCTCGCCCAACGGAAACGACCACTTTTGCCAGAACTCCATGAGCCCACGCGCGTGGCCCGGAATCTCGAGGATGCCGAGCAGTCCGCGATACATCTTCACTTCCAGTGCGCGACCGGCGCGGAGCTTGACCGACAGCTCGCCCAGGTCCGGGCTGATCAGGTAGTCGTCGCGGCGTGACTCGGTCATCGCCGGGAATCGGTCGAACCACCGGCTCGTCCGCCCGTCCAGCTCGCCGGGGCGGATCCAGCGGACTTCGAGCGTCGGCGGTTCGCGAATTGCGGGACCAGGCCCGCTCGGCGCCGTCATGCGACTCACCGCCCAGGCGTTGCCGTCGACACCTCCACCGGACCGGGTACGTCGGCGCCGTCGCCGAGCCCGAGAAACACCGTCCCGCGCGACGTCATCGACTGCGGCTTCGGGCTCGTCGGGGTACCCGGACCGGTCATGCATGCCGTCCCTCCGCCGCGCTTTACTGGGCTAACGCCCGCAGATCCAAGCCACCATCACGCCCGCAGACGGGCTCGACCTCACTCCCTCAGGGTGATCCTCGTCGACCACCCCGACCATAGCTTCGGCTCGTGGACGGCCGGTCGGGACGACTTGCGACACTCGTCGGGCTGGCCGTCGCAGCCGTGCTTCTCGCGTCATGCGGCAGTTCCGGCCCAGTCAGTCCCACGCGATCGCTGAGCCTGTCTGGGCTGTCGGGGCATTCGACAGCGGCCCCGGTCACGTCGGCCGGTCCGACCACGACCCGACGGTCCACTCCGTCCGAATCATCGGCCCCAACCCGGACGCAGACCGAGGTCCAGCCACCGACCACGCCCCAGACGCAGCCCCAGACGCAAACGCAAACCCGGACGCAGATCCAGGTGACGACGCAGACAACGCTGCAGACCCAGCAGGCCACCGTGACGCCGACCGCAGCCGCGGCGCCGAAGCCCACGCCGGCCGCGACCGCTGCATCCGGCAGCGGCGACAGCACGACGCCGGCCTGGGTGTGGTGGGTGATCGGCCTGGTCGCGGTGGCTGCCGTGGCCACCACGGCGCTCCTCCTGCACAAACGCCGCCGGAAGCGTGCCTGGACCGACAAGCTCACGGCCGCCACGGACGAGGTCTCGTGGTTCGCCCGCGACCTCATACCCCGTCTCGCCCAAGCGCCCACCGCCCAGCAGGTCGCCGGCGGCTGGCGGATCGAGTCGAGTCGGATCGTGACGGTCGAGGACCACCTCACCGCACTAGAGGCTGCGGCCGTCGACGACGCCGGTCGCGTCCAGGCCCGCGCCCTGCGCGACACGGTGCGCGCGTCCCGGGCGCGCCTCGACACGCTGGACACCACACGAGACACGGCCACCGCCTTGGAGGTCCTGCGGAGTACCGCCGCGGATCTGGAGAACGCGCTCACCACCGTCAACGCCGGCAACGGGTCAGCTCAGCCCGCCTACCCGCTCCGGTCGTAGCGGCGAGTCGTCAGCCGGTCCGCTCGGGCCGATCGCCTTGCGACAGCCGCACGCGGTTGGCCACCTGCGGCGCCTCGGCCGCCTCGCGAATGCCGGGGTCGGCCGCCACGGCATCGGCGTACCAGCGCGCGTAGCGGCTCGCGCCCCACGGCGCGGTCACGCCGTGCAGCACCACGCTCAGGCCGACGGTGAGCATGACCACGTCGACGATCAGTTCCTGATGGGGCAGCCGGCTGGTAGCGACGAGATCGGCGAACACGATGGACGCCAGCCCGCGTGGTCCGAACCAGCCGACATACGCCACGGTCTGGAACGTCAGCCTCGATCCGTAAAGAGCGATTGCGACCGGCACCACTCGAATTACAGTGAGGCTGAGTAACGCGTAGCCGACTGCCGCCCAGCTCAGGTGCTCCAGCGCGGGGGCCAGGAAGAACGCGCCGAACAGGACGAAGCTCACCGAAACCCCGAGGTTGGCGATCTCTTCGGGAGTTTGCTGCGCCTCGGTGAGCGATCCTCGGGAGGTCACACCGGCCGCGAACCCGGCCGCCCACGCCGCGATGAAGCCGCTGCCGTCGATCTCGTCGGCGAGGACGAAGGCCAGCATCGCCATCGCCAGCAAGGCGACCGAGCGCCACTGCCGGCCCGACCAGCCCCGGCCCATCGACCAGCGCAACGCCACCGCCCCGCCCCAGCCGATCGCCAGCCCGATCGCCGTGGAGGCGACGAGTGCTCGCGCGAATACCGTCGCGACGTGGCCGCCCCCTACCGCGCCCTCCTGCTCCAGAGCCAGCGCCAGAAAGATGGTCACGAACGGCAGGGCCAGCCCGTCGTTCACGCCGCCCTCGACGTTCAGGGCGTGCCGCACCAGGCGCGGAACCCGTTCGTCGTTGATCACCGGCAGGCCGAGGGCCGAGTCGGTGGGGGCCAGCACGGCGGCCATCAGGGCGGCACCCCAGGTACCGAGGCCGGGGAAGAGCGCGAAGGCCAGCGCCCACCCGGCAACCATGGTCAGCGGCAGTCCCACGCCGAGCAGCCGCACCGGTATCGGTGCCTCGGTCGCCCAACCGGACGCGTTGACCGCCATCGCGTCGGTGAACAGCACGATCACCAGAGTCAGTTCCAGGAACTCGGTGGCGTCACCGTGCAGCGACGGGCTGAACAGACCGGTGACCTGCTCGCTGGCCAGCAGGCCGACCGCCGTGAACAGCATGGCGCCGCTGATGGGCGTCTGCCGCAGGCGCCGCTCGACCACGGCGTACCCGAACAGCGCCGCCGCCACGAGCGCAACCCCACCCATGCCCAGCTCCTAGGCCGCCGGTCCGTCGGCGGTCGGTCGCTCGGGCGTCAGGGTGGCATGCGACCGATCATGCTGCGTTCATCCTGTGCGGGTGATGTCGTGAGCCCTCCCGACACGGACATTTGGGCAGCCGTTCGACAGTGTTGGCCGGGGGTTTCGTCATGACGACCGTTGCGCGACTGCTTCGCTAGGCAGCGTGCGATGGCGGGCCGGTCCCGTGTGAACCTTCTGCCGATCGTCGGGTGGCTCCCCCGGTACGAGCGCCGTTGGTTGCGGGGCGATCTCGTCGCCGGAGTGATCGTCGCCGCCTTGATCGTGCCGAAGAATCTCGGTTACGCGGGTATCGCGGGGATCCCCTTGCAGAACGGTCTCTACGCGGCGGCGGCCGGGGCGCTGCTGTATCCGGTTTTCGGCACCAGCCGCCAGATCTCGATCGGCCCGAGTTCCGGCCTTGCCGCAGTGGCGGCAAGCGCGGTGTTCGCGGCGGGCATCAAGGACGAGCACGACGTGGCATCGTTCGTCGCCGGCATCACGCTCGCCTCGGGGGTGCTGTTCCTGCTGCTCGCCGTGCTGCGCTGCGGCTGGATCGCGCAGTTCCTCTCCCGGGCGGTCGTCACGGGGTTCCTGTTCGGTGCCGCGATCGACGTGGTGATCGGCGAACTCCCCAAGCTGACCGGCACCGACGCGGAAGGGTCCAACTCGCTGCGGGAACTGTGGTCGTGGTTCGGGACGCTCGACGACACCAGCGTCACGACCCTGGCCGTCGGCGTGATAGCGCTGGTCGTCGTCTTCGGGCTGCGCCGTATCGCCCCGGCCGTGCCCGGCGCGCTGGTCCTGGTGGTCGGCGGTCTCGTAGCCGCGAAGGTGTTCGATCTGGGAAGTCACGGCGTTGCCCTCGTCGGGCACGTGCCACGGGGCCTGCCCTCGCCCGAGCTGCCCGACGGCGGGCTGATGTGGGATCACGCCGGCACGGTCGCGCTCGCGGCTGTCGCGCTCGTGCTGATCGGCTTCTCCCAGACGACCGGCGACGCCCGGGTCTTCGCCGCCAAACACCGCTACCAGATCGACGTCGACCAGGAGTCGCTGGCGCAAGCCGCGACCAACGTCGGCGCCGGCCTGTTCCAGGGCATGCCGGTGTCGACGAGCCTGTCCGCGAGCTCGCTCAACGACCACTCGGGCGCCCGCACCGGCCTGGCCTCGCTCACCTCCGGCGCGACCGTGCTGTTGACCCTGCTCGTGCTCGCTCCGCTGTTCTCCAACCTGCCCAAACCCGTGCTCGCGGCGTTGATCATCGAGGCGGTCGTGATGGGCATGATGGACGTCAAGGAAATGCGCCGGCTGGCCCGGGTGGCGAAATTCGACTTCTGGATCGCGGTCGCGGCGATCCTGGGCACCCTTGTCTTCGGCGTGCTCGCCGGCGTCATGATCGGGATCGGGCTGTCGCTCCTCTGGCTCATCATGGTCGCCACCCATCCCGCCATGCCGATGCTGGGCCGCCAGCCCGGCACCCAGGTCTTCCGCGAGCTCGACGACTACCCGGACTGCGAGCAGTTCGCGCACGTCGCCGTGCTGCGCCTCGACGGCGGGCTGTTCTTCGCGACGTCGGACGCCCTCGAGGATCGGATCCGCGAGGTGATCCGGTCCAGCGACGGTCTCTCCGGGATCGTCCTCGACTGCGAGGGCATCAACTTCGTCGACTCCCAGGGCGCGGCGAAGATCGGCGAGATCGTCGACCTCACCGACCGGACGTCGATCTGCCTGCGCCTGGCTCGGCTCAAGCCGGACGTCTACCAGGTCCTGTCGCGGGACGGCCTGGTAGCCCGGGTGGGCGCCGACCGGATTCACGGCAACGTCTACCGAGCGGTACAGGCGCAGTTGATCGCCGGCGAACGATCGCAGGACACCGCATCGGATTGAGCCGACCGTCTAACCCTCGCCTGTCGGCCCGGCCAGCACCTCGCCGGCCAGCGAGCGTGCGAGCTAACCGCGCCAGGTCCGGTCGAACGCGCGGAGAAAGTTCTCGCCGAGGATTCCGCCGATCTCCAGCTGTGAGAATCCGCGTCGGGAGAAAGCGTCCTCGAGACCGGCGCAGTCGTTCCAGGACGCGATTCCGGTCGGCCAGTTCCACGGCGGACGCGGGTAGTAGCGCTCGTCGTAGCCGTAGTAGTCGTAGTCGTCCTCGTCTTCGTCGGCGTAGTCGAAGCCGAGCCCCACGTGCGCCGCGCCGACGAGTTCGGCGATGTAGACGGCGTGGTCGATGAGCTGATCCAGGGTCGGCACCGGGTCGGTGGACACGAAGGCGGGAAACGCGTTCAAGCCGATGACGCCGCCGCTGTCGGCGATCGCCCGGATGTGCTCGTCGAGCAGGTTCCGGGGGGAGTCGCACACGGCCCGGGCGTTCGAGTGCGAGGCGATGATCGGGCCGGACGTCGCGGCCAGAGCGTCGGAGCAGGTGCGGTCGCCGACGTGCGACAGGTCGACGGTGACGCCGACCCGTTGCATCTCGGCCAGCACGCGACGTCCGAACTGGGTCAGGCCGGCGTCGCGGTCCTCCAGGCAACCGTCGCCGACCAGGCCGGCGTGGTTGTAGGTCAGCTGCATGACCCGGAGGCCGAGTCGCTGGTAAGCGGCGATGAGATCGAGGTTGTCGCCGAGCGGCGCGGTGCCCTGGAAGTGCAGGACGACGGCCAGCTCGTCCTGGGCCACCGCGTCGCGAATCTGGCCGGTCGAGGTCGCGACCCGAACCGGCCGGCCGGCGTCCGCGTCGACGCGCCACCACTCGGCGATGGCGGCCAGCGCGGTCGTGGGTGGTTCGAGGACGGCGACCGTCGACAGGATCGTGTTGAGGCCACCCTTGTGGATCCGCGGCAGTTCGTGGCCGAGCCGGCGCGGGGTCAGGTTCGGCGACGCCGCGTCGAGCCGGATCGGTTTCTGCTCCTGTCGAACCGTGGTCATGTCCGCCTCTCGTCGCGCCGACCGCTACGACGGCCGCAAGATCACATGATTTCATGCACGCCGGTGCGCTTTCCGGGCCGTCGATGTCACGCCGTCGTCGATGTCACGCCGTCGTCGATGTCACGCCGTCGACGATGTCACGCCGTCGACCAGACGCCGAGGCCGGACCGCAGCGCGGCGAGTTGGGCCTCGGGCTCGACGCCCAGCATGTTCCACACGACGTGCTCGACGCCGAGCTCGGCGGCCCGCTGAAGCTCTTCCGCGACCTGCTCGACCGATCCGGTCAGGGGCGGCGCGCCGTCCACCGGCTGCTCGCCGACGACTCCGTTCACCAGGAGCACGACCGGCCGGTCGCCGTGTCCGGCGGCGGTCGCGGCCGCCCGGTACGTGGCCAGTTGCCCACCCAGAGCGTCCCACCCGAACATGACCGGCAGCAGGCCGAGACCGTGGGCGCCGGCCCGTTCCAACCCGGCCGGCGAGGCGGCCCCGATCAACACCTCGGGACCACCAGGACGGACCGGTTTGGGCCCGATCTGCGACTCGGGGATCCGGTAGAACCGGCCCTCGAATCGGACCGGATCCGGGCCCCAGGCCGCCCGCATCGCGTCGATGTGCTCGGCGAACCCGGCACCCCGGCGCTTCGGCGAAAGCCCGGCCGCCTCGAACTCCTGGGGGACCCAGGCCTGGCCGAGACCGGCGATCAGCCGTCCACCGCTGAACTGGTCCACCGTGGCCAGCCGCCGGGCCAGCGACGCCGGGTTCTGGAACAGGGCCGCCAGGACGGCCGTGCCGAGCCGGATACGGCTGGTCGCGGCGGCCAGATAGGACAAGGTCTCCAGCGGCGCGTACTGCCACGCCGACTGCTCGGGCGTCGTGATCGACAGGCCGTTGCCGAAGTCGACCGGCTGCGCGGTCGGTCGCAGCAGGCTGTCCGAATGCCACACCGACTCCAGGCCGATCCGCTCCGCCTCGACGGCGAAGTCCCGGATCGACTCCGCGGTCATCCCGGTGTGTCCACTCGGGACCATCACACCGAACTTCATTGCGCCCTCCTGTGCCGTCCGGTTGCCCTGGTTGTAGCAAGGACGGCACAGGCGCCCGCAACTCATCGCCGGCCGGCGGACCGAGCTAGCAGTCGTGTGTCTTCAGCCAGTCGACGTAATCCGGTACGGCGCGCTCGACGTCGTACTCCGGCTGGAATCCGGTGTCCTCGCTCAGCCGGGTGATGTCGAGGTAGTAGTCCTGCGGCCGGTCGTTGTTGCGGCCCGCCGGGAGCGTGATGTTCGCGCCCGGAACGGCGGCATTGATCGCGTCGACGACGTCGCTGTAGCGCACCAGCCGTCCGCTCGAGACGTTGTAGATGCGGTGCTTCAGCCGCTCCGCATGCATGAGCAGCGCGATCGCCCGGCCGCAGTCCTTCACGTAGCACAGGTCGGTGGCGTCCTCGGCGTACGCGGGCGGACGAGGCGGGGTGAGATCGGGATCCTCGCCCCGGACCGCGGCGCTCAGCAGGCGGGGCAGCGGGGTGAACGGGTTGTCGGGCACGCCGAGCGGTCCCCAGACGCTGCCGATCCGCAAGCTCACCGTCTCGAACGCAGCGCTGTCGCCGATCAGCGCGGCGAACGACTCGGCGGCCTTCTTGAACACCGGGATCTGATGCCCGGCCACTACCGGTAGCAGAGCGTCCTCGCGGTACGGGACCTCGTCCAGCCCGGCGTACGCGCCGATCGTGCTGGCGACGGAGAACCGCCGCACGGCCCACACCGTCGCCGCCTTCAGCGCGTTGAGGAGGCCGAGCGTGCTCGCGCGCAGGTACTCGATCGGATCGGCCAGGTCGTACCGGGCCACCGCGAGGTGCACGATGCCGGTGATCTCGTGCCGCTTGCCGATGTCGAGAAGGCTCGCCTCGTCCGTGACGTCCAGCGGCTCGACGACCACCCGGCCGGCCGGCTCGTCGGCGAGGAAGTCAGGCAGCCGGGTCGAGCGGTGCGCGGTGAGCACAACGGGTTCGCCCAGGTCGAGCAGGGCCCGGGCGGTGTGCGCTCCGATCGAACCGAGGCCGCCGGTTACGAGGATCATTCGCCGCCTCGCCGGATCTCCTGCAGCAGCCACAGGTTGCCGTCCGGGTCGCTCAACTCGGCGAAGGACATGTAGCTGCTGCGGTTCGGGTCCAGGCCCG
Source organism: Jatrophihabitantaceae bacterium (assembly GCA_036558905.1). GTDB lineage: Bacteria > Actinomycetota > Actinomycetes > Mycobacteriales > Jatrophihabitantaceae > DASXRA01. The sequence goes on along the minus strand of DATBER010000131.1, from coordinate 23,250 downwards.
CGCGCCACTCACCGTCGCTCACGTGTCGGATCTCGCCGACGTCGACGCCGCGCGCGATCAGCTCGTCCCGGGCGGCGGCCAGATCGTCGACGGCCAGGTGCAGGCCGCGGTGCGAGCCGGGCGGGGCGGTGACCAGCGGCCCGGTGTCGAGGGTCAGCCCGCTGCCGAACCCGATCGAGCAGGCCGATCCGGGCGGAGTCACCTGCACGATCCGTCCGCCCTTGTTGGCCTGCCCGTCGACCTCCAGCTTGAAGCCTACAGCCTGGGTGTAGAAGTCCTTGGCCCGGTCGACGTCGGAGACCGGGATCATCACGAGTTCCAGCTTCAAGTCCACGGACAAGACGCTAGTCACGGCTGGAGTGGCGGGCCATCGCGAACCAAACGCGTGTGAGCGGTCTGCGTTTCGTTCGCAAGGCGGTTACCGTCTCCGTCATGGGTACCGAACTGGACGGGACCGACTGGGCCATCATCGGTGAGATCCAGCGCGACGCGCGGTTGTCGTTCAACCAGATCGCCAAGCGGGTGAACCTGTCCGCGCCCTCGGTCGCGGCCCGGATCCGCCGGCTGGAACAGGCCGGCGTCATCGAGGGCTACCACGCCCGCATCAACTCCGCCGCCGTGGGGCTGCCGGTGACCGCTTTCCTGCAGCTGCACTGCCATCCCGGCCGCTGCCTGCTCAAGACGTCCGCGGCCGAGAAGTTCCCGGAGATCGTCGAGATCCACCGGCTCAGCGGCGACTCCTGCACCATGGTCAAGGTGCGGGCCGCTTCGATGGCGCACCTGTCGTCGTTCCTGGAACGCATCGGGGAGCACGCGGACGCCAACTCGCACATCGTGCTGGAGTCGCCCCTCGAGCACCGCACGCTGCAGATTCCCCCGCCGGCCCCGACCCCGACCCGCCACCGGGGCTGGAGTACTTGAATCGGGCAGGATCGGTGCCGTGGAACTGGTGGGCATCGAGCAGATCAGGCAGGCCGCCGACGATCTGGCCGGCGTGGCCGTACGGACTCCGCTCCTGCCGCAGTTGTGGGCCGACCCCGACCGACCGCTGTGGCTCAAGCCGGAGAGCCTGCAGCCGATCGGCGCGTTCAAGATCCGCGGTGCGTATCACGCGATCGCCCGGCTGCCCGCCGAGGTCCGCGCCCGGGGGGTGATCACCCACTCCAGCGGCAACCACGGCCAGGCGGTTGCCTACGCGGCGGCCCGCTTCGGCATCACCGCGGTGGTGGTCGTCCCGAACGTGGCGCCGGCGATCAAGGTCGACGCGATCCGCCGGCTGGGCGCCGAGGTCGTGCTCGTCGACACCGCGGAACGGTCGGACGCGGCCGAGGCGCTTGCGGCCGATCGCGGCCTGACGCTGATTCCCCCGTTCGACCACCGCGACGTGATCGCCGGGCAGGGCACCGTCGGCTTGGAGATGCTAGCCGACCTGACCACGGCGGACCTGGTGCTCGTACCGATCGGCGGCGGTGGCCTGGCGTCGGGTGTGAGCACGGCGGTCAAGGCGATCCGGCCGCAGACCGCCGTGTACGGAGTGGAGCCCGACATCGCGCCGGACGCCCGCGACTCGCTGGCCGCCGGCCGGCTCGTGCCCTACACCGACGAGCAGCGCTACGCCACGATCGCCGACGGGATGCGCACCCACCTGTCCGAGCTGACCCTGGCCCACCTGCGGGCCAACCTGGACGGCATCGTCACCGTCACCGAGGACGAGATCCGCTCCACGGTCGGCCGCCTGGCCCGCGACGCCAATCTGGTCGCCGAGCCGTCGGGCGCGACGACCGTGGCCGCCTACCGCTTTCACGCCGCCGAGCTGCCGGCCGGACGGACCGTCGCCGTCGTCTCCGGCGGCAACCTCGACCCGGCACTCCTGCGCGAGCTGCTCAGCCAGGACTAGTGCCGGATCAGGCGTCGAAGCGCTCGACCGTCGGGATGGTGCCGGGCGCCCACAGGGCCATGATCGCGTCGATGGCCGATCGGCTGCGCGAGCGTTCCGTCTCCATGTGCCGGTCGAGCAGTTCCTGGTTCGTCCAGCGCTCGAGCAGTACCACCCTGTCGGGATCATCGAGACTCTGGAACAGCTCGTACTGCTCGCAGCCCTCTTCCCGCTGGGCGGTCGACTGCAGCGCCGTGAAGGCTCCGGCGAACTCGGCCGCCCGGCCGGGGGCGACCTGGATCGTCACGATGTGGCGGATGGCCATGCGTCCTCCCGGGAGTTGATCGCAACAGGGCGACGCTAGCGGGTCGCCGGCACAGCCCCGTAGCGTCGCGGTGGTAGGCGACGTCGAAGGGAGAGACACATGGACCGGCAGCGCGTAGTGATCGTCGGCGCCGGGTTCGCCGGCGTGCACGCCGCCCGCGAGCTGAGCAAGCTCGATGTCGAGGTCGTGATCGTCAATCCGACCGACTACTTCCTCTACCTGCCGCTGCTGCCCGAGGTCACCGCCGGCATCCTCGACCCCCGACGGGTGTCGGTCGCGCTGCGGATCGCCGCGCCGGGGGCCCGGCTGCGGCTGGGCAAGGTCGACGACGTCGACCTGACCGGGCGGAAGGTGTCGCTGGTCGACCCGGAGGGCAACCGCCAGCACATCGGGTACGACCGGCTGTTGATCACCGCGGGCAGCGTCAACAAGCTGCTGCCGGTGCCGGGCGTGGCCGAGCACGCGCACGGTTACCGCAGCATCGCCGAGGCGCTGTATCTGCGCGACCACCTCGTCCGACAGATCGAACTGGCCGACTCCGCCGACACCCAGACCGAACGCGACGCGCGCTGCACATTCGTCGTGGTGGGTGCCGGCTACACCGGGACGGAGGTCGCTGCGCAGGGCCAGCTGCTCACGCGGGCGCTCGCCCAGCGGTTCCCGCAATTGCGCGATCAGCCCATCCGCTGGCTGCTGCTCGACCTGGCCCCGCGCGTGCTGCCTGAACTGGCCCGCGGGCTGTCGAAGACGGCGCATCGCACACTTAGCCGCCGCGGCGTCGAGATCCGGACCGGCACGTCGGTGGACGAGGCCATGCCCGACGGGGTGCGCCTGTCGGACGGGCAGTTCGTGCCGACCCGCTCGCTCGTCTGGTGCGTCGGGGTGCGGCCGGACCCGCTCGTCGAGCAACTCGACCTGCCGATGCAACGCGGCCGGCTGACCGTCGACGAGTACCTCACGGTGCCCGACTACCCGGACTTCTTCGCCTGCGGCGACATCGCCGCCGTCCCGGATCTGACCCGGCCGGGCGAGCTGACCGGCATGACGGCCCAGCACGCCGAACGGCAGGGACGCACTGCTGCGAACAACATCGCCGCCTCGCTCGGCCACGGCGAACGGCGCCCGTATCGGCATCGCGACCTCGGGTTCGTCGTCGACCTGGGCGGCGCCAAGGCGGCGGCCAACCCACTCGGCGTGCCGTTGTCCGGCATCGTCGCCAAGGCGGTAACCCGCGGGTACCACCTGCTCGCGCTGCCGTCCAACCGGGTTCGGATCGCGAGCGACTGGGTGCTCGACGCCGTACTGCACAGGCAAGCCGTCCAGTTCGGACTCGTGCGAGGCACTGCCGTGCCGCTGGACACGTCGCAGTCGGACTAGTGTCCCGCGCCGGGAATTGGGCGAACAAGCCCGGTGATCCAGGTGTGCGCTCGCAAGGCCGAGGAGGAGCCGATACCGCTGTTGTGTCGGCGACGACGACAACGCCGCGAGCGTGCAGCGGGGCGCCAGACTTATCGGCTGAATTCCCGGCGCGGGACACTAGGACGGCACCAACCCGAGCTGCCGGAGCACGCCGAGTTGGTCCAGCCGGCCCCACCGCTCGACGATCTGGTCGCCCTCGATCCGGAACACGTTGATGCCGCGCAGCACCAGCGTCTTGCCCGTGCCCGGCACGCCCATGAACTCTCCGCGGTGGGTGCCACTCGCCGTGAAGACCTCGACCACGAGGTCGCCCTCGGCGATCAGCTGCTCCAGGTCGCTGTGCCAGTCGGGCAGCGCCTGCCGGCACACGCTCGCCGCGAAGCGCATTCCCTCCCGCCCATCCGGCGCGCCCGGCAGCGGGGCGTCGTGGCTCACGAAGCCGGGGTGAAGGTAGCGGTCGACGGCCTCCAGGTCGCCCTTGGTGAACAGTTCCTGGATGAACGCTTCGACGAGGAGCTTGTTCTGTGTGAGACGGTCGGTAGTCATGCCGTCGATCGTGCGGTCCGCGCCGGGGTCACACCATCCCAACTAGTTGGGACTTGTGTGGGCCGGTCAGCAGCGGATACTGCGCATGTGGCGAGATCGGCGAGGCCGACCCGCGCCGAGCAGGACGCGACACGGCTTTGCCACACCGGATGGGACACCCGCAACCCGCGGCACGACGTGGCGCGCGCGGTGCGCCGGATCATGCCGGTGGACGCGGTGTTCGTCGCCACCGCCGACCCCGAGACGCTGCTGTTCACCGGCGCCTGGCCGGAGGAGCCCCTCGACTCCGCCGCGGACCTGTTCTTGGACAACGAGCTCGCCGGCGACGACGTCAACCGGTTCGCCGCCCTGGCCACCACCGGCCAGCACGTCGCCTCCCTGGACGAGGCCACCCGAGGCGACCGGCGCGCCAGCGGGCGCTACCGCGAGATCATGCGTCCGCTCGGGCTCGGTGACGAACTCCGCGCCGCGCTGGTCGCCGGTGGCGTGTGCTGGGGCTACGTGTGCCTGCATCGCGAGGACGATCCGGCCGGTTTCACCCCGGCCGAGGCGGCTGCCCTCGCCCGGCTCGCCCCGCACCTCGGCCACGCCCTGCGCAACGCGGTGCTGCGGCACGGTTCACCCGCACCCGATCCGACGCTGCGCCCGGGAGTGCTGCTGCTCGCCGACGACCTCAGCGTCGCGGCGATCACCCCCGAGGCCGAGCAGTTGCTGTCGCTGATCGACCGGCCGGGCCGGTACCCGTTGCCGCCCGCGATCTACGCCGTGGCCGGCGCGCTGCGCGCCGTCGAGCACGGCACCGCGGCACCAGCCACGCTGCCCAGCGCCCGGGTGGCCACCAGCGCCGGGCCGTGGCTCAACGTGCACGCATCCCGGCTCAGCGGGGCGGCCGACCCGCACCAGATCGCGGTGGTCGTCGAACCCGTCGAGCCGCGGGCATCGGTCCCCCTGATGCTGTCCGCGCACGGGCTCACCGCCCGCGAGGCCGAGGTGGCCAAGTTGGTGCTGCGCGGCGATCCGACCCGGACCATCGCCGACACGCTGCACATCTCCCGGCACACGGTCCAGGACCACCTCAAGTCGGTCTTCGACAAGACCGGCGTTCGCAGTCGCCGCGACCTCGTCGGCCGGCTGCTCAGCCCGTAGCCGGGTCCGGCCTAGCGGGACAGATGGGCCGGATGGCCCAGCGTTCCGGTCATGTCCGACGAGGCGGTCTCGAACAGTCGGTCGGACAGTCGGCGCAGCGCTCGGGCAACCGCCACCTCGTCGCCGATCCGCGGCTGCGCCACATCGGACGGGTTACGGTGCGCTTCGCCCAGTGCGTCCAGGTCGCGCGCCGTCTCGGCGACCAACACCGCGTGCGCCGTCGTCTCGTCGCCGGCCTCGACCAGGTCGATGTCGACGCGCCACGACCGCAGGCGCGACGCGCTCGGCGCCACCTCCTGGGTCGCCGCCACGTGCGCGTCGGCGCCCGGGTAGAACAGCCCGGTCGTGCGCGAATCGGACCACTCGACGGTATACGGGGGACCTCCGTCTTCCCCGCGAACCTCGACGATCCTCCCGTCCCGCACCGGGCCACCGGTGGTCGGCGACGCAACTACGACATGATCACCTACCTGAGCCTTCATGACTTCCTCCGTCGTCAGATCGTCCGGAGCTCGATGTCGGCGAGCAGCTGCTGATCGCGCTGGGACGAGCACATCTGCGCTCACCTCGCCCGACCCGTCAGCGACGTCAGGACCCGCACTGTCAATAGTGCGTCCGGACCCTGCGTCCGGACCAGAGCGTCGGCCGTCGCGATCCGGTGGAACCGCGCAGCCATGCGGCACGGGTGACGACGCCGGCCGGCCCCTGAGGCACGGTTCTGTCGGAGACCGCGATGGAGGAGGAGGTCGCGATGGAGGCAACGCAGCAGCCGATCGTGGTGGGAGTGGACGATTCGGACGGAATACGGAGCGCGTTGAGGTGGACGGCCAACGAGGCCGCGCAACGGGACGTTCCGGTGCGGGTGGTGACCGCGTACCACGGGGTCGGGGGGCACGCCCAGCGCGCCGGGCAGCTCGTCGCCGACGCGGTCGACCGTCTGCACGCGAGCAATCCGGGCGTCGTGGCCGAGGCGGTGGCCGTCGAGGGCGATCCCGCGCAGGTCATGCTCGACGAGTCGAAGCAGGCGTCGCAGGTGGTGCTCGGCCCGCACCACCGCAAGCGGTCCAGCTCGAGCGCGCTGGGGTCGGTGGGCAGTGCCGTCACCGCCCACAGCCAAGCACCGGTCGTCGTCCTGTGCGGGCCGGCCGGTATGCCCGAGGAGCGAGCCGCCGTAGTCATCGGCGTGGACGGCACTGATTCCTCGCCGGACGTGTTGGCGGTGGGATTCGAGCACGCCCACGTCCACCACGTTCCGGTGCACGCGGTGCTGTGTTGGCACACCGACCTGTTGGCGTCGATGTCCTGGCGGGCGGCGCCACCGGCCCCGGACAGCGTCCACCAGTGGCTGGACGACGAGCTCAGCGACTTCCGGCAGCAGTACCCCGACGTCGAGGTGCTCCCGGAGGTGATTCGCCAACCCCCGAAGTCCGCCCTGGTGAAGGTCTCCGAGGAGCAGTTTCTGCTGGTCATCGGCAACCGCGGCGGGCACGGACGGTCCGGCGGCTCGCTCGGCTCGGTCGCGAAGCAGGTGCTGCACCACGCGACCTGCCCGGTCGCCGTGATCCCCACGCAGCGGCCCTGACCAGCCGCGCCCACGGGGTGCGATCTCGTCCTGATGCGCGGCCGTGCCGCAGTGAACCATCAGCGCATTTCGCTCCCGGGAGCGCAGACGAGGAGGTCGCATGCCCGAGCTGCGGTTCTGCGCGTACCAATATCAGAACCTCGCCCTCGACCAGCTGCGCCAGCGCTGGCAGCAAGCGGAGGCGTCCGGCTTGGACGTGCTGTGGAACTGCGACACCGTCGTGGACCCGGACACGCCCCGGCACGCGATGTTCGACGGGCTGGCGACGTTGGCGGCCATGGCCGCCGCCACGACCCGGATCCGCGTCGGCACGCTGGTCTCGAGCCTCTACTTCCGCCAGCCGGTGACACTGGCCAAGGCCGCGATGACCCTCGATCACCTCAGCTCCGGACGGGTCGAGGTGGCGCTCGGGGTTGGTGACCCGTCCGCCGGTGCGAGCGCGGCCGGAATTGCGTGGTCGCCCGCGGAGAGCGTCGCCCGGTTCGCCGAGTTCGTCGAACTGGTCGACCTGCTGCTGCGGCAGGAGGTGACGACCTATCACGGTCGCTATTACCAGTGCGCGGGCGCAGAGACTCTCCCGCTGCCGGTGCAGCGCCCCCGCCCCCCGCTGACGATCGCCGCCCACGGCCCGAAGATGCTGTGCATCGCCGCCCGGTTCGCCGACGGGTGGAGCTCGTGGGGTGGCTACGGCGTGCAGACCGAGGACGACTTCTACCGCGTCACCGCCGGGCGATGTGCCCGCTTCGACGACCTCGCCGCCGGGCTCGGCCGCGACCCCCACGCCATCCGACACTCACTGGTCTGCTTCCCGCCGCTCACACCGTGGGAGTCGGTCGGCTACTTCACCGACCTGGTCGGGCGCTACGCCCCGCTCGGCATCGACGAGTTCGTCCTCTACTGGCCCCGAACCTGGCGGGACGAGCCACGCGAGGACGCGGTCTTCGGTGAAGTGATCGCGTCCGTGATCCCGGGCCTGCGCGCCACGACGAGGACATGACCGCCGAGGACGCACAACCGCCGTTCGCCCCGGCACCCTCGCGCGACTGGACCCGGAGACCGACCTGAGCCGCCCGTTTGCCTGATCCGTTGCGGTCCACAGTGGACGGTCAGTTGACAGCGCCGCGCGTGACCAAAAATACTGCTATCCATCCTCTTTGCCGGTGTAGCTACACATCAGCCCTGTTCGTCGATCATTGGGGAATAGATGAGTTCGCGCGCGCTCTCGCGCTGGCACTCCGCAGTCCGTAACCCGTACCTCCTGGTGGCCACCTGCCTCGCGCTCGTCGGCGTGGTGGTCGTGACCATGGTGGCGACCATGCCCGCCGGCGCGCTCGACGGTCCGAAGGTGCAGGCGACCTGGCGCACCCCGCCGCACGCGACCTGTTCGGCGGTGCAGGTGCCGGTGAAGCTGGCGCCTATCGGGCTGAAGCTGGACAAGATCAGTGGCGAGCTGTGCGTGCCGGCCGGCCCCCGGCCGTCGACCGTGCAGGTGCTGGTCGCCGGCGCGACCTACGACCGTTACTACTGGAACCCGCCGGACCAGCCGCAGAGCTACTCGTACGTATGGGCGGCCACCCGGGCGGGCTACGCGACGCTCGACATCGACCCGCTCGGCACCGGCCTGAGCAGCCATCCGCTGAGCGCCCTGGTCACCGTCCCGACCAGCGCGTACACGGTGCACCAGGTCATCCAGGCCGCTCGCAACGGGTCGCTCGGGGCGTCCTTCTCGCGGGTGATCCTCACCGCCCACAGCATGGGCACGGCGCTGGCGTGGAACGAGGTCGCCAACTACCAGGACGTCGACGGGCTGATCGCCAGCGACAACGTCCACATCCCGTCCCTGGTCGGGGCCGTCAACGGGGCCATCACGCTCTACCCGGCGATGCTCGATCCGAAGTTCGCCAAGGCCGGCCTCGATCCGGGATACCTGACGACCCGGCCGGGCACCCGCATCTCGGCGTTCTACAACTCTGCGGACGCCGACTCGTCGGTCGTCGCCGCGGACGAGTCGCTCAAGCAGGTGGTCACCGCGACCTTCATGGCCAGCTACTTCGCCGAAGACGTCGACCTGGACAGCTCGCGCATCCACGTGCCGGTGCTCGTGGCGGCCGGTCAGCACGACTCGATCATGTGCGGGCTGCTGGGCACGAACTGCTCGACGTCCTCGACGCTGCTCGATGCGGAGGCCCCGTTCTACGGCAATCCCGCCACCTGCCTGCAGAGTTACGTCCTGCCCCGGGCCGGACACGACATCAACCTTTCGGTCGGCGCGGCCGGGTTCTTCGGTGTCGCCAACCGCTGGGCGAACCGGTGGGTCGGCAGTACGGGCGCGGCCCCGAAGCACACGTGCTCCGGCCCGGCCGGTCCGGCGAGTTGAGCGGGGACGGCCGTGGCTGACTACAGCGCCTTCGAACCGACCCCGCCGTTCGACTATCGCGACGAGGCGATCCGGACGCGCGAGGAGGAGTATCTCCGGGAACAGCGGGAGACGTGTCCGGTCATCCACAGCTCCGAGTTCGGCGGGTTCTGGGCGCTGACGAAGTACGACGACATAGCCACCGCGGCCCACGACCACGAGCGCTTCACGACGACGGACGGCCCGACCATCCCGTCGTTCGGCCGGCCCTACGCGTCCAAGCCGCTGACGTCGGACCCGCCCGAGCACGGCAAGTTCCGGCGGATCCTGCAGCCGTACTTCACCCCGGCGGCGGTGCAGGCGATGGAGCCGCTCGTCCGCGACATCGTCACGGACAAGATCACGCGGTTGTCCGGGCGGCGCGAGGCCGACTTCATGGTCGAGCTCGGCTACCCGGTTCCGGCCGAGGTGATGGCGGCGACGCTCGGCGTCGGACGCGAGGTGGCGGGCGACATCTCGCTGATGAACCAGAAGACCCAGCACGCGGCGGTCACCGGCGACATCGAGGGCACCCGCGAGGTCCAGGGGCGCATCCTCGAGTTCCTGACGACCGAGATCGACGCCCGCCGCGACGAGCCGAAGGGCGACCTGCTCAGCACGATCGTCCATGCCGAGGTCGACGGCCGGCCCGTCACCGACGAAATCCGATTCGGCATGGCCACCATGCTGATCGTCGCCGGCACCGACACCACGGTCAGCGGCATCACGAACACCCTCGCGTTGCTGGCCGACTACCCGGCCGACTACCGGCAGAGCCTGCTCGACGACCGGGCCAAACTGCTCGGGTTCATCAACGAGTCGCTGCGCTACGACGCGCCGGTCCTCGGCCTGGCCCGGACCGTGCGCGAGCCGTTGTGCCTGCGCGGCGCGGACCTGGAACCCGGTGACCGCGTCCTGCTGCTGTGGGGGTCGGGCAACCGCGACGCCGACCGTTTCACGAACCCCGACACGTTCGACCCCGAGCGCAAGGAGACGAGCAACCTCACGTTCGGGTACGGGCGCCACCGCTGCATCGGCGATCACCTGGCGAAGCTGGAGATACGGGTCGTGGTCGAGGAAGTCCTCAAGAACATGCCGCAGTACCGGCTTGCGAACGACGAGCCGTTGCCACTGCGCACCGACCTCGAACACGGACCGCGCAGCCTGCCCGTCGTGTGGTGACGAGCGTCGCCGCGGGATTACGAGATGGTCAAGTCGCCGGCCGCGGATTGATCCGGGTCAGGCGACCGCGCTGACGAGCCGGACCGCGTGCTCGACCAGGGCGATAAGGACTTCCTTGCTCGACGAGCGGCGCCGTGCGTCGCACAGGATCATCGGCACGTGGTCGTCGAGGTCCATCGCGGTGCGGATGTCGCCGATCGCAAACCGGTGGGCTCCGTCGAAACAGTTGACGGCGACGATGAAGGGCACCCCGCGCTGTTCGAAGTAGTCGACCGCCGGGAAGGAGTCGGTGAGCCGTCGGGTGTCGGCCAGGACGATGGCGCCGAGGGCACCGTGGGCGAGTTCGTCCCACATGAACCAGAAGCGTTCCTGCCCCGGCGTGCCGAACAGGTAGATCAGCAGATCCTCGCGCAGGGTGATGCGTCCGAAGTCCATTGCGACCGTGGTGGTGGTCTTGTGTTCCACTCCCTCGAGCGGGTCTACCGGCACGCTCGGTGCGGTGAGCTGCTCCTCCGTACGGAGGGGCCGGATCTCGCTCACGGATCCGACGAGCGTGGTCTTGCCAGCGCCGAATCCGCCCGCGACCAGGATCTTGATCGCGAACGGGGATCGCGCCAGGCCCCCACCTTCCTCAGAGCCGGCGTAGACCATTGATCACCTCCCGGAGGATGGGCAGGTCGTCCTGCCAGGCGGACATCGTCGGCTGATTGACGGTGACCAGGCCGTGCTCGCGCAGGTCGGCGACCAGGATGCGCACGACGCCGAGTGGGAGGTCGAGGTCGGAGGCGAGGTCGACGAGCGACGTCGGCTTGATGCACAGACGGAGCAGCGAGAAATGCTCCGGGTCCAGCGTCCACAGGTCGGACGGCACGCGCCATGTCCTCGTGATGATCGCGAGCAGGTCGAGGTTCGGCTCACCGCGGGGGCGGGTCCGGCCGCGGATGACCGCGTACGGGCGAACCACCGGGCCGGCTGCCTCGTCGGGCCAAGAGTCCTCCGGCGCTGGCATGCCACTGTCACTTGTGCCCGTTGCCGGCCGGATCCGGCCGGGGTGCCACCGCCAGGTGCGGGCCGACCCGCTTGACCAGGACGGCCATCTCGTAGGCGATCAGGCCGAGGTCGGCGTCCGACGAGCTGAGCACGGCGAGGCAGCTGCCTTCGCCGGCGGCGGTGACGAACAGGAACGCCGACTCCATCTCGACGATCGTCTGCCGCGGCTGCCCGCTGTTGAACTGCAACCCCGTGCCGCGGGCCAGACTCTGGAAGCCGGCGGCGATGGCCGACAGGTGCTCGGCGTCCTCGCGGCTGAGGCCGGAGGCGCCGATCGTGAGTCCGTCGCGGGAGAGGATGACTGCCTTCTGGACCGGCGAGATGCGCGTGACCAGGTCGTCGAGCAACCAGTTGAGTTCGCCGTTCGGGGCCAGCGAAGGGGCGGCGGCCAATCCGGCCGGGTCGTCCGGCAACGACGGCATCACATCCGAGTCAGATCCCGTTGCCATCATTGACCCCCGTTCTCGCCGTCGTTCGTGTTCGCGCCGTTCTCCGGCTCGGACCTCCCACGTTCCCAACCGCGCTGCAGCGAACTCACGAGCGAGCGCGTCTGCTCGGGTGAGCGGTAATCGGCGTCCTGATCGCCGACCGCGGGGCCGGGCGGCGTGGCGGTGCGAAGCTGCGGAGCCAGGCTTGCCTGCCGGACGCGTCGGGGCAGCAGCCCCAGCTCGCCCGCGCCCTCGGCCTCGTCCGGCCCGCCGTTGCCGGGCGCCGAGAAATCCGCCCAGGCATCGTTGCCGGGCGCCGGGCCGGCCGATGCGTCGGCCGGCCGGAAGAGCAGCGGGTCCGGGCTCGGCAGCGGCGGGGAGTCGAGCCCGTCGGCCGGGCCGGCCGCACTCGCTGTGCTCATCGTCGGGTACGGCGGCTCCGGGACCGCCGTCCGGCCGTTGGACGGAGCCGGCGGCTCGTCCCCGACGTGCCGGCCGGTCACCACCGGGAGCGAGCCCGTGTCGACCGCGCCGCCGAAGGAGTCGCCGCTCTCGTTGGGCACCACCAGCGAGCGCGGAATGAGCACGATCGCCGTCGACCCGCCGAAGGCGTTGTTCCGCATCGCGATCTTCATGCCGTGCCGCCGGGCCAGCCGCCCCGCCACGAACAGCCCGAGCTGATCGCTGTCGGCCAGGGTGAACTCCGGCGGGTTGGCCAGCCGGTGGTTGATCTCGTCGAGCTTGTCCTCGCTCATGCCGAGTCCGCGGTCCTCGATCTCCACCGCAAAGCCGTTGCCGACGACGTCGCCCGCAACCCGCACCGGGGTGTTGGGCGGCGAGAACAGCGTGGCGTTCTCGACCAGCTCCGCGATCATGTGGATCGTGTCGGCGACGGCCTGGCCGGCGAGCGAGGCCTCGGTCCGCGCGCTGACGCTGACCCGCGTGTAGTCCTCGACTTCGGCCACCGCACCCCGCATGACGTCGACCAGGCGGACCGGGTTCCGCCACGAGCGGCCGACCGGCGCACCGGACAGGATGATCAGGCCCTCGGCATGGCGGCGCATGCGCGTGGTCAGGTGGTCGAGCCGGTACAGGTCGGCCAGCTCGTCCGGGTCGGATGTGCGCCGTTCCATCGCGTCGAGAAGCGTCAACTGCCGGTGCAGCAGCGACTGGCTGCGCCGGGCCAGGTTGCGGAATACGTCGGCGAAGCCGCGGCGCAACCGGGCCTGGTCCACGGCCGCCTCGACCGCCGTGCGCTGCACGGTGTTGAACGCCTCGCCGACCTTGCCGATCTCGTCGGGGGATACCTCCATCGACGGCGATTCAGCCGACACGTCGACGTCCTCGCCGGAACGCAGTCGGGAAATGACCCCAGGCAGCCGCTCGGTCGCGAGGGACAGGGCCGAGTCGCGCAGGACGCCCAGCTGGCGGACCAGGCTCCGGCCGACCCGAATCGAGATGAACACCGAAGCCACCAGCGCGAGCAGACCGAGGCCGCCGGCCAGGCCGAGCCGCAGGTACGCGTCGTCGGCGACCGCGGAGCCCTGGTTCGACACGTCGACTGCCGCAGCCTGGACCAGCGCGCCCATGCCCTTGGTCAGGCCGAGAACGGACTGGCCCCACGCAGCCGGATCGACCGCGACCGGCCCGCCGTGGTGCGGGTCGTCGATGATCTGTTCCTCGAGCGACTGCAGTCCGGCACTCGCCTTCGGGTTGACGTACTTGGAGTAGACGGTCAGCTCGTTCGGGCCGAGGTTGCGCTGCGCGTCGTCGGCGAACTGGCGTCGCATCGAGACCAGGCCGATGAACTGCGCCCGGTCGGCGTCCGGCAGCGACCCGGCCGCCAGGTCGGCCTCGATGATCGCGTCCTCCTGGGCCAGCAGCTCGAGCGAGGCGATCTGCTGGTAGAGCGAGTACGCCTGCAGCTGCACTTGGGCACTCACCCGCTGGGCCAGCCGGGTCATGTACAGGTTGATGTCCGAGATCAGCTTGCCGTAGCTGTTGACCGCGTCGAGCGGAGAGACGTTCCCGCCGTTCACCTTCGCGCGGATCGAGCTCAGACCGGGGCCGTCGTGGAGCAGAGCGACGATGGTGGCCTTCTGGTCCTTCCCCGCGTTGCCCGACGTCGCACTCGACCTGAGGCCCGCTTCCATGGCCTTCCGGAACTGGTCGGTCTTGGCCTCCTGCGCGATGAGTTGGCCATGCACGGCCGCCGACGGGGTGGCCGAGTAGAGAGCCGCCAGGCGGCGCTCGCCCTCGAGCTGCTGGAGGAACAGCAGCACCGGCTGCCCCGCGTTGTTCCGAAGCGATGGCGTGCGGGCGGCCTTCGTCGCGTCACCGATCGTGATGCCGGCGACGAACGCGTAGAGGCCGATCAGCGAGACCAGCGGAACGAGGATGAGGAGAAGGATCTTGAGCCGAATAGAGCGTCGGCGCAAAGCCATGTCTGTTGTTCCCCTGGGTTTGAGAGGTGGACCGGCGCGGCCTCTGAATTCCGCTGGCCAGTCGCGAGGCAGGGTCAGGCTTTTTCGGATATGGGTACTGAATGAGGCTTGTGATACTAGCACCAGATCTGCCCCATGCAACGTCTGTCTACTGTGGACGTGCGGCGACCGTCCACTGTGGACTCGGGGCCGTCCGTCATCCGGTCGCGGCTGCTGCGGATCGCAGCTGCACGACGAACTCGACGAGCGAGATCAGGGCCTGCTTGGTGGACTCCCGCTGCCGCGCGTCGCAGGTGATGATCGGGATGCCCGGGCTGATCGCCATGGCGTCGCGCACGTCGTCTGCCCGGTGCGCGAGCAACCCGTCGAAGCAGTTCAGCGCCACGACGAACGGCAGCCGGCGGTCCTCGAAGAAGTCGACCGCGGGGTAGGCGTCGGCCAGCCGGCGGGTGTCGACCAGCACGACGGCGCCGATCGCGCCCTCGACGAGCTCGTCCCACATGAACCAGAAGCGTCGCTGACCGGGCGTGCCGAACAGATAGAGAACCAGCTCGTCCGAGAGCGACACCCGGCCGAAGTCCATCGCGACAGTGGTCGTGAACTTGTTCGGGGTGGCGGCCAGGTCGTCGACGGTGGTACTCGCCTCGGTCATGACCGCTTCGGTGGTGAGCGGCACGATCTCCGAGACCGCTCCGACGAACGTGGTCTTCCCGACGCCGAAGCCACCCGCCACGACGATCTTGGTGGCGATGCGACGGTGGTGCTCACCGCCCACGACCGGACTAGAGCCGCCGTAGTCCACTGAGCACCCTCTCGAGCAGGGCCAGGCACGGCGCGCCGGTAGGGGCCGACGTGCTGTCGTGGACGGTGACCAGTCCCATCTCGGCCATGTCTGCGATGAGCACGCGCGCGAGGCCGAGCGGTATCTCGATCAGTGCCGCGACCTCGGCAACCGAGCGGATCTCGTGGCACAACTCGGCGATCTCGCGGTGATCGGGGTGGCCGACCCCGTCGCCGGAGCGGCCCCGCGGCGTCGTCGTGATCAGTGCCTCGAGCGGCAGATCCACGCGCGGGCGCGTGCGCCCGCCGATGCGGGCGTAGGGCCGCACGATGGGCCCGTGGTGCTCGTTGCTCATTGCGGTCATGTCGATCAGCTCAATGCGCCCAACCGGGTTCGAAGGTCCGGTGTGAGCAACGAGCGGGCTGCGCCGCGGGTGACGCCGGCCGGGCGCCGACCGACCTCGCAGGTTGGCCGCGCCGATCGGACCGTCACCAGGTGTCCTCCGCGTTCTGCTCGTGGTCGTCGTCGAGGCGCCCCCGTGGCGAGTGCCGGGCCGGGTCGCTACTGGTGGCCAGCTCGTCGGGTGCGTTCGCCGGCCCCGCGTGCCGGCCGCGGGTGAGTCCGCGCTGATAGCTGGACATGCGACCGCGCACGGCGTCGGCGTTCCGGGCGACTGGCGGCGTCTCGCTCGTCCCGGCGCCGCCGCCGATGCTCCCGGGGACGAGACGCGCCTGCGGGCGCCGCTTCGGCAGGCCGGCCGCCGTCAGCTCGTCCGCGCCCGGCTCGCTGGCCGCCTGGGCGGCCTGCCATCCGGCGTCAGCCTCGGACGCCCACCCGTCCTCCGCCGTGGAGTTCGCGTCCCCGGCCGCGGCCTCCTTGTCCGGCTCGAACCAGCGCGACAGCATCGCCTCGAAGATCGGGGTGTTGAGCTCGTCGCCAACCCCCGACTCGGGCTGGTCGTCGAGGATCGCGGGCGGACCCGGATCCGCGGCCACGTAGGTCGGCTCGGTGAACTCGGCCGGTTCGGGCAGTGGCGGGACCGCCTCCATGGGCTGCGTAAGCGGCAGCGAGAACAGTGTGGTGACCTCCGGCAGCGTCGGTGGGGGCGGGGGCGGCGGCGGGGGCGGCGGAACCGGGACCGGTGCCAGGGCCGGCGGTGGCGGGACCCGTGCCGGGGGCGGCGGTGGCAGAACCGGTGCCGGGGGCGGCGGTGGCGGGACCGGTGCCGGGGGCTTCGGCCGGGCCGCGCGCTCGGTATCGGAGAGCCCTGCGTGGTCGTCGGGCGCAGGGCCGATCAGCGCGCTCGGCACGACGACCGTGGCCGTGACGCCGACGCCTTGGGGCGAGGACAGGTAGACCGTGATGCCGTGCCGATGGGCGAGCCGGCCGACGACGAACAGGCCCATCTGCCGCGATACCGAGACGTCGACCGGCTGCGGCGTGGTCAGTCGGCGGTTGATGTCGGCGAGCCGGGCCGCCGGCAGGCCGCTGCCCGTGTCACCGATCTCGATGGAGAGGGCCGCCTCGTCCGTTAGCCGGGCGCCCAGCGTCACCTGCGAGTCCGGGCTGGAGTACGTGGCCGCGTTGTCGAGCAGTTCGGCGATCAGGTG
The DNA here is from genome assembly GCA_036558905.1 of Jatrophihabitantaceae bacterium. Lineage (GTDB taxonomy): Bacteria > Actinomycetota > Actinomycetes > Mycobacteriales > Jatrophihabitantaceae > DASXRA01. The sequence goes on along the minus strand of DATBER010000131.1, from coordinate 6,466 downwards.
GACGACGTCCTGCACCGGCCCGGCCACGGTCGTCGGGGGCAGCGGGCGGCGCACCGCGACCCGCTGGTAGTCCCCGATCTGCGCCACCGCGGCCTGCAGCACGTCGGCGATCGGCACCGGCGCGCCGCTGTGCCGGCGCCGTTCGGCATCTGCGACGACGAGCAGGTTCTCGCCGTTGCGGCGCAGGCGGGTGGCGAGCTGGTCCACGCGGAAGAGGGCCGAGCGCCGGTCGTGGTCCGGCTCGGTGCGTTCGAGGTCGTCGAGCAGGGCGAGCTGCCGCTCGACGAGGCCCTGGCTGCGCCGGGACAGGTTGACGAACATGTCGTTGACGTTGGCCCGCAGGGCGGTTTGCTCGACGGCTAGCCGGACCGCCTCGCGCTGTACGGTGTCGAACGCGCGCGCGACCTCACCGAGAACTGCCTCGGAGTGGACGGGCATCGGGTCGATCCCGACGTCGGTGGTGACGCCTTCGGCCGTGCGCAGGCGTTCGAGGATGACGGGCAACCGGTGCTCGGCGACGTCGTAGGCAGAGTCGCTCAGCAACTGGAGGGGATCGAGGATCGAGCGGGCCAGCAGCACGAGCACGATCACGGCGACCAGCGCGACCGCTGCGATGATCAGGAACTCGACAAGTGCCCTTGCACCGGATTGCCTCAACGCCTGGACGACGACCACCACGCCGAGCACCAGCGCGAGCAGCAGCGGGATCACGGTCAGGGCCAGCAGCTTGGCGCGAAACGACCAGGTGGTCGGCCGCCAGCGCGAGGTCGGGGTCGCCGCGCCGAGCCGGTGCGGCGAGCGGCGGGTCGCGGTGGCGGCTGGGGCCGGGCGGCGCCGGTGGTCCGCCGATCGGGACCGGCCGCCCTCCGATGGCGGCCGGTCGCCGGCCGGCCGGCGTTTGCGGAAGCGTTCCGACGACGTCTCGTCCACGACGCCCCTTAGGCAGTTGCAACGAATGCGCGGGACTTTACTTCCCGTTCATGGACAAAGGGTTCGCCCGAGCGTACCGAATCTTCAGATCTGCACCAGGGTAGAGATCAGGTGGCCTGCCAGCCCGGGCCGGCCGAGCTTGCCAGGTCCGTGAGGCGGCGTTCGAGGAAGCGCCGCTCGGCACCGTCGCCGGTGAGATCCCGCGCCCGCCGATACGCGTCGCGCGCCTCATCGGTCCGGCCGAGGCGTCGCATGATGTCGGCTCCGGTCGAGTGGAGGAAGCGGAAGTCGTCGAGGCCGAGCCTGGTTGCCCGGAGATCGGCGTCATGAGCATCTCGGCCGGAGGCGTCAGACGCTCCCTGGTATCCCGCACTAGTGCTGCTTGGCGTTCGTGCTCTGGTCGGCGAGCTGCGTCTGGATTCGCCGGATGGCATGGCGCAGTGACTGCTCGGTCAGGGTTGCCGCGGCACGCGCGTCGTTGCTGCGTGCGGCCTCGACGAGTTTCGGCTGGTAGACCGACCACGCCGAGTCGTCGGACTCTGCGGCCGCCCGGTGCGCGCCGGCGATCTTGTAGGCCCGGCACCGCTGCCACAGGCTGCGGATCAGTTCGGTGAGCACGGGATTGCCGCCCGCGCGGTAAAGGGTCTCGAGCATCGCCTCGTCGGCGTCCAGGGCGCCGACGAGGTCGCCCTCGGAGACAGCAGTCAGGATTCGCCGGTAGTGCCGCCGCATCTGTTTCGTGTCGGCGGCCGAGATCGCGTGCGCGCCTTGCCGAGCGGCCTCGACCTCCAGGACGCGGCGGGCGTCGTAGATGTGCACGAGCTCGTCCAGGGTGAGCGCTCGAACCACGGTTCCCTTATGGGGTACCCGCTCGGCGATACCGGCCTCCTCCAGCCGGCGGATGGCTTCGCGAACCGGCATGACGCTCGTGCCCACCTGGGCAGCGATGTCGCGGATCCGCAGGCGGTATCCGGCGGGCAGGTCGCCGCTCATGATCGCCTGGTGGATTGCATTGAAGACCTGGTCGGTCATCAGCGCGGGCGGAGTCACCTTGGGCACGGTCATCGTCAACGCATTCCTCCGCAACGCGCGCGCTCATCAACGAGGGCTTGTGTAATCTGTGATCACATCCTACGGTAACTCGAACCCCACTGCCCCGAAGGGATGGATCGGCGCCTCCGCCGGACCGCCCACGAGGGAGTCCCGAATGTCTCTCGACCCGCTCCTCGAGCCGTACCAGCTCAAACACCTGCGCCTGCGCAACCGGATCGTCAGCACCAGTCATGAGCCGGCTTACGCCGAGGCGGGGATCCCGAAACTGCGCTATCAGCTCTATCACGAAGAGAAGGCCAAAGGCGGTATCGCCCTAACCATGATCGGCGGTTCCGCGAACGTTGCGATCGACTCTCCGTCGACCTTCGGTCAACTCTACGTCGGCGACGACGCGGTCATTCCGTACCTGCGACAGCTCGCCGACCGCGTGCACGCCTACGGCGCGGCGGTCATGAGCCAGATCACCCACATGGGTCGGCGCACCGAGTGGGACACCGCTGATTGGTTGCCGATCCTGTCGTCGTCGGCGCAGCGGGAGCCGGCGCACCGCAGCTTCCCCAAGGCGATGGAGGAGTTCGACATCCGCCGGGTCGTGCGCGCGTACGGCGAGGCGGCGCGCCGCTGCCGCGACGGCGGTCTCGACGGCGTGGAGGTCAGCGCGTACGCGGGGCATCTGATCGACCAGTTCCTCTCCCCACGAATGAACCGCAGGACGGACCGGTACGGCGGCCGCCTCGACAACCGACTCCGGTTCGCCCTCGAGGTCCTCGAGCAGGTCCGGACGATGGTCGGCGACGACTTCGTCGTCGGTGTCCGGCTGAGCATCACCGAGAACGTCGACGGTGGGCTCACAGCCGACGACTCCATCGCGGTCGGGCAGGCGCTGGCGCAGTCCGGGCTGGTCGACTTCGTCTCCGTGGCCTTCGGCTCCACTACCACCGATGCCGAGCTCGCCCAGCAGATCCAGCCGCTCGGCACTCCGCTCGGCGGATACCTGCCGCTGGTCGGGGCCTACCGGGACAAGGTCGGTCTGCCGTTGATCCACGCCGGACGGATCGCCGACCTGTCCACCGCACGCCATGCGCTGCGCGAGGGATATGTGGATCTCGTGGGTATGGTCCGGGCGCACATCGCCGATCCGCATATCGTGCGCAAGCTCGAAGCGGGCGACGAGGACCGCATTCGGCCGTGTGTGGGCGCGTCCTATTGCATCAACCGCATCTACGTCGGGCTCGACTCGCTGTGCCTGCACAACCCGGCGACCGGCCGTGAGCAGCTCATACCGCACCTCGCACCGGCGGCACCAGAACCCAAACGTGTCGTCGTCGTCGGCGCCGGACCCGCCGGACTGGAGGCGGCCCGCGCCTGTGCCGAACGCGGTCATGCGGTCACCCTGCTCGAGGCAGCGAGCCGGGTCGGCGGCCAGGTCCAACTCGCCGCCCGAGCCACGGAACGGCACCGGGAGTTGCTCGGCATCGTGAACTGGCTCGACCGGGAGGCACGCCGCCTCGGCGTCGACGTGCGGCTCAACACCTTCACCGACGCGAATGCTGTCCAGGTGCTCGATCCCGACGCGGTGATCATCGCGACCGGAGGCCTGCCCGCGGCCCAAAACCTGTCCGCCGGCGACGATTTGACGGTGTCGACCTGGGACGTCCTCGGCGGCGAGGTGTCACCAGGGCCGCGGGTGCTCGTCTTCGACGATCACGGCGGTGACCAGGCGCTGTCCACGGCCGAGCACCTCGCGGCCCGCGGCTCGCAGGTCGAGATCGTCACCGCCGACCGACTCGTGGGGCACGACGTCGTCGGCACGCTCTATCCCGCCTACCTCACTGCGTTCTACCGCGCCGGCGTGCGACTCACACCGGACCATCGACTGCGCGAGGTCCGCCGGCACCCCGACGGCCGGCTGGCGGTGCTGCGGAACGAATACACCGGCGCTTCGGCGCGGCGCATCGTCGATCAGGTCGTCGTCGAACACGGCACAATCCCCAACGACGACGTCTACCTGGACCTCAGAGACCAGTCGATCAACGGCGGCGAAACCGACCTCGACGCGCTGACCCAAGTGACGCCGCAACAGCTGACTACTAACCCGGACGGTCGCTATCAGCTGTTCCGTATCGGCGACGCGGTCGCCAGCCGCAACATCCACTCAGCGATCTACGACGCCCGCCGAATCGCACTCACCGTCTGAGCCTCACGAATCGGCACTGTCTTGGCGATCGGTGCTCGTGCCTTCGATGATCTTCGGGGTGGCCCGGTCCGGCGACGGGATATCCGGGTGGCTGCTGCCCTGGGGAGTCGGAGCGTCGCCGGTCGGCGGCCCGGCCGGGACGGCCCCGTCGGCCAGGGCGAGCTGCCACAGGTAGTCGTTATAGGAGCTGTGATAGCCATCCCCGTACACGCGCTGCACAGTCCTGGCGCTGTTCGGCAATTGGTACGGACCGCCGATCACGGGCCGGTCGACCGCCCGGCCGGGACGGTTCGGCGCCGGGACGTCGGATGCCGCCTCATGACCACGGCCCAGCGAGCGGTCATAGCGGTCGGCCAGCTGCGCGGCCCGTTCCCACTGATCAGGTGTCGGCTCACCGCGGGCGGCAACCGTGCCGCGCTCCCGCAGCGCGACGTCACGACCCACTCCGCCGGGCCGGGCCGGCTGGTCAGCCGGCTCGCCCAGCTCGGCCAGGTCCGGATCGTGGCCGAGGAACTGCCGTCGCGCATCGCGCACCTCGCGGCGAGCCAGCAGGAACGGCGCCGCCAAGGCGAATAGCGCGAACAGGTACCACTGAACGACGTAGGCCAAGTGTTGCCACTCCTGTGCGCCCCCGGCCGGATTGGACAGGTCCGGGCTGGGCAAGGCGGTCAGGCCCGCCGTCCCCGGCTGCCCCGCATTCAGCGTGACGTACCCGTCGTACACGGGCGCACCGAGCCGCGCGGCCTGCTCGTCCGGATTGATCGTTTCCAGCTCGCCACGAGGCAGGCGCGCCGCTGCGTCACTCGACGCGTCCGGTGTCTGCAGCCGCCCGGCCACGTTGACTACGCCTGCCGGTGGCGCGGGAAGCGTGTTCGGCGGCGCCCCAGTGCGATCGTCGCCCGGGACGAACCCGCGCACGACCAGCAGCACACCCGCGGTGGTGCGCAGCCCGGCAAGCACGTAGTAGCCGTTGACCCCGTCCTGGGACTGATTGCGCACGAACTGCGGCGGACCCGGGAGGTAGCTACCAGACACGGTGACCGGGCGAAAGCGAATCGCGTCGCGACCCGGCACCGGCGCGTCATGCCCGAGCGGGACCAGCGAAGTGCTCAACGGCACCGTGGCCATATGCGCGTTGCGGACCAGCGCCTCGTTGTCACGCACCTTTTGCGCATAGCGTGACACCTGCCACGTACCCGCCCCGATACAGCCGAGCGCGACGACGAGCATCAGCGCCGTCAGCGCCCGGTAGCGCGACCGCCCCAGAACCCATAGCGCCGATTGCAACACCCATCGAGGCTACGCGCCGCCGGTAGGGTGCCGCCCTTCCGCCGACCAGCTCCTGACCTGCGTACCGCATCGGGTCAGCACGACCGGGTGCCGTCAGTTCGGGTCGATGCTGAGGTGGCGGAGCTTGGCCGGGTCGACGATCAGGTCGAGTGCCGCGATCCGTCCGTCGACAACGGTGAAGCCGAGGACGGAGATCGGTTCGTCCTTCGTTCCGAACAGCGCGCCGGCGCTGCCGTTCACCAGAACCGGTTTGGCGAAGGCGACGAAGCGCGGCGCGGTTGCGAGTACGTGCCGCGCAACCGAGTCCGAGCCCATCAGGGGTCGGTGCGCGAGATCGGGGCCGAGGTCGAAGCGCAGCACGACGTCGGGGGCGAGCACGCTGAGCAGAGCGTCGAAGTTCCCGGAGCGTGCTGCCTCTAAGAACGCATCGACGACCTCCCGTTGCCGGGCGACATCCCGTTCCGGTTGCGGCGCCGCCTGCACCCGTCGGCGAGCCCGGCTGGCCAGCTGCCGCGCCGCTTCGGTCGTGCGTTCCATGATCTTGCCTATCTCCTCGAAAGAAAGCGCGAAGATGTCGTGCAGGACGAACGCAAGACGCTCGCTCGGGCCGAGACTGTCCAGCACGACCAGTAGCGCCAACCCGATCGAGTCGGCGAGTTCTGCCTGCCCCTCCGGCCCATCCGCGACCGGCTCCTGAATGAGTGGCTCGGGCAGCGACGTGCCCACGTAGTCCTCGCGGCGCAGCTTGCGGGCACGCAGCATGTCCAGGCAGATGCGCGCCACGACGGTGGTCAGCCAGGTATTCACGTTCCTGATGGCGTCGGCGTCGGCGCGATCGAGCCGCAACCAGGCCTCTTGCACGGCATCCTCTGCCTCGCTGACCGAGCTGAGCATGCCGTAGGCGACGGACTGCAGCCGGGCGCGGGACTGCTCGAACTGCTCGGCCAGCCAGGTCCGGTCACTCATCGCCGCCTCTTCCCTGCGTCTATCGAATAA
>DATBER010000130.1:0-3060 GCA_036558905.1 Jatrophihabitantaceae bacterium | reverse complement strand
GATACCGCTGTTGTATCGGCGACGACGACAACGCCGCGAGCGTGCAGCTGGGCGCCGGAATTATCGTCTGAATTCCCGGCGCGGGGCAGTAACTCGGGTTCGGATCACCCGGGCCGGAATGCCCACCGCCACCGCGTGATCCGGGATGTCACGCGTGACCACGGCGTTGGCGCCCACCACCGCACCGCGGCCGATCGTGACGCCACGGGTTACCGTCGCCTTGGTGCCGAGCCACACGTCGTCGCCAATGCGCACCCGCGACTTGACGATGCCCTGGTCCTTGATCGGGCGGTCCAGATCAGCGAAGCGGTGGTCGAAGTCGGAGACGTACACGTCGTCGGCGATGAGGGCGTAGTCGCCGATCTCGACGTCGAGGTAGCAGTTGACCGACACGCGGCGGGCGAACGTGCACTTGTCGCCGATGCGCAACGTGCCCTCGTGGCAGCGGATCGCGGTGCCGACGCCCAGATGCAGCCACCGACCGAGGATCAGCCGGCCCATCCCCCGGCGGGCATACAGCTCGGCTCCACGATCGAGGAAGACGAACCCCTGCGTGATCACGTGCGGGTTGGCCAGCTTGAACCGCAGGAAGCGCCAGTACCGGACCAGGTACCAGGGCGTGTACGCGCGATGGCGAATCACCCAGCGCAGCGAGGCGACGGTGAGGAAGCGGGCGTTGCGTGCCTCACGCCGTCGCAGCATCACGCTCACCGAAGAGCCGATCGTGCTGGGCCAGCAGGTCGCGGGGTGTCGCGAAGACCTCGAGGGCACCGTCGAGTTCACCGGGGCGGCCGTAGCCCCATCCGGCGCCGAGGCAGCCGATCGCGTGCGCGCGCGCCCCGTCGACGTCGTGCGAACGGTCGCCCAGCATGAGCAGCTCGGCCGGGTCGGGGTTGTCCAGACGCTCCAGTACGGACGCGATGACCTTGGCCTTGGTCTCGCGCGAACCGTCCAGCGCGTCACCGCCGATCACCGCGAAGTACTCGGTGATACCGAGGTGTTCGACGATCGGCATCGCGTACGCTTCGGGCTTGCTGGTGGCGACGGCGAGCCTGACCCCGCGCTCGCGCAGGTCGGACAGCACCTCGCCCATGCCGTCGTAGAGCTTGGTGTCGAACTTGGCCGTGTCGTAGTAGTGCCGGTACCGATCGATGATCGCCGGTACCCGGTCGGCCCCGACCAGCGGCGGCAGCGACTCGTAGAACGGCGGCCCGAGCAGGGCGAGCTCGGTCTCGGCCTCCAGGGGCGGCACGCCGACGTCGGCGAACGCGCGGCGGAGCGACGACAGGATGCCCGGCGCCGAGTCGGACAACGTGCCGTCCAGGTCGATCAGGAGGGCACGCACGGCTTCGTCCCGGTGATCTCGACGTTGTAGTAAAGGTCCTTGGGCACCAGCCGGGCCAAGGCCCTGTCCACAGTGGACAGTCGCTGCCAGCTCTTCATGGCGAAATTGGCCCACTTCCAGCCCAGCTTGCCCGGCGGTACCGCGTACTCGAAGGTACGCACCGGCCAGCCGAACCAGGCGGCGGTGAGCTCCTCGCACTTGGTGGCGACCTCGTCGCCGCCCGCCCGGTTGGCCATACCTTCCAGTACGGACGGCACGAACGTGTGCAGATCGACCACCGACTCGAGGGCGGCCGCCCGCGACGACTCGTCGAGTTGCGCCTGGGACCGCCGCCACGACGGCGGGGCGACATGCGTGGCCGCCCACCAGGTGGCCCGGGACAGGTGGCGCGCGATGTAGTCGCCCCACTTGGTGGGCTCGCCGGCAAAGACGAACCGCCCGCCCGGCTTGAGCACGCGCAGCACCTCGCGGAAGGCCTGCTCGACGTCGGGGATGTGGTGCAGCACCGCGTGGCCGACAACCAGGTCGAAAGTGCCGTCGTCATAAGGGATTCGCTCGGCGTCGGCCACCCGGCCCTCGACGTCGAAGCCCAGGTTGCGGGCGTTGCGCCGGGCCACCTCGACCATGCCCGGGCTCAGGTCGGTGACGTGGCCTTCGTCCACCACGCCGGCCAGCTTGAGGTTCAGCAGGAAGAAGCCGGTGCCGCAGCCCAGCTCCAGTACCCGCGCGTACGGCCAGCCCTCGGCCCCGGCGATGTTGACGAACCGGTCGCGGGCGTAGTCGATGCAGCGCTGATCGAACGAGATCGACCACTTCTCGTCGTAGCTGCCGGCTTCCCAGTCGTGGTAGAGGACGTTGGCCAGCTTGGGATCGTTCCAGGCCGCCTCGATCTGTTCAGCGGTTGCGCTCACGCAAACTCCGCCTTGCCCGGACCGTTCTCGAGGAACGACCTGATGCCGGTGTCGCGGTCGGGCGTGGCGAAGATCGAGGCGAACAGGTGCGACTCGAGGCGCAGGCCGTTGCCGAGGTCGGTGTCCATACCCCCGTCGATGGCCGCCTTGGCCGCCTGCAGGGCCAGGGCCGGGCCTTTCGCGTACTGGGCCGCCATCTCCAGGGCCGTCGAATAGACGTCCTCGTCCGGGGCGACCGTGTCGACCAGCCCGAGGCCGAGTGCCTCGCCCGCGTCGACCAGGCGGCCGCTGTAGATCAGGTCCTTCGCCCGGGCCGGGCCGATCAACCGGGGCAGCCGCTGGGTGCCGCCCATTCCCGGGATGATGCCGAGCAGGATCTCGGGCTGGCCCCACTTGGCGTTCTCGCCGCTGACCCGGAAGTCGGCGGCCAGGGCCAGCTCGCAACCGCCCCCGAGCGCGTAACCCGTGACGGCGGCGATCACCGGCTTGGGAATCCGGGCCACGGCGTCGATGGACGAGCTGATCCGTTCCGCGTCGCGCATCAGCTGCGCGTGCGTCATCGGCGCGAACTCCTTGACGTCGGCGCCGGCCGCGAACACCTTCTCGCCGCCGTAGATCACGACCGCGCGCACCGCTTCGTCGGCGCCGACGTCGCGGGAAGCCTCGCGCAGCTCCTCCTGCACCTGCCGGTTGATCGCGTTCATCGGCGGCCGGTTCAGCCGGATCGTGGCCACGCCGTCCTTGGCGTCGACGCTGACGAAGTCACCCATGCCCGGCAGCCTAGCGATCGTGGGCGGACCTGGC
>DATBER010000129.1:0-8624 GCA_036558905.1 Jatrophihabitantaceae bacterium | reverse complement strand
AGGCGCTGCTTCTCCGCCTCCGGGATGCCGAGTTTGTCGTAGGTGTTCTTGATGTCACTGGGCAGCTCATCCCAGGACGCCGCCTGCTTCTCGGTGGAACGCACGAAGTACTTGATGTTGTCGAAGTCGATGCCCGACAGGTCCGAACCCCAGTTCGGCATCGGCTTCTTGTCGAAGATCGACAGCGCCTTGAGGCGGCGTTCGAGCATCCACGCGGGCTCGCTCTTCTTGGCCGAGATGTCGGCGACGACCTCGGCCGAGAGCCCACGCCGGGCACTGGCGCCGGCGATGTCGGTGTCGACCCAGCCGTACCCGTACTTGGACAGGGCAGCGATCTGCTCGTCCTGGGTGAGCGGAGCGGTGGTGGTCACTATGCGGTCCTCCCGGATCGGGACGGTGATATGGGTGGAACTGGGACGTGCTTCGGTGGAACCGGGACGTGCGTGGTGCAGACCCCGTCGCCGTGGGCGATGGTGGCCAGGCGCTGGACGTAGGTGCCGAGAACCCGCTCGAAGGCGCGCGTTTCGGCCTCGCACAGCTCGGGGAACTCGGCGGCGACGTGGGCCACCGGGCAGTGGTGCTGGCAGACCTGCACGCCGACACCCGACGGGGCGGTGGAGGCAGCGTAGCCCTGCTCGGTCAGGGCGCTGGCCAGACTGTCGGCCCGCTGGGCGATCGTCTTGCCGGTGATCTTGATCGCCTGCTCCAGACCCGCGGCCCGGTGCGCGGCGAACGACGCCACGGCGTCCTCTCCGCCGGTCTCGTTCAGGTAGCGCAACGCGGTGGTGGCCAGGTCGTCGTAGCCGTGCGGGAAGGCGGCCCGCCCCTCGTCGGTTAGGGCGTACGTGCGGGCCGGGCGACCCCGCCCCCGCCGGGCGGCCGGCCGGGGCTCGCGCTCGACGAGCAGGCCTTCGGCGACCAGCGCGTCGAGGTGGCGGCGCACCGCCGCGGGCGACACGCCCAGGGCGTCAGCCAGCGCCGCGGCCGTCTGCGGGCCCCGGCGCAGCACGTGCCGGGCGACCGCGTCGCGGGTCCGGCACTCGCCCTCGATTTTCACAACACCAGTATGACCTATTTCCCGGCGCGCGTCCCGGCCGGGGCGCCGCGTGTCACGTCACACCCAATTCCCCCGGTAGGTTCTGGCCGTGCTGTACCGCGCACTCGAACTAACCGTGGCCCCCGCCTTGCGGGCGGTCTACCGGCCCCGGGTCACGGGGCTGGCCAACGTGCCCCGCACCGGCCCGGTGATCATCGCCGGCAACCACGTGTCGTTCGCGGACGAGATCTTCACCCCGCTGGCCGCCCGCCGGCAGGTCTTCTATTTCGCCAAGGCCGAGTACTTCAACTCCCCCGGGCTGCGCGGCCGGGCCATGGGGGCCTTGTTCCACGGCCTGGGCCAGCTGTCCGTCGAGCGGGCCGACACGCGCTCGGCGGCCGCCTCGATCGACATCGGGGTCGACGTGCTCCGCGACGGCCAGGCCCTGGGCATCTATCCCGAGGGCACCCGCTCGCCGGACGGGCGGCTGTACAAGTTCCGCACCGGGGTCGCCCGGGTGGCGATTCGATCGGCCGTGCCGGTGGTACCCGTGGGCCTGGTCGGCACCCGCGCGATCCAGCCGCCGGGCAGCAAGCGCTGGCACTACGCCCCGGTCGAGGTGCATTTCGGGACGCCACTGGACTTCTCCGGGCGCGCGGCCGACGAGCGCAGCGCCCGCAAGCTGCGGGCAATCACCGAGGAGATCCGGGCGGCCGTCCAGGCGCTGTCCGGGCAGGAGTATGTCGACTGCTACGCCGGCAGCGGCGCCACCGGCGTGTAGGCGCTGTCACCCGGTTCGGGGACTCGGCGGATCGGCGCCCCGAGACATTCCTAAACTCGTCGCGTGAGCGAAGACGCCGTGCCGGCGGTCGAGGTCGCGGGCCTCGTCAAGTCCTACGGCGCGCGCCGGGCCGTCGATGGCCTGTCGCTCACCGTCGAACGGGGCGAATTGGTCGCCCTGCTCGGCCCGAACGGCGCGGGCAAGACCACCACCATCGAGACCTGCGAGGGCTTCCGCCGCCCGGACCGCGGCCGGGTCCGGGTGCTGGGCCTCGACCCGATCCGCGACGCCGCATCGCTCAAGCCCCTGGTCGGCGTGATGCTGCAGGACGGGGTCGGCGGCTACACCGCAGCTCGGGCCATCGAGCTGCTCGAGCTGTTCGCGTCCTACGCCCGCCGCCCGCAGAACCCGGCGGCCCTGCTCGACCGGGTGGGACTCACAGACGTGGCCCGGACGCCGGTCAAGCGGCTGTCCGGCGGGCAGAAGCAGCGGCTGTCGCTGGCGCTCGCCCTGGTCGGGCGGCCGGCCCTGGTGTTCCTCGACGAGCCGACCGCCGGCATGGACCCGCAGGCCCGCCGCGGCACCTGGGAGCTGATCCGGCAGCTGCGCGCCGACGGGCTGAGCGTCGTGCTCACCACGCACTTCCTGGACGAGGCCGAGCAGCTGGCCGACCGGGTCGTGGTGATCGACTCGGGCCGGCTCGTCGCGTCGGGCACCCCGGCCGAGCTGACCCGGGCCGGGGCGGAAGGCCAGATCCGGTTCCGGGCACCGCAGGGGCTGCGGCTGGCCTCGCTGATGGACGCGCTGCCGGTGGGCACCCGGGCGCTGGAGGAGTCGCCCGGGCGGTACCTGGTGACCGGGCAGGTCGACCCCGACCTGCTGGCGGCGCTCACCGCGTGGTGCGCCGGACAGGGCGTCCTGGCCGAAGAGCTGGCCGTCGAGCGGCGCAGCCTCGAGGAGGTCTTCCTCGACCTGACCGGGCGGGAGCTGCGCGCATGAGCGCCATCCTCGACTACACGCCGGCGCCCGGAGCAGCGCCGCGGTCGCAGATGCTGGCGGCCCAGACCGGCATGGAGCTGCGGCTGCTGCTGCGCAACGGCGAGCAGGTCGGCCTCACGCTGATCATCCCGTTGCTGCTCCTGCTGTTCTTCAACCTGCCGCTGCTGTACTCGCTGGACGGACGGCGGATCGACTTCGTGGTGCCGAGCATCCTGGCCCTGGCCGTGATGAGCGCGGCGTTCACCGGGCTGGCCATCGGCACCGGCTTCGAGCGCAAGTACGCCGTGCTCAAGCGCCTCGGCGCGACGGCCCTACCCCGGTCGGTATTACTGCTGGGCAAGACCCTGGCGGTGGCGGTCATCGAGGTCATCCAGGCGGTGCTGATCTGCGCGCTGGGCTTCGCGCTGGGCTGGCACCCGCACGGCGACCCGATCTGGGCCGTACTGCTGATCGCGCTGGCCACCGTCGCGTTCGGCGGGCTCGGGCTGCTGATGGCCGGCACGCTGCGGGCCGAGGTCACGCTCGCCGCGGCCAACCTGGTCTGGATGGTGCTGCTGTTCGCCGGCGGCATCGCCATCCCGCTGTCGAAGTACCCGCACGGGGTGGCCGAGGTGCTGCGCTGCCTGCCCTCGGCCGCCCTGTCCGACGGCCTGCACAGCGTGCTGCAATACGGCCACGGGGTCCCGATCCGCCCGCTCGTGACGCTGCTGATCTGGGCCGCGGTCGGCCTGCCCCTGGCGGCCAGGTGGTTCCGATGGGAATGAGCTCGGTGGTCCCGGCCGGCTGGCGCACGCGGGTGCTCGACTGGTTCGGCTCGCCCCGCGTGCTGCGCGAGCTGGCCCTGGCGTCGGTGGTGGCCAACGTCGTCATCGTCGTCACCGGCGGCGCGGTGCGGCTGACCGGTTCGGGGCTCGGTTGCCCGACCTGGCCGCGCTGTACCGGATCGTCGCTGACGCCCACCCGCGCGCACTCCTTCCACGGCGTCATCGAGTTCACCAATCGGCAGCTGACGTTCGTCCTCGGCCTGATCGCCGTGCTGACCCTGCTCGCCGCCTACCGGCAGCGCCGCGAACTCGGCCTGGCGTTGCTCGCATTTCTGGGCATCCCGGCGCAGGCGGTCATGGGCGGCATCACCGTGTTGACCGACCTCAACCCGTGGACGGTAGCCGCGCACTTCCTGCTGTCCATGTCGATCATCGCGGTGACGACGGTGCTGTGGTGGCGGCTGAGGTCCTCGTCCGGCTCGGGGTTCGGGCCGGCCGTGCTGCTGGCTCGGCTGATCGTGCTGGCCGCGGTGGTGGTCCTTGCGCTGGGCACCGTCGTGACGGGCACCGGGCCGCACGCCGGTGACAAGGGAGCTCGGCACCGGATCGCGCTGGATCCCAGCGGGGTGGCCCAGCTGCACGCCGACGCGGTGTGGGTGCTGGTCGGGCTCACCGTCGGACTGGTCGTGCTGTTGCGGGTAACGCGGGCTTCGCGCTCGGTCCAGCGGGCCGGGTGGTGGCTGCTCGGCATCGAGCTCTCCCAGGGCGTGATCGGCTACATCCAGTACTTCACGCACGTGCCGTCCGGGCTGGTCGCGGTGCACATGCTGGGTGCCTGCCTGGTCTGGGTGGCGGCCCTGCGCGTGCTGCTGACCGTCCAACCGACCGATCGGTCGGTCGCACCAGTCGTCGCTGACGGATCGCCGCTCGGCGCCCCCCGGCCCAGATCGCCATAGTCGCCCCGAACGCGGCCAATTCGGCCGGGAAGCGGACACGCCCCGGCAATCCGCTTCCCCTCCACTCCGACCAAAGTCCGGGCCTGAATCCGGTCGGACGGGAGGGGAAGCGATCAAGATCCCGGCGACGCTCAGAGCAGCTGGCTGATCGCGTAGATCAGAATCCCGACCAGGGCGCCCACCACGGTGCCATTGATGCGGATGAACTGCAGGTCGCGGCCGACCTGTAGCTCCAGGCGCCGGCTGGTGTCCTCGGCGTCCCAGCGGGCGACCGTGGTCGAGATGAGGGAGGCGATGTCGGCGCCGTAGCGGGTCGACACGTGCCCGACCATCCGCTGCAGTACGGCCTCGACCTTGGCCTGCAGCGACGGGTCGTCGCGCAGCGAGGTGCCGATCTGCACGATCAGGGTGCGGACAGTGCGGCGCAGCTCCGAGCCCGGGTCGGCCGCCCCGGCGACGACGGCGCCCTTGACGTGGGTCCACAGCGTCGACATCCACTCGCGCACCTCGGGGTGGTCGAGCAGCTGCAACTTGGCCGCGTCGATGCTGGCCGCCTTGGCCGGATCGGTGCGCAGCGCCGTCGCATAGTCGCGCAGGCGCCGGTCGAACTGCTGGCGCAGGTCGTGGGACTCGTCGGCCATCACGTCGGCGAGGAACGACTGCAGCCCGCTGAACAGCTTGTTGAACACCCGATCGTCGACCCACTCGGGCACCCATTCGGGCGACTCCTCGGCCAGCCGGCGCCGGAAGATCGCCCGGTTGTCGTCGAGGAAGCGCATCAGCCCGCGCAGGCCGGCGGTGAGGGCAACCTGGTGCTGGCCCGACTCGCAGACCGCGCCCAGCACCCGGGACAGCAGCGGAGCCAGGTCGGCCGCCCGCAGCCGCTTGTCGACGTAGGCGGCCACCGCCGCGCGCACCTCGTCGTCGCGCACGAACGTCGAGATGCCGCCCAGGGCAGTGGCGAACTCGTCGGCGACCCGGCCCGCGTTGTCCGGGACGGCCAGCCACTCGCCGGTCCGGCGCGGCACCTCGGCCGCGGCGACGTGCTCGCCCACCACCGAGGCGGTCAGGAAGTGCTCCTGCACGAACGAGCCGAGCGCCGTGCCGAGCTGATCCTTCTTGCGCTGGATGATCGCCGTATGCGGCACCGGGATGCCCAGCGGATGCCGGAACAGCGCGGTGACGGCGAACCAGTCGGCCAGCCCGCCGACCATCGATGCCTCGGCTGCGGCCTGCACGTATCCCCAGACGCCGTGGCCGTCGCCTGCCGTCACGCACACGACGAACACGGCGGCCGCGGCGAGCAGCAGCCCGGTGGCGTTCGCCTTCATCCGACGCAGCGCCCGCTGGCGTTGCGGGGAAGGCACCGGCAGCGTCATAGCCGGCGCGACACCGCCGCCGCCAGTCGCTCCGCAGCGGTGTCGTCGTAGAGAAGGAACAGCGAAGGCTCGGTGAGCTCCAGCTCGATCACCACCGGACCTTCGGGCGAGGGCAGCACGTCCACCCGCGTGTAGAGCAGGTCGGCGCCGAACCGCTTGCGGACGTAGGCCAGCATCTGCTCGCCGACCGCCAGTTCGGCCGGATCCGGGGCGGTCGGCGTAATGCGCTCAGGCTGGAACAGTTCGGACGAGAGGTCGTTCACCGTGCTCTGCGCCAGCATCGGGGCCTTGCGGACGGCGTGGCTGAACGCGCCGTCGAAGTAGATCAGCGCGGTCTCTCCGGCCGTGTCGACGCCGTCGACGTAGGGCTGCACCATCACGGTGCGGCCGGCCTCGTGCAGGGCCGTGGCGTGCGCGTGGGCGGCGACGCGGGCGTCCTGGCCGAAGCGACCGACCCCGTTCGACCCGGCGCCGATCGAGGGCTTGACCACGAAGTCGCCGGCAGGCAGTTCAACCGGTTCGCCCGGATCGCTCCACGACGTCGGGACGACGGGCAGCTCGGCCCGGCTCAGGTCACGCAGGTAGGTCTTGTCGGTGTTCCACGCCAGGACGTCGGGCGGATTGGCCAGCCGGTCGACGCCGGCCGCCCAGGCGACGAACGCCGACCGGTCGATCGTGTAGTCCCAGGTGCACCGGACGACGGTCAGGTCGAAGCGCTCCCAGCCAACTTGCGGGTCGTCCCAGACATGCCAGGATGCAGTGACGCCGAAAGCGTTCAAAGCGCCAGCTAGCCGCTGCGAATCGTCATCACCTGCGGGGAGTTGCGCACAGGTCGCGAGCGCGATTGTTCCGGTCACACCGCGATCGTACGAAAGCCTCCGGCCGAGCACGCCCTGCTTGGACCGGCATGGGGCGCGAATGGCACCATCGGAAGCTGCTCGCACGGAGGAGTGTTCGTTGACCACGCCTGGGTGGTACCCCGATCCCGAGGACCCCACGTCGGTGCGGTACTTCGACGGTGACCGATGGACCAACAATCGGCATCCGTTCGACGCGGTGCCGGCCTACCGGGCCGAGCCGGTCGCCGCCCAGGCCACGAGCCACCTACCAACCGCCCCGTACCGCCCGGCCGCCTACCCCTCGCCCGCGCCGGCGCTCGACCCACCGCCAGCCACCGAGTACCTCCCGGCCGCGCGCGGGGACGACTGGCGGCCGTCGAGGCGCCGGGCGGCCGCCCGGTCCCGGCGGCGCCGCCCGGTGGTGATCGCCGCGTGCGCCGCGCTGCTCGCCGGCGGGCTCACCGCCGGCTGGTTCGCCGTGCACAAGTCCTCGTCGGGTCGCTTCACGTTCGACGGCCAGGCCATCGACGACCCGTCGGCGACGCTCACCCAAGCCGAGAAGTCGGTCGACGCGCTCGTCGCCGGCCGCCACGGCGTGAAGAGCCCCGATACGCGCTGCTACTTCGCGGTTCCGGACACCCCGGCCAAAGGCGCCAAGAAGACCGACGTCGACAGCGCCCTGCGCTGCGGACCGGTGCTGTTCGTCGACGGCGACCCGGCCCGCACCTACCTGACGTATCCGCTGGACAGCACGCCGGCGCCCGGCGGGGTGAAGCTCACCGCGGCCGCGCAGCCCATCAACAGCGAGCCCGGCCTGCCGCCGATCGGGTTCGAGCTGCGCCGGCCGGACAAGAAGTCGATGTCCACCGACGCCACGTTCGCCGTACCGGCGCCCCCGGCCGCCGCAGCCGACGCGCTGGTGGCCGCCGACCTCGGCACCCAGGCCGTGTCCGACGCGCCGGCCAATGCCGTCATGGTGGCCCTGCGCGGCGGCGTGAAGCTGACCAGGATCGGCCAGGTCGACCGGTACGGCACCGGCGACGCCGCCCGCAGCGCGCCGGCCGGGCACCGGCTCGTCGCGTTCACCTACACCTCGGTGCCGGGCCAGGTCGCCAACAACGCCCCGCCGCCCAACCAGCTGGGCGTGTCGGTCAACGGCGGCGCCGTCCGGCCGCTCCCTCAGGTCAAGGGCACCCAGGCCGTGGTGGTAGCCGTCCCGGACAGCGGGCACGCGGACCTCGTGCTCGATGCGGACGGCGTCAAGCAGACGCTGGCCCTGCCGTCGGGCGCCCCGGGCCCGAGCAACCTGGCCGTGCTGCGCCGCACCAGCATCGACGCCACCGTGTCCGTCAACCGGCCGATCACGTTCAAGTTCAACCGGGCCGGCAACATGTCGACCCTGGCCGGCACGCTGACCGTCACGCACGCCCTGCTCGGCTACTGGACCGACGACGGCCAGCACCACGCCACCGACGGCAACCACGCGCTGCTCTGGATGGACTGCCGGTTCCAGGCGCCGCACCAGGCCAACGAGACCGGCATCGACGCGCCGCTGCTGAAGCTGACGCCGGCGGGCGGCCGGCCGATCACCGCCAAGGACGTCGACCCGACCAATCGCGTGTTCGCGGTGTTCGAGGTGCCGGCCGACTTCGCCAAAGGCACGGTCACGATCAGCGGCGGCGAGTCGGGCAACCCGGCAATCAGCGTCATGACGCCGGTGAGCTTCCCCGTGTCGATCCCGGACTGAGCCCAGGGTCGGGGCTCAGCGAACGAACGTGTCGATCGCGACGGCCACGAAAACGAAGGCCAGGTAGCTGTTCGACAGGTGGAACAGCCGCATCGGCTTGCCGTTGCGCCCGGCCCGGGTCTT